>DDTJ01000058.1 GCA_002344525.1 Akkermansiaceae bacterium UBA2367
TGGACTCCCCCTCCGGCGCAGAGCGGCGAGCTGCAGTCCCTCGTGCGCCGACGCTTCCAGCTCGTCGCCAGCAGGCAGGCCGCCCGCAACCGCCTCCACAGCCTCGGACGCAAGGTCCCGGGAGAGGGGGAGGGCGCGGCGGACTCCGTGCGCCGCGAGATCGGCTTCCTCGGCGGGGAGCTCGAGCTCATCGAGAAGGCCATCGACTCCCTGCCGCGCCGCAGCGTCGTGCTCGGCAAGGCCGAGGCCCTGCTGCGCACCATCCCCGGCGTCGGCAGGGTCGTGGCCCTCACCATCCTCGCGGAGATCCCCTTCATCTCCTCCTTCGGGAGGGCGAGGGAGGTCGCCGCCTTCGCCGGGATGACCCCAGGCCTGCAGGAGTCGGGCACCAGCGTGCGCCGCCGCGGCAGGCTCACCAAGGAGGGCAGCTCCGCGCTTCGCGCCCAGCTCTACATGGCCGCCCTCAGCGTGTGGTCAAGCGAGACAACCCGCTGCGCAGGGGATACGCGCAGCTCGTCGAACGCGGCAAGCCCAAGATGGTCGCCCTCGGAGCCACCATGCACCGCATCCTGCGCATCGCCTACGGCGTCCTCAAGCATCAGACACCCTTCGCGGAAACTTTCGCAAAATAGCGCTTGCCAGACCTTATCTACAGCGCTGGCGTGGAAACTGTAGCCGAGGTCATTGACCTCGGTCGAGCGTCGTTTGGCTCGGTTACAGCGCTGGCGCGTCCCTCGGAGAATCACCCTTCCTTCATCTTTCCAAAATTTATAAAAATTCCAAAGAAACATAAAATTTTCCCTTGAATTATGGATTTTATGGTTTTAATGTTAATTCTAAATCGCTGTTTCTTCCCGAATGGATTCCCAAGCCTTGGCCCAAGCCCACTACGTCATGAGCGAGATCTTCGCCGTGGCCGGAGGCAACAAGATTTCCGACATCCAATTCCGCAGCGGCAACTGGGTCTACTGCCACACCAAACGGGGTCTGGAGATCGTCCGCCACCTCGGCGAGCTGCCCGCCGACGTCGTCATGAACGTCGTCGAATACCTCTACGGACGGCAGGAGGCTGAATCCGTCGGGGCCGCTGCTGCGCTCCAGAACCAGAAAGACGTCAAAGCCCGCCTCTTCGACGACAAGGTCGCCGACTTCAGCACCGAGGGCTTCCCCCTCCCTGACGGAACCATCTCCGGTCGGATGCGGGTGCAGGCCCACCTCAGCACCTCGGGACCCGGCCTGACTTGCCGGATTCTCAGCGACGAGATCGCCGACATGAACACCCTCGGCCTCTCCAACGACACGATCCGGGCGGTCAGCGAGTTCATGAAGCGCCGCCAAGGCTTCGGCCTCGTCACCGGACAGACCGGTTCGGGCAAATCGACCACCCTCGCCGCCATCCTCGACTGGCTGCGCATGAACCATCCCCGCCACATCGTCACGGTGGAGGATCCGATCGAATATCGCTACTCCCGCTTCCTCCCCCAGCCGGACGAGAGCGGCCAAGCCATCCCCTCCCCCGGCTTCTGCACGCAGCAGGAGGTCGGGAAGCACGTCGGCTCCTACAAGCAGGGGCTGAAGGACGCCTTGCGCAAAGCGCCCCACGTCATCCTCATCGGGGAAATCCGCGACCGCGAGACCATGGAGATCGCCATCGAGGCGGCCCAGACCGGCCACGTCGTCATCTCCACCCTGCACACCAACGGCGCGGTGAAAACCCTCGGCCGCATCCTCGAGTTCTTCCCTCAGGACCAGCACCGCGCCCTGCTTGGCCGTCTTTCGGAAATTCTCATGTTCATCCTCTCGCAAGGACTCATCCCCACCGAGAACGGGCGGGTGCTGAACTACGAGTTCCTCCAGAACAACAGCTCGGCGGTGCGCTCGGGCATCGCCTCCTACGACGGGGCCGCGAAATCACTGGAGGACGCGATCCGCCACAGCGGCAACATCGCCTGGGACAACAACCTCCGGAACCTTCTCAACAGCGGCAAGATCTCCCACGCCGCCTACGCCATGAACCGAATGAACGAGGAGGAGGGCGAGGAACTGCTCTTCATCCGCGGAAAGGCGAGCTGACACGAATTTCGTCCGGCCCTTCGCGGGACCGACGGAGCAACAACAACAATAGATAATAAAACAAGATAATGAAACTGAATCACATCAAGAAACAAGCGGGCCTCACCCTCATCGAAGTCACGCTCGTCATCGCCGTTCTTCTCGGCCTCATCAGCGTTCTCTTCATCGGCGTCTCCGCCTACCGTGAAGGCTCGAACCGCGCCAACTGCATCCTGAACATCTCCAACGTCCAGAAGGCGGTCCGCTCCTACCAGAATCTTTACGAACTCAACGTCGGAGGTGCGCTCACGACGGATGTCATCATCGGAACCGGCAAGATGCTTGAATCGACCCCGACCTGCCCGAGCGGTGGCGAATATGACACTGCGGATGTGGTTCCCGCTATCGGCACCCCCTACCTCACCTGCAGCAAGTCCGCCGACGAGGACGGCGCCCACCGGCCCAAGAGCACCTCCGGCTGGTGACCCCTCCCACGCGATTTCCTGAATCGCGGAATCGATTCCTCCCCGGCTCCGGACCCTGCGTCCGGAGCCGGGGACCCCTCCCTCTCCGGACCGGAGTTTCCAAGCTTCGGGTTTCGGGCTTCTGACTTCGGATTTCCCATTTCGGATCCATGGACCTCCTCCCATCCAACGCCTCCCCGCTCAAACTCTACCGCCAGGCCAAGCGCCTCCTCAAGACGACGAGCCGGGCGAAGGAACCCGATTGGTACCGGGGCGCCCACGAGCTGACCTTGCAGTGGCATCTCTGGATCGGCCCCCGCACCGGGATCAGCGCCATCTACAGTCGCAGCCTCCGCCAGTGGTGGAGCGGCCCGGACATCCCGCCCGTCTCCTTCGAGACCGACGAGAACGGAGTCCGCGCCGGCCTCGACCAAGGCTCTCGCGGAGCCCTTCACGAGATCATCCGGAAAATCCTCGCGACGAAGGAGTTCGGTGCGAAGCCGAAATCGCTCGGCATCGTCATCCACCTCGCCGACGGCCTCCGCGTCCGCGAGCTCTCCCCCGATTTCGCCGAGGACGAGGACTTCGACAGCCTGAACGAGCTCCTCGTCTCCGCCCCCGACGTCGCCCTCGGCGACGACACCGTCGACAACCGCGAGGGGAGATGGCGGCTCCTCCCCCTCCTCGGCGTCGCGGAAGGGGAGAAGCGCTCCGTCGCCGCGCAAATCTCCGCGAAGCTCGAACCCATCGCGGAAGCTTTCCGCGAGTATGGGGAACTGCGGAACCTACCCGTGATCGTGAACGTCCGCTCCGCCCCGCTGGAGGCCCTCTCGGGCGTCGCCTACCTCCATCCCGAAATCCAGGAGACCGAGAGCGGTGCCACCCTCGCCCTCGTCCAGTACGAGACGATGACCCTGCTCTTCGCGATCGGCAACCGGGGCGAGCTGCGCCTCGCACGCCCCCTCGCGCACCGGGGCACCGCCCACCTCTCCCCACACGAGACGCACGAGGTGCTTTCCCAAACGGCCGCCCTTCTGAACGTGAAGGATCCCTCCATCCTCTTTGTCTCCCTCGCCGGGCTCGCGGAGGAGCAGCTCGAAGCCCTTATCGAATCCTATCGCGAACAGCATCCGAAGGCCTCCATCCGCCTCCTCGACGCGAAGCGCCACCCCTTCACCGAAGGCGTGCCCGACGGCTGCTTCGAATTCGCCGCCGCCGTGCGGGACGAAGCCCCCGTCACGGGAGAGGCCCCCTTCCAGAAGGAACTGCGCGAAAAGTGGACCCGGCAGGACTTCTACAGCCCCTCCAAGGACGAAGCCGCGCGGATGCCCTCCCGGGGCGACTTGCGCCTCCTCCAACTCGGCGGCCTCGCGCAGAAAGTCGCCCTCGCCGCCATCCTCGCCTTCGGCGGCTGGACCGGGATGGATTTCTTCAACAAAATGCGGTCCGAGGCCTGGAGACTCCCCCCCGACGCAGCCGCCAACAAAGAGGCCGAGTTGATGAAGCTCCAGAAAGAGCGCGTCGAATGGCAGCGATGGAACAACCTACTGGAGAAACGCTCCGAAGGCTGGCTCGCCCTCGAAACCCTCCTCGAGCTCTTCCCCGACGGCGGCGGCGTCATCCTGAAAGGAGCCAACTACCGGGTCGAGGCCACCTCGCCGGGAAGTGGCGAGAAGGGCTTGGGGATCGTCCGCCGCTGGGAAGTGAGCGGCTACGCCAATCCCGAGATCGCCACCGCCCTCCCCACCTTGGGCAGCCGCAACCGCGTCGCGGAACTGCTCAACGGCATCGCCGAACGAAACCACGCCCCCTACCTCTCCGTGGGGACCCCGACCCGGAACCTCCAGGTCACCCTCCAGCAGAGGCAGGGCTCCATGCCCCCAACCAACGAGTTCCCCGCCAAGGTCGCCCGGCATTTCCGCACCTCCTTCGAACTGGGCATCACGCAGAGCTTCACGGGCGCCGACGAGCTCGCCCTCAACGCCGGCAGCCCCCAACCCCAATGAACGCCTCCCCTCACCGCCAAGCCATCCTCGTCTTCGGGATCGTCGTGCCGGTCTTCCTCCTCGCCTTGGTCTGCGTCGGCGTCCTCGCCGGACGCGCCAAGATGAAGGAGGGCCACCGGACCAAAGTCGCCGCCCTCGAACAATACCAGACCGCCAAAACCCAGGCGGCGGAGCTGGAAGCCTATCTCACCATCGACTCCCGGCGCGACAAGACCGCCTACTGGAAGTCGAAGCTGGAGCAGGACGTAGTGGAATCCCTGACCAAAAACCTCGACAAGATCCTCGCGAAATACGATTCCGACACCCTGCGGCAGACGGAAATGGGTCAAGCGCCGAGCGCGGGCGGAATCGGGCCGAAGACTTCGCATCCCCACTCGAAAATGCAGCTCCGCTTCGAAGGCGGGTTCAAACCCATGCAGCTCCTCCTCGCCGAGCTGGAGACGGAGATGCCCCACCTCGTCCTCGAAAGCATCAGCATCAACCCCAAGTCCGCCTCCAGCGACAAGGAGAAGGGAACCCTCCAATTCGGCCTCGTCTACCACTGCTGGGAGATGCCCAAGAAGGCCACCCCCGTACCGTAACGACATGAAATCCGCCGCCACGCTGTCCCTGCTCCTGCTCCCCTTCCTCGCGGGCGTCGTCTCCGCGCAGGATGATACCGCCGGGTCTCCCGCCATGATCAGCTCGGGGGCCATGCCCACCGGAGTCCCCGGAGGGGGTCCGGCCCATGTCGACGCGCCGGCCGACGAGGAGGCCCCCCCCTCCCTCGCCGCCGCGACGGCTCCTGCGGAGAAGGCCGCTCCGTCCGACGACGCCACTCCCTCCGACCCGCCGGAAGAGGGCCGGAAGAACCTCGACTTCCTCCAGCGCTCGAACCTGGTCCTCGCCAAGCTGCTCGACAGCGAGCGCGTCGTCGATCCCTTCGGCATGCTCATGGACCCCGCCAACGCCAAGGCCACGCCCTACCCCACCGAGCAATACGAGACAGCCGAGGCGGCTCCCGCGCTGGACAACTCCGCGCTCAAGAACGCCCTCCTCTCCCTCCCCATCACCGGGGTCTACCCCCAGCGCAAGCTGATCGTGATCGGCGCGCGATCCTTCCCCGCGGGCGGGCAGTTCGGCATGAAGCTCCATGATCTCACCGTCCGCCTCCGCTTCGAGGGGATCCGCGACGGCGAGATCTTCTTCCAGGACATGGAGACCCGCGAAGTCACCTCCATCCCCTTCAATCCCCGCCCGGCGGAATTCGAGCCTCTCGTGAAAGGGGCGAAACAGGCCCCCGGCTCGGGCATCGTCCCGATGAGCGATCTCTTCATCGCGAACTAAAAAATTTTCTCCAAAAATTTGCTTAATTCTTGCTAAATACTATTTGTTACGGTATTTATCGCTATTATTAAACTTTCCCTACTCTCCATCCTTTCCACCCTATGAGACTCAAAGAAATTTCCACCCTGGCAGGGGCCGGGATCCTGTCTCTCATCGCGGTGCTGGTCCTCGAAAGCGAGAAGGATGGGGGTACCTCCACCAGCGAGGCCGCGACGGCGGTCGATTTCGAGGACACCTCCAGCCTCGTCGAATACTCCCTCCCCGCCCCCACCGCCGAACCGCCCTCCAAGGACGGGGAGTCCGGCGCGCTGGAAGCTCCCCCCACCGGAGCGCTCGCCAGCCTTTCCACCCCCCTCCCCGCAGCGGACGACGCCGGGGAAATCCCCGCCGACCTGCCTGACGGAGCTGTCCCCCCGGCGTCCCCGCAAGCGGAAGGCCCCGGCGAACCCAGCAGCCTCTCCGACACCTTCCTGAAAGCCGTCGCCTCCGCGACGGACGGAGGTGCCCCCGGACAAGCCGCCCCCTCGACCGACGAGCAGCCCTCCATCATCGAGGAGACCCCCGACGGCTTCTGGCTGAAGTCGGCCAAACTCAACGACGTCTTCCAGCACCTCGCCCAGATCGGCAACTTCCAATACTTCCATAACAACGAGATCGACGGGCCCAACTTCGTCGTCACTGGGCAACTCATGAACGACGCCCCCTTGAAGCAGATGGAGGAGCTGGCCCTGATGTACGGCATCACCATCCACCAGAAGGGCAACACCGTCTACGCCCTCAACTCCGCGCAGCTCACCCAGCTCCCCACCGAGCCCTTCCGCTACCAGCTCCGCTACCTGCGTCCGAAGGACATCGAGCAGATCAAGCTCATCCTCCAGCCCTTCCTCACGCCCGGTTCGGGCATCATCGAGTTCGAGCCGAAGACGAACACCCTCATCGTGATGGACAACGTCCGCAAGCTCGACGCCCTCGCCGTCTTCCTCAACCAGATCGACCAGCCGAAGCAGCAGATCGCCATCGAAACCCGCATCCTGCGCGTGACCAACAACGTCAGCAAGCGCGTCGGCGTCGACTGGGAGTCGGTCCTCGGCACGAACGGCACCACGATCAGCGCCGCCGGCAGCCTCAACGCCCTCTTCAACCTGCCCGACCTCGCCACCGCGGCCAGCTTCATCACCTCCACCGACGACGGGAACAACCTCACCACCTCCACCGTCGATGCCGGCGGCACCTTCCGCACCGCCGGGCAGACGGGCAGTTCCGGCGGTCTCGTCCTCTCGCCCGTCCAGCTCAGCGTCGTGCTCCGCGCCCTCAACGCCGGCGGCCTCGCCCAGCAGGAATCCAGCCCCACCCTCATCGCCGAGGACAACGAGGAGGGCCTCATCTCCATCATCGACCGCATCCCCATCATCACCTCCACCGTGACCATCAGCGATGGCAGCCAGAACATCACCGAGGAGGTCCGCTACAAGATCGACGAGGAGGACGCCGCCGGCGACCCGAACACCACGCGCGAGGTGGGCGTCTCCGTCTCGGTCACCCCGACCATCCTCCCCGACAACACCATTCGCATGTCCCTGCGCCCCCGCTCCGCCCAAGTCACCGAATACGTCACCGCCCCCTCGGGCAACCTCTACCCCCGCGTCAACGAATCCACCGTGACGACCACCGCCCGCGTCCCCAACGGCCACTCCCTCCTCATCGGCGGCTTCTACGAGGAGATCGTGACAGAGAACCAGAACAAGGTCCCCCTGCTCGGCGACATCCCGGCGGTGAACCTGCTCTTCAAATCGAGCAACAAGGAGAAGAAGAACACCAGCCTCGTCTTCATCGTCACGCCCAAGCTCTACCGCCCCAACGCCGTCTCCGAGAACGACATCATCAGCCACGAGATCCATCAGTCCCACATCCTGCCCACGAACCACGACTACGCCGACCGGGACAGCCCTGGCAACAACCACCGCCCCAACCTGCGCAACACCATTGACAACACCTACAAACGCTACGAGCCCGACGCGCCCTCGAACCTCCTCCTCCCCGAGCATCCCTACAACCGCCCCGAAGCCCTCCCGACCCACGGGAAACGCGACGACGACGAACCCCGCTTCGCCCCCGTCGGCAACCGGCCCGAGGTGACGGTGCGACCGGCCGGCAAGAAGAACGGAAATCTCTTCAAAGGGTTCGGAGGCAAGAAGAAGCGCTAGGAGCCATGAGCCACGCGACCTTACACGAAGCACCCGTCTCCGCCGCCGTCCCCGCCTCCGCCAACGCCGCCCACCACGCCCCCGCGGCGATCCCGGGTTCCGAGCCGGCGCCGGAGCAGGGCCGCATCCCCACGACGGACTTGCTCCGCCGCCAGATGGCCCATTGCGGCGAGTACACCTACCAGGCGCTCAACAAGATCGGCAAGCTCAGCCCCGAGGACACAGGCCGGATCACGCAGCAGTATCTGAAATACCTCGCCTCGGCGGAGAAAGGCAAGCCCTTCCTCGACGCCCTCCAATACCTCTATTTCGAAGGCTGGAAGCTCCCCGAGATCGACGCGCGCGACACCATCCTGCGCCTCACCAAGTCGCTCATCGCCTATTCGAAGACGAAGATCACCCATCTCTCCTTCGCCCAGCAGACCGACACCCCCATCGAGTTCTACAACGCCTTCCCCGCCGTCTCCGAGATCAGCCGCCTCCTCGGCGCGCCCGTGATCCAGATCAACGAGAAGGACTTCTTCACCGTCACCGGCGTCAACCCCTTCACCGCCACGGCGGCGGCACGGCTCATCACCAACGAGATCCAGCAGGAGACCGGCCGCAAGCCCTTCTGCTTCGTCACCACCACCGACCTCGCCGCCTGGAAATACCTGCACGGGAGACATTTCGGCGCATGAACCTCAACATCGGCATCCCCCTCAACGAGACGATCACCGACGCCGTGGTCGACCAACTCGTCGCCTTCGACCCCGCCCTCGCGGAGCGGTCGCGTGAGGACATCCCCCGCACCTGCACCGGCAACCGCATCCTCGCCGCCGTCGGCTCTCTCACCGGCATCCCCCTCTTCCTCAAGATCAAGGACTTCGTGGACCGCTCCCTCCTCGAGCAGAGCGACCCGAACCTCCTCAACCGCGGCATGTTCGTCCCCCTCTGCAAGGACGCCGGGCAGATCTACATCGCCGTGGCCAATCCCTGGGACCCCACCGCCGAAGACAGCGTCGCCCAGCAGTACCCCGAGCTGGAAGTCACCAAAATCCTCGCCCCGGCCGCCGAGATCACCAAGGTCATCGAGACCATCTCGCGCACCACCGGCCCCTCGCAATCCGAGATCGACGCCATCGAGGTCGACGAGGACTCCGACGAGATCAACGACTTCAACGTCTCCGAGAAGCACGACGAGCCCCTCGCCCAGCTCGTCGCCAAGATGGTCTCCGACGGGATCAAGAACCGCGCCTCGGACATCCATGTGAAGTGCGAGAAGGACCGCGTCCACTACAGCTACCGCATCGACGGCGACATGGGCGAGAAATACGAAATCCCCTGGAAGCTGAAGGATCGCGTCGACGCCTTCCTCCTCAACCTCATGGGCCTCGCCCCCGAGGAGCGCGCCAAGCGCCCCGGCATCTCCGGTCGCTTCACCGTGAGCTACCTGCGCCGCTCCATCGACATGCGCTTCGAGCGGCACCGCACCTACCGCGGCTACCACGTCACGATGCGAATCCTCGACAAGAGCCACTTCGAGGCCAAGCTCGGGGTCGGCTCCCTCGCCTTCGACGCCGCGACCCTCTTCGAGATGGAGCGTGTCATGGCCATCCCCTCCGGCATCATCGTCATGTCCGGCCCCACCGGCTCGGGGAAATCGACCACGCTCAACGCGATGCTGCGCGAGCTGAACCGGCCCGAGGACAACATCCTCACCCTCGAAAACCCGGTCGAGGACGAGATCCCCGGTGTGCTCCACTGCGACATCCGCCCCTCGGAGTTCAAGGCCATGATCGCCTCCTTCATGCGCTCGGATCCGGACATCATCCTCATGGGCGAGGTCCGCGACCTCGATTCAGCCGAACTCGCGATCGAGGCGGCCATCACCGGCCACAAAGTCCTCACCACGATCCACACCCCCCGCGCCTCGCAGATCATCGAGCGCTTCGAGCAGATCGGGATCGAGCGCTGGAAAATCGCCCAGACCCTGAAGGCCGCCTGCGCCCAGCGCCTCATCAAGCTCCTCTGCCCCTACTGCAAAGTCCGCAAGCCGGGCCTGACCGAGCGGGAGGTCCGGAAATTCAACCTCGGCGAGGAGTGGCGCGAGACCCCCATCTTCCACCGCAGCGTCGAGGGCTGCAACGAATGCGGTGGCCGGGGCTACCTCGGCCGGGCCGCCATCCTCGAGATCATCCCCATCACCCCGGAATGGTCCGACGCCCTCTCCAAAGGCACCCTCAGCCCCTACGAACTGGAGCTGGCCGTCCGCGAACAGGGCATTCTCCCCTCCCTGCGCACCAGTGGCCTCAAGCTCGTCCGCGAAGGCCGCACCGACCTCGACGCCCTCCGCAAGGCCATCGACATGTCCGTCGCCGACTGATCCCCCCCTTTCCCCTCCCCTCTTCCGATGAAAACGAAAGACGCCGAAGCCCCGCCCGCCTCCGCCGCCCAAGCCGCCCTCGCCGCGAGGGTCAAGGAGAAGCAGGCCGCCATGTCCGGCCACCACGGCCCCACCCCCAAGAGGGCGCTCTTCGCACGCTCCGACGCCAAGTCGAAATACCCCCCCAAGGAGCTGATCAAGCTCTGCCGCGGCATGTCCTCCATGCTGCGGGCCAACATCAACACCTCCGACGCGCTCAAATACTACTCCAACGGGCACCCCTCGCCCTTCGTCCGCGCGACCCTCAAAACCGTCCGCGACCACATCGAGACCGGCCAGCCCGCCTACGCCGCCTTCGCCAAGTCGGGGAAGTTCGACGACAAGTTCATCTCCCTGATCCGCGCCGGCACCGACGCCGGCCAGCTCGACCAAGCCTTCGAGTCCATCGCCAACCGCCTCAAGAAAGAGGCCGAGTTCAAATCGAAGATGCGCAAAGCCACGATGCTGCCCTGCATCATCATCTTCGCGCTCATCATGCTCTTCATCATCGCCCAGCTCAAGATCATCCCCGAGATCGAGAAGATCATCCTCAGCGTCGGACAGGAGCCCGACACCCTCTCCGGCATCCTCTTCAAGATGAGCCACATCACGAAGAAGATCTGGGTCTTCATCGTCGGCGGCATCCTCGGATCGGTCGCGACCTTCTTCTTCGTCGGGAAAGTCCGCAAC
Organism: Akkermansiaceae bacterium UBA2367; assembly: GCA_002344525.1. Taxonomy (GTDB): domain Bacteria; phylum Verrucomicrobiota; class Verrucomicrobiia; order Verrucomicrobiales; family DEV007; genus Arctic95D-9. The sequence goes on from DDTJ01000058.1 coordinate 11,147, forward strand.
GCCGTCACTTACTTCCTCATGGCCCGCTGGCGGCTCCTCCGCAAGCTCATCATGGGCATGCGCCAGCTCCTCTTCCTCGGCACCATGGACATGCTCCACTCCAACGGGATCAACCTCTCCAAAGCCGTCGAGATCTCCGCCGAGTCCCTTAAGGGCACCCCCATGTACGAGGAGCTCCTCAGCGCCGGGAAGCGCTATCTCGAAACCGGCCTGCCCTTCTCCGAGGCGATCCGCAAGTTCACCTCCTGCGATCCCCAAGTCGCCCACCTCATCTCCATCGGAGAGCGCTCCTCCTCCCTCGCGCAGCAACTCAAACTGCTCACCAACATGTACGAGGAGGACGTGGACCAGCTCGTCGGTGAATTCTCCCAGATCGTGAACATCATCGTCCTCATGGCCGCCGCCGTGCTCATCACCATGGTTTTCATCGGCGCCTTCCTCCCCATCTTCCTCATGGGACCGAAGATGATGAACGGATCGGGGCTTTGACCCCCCACCCCGCCACCCTTTCCCAGCCATGCAACAGACCGCCATCGACCGCTGGCTCCGCAAGGAGTTCGTCTACATCAGCAAAGTGTATTGCAACACCCTGCCCCCCCGCATCCCGTCCGGCATCGTTCTCGACGAAGCCGGGGAAGACAGCGCCGGACGCTACCGCTACTGCTTCACCGTCCGCAACGACCGGGAGATGAGCGAACTCACCGCCAGCCTCGAAGTCGCCAACATCACCTACACCTCCCGCGTCTCGGAACGCGGCGGCACCGTCGGGAAGCTCTTCAACCATCCCGAACGGAGTTTCACTTTACAGGTCGCTTGGCTAGCTTTTATATTATTCATAATTTTAATATCATTCTCCGGCCTTCCCCAGCGTTTCTGGAGCTATCTGTCCGCCGAGGAGGAAACACCGGGAAAGCAGCCGAAAGTCACCGCCGCGCAGCGCATCCCTTGATCGCCAGCCAAGCCCCAACCCTCCCTGCCCCGTGAAAACCCATCCCTCCACTTGCCGACCGGCCCGCCGGGGGTTCACCCTCGTGGAAGTCACCCTCGTCATCGGACTCATGATCGGCCTCTCCGCCATCGTGGTCTTCTCGGTGTCCTCCATCAACAGTTGGCGAAGAGGGAGGGACGCCTCCGAAAAGCTCCGCTCCGTCTATCTCGCGCAGAAGAGCTACCTCGCCGACCAACCCTCGAAGAACTACGCGACCTTCACCGCCGCGGAATTGATCCCCTACCTCCCCGGCAATCCCGGGGCCATGCCCACGCAAGTCGGAAACTCCGGCGAGACCCTCAGCATCAACCTCCAAGTGATGCCCCCGGTCTATCGCAATGGCAGCTCGGCCTACGATCCCTCGGGCTCCAGCACCGACGGACTCTGGGATGTGGGACTGCCGTAGCGGAACGCGCGCGCGTTCCGTAAAAAAATCCGAAATCCGAAGCTCGAAATCCGAATGGGTTCGGGCTTCGGATTTCTGGTTTCGGATTTCAGAAGTCCGCGACTTCCTCCCGCACCCACGCCTCGTCGCGTCCCAGCAACTGCGCCATCCGCCGCGCCACCTTCGGAGCGCAACGCCGCGTCGCCGCCTCGTCGAGAAAGGCCGCCCGCGTCCGGCGGCTGAGGACGTCATCCAGCGTCAGTGCCATCTCCTCCCGCACCGCCCGGTCCACCTCGCCCATCCGGTAGGGCAATTCCACGTCGAACAGTTCCGAATCCTCCGCCGGAGAAGGCCCCAAGAGGGTCAGGTCCGCCGTGCCACAGGGTCGCATCGGCAGCCCGCCCACGGCGGCGGCGAGATCCACCGCGTCCTCCCCCATCTGGCGGCAAGTCGTCCATTTGCCCCCCGTCATCGTAACGAGGCCCGAATCGCTCTTGAAAAGGCAATGGCTGCGCGAGACCGAGGCGGAGGATCCCCCGCCTTGCGCCTTCGGCGGTTTCGCGAGAGGACGCAGCCCGGCGAAGACCGCGCGGATGTCGCCATGCGACGGAGCCTCGTCGAGATAAAGCGCCGCGTGCCGGATCAAATAGTCGATCTCCTCCGCGAGCGGACGCGGATGCAATGAGACCTCCCCCCCCTCCGTGTCCGTCGTGCCAAGGAGGACGCGGTTCTTCCACGGAATCGCGAAGAGGACGCGCCCGTCCTCCGTCTTCGGGATCATCACCGCCGTATCGCCGCCGAGAAAACGTCTCTCCAAGACGAGATGGATGCCTTGGCTCGGCCGCACCGACTCCTTCGCCTCCGCCTCGTCCATGCGCCGGACCTCGTCGGCGAAGACCCCTGTCGCGTTCACCACCACCTTCCCCCGCACGACGAACTCCCGCCCGTCGAATCGCGTCCGCGCCTCCACCCCCGCGACCCGGCCCTGCTCCTTCACCAGACCGACGACCCTGACATGGTTCGCTACCGCCGCGCCCTGCGTCACCGCCGTGCGCGCCATCGCGAGCGCGAGCGCGGCGTCGTCGAACTGCCCGTCCCAATAGAGCGTCCCGCCGCGCAAGCCGCGCCGCCGCAGATTCGGAACCCTCTCCGAAACCGCCGCCGCGCCGGGATGGCCCGTGCGCCCGATCCCGAGACCGCCCGCGAGCCGGTCGTAGAGCGCAAGCCCGGTCCCGTAGAAAAAGCGCTCATACCAGCGGTAGGCCGGCACGACGAAAGCGAGCGGCTCCACGATGCCCGCCGCGTTCCGCAGGAGCCGCCCCCGCTCGCGCAGCGACTCGCGCACGAGTCCGATCTCGCCGTTTCGCAGGTAGCGCACGCCACCGTGGATCAGCTTCGTGCTCTTCGACGAAGTGCCCTCCGCGAAATCGGCCTGCTCCAGGAGGGCCGTGCGGTAGCCCCGCGCCGCCGCGTCCAAGGCCGTCGCCAACCCCGTCGCCCCGCCGCCGACCACGATCACATCCCAGATTTCGGACGGATCGGCGAGGCGGGCGAGTTGTTCGGAGCGGTTCAAGCATCGCCAGTATCGGAATCGAGCGCCAGAAAGTCAACCTCCAGAGGAAAGCCCCCCTCTCCTCATGACCCATGACCCATGACCCATGACCCATGACCCATGCCCCGCCTTTCGCGCCTCCTTGCGCCAGATTCCTCCATTTTTTACCGGTCCGCGTCGAAAAGGATTGCCGAGGGCATCCCCTCCGGCATACAAACGGAACAAGGCCGCATCGGCCCGCGAACCATCCAAAACCCATCCTCTCCATGAAACTCAACGCCCCGACCAAAATCGGCTTCATCATCTCCCTCGTCCTCTTCGTGCTTGCGCTCCTCGGGCACTTCACCTCGCTCTCCATCGTTTCGGAGCAGCGCTTCTGGCTCGCCATCGCCGCTTGGCTGGTCATGGCGGTCGGCTGCCTCTTCAAAGGGGCGTGAGGCACCGATCCCGGCACCCCTCCTATCCGCCTGACGATCCCGTGATCGCGTCCTTTCCCTTTCTTTTGCTTAGCCTTACCGCATAGAACTCTATAGAGTTCCATACGACATGTCCGGCAACCATTCCCAACGCGCCTACCGGCATCTCCGGCAGAAGCTCCTCGACGGCTCCGTCCCGCCGGGGGCGCGGCTTTCCTACGGCTCCATCGGCAAGGAGATCGGCGTCAGCGCCACCCCCGTGCGCGAGGCCGTGGGCCAGCTCGCGAGCGAAGGATTCGTCGAACTCGTCCCGCAACTCGGGGCCATCGTGCGCACCCTGACGCGGGAGGAAGCCGTCGAGCTCTACGAACTGCGCGAAGCCCTCGAGACCTTCGCCATCCGCCGCGCCACGGAGCGGGCCGACGAGCGGCTCCTCGCCGAACTCGATGGAAATCTCCGCGCCTCCGCCGGACTCGTCGCGAAGCTGCGGCGCTCGGGAAAAAAAGCGGCGGCCCAATCCGTCTCCGCCCCCTTCCACGCCCTCGACCTCGCCTTCCACATGACCCTCCTCGAAGCCGCCGGGAACCGGCGCATGCTCAAGGTCGTCGGCGACTCGCACATCCTCACCCGCATCTTCCAGGCCGACCGCCACGCCTTCCGCCTCGACATCCTCGAGACGACGCAGTCCGAGCACGAGGCCATCGCCGCCGCCATCCGAAACCGCGACGCCTCCACCGCCGAGGAGGCCATGCGCCTCCACATCCGCAACAGCCTCAACCTCACCCTCGCCGAGTCCGGCCCGGACGCGAAAGAGCGTTGGTGGGTGGGCTAGGGTTCCCGAAAGGTCTTCCGCATGAGTTCACCCGCGCCTCCCCCCGTTTTCGAGAAGGCTCCGCACCACCGGCAGGGCGCGCTCGAAGGCGTCGCGATATTCGACCAAGTCGGGCATGCGCACCGTCGCGAAGGCGGGCTCCATCATCTCCCGTGTGATGCCGTCGTGGCGCACGAGGAAAGCGACGTCGTCCATGTCCTGAGGATCGTCACCACGCATCATCTTCGTAAGGATGAGATCGACGGTGTGCGGGCGAAACAGCTTCAGCCAACGAGTCGACGGGCGCAGAATCGGAACGATGTGGGCGTTCCAGTCGGGACGGAGGAAAACTTGGTCCTCTTGAAAAAGATGGGTCATATACAGACCCTCTTTCCGAAGCTTTTTGTTCACGAGTACCTGAGCCTCCCAAAAAGGATCGTCCGTGTCCAATGCAGGCCCCTCCGAGAATCGGAGAATCACATCGACATCCAATGAGAGCTTCACCGACTCCGGCACATCCCGAAAGCCGAGGGCGATCGCTGCTCTCCCATAGACGACCAGCGAAACCTCGCGTTCGAGGAGTTCATCCAACGCAAGGGCGATCCGTTCCGCGTTGCTCATGCCGCCGGTCTCTGCCATTCGCAGGTAAGCTTCTTGCCGACTCCCCGTTCGTATCCATTCATCGCCACGAATCTCGTGGGATGGGGCATCACCCCCGATTTCGGCACCTCAGTGACCGGAAGCAGCGAAAGGAGTTCCTTCCAAAATGGGTTGAAGGGTTCGAAACGCTCACCGCATTCGGCGACGTAACGAACCACGAGTTCGCTTCGTTCCCACTTCGCGAGACGCGCCAGACGCGCAGGCTCGTTTCCCGGAGCCCCGAGCATCGCCGCTCCGCATCGGATGGTGTGCGGATCGTAGGGAGCAGCGATGTTGAGCAACGACATCGCCAACTCCTCGTTGGTGAAGCGCTCCGCATCGACCAGCTCGACCTCGGGCTCGTTCCTCTGGGTGTAGTGACGGCACCCACGCTGCACAGCGAGCACCCAAAGATCCTCGGGCACTCTCAATCCCAGCCGCCTCGCCTTCATCAACAAAGGCGAGACGTGGGCCGTCATGCCCAGCCGATGCGCAAGGGTTTCCTGCTCCATGCTGTTCATCCTAACGCCTTCCTGTGACAAGCGCAACCCACAAAGCCGCCTGCCATCACTAAACACTGAACACTGCCAAACTTTCCCCATGAAACCCACCCCCACTCCCATTCTCGCCGCCCTTCTCGCCGCGCTGCCCCTGTGCGCCGAGGAGACCGACTGGAAGCTGAAGCAGCTCCCCTACAACCACCCCGGCCTCGTCGTCGATCTCGGGGTCGGCCTCTGGGCCTGGCCCATGCCGGTGGACTACAACGGCGACGGCAAGACCGACCTCCTCGTCTCCTGCCCTGACAAACCCTCCAACGGTGTCTGGTATTTCGAGAACGCGGGCGAGCCCGGCGAAAAGATGCCCGTCTTCAAGCCCGGCCTCCGTCTCGGCCCGACCAAGAACAACATGCAGGTCTCCTACGTCAACGGCGAAGCCCGCATCCTCGAACCGGGCCACGAGCACGCGAACTTCCGCGAGTCGAAATTCGAGAAACCGCCCCGGATCTATCCCAAAAACAACATCCACGAGAACAACGTCCGCGCCAACATGTGGCGCTACGTCGATTTCAACGGCAACGGCGTCCACGACCTCATCGTCGGCGTCGGCGACTGGACCGATCTCGTCTGGGACCAGGCCTACGACGCCCAGGGCCGCTGGCGCAACGGCCCCCTCCACGGCCATGTCTATCTCATCGAGAACCACGGCACCGACGCGGAGCCCAACTACTCCGACACCCCCGTCAAGCTGAGGACCGACGACGGCAGCCTCATCGACGTCTTCGGCTGGCCCTCGCCCAACTTCGCCGACTTCGACGGCGACGGCGACCTCGACCTGCTCTGCGGCGAGTTCCTCGACGGCTTCACCTACTTCGAGAACATCGGCACGCGCACCGAACCCCGCTACGGCAGGGGACGCCGCCTCGTCGCCTCCGACGGCAAGCCGCTCGTCATGCACGTGCAGATGATCACCCCCACCGCCTTCGACTGGACCGGCGACGGCCACATGGACCTCATCGTCGGGGACGAGGACGGACGCGTCGCCCTCGTCGAGCACAACGGCGAAATCCGCGACGGTGTCCCCGTCTTCCACCAGCCCGTCTTCTTCCAGCAGGAGGCCGACACCCTCAAATTCGGCTCCCTTTCCACGCCCTTCGTGGTCGATTGGGACGGCGACGGACTCCAGGACATTCTCTGCGGCAACACCGCCGGGAACATCGCCTTCTTCAAAAACCTCGGTATGGCTGAAAACGGTCTCCCCAAATGGGCCGAGCCCGTCCTCATCGAAACGACCGGCGGCGAACCCTTCCGCGTCCTCGCCGGACCAAACGGTTCCGTGCAAGGCCCCTGCGAGGCCAAATGGGGCTACACCAGCCTCTCCGCCGCCGACTGGGACGGCGACGGCAAGCTCGACATCCTCTACAACTCCATCCTCGGCCGCATCGGCCTCCTTCGCGGCACCGACGATCCCCTGCGCGTCGAGCCGACCGTCTTCGACAGTGGACTCAAGGAATATCCGCCGAAGTGGCAATGGTGGCAGACGCCCTCCAGCGACACCCTCACGCAGTGGCGCACCACCCCGCTCGCCATCGACTACGACGGCGACCGCAAGCTCGATCTCGTCGCCCTCGATCAGGAAGGCTACCTCGTCCTGCGTCGCGGCGGAGGCAAGGCCGAGCGAATCTTCATCGACGAGGACCACCACCCCCTCCAGCTCAACGCCAAGTCCGCCGGAGGCAGTGGCCGCGCCCAGCTTGCCAAGGTCGATTGGGACGGCGACGGACGCCTCGACCTGCTCGTCAATTCGCAGAACGCCGTCTGGTACCGCAACGTCGCCGACCACGAGGGCAAGGTCGTGCTGAAGAAGATCGGCAACGTCACCGAGCGCGACGTTTCCGGCCACAACACCTGCCCCACCGTGGCCGACTTCGACGGCGACGACGTGCCCGAACTCGTCCTCGGAGCCGAGGACGGACGCATCTACTATCTCCGCCGCGACGACGGCATCCACTACCCTGACAAAGACCTCCAAGCCCGAGAACCCGCCAAGATGAAAGAGCCCCGTTTCCCCGGATTCGTGAAAGAGGAATTCATCTACGACAAGGCCCCCTTCCCGCAATGCCACGCCTCCACCCTCGCCGAGACCGACCGCGGCCTCGTCGCCGCCTGGTTCGGCGGCACGGCGGAGAGGGATCCCGACGTCGGCATCTGGTCCAGCTACCACGACGGCAGCGGATGGAGCCGCCCCGCCGAATGGGCCAACGGCATCCAGCACGGAGGCAAGCGCCATCCCACCTGGAACCCCGTCCTCTGGCAGGCCCCCGGCGACGGACCGACCTGGCTTTTCTTCAAAGTCGGTCCCTATCCCCATAACTGGTGGGGCGAGGTCATGGTCAGCTACGACCGGGGCCGCTCCTTCCGCCACCGCCGCCGCCTTCCCGAGGGGATCGACGGCCCCGTGCGCGGCAAGCCCATCCAGCTCGCCGACGGCACCTTGCTCTGCCCCTCCTCCACCGAGCACGACAACGACTGGCGCTTCCACTTCGAGATCCTGACCAACCTCGACCACCCCGAGCTCGGCGCCTCTTGGCAGCGCTTCGAGCCCGAGACCCAACCCTATCAAGTCATCCAGCCAACCGTGTTGACCCTCGACGACGGCAGCCTGCGCACCCTCTACCGCTCGAAGAACGAAAAGATCATCGCCAACCGCTCCACCGACGGCGGACGCACTTGGAGCGAACTGGAGGAGACGAACCTGCCGAACAACAACTCCGGCGTCGAAGCCCTCACCCTCGCCGACGGGCGGCACCTCCTCCTCTACAACCACCTCGGCGGCGAGCAGAAGGAAGGCTGGGGCAAGCGGAACGTGCTGAACCTCGCCGTAAGCGCGGACGGCATCACCTGGGAAGCCGTCGCCTTCATCGAGAAGGAGGAGAAGGGCGAATTCTCTTACCCCGCCATGATCCAAGCCCGCAACGGCCTCGTCCACATGACCTACACCTGGAACCGGACGAAGATCAAGCACGTCGTCGTCGATCCCGCCAAACTCGAAGCCCAGCCCATCTCGATCTTCGAGCCCAAGCAACCCTGATACGGGACCAAGGACTATGAGACCACGCTACACCGGCATCGTCCCCCCCCTCATCACCCCGCTCGCCGCCCGCGACACCCTCGACGTCGCCGGGCTCGAGCGCCTCGTCGAGCGCCTCGTCGCTGGCGGTGTCTCGGGGCTCTTCATCCTCGGCACCACCGGCGAGGCCCCCAGCCTCAGCTACCGGCTCCGCCGCGAATTCATCGGGCGCGCCTGCCGCTTCGTCGCGGGTCGCATCCCCGTGCTCGTCGGCATCACCGACACCTCGCTGGTCGAATCCGCGAATCTCGCCGCGCACGCTGCCGATTGCGGGGCCGACGCCGTCGTCACCTCCGCCCCTTACTACTTCCCCTCCGGCCAGCCCGAGCTGCGCGAATTCCTCGAAGACCTGCTCCCCGAACTGCCCCTACCGCTGATGCTCTACAACATGCCCGCCCTAACAAAGACCTCCTTCTCCGCCGAAGTCGTCTCCTGGGCCTTGCAGCAGGAGCGCATCGCCGGGCTGAAGGACAGTTCCGGCGACCTCGTCTATTTCCGCCGCATGAGACGCCTCGCCGCGACGCAGCGGCCCGACTGGTCCTTCCTCGTCGGCCCCGAGGAACTCCTCGCCGAATCCGTCCTCCTCGGCGGCCACGGCGGCATCAACGGCGGGGCGAACCTCCATCCCGCCCTCTACGTCTCCCTCTACGAGGCGGCGAAGGCGGGCGACGTCTCCCGCGCCCGCGAGCTGAGCGAGCAGGTCATGAACCTAAGCGAAGCCATCTACCACGTCGGCCGCCACGGCTCGGCCATCATCAAGGGTTTGAAATGCTCCCTCTCGATCCTCGGCGTCTGCGACGACTTCATGGCCGCGCCCTTCCATCGTTTTCAGGAGGCTGAACGGCGCGTCATTGCGCAGCATCTGGAGACGCTCGGGATTGCGAGGTGAAACGATTCGATATGACACAAGGAACGAACGGCAACCTCCTCCCCTTGTGGCATGGGCTTCAAGCCCATGCACCGTGCCAAGACGCCGATAACCAAATCGCCTGCGCATCAGAACGAACGGAGATCAGCGGTCTTCGGAGTCCTTCCCAAACGCATGGGCTAGATGCCCATGCCACATAGTAGATCAGCGCAAATCCTCACCCCATCTACCCCACATGAACCCCCAACGCATCCTCCTCGCCGCCAGCGGCGACGCCCGCCTTTCCGCCAACCGTCGCTGCTGGCCCACCCAAGCCGCGATGGAACGCGACCTTGTCGCCGCCTTCTCCCGCCTCGGGGCCAGCGTCGAGCGCCTCCACCCTTACGACGAAGCCGAGGGACACGGCTTCCTCGACTCGCAGAAACGCTGCCTCGAAGTCTTCCGCGACATCGACAAGGATGCCCCTCTCGTCGTCGCGGAAAGCGTCTGGCAATACAGCCACCACGTCCTCGCCGGACTCATCGGCCATCGCGGCCCCATCCTCACCGTCGCGAACTGGTCGGGGCAATGGCCCGGCCTCGTCGGTCTTTTGAATCTCAACGGCTGCCTTCTCAAGGCGGGCGTCCCCTTCTCCACGCTCTGGGCCGAGGACTTCGCCGACGAAGGCGTCCTAGCAAAGCTACGCGAATGGCTCGACACCAGAGCGATCCGTCACGACCTCAGCCACTGCCGCGCCTATTCCCCCGGAGGCAGCGAAAGCGAGTCCATCGGTCGTGAGCTCGCGCACGACTTCCGCTCCCGCCGCTCCATCATGGGCGTCTTCGACGAAGGCTGCATGGGCATGTACAACGCCATTCTCCCCGACGAACTCCTCTTCCCACTCGGCGTCTTCAAAGAGCGTCTCTCCCAGAGCGCCCTCCTTTACGCCATGAGCAAAGTCACCGACGAGGAGGCGGAAGGCGTCTTCACTTGGCTCGTCGAGCGCGGCTTCCAGTTTCACTTCGGCGAGGACCCCGCCACCGAGTTGACCCGCGACCAAGTCATCGAGCAATGCCGCATGTATGTCGCCGCCTGCCGCCTCGGCGACGAATTCGGCTGCGACGCCATCGGCATCCAATACCAGCTCGGGCTGAAGGACATGTGCGCCGCCTCCGACCTCGTCGAGGGTCTCCTCAACAACCGGGTGCGTCCTCCCGTGCGCCGCGCCGACGGCTCCATCATCCGGGACGGAGACGCCTTCCCCCACTTCAACGAGGTCGATGAATGCGCCGGGCTCGATGCCCTCCTCATCCAGAGCGTCCACCGCCGCCTCGGCCAGCCCCTCGAAACCACTCTGCACGACCTGCGCTGGGGCGACCGCGACGCCAGCGGCACCGTGGACGACTACGTCTGGGTGCTGGAGATCAGCGGCGCAGCCCCGCCCGACCATCACATCGGCGGCATCGCCGGATCGCACGGCCACCGCCAGCCCGCCATGTATTTCCCGAAGGGCGGGGCGACCTGCTCCGGCGCGGCCAAGCCCGGCGACCTCGTGTGGAGCCGCGTCTTCGTCGCCGGCGGACGCCTCCATCTCGACATCGGCCTCGGCCGCGTCGTCGATCTCCCCGCCGAGGAGACCGCCCGCCGCCTCGAAGCGACGACAAAGGAATGGCCCATCATGCACGCCGTCTTCGAAGGAGTCACCCGCGACCAGATGATGGCCCGCCACGCCGCCAATCACGTGCAGGTCGTCTACGCGAACGACGCCGAAGCCGCGAGGCAAAGCCTCCTCGCCCACGCCGCGATGGCCGCGGAACTGGGGATCGAGGTGACGGTTTGTGGCGCGGGGAGCTTGGGGTGAGCGGGAAGGGAGCGCGGGCACTCCTGCCCGCAACTCGCATCCCCAGCCCTCTCGTCCGGTCCTTCAATGCGGACAGGAGTGTCCGCGCTCCCAAATTTTCTCGTTTACATAAGTAGTTTTCAAGTCTACAACCATAGTCATGAAACGCTCCCCCCAGATCTCGCCCTCGGAATGGAAAGTCATGGAAGTCGTTTGGGAGGATCCTCCGGTCACGGCCCAGCAGGTGAGCGAAGCCCTCGGGGAGCAGGAGAACTGGAAGCCGCAGACGGTGAAGACCCTCCTCGCCCGGCTCGTGAAAAAGGGCGTCCTCAACTACGAGAGCGAAGGCAGGCGCTTCCACTACACCCCCGCGGTCGGGCGTGGGGAGGCCGTCGTCGCGGAGACGGAATCTTTTCTCGACCGCATCAGCCGGGGATCGCTCGTCCCGGCCCTCCAGCATCTCGTGCAGACGACGCGCCCGCTCGGCTCCGAGGAGATCGAGGTGCTGCGGGAGCTGCTGAAACGGGAAGGAGGCAAGCGATGAGCCCCCTCGTCCACGAATGGGCCGAGGCAGCCCTCTCCGCCGTCCTCCTCGCCTCGCGGGACGCCGGCGTCCTCGCTCTGGCCGTCGGCGGCATCCTGCTGGTCTGCGGGCGGAAAATCCCTCCGGCGTGGCGGCACGGACTCTGGCTGCTAGTGGTGGTGCGCCTGCTCCTGCCCGCGCTGCCCGGCGGGATGCTCTCTTGGCAGCGCCTCCTCCCGGCCCCCGCTCCCGCCGCCATCGTGGCGGAGCCGACCGCTCCTCCGGTCCGGCCCGCCGACAGTCCCCCGCCGCCTCCGCTTGCCGGGGCGATGGACGAGGCTCCGCTGCCGATGCCGGTTCCCGTCGCCTCCACGGCATCGGCGGTCCCGACGGCAACGCCGGGCGACGAGACCCTCTTGGCTCCGGCACCCGACCCTGTTGCCTTCGCCTTCGATTTCGATTGGAAAAGGGCGCTCCCCTTCGTCCCCTTCATCTGGCTGGCCGGTGTCGGCGGCTATCTGCTGCTGGTCTCGGTGCTGGTCCTCCGCTTCCGCCGCCGGGTGCGGGCGCTGAGGGTGGACGACGCCGACGAGGCCGCGGCGGCGGGCGAACTTCTTGCACGCGTCGTCCGCGAGCAGGGCTGCCGACGAGTCCCGGCGCTGCAGATCACGCGGGCCGTGCCCGCGCCCGCCGTCTCGGGGCTGCTGCGGCCCGAGATCCTGCTCCCGCCCTCGACGCTCCGGCGGCTCGACGAGACCGAGCTGCGGCTCGTCCTCCTCCACGAACTCGCCCACCTGCGCCGCCGCGACCTCTGGCTCCATTGGCTGCTCACCCTGTTGCAGGCCGTCCACTGGTTCAATCCCGTCCTCTGGTGGGCCTTTCACCGGCTCCGGGTCGAGGCCGAAAGCGCCGCCGACGCTTGGGCGCTGCAACGCTGCGGGGACGATACGCCCCTGCGCTACGGCGAGGCCCTGCTGCGCCTGCTGGAGACGGAGCACCCGCCCCGGCGCGTCGCCATTCCCGGCGTAGTCGGGGTCGTGGAGAGCGCCCGGGATCTGCGCTCCCGCATCCGGGCCATCGGCCGCTTCTCGCGGAGGAGAAATCGACTCGCAACCGTGGGTGCCGCCGCCTTGGTCGTCGGGCTGGCGGCGGTGGGATTGACGCAGGCTCCGAAGGAGGAGCCGGAGCCGGTGGAAACGCCTGCCGACACAGGCAAACCCTCCTTCACCTTCACCTGCTCCATCCGCGACGAGGCGGGAAATCCCGTGTCCGGGGCGGAGGTGTTTTTCCAACTCAATAGCCAGCCTTCCGACTTTATCGTTCACCAACCGTCGGCGGTGCATTCCTCAAAGTATCCAATGGAGGTAATGGCCTCGGTCTCGGACGCTAAAGGAAAAGCGACCATCTCCCTCCACCACATCGAGGACCTTCCAAAAGAGATCGGTGGCGAATGGTTCGCCCGCCACGGGACCAAGGGGATCGGCACCAGCGGATACCACTTCATCCGATTCACCAGCCAACCGCATACCGAGGAACTCGTCCTGCACAAAGGTGCCCCCATGCCCTTGAAGGTGGTCGATGAAGCCGGACTCCCTATCGCCGGACTCAGGCTGAGGGTGGCCGGGCTCGCCGACGAGGACGGCAACGGCATCGCGGGCTTCCTAGGTGAGGAATTGAAGGACTTCTGGACCGCCACAACCGACGCGGAGGGGGAATGCATCCTCCCCGGCGTTCCCAATGGCAAGAAGATCTACGTGGATCATGACGACGAGCGCTACGCACAACCCGAAGGGCGACACCATTGGGAGTTTCGGCTCGCGGCTGGAAACACCGAGCCCCATGTCCTCCGGCTCGAACCCACCGCGACGATCTCGGGCCGGGTCCTCCTTCCCGATGGGAGTCCCGTGGCAGGTGCTCTGGTGAACGTCTTGGAAGCACCAGGCTACGAGCGGCGTGGATGTTCGAGCGAGACCACGACCGACGTGGATGGACGCTATGTCTTGAAACGCTTGTTCGCCTCTCGCCTCCACACCCGCATCGTCCTTCCAGAGGCTTTGCAGGGGAATTGGGCGCAGCTTGTCTATACGAGGATCTCCCTTGGGAAAGGCCAGCATGTCGAGGCCCCGGACACCGTGCTCACGCCGGGGGCGCTCGTCACTGGCCGGGTGACCCTCCCCGACACCGGCCAAGGGGTGCCTAATTTCAGTATCGGGGGAGCCCCTTTTACCTACGACTCCCACTTGATGCAATGGCGGACCCGAACAGATGCGGAGGGATACTATCGCTTCCGTCTTCCACCAGGCGAGCGGTCAATCTATCTCGCCGGGTTTACCCCCACCGGATACAGGCGTCCGAAAGAATACCGTAGGGATCTCATCTTGCGGGAAGGCGACCAGCATGTGGTCGATTTCATCCTTGAGAAAACGTCCGCCGCCAACGAAACCGATGGCAGGGCAACCCATCAGGATCGCAGCGGAAAAGGATCGAAAGCGGCGGTGAAGAAGCTGCTCGACTCGGAGAAGGAGAAGAAGCCCGTCGACCAGCCTCCGCAGGACCAAGCCACCGCTCCCACACCAGCCGACACAGGCAAGCTCGCCCTCACCTGCCTCGTCCGCGACGAGGCGGGAAATCCCGTGTCCGGGGCGGAGGTGTTTTTCCAGCCCGACCTCCGGCAGACGCATTTCGGCAAATACCCGGCGGAAGTGTTCACCGCGACGACCGACGGCGAAGGAAAGGCCGTGCTTTCCGTCGGCTCCTTCGAAAGCCTCCCCGACCCGCTTGGCGGCGATTGGTTCGCCCGCCACGAAACGAAGGGAATGGCCGCCAGCGGATATCGATTCACGCAGACTCCACCGATTCCTTTGGAACTCGTCCTGCGCAAAGGGGTCCCCATGCCCTTGAAGGTGGTCGATGACACCGGCATCCCCATCGCCGGGCTAGCGCTACGGGCGGTCAGCCTCTACGGACCCGACATCGAGTTTCAATGCCATCCGAGCGCGGAACTGCCGGACTTCTGGACTGCCACCACGGACGCGAAGGGGGAATGCGTCATCCACGGCCTTCCCGAGCAATACAGGATCTATGTGGACCACGCCGACGAGCGCTACTCGCAGCCCGAAGGGCGGCTCAATTGGAAGTTCCAACTCGTGCCCGGCAACGCCGAGTCCCATCTCCTGCGGCTCGAACCCGCGGCGACGATCTCGGGCCGGGTCGCCTTCCCCGACGGCAGCCCGGTGGCGGGTGTGATGGTGGCGGCCTCGGAGCAATTCCACTACGCCCGGGGCGGACACTCCGAGAATACCACGACCGACGCGGACGGACGCTACATCCTGAAGCGCTTGCTCGCCTCCGGTTACGACATCAACGTCACCTTCCCGGAAACCCTGCGGGAGGATTGGTCGGAACCCGCCTATGTCGGAGTCTCCCTCGAAAAAGGCCAAGCCATCACCGTTCCGGACATCGTGCTCACGCCGGGGGCGCTCGTCACCGGGCGGGTGACCCTGCATGACACCGGGCAGGGAGTGCCGCATTTCAGAATCGGCGCCGTCTCTTCGCCGCCCGATTCCCACCGGGCACAACGGTGGGGCACGACGGATGCGGAGGGGAACTATCGCCTCCGCCTCCCTGCGGGCGATGCGAAAGTCTATCTCGCCGGGGAACCTCCCAAGGGATACAGCCGACCGAAGGGGAACGAAAGGGATCTCACCTTGGCGGAAGGCGGTCGGGAAGTGGTCGATTTCACCCTCGGAGAGACGTCCGCAATGACAGGGCGGGTGCTCGACGAGGATGGCAAGCCCGTCGCCGGTGCAGCCCTTCGCGCCCGAGACAGCATGTGGGACACGCTGAAATGGCTCACCGGGGAAGACGGCACCTTCCGGATCGAGACTGGCGATGAACTGGACGAAACACCCCTGATCGCCTTTCTCGACGATCAAGTCTCGCCGGAACCCGTGACCGCCATTCCCAACGGCGAAGCGGTGGAGATCCGCCTGCGCCGGAACGGTTTCGGCCGGGTCGAAGGCCGGGTGATCGACGAGTCGGGCAATCCCCTCCCCGGAGCGACGGCCCATTGGTTCTGGAAACATTCCATCGACAATATCAGGGGAGAGATGGCCGTGGATGCGGAAGGACGCTTCCGCATCGAGCGCCTCCTGCCGGAGCAGGGAGTCCTCTTCAGCGCTACGGCGGACAGACACGGGAGCGATTCGGCGGAGGTCGATATCGAGGCCGGGAAAACCACCACCTTACCCGACCTTGTCCTGCGCAAGGTGGGTGAGTTCGTCGCGGGCCGGGTCGTCGATGCGCGGGGGGAACCCGTCTCGAATGCCAATGTGTGGGTGGAGGGCGAGCGGCAATACGACCATCGCCTCGCCGCCGACGGAGAAGGCCGCTTCCGCATCGACGGGATCGTGGAGGGCTGGCTGTGGGTCGGTGCCTCGGCCACCGAACGATGGAGGAAAATCCGAATCCGCTCGGGAATGGAGGACGTAGTCGTGCGCCTACCGGAAAACTCCATTCCGCTGAAGCCCGAGGAGATCATCGATTTCACCGGCAAACCCGCGCCTCCGCTGCGCGTGGCGCACTGGTATCATGCTGAAAACCCGGACCCCGACCACAAGGGCAAGATCCGCATGATCCGCTTCCTCGGGAAAGAACGGCCCCTGATCCATTTTTCCGGCACGGTCGAACTGATGCAAAAAAACCAAGACGAGTTCGCCGGCCAAGGCGTCGAGTTCCTCCTCGTCCACGGGCCTTGGCCAACGGAGGAGGTCGAGGAAATCCTCGCGAGCGACCATCCCAACCTGACCGTTCCCCTCGCCATCGAATCCGAGGAAGGCGCGATGAGCGACGCCTTCGGAGTCCGGCACTCGCTCACCGTCGTGATCGACCGCGAGGGCAAAGTGGTGCTTCAGAACAAAAACGGAAAAGGATCGAAGGCGGCGGTGCAGAAGCTGCTCGACGCGGAGAAGGAGGAGAAACCCGCCGCCCAGCCAACTCCGCAGGATCAGGCCGCCGCTCCCGCCTGCATGACCGTCGAGGGGGCGGCCAACGCCGAGGCCTTCCGGGCCTACGTCGCGGAGGTGCTGCTGCCAAGCTTGCGCCCCGGGGACGTCCTGGTCATGGACAACCTAAGCGCCCACAAGAACAAGCAGACCCTCGGCCTCCTTGCCGCCGCCGGAGTGCATACCCGCTTCCTGCCGCCCTATTCGCCGGACATCAACCCCATCGAGCTGATGTGGAGCAAGCTGAAGAGCTTCCTCCGGGCCGCCGGGGCAAGGACCCAGGAGGGGCTTCAGGAGGCCATCACCCTGGCCCTCTCTTCGGTGACCTCGAAAGACGCCATCCATTGGTTCATCCATTGTGGTTACAACTTTATTTAAAATGCTCTA
>DDTJ01000015.1 GCA_002344525.1 Akkermansiaceae bacterium UBA2367
CCTGATGCGGAGAAGTATAACCGCTTTTCTTGTTCCCTATATTCGCAGGACGATTTCACGCGGCGTTTGGATCACTCTCTTTATTTTCGTCGTCCTGCACGCAGCTTCATTTATCCCGTTCTTTATAGCGAGCCACCAAAAGAATCCGTCTTCACTCGAGGCATTGTGGATACCAATGCCCCTTGGTATGTTGTTGTTCTTCGTGGCGAGCACCATAGTGGCAGCCCACTCCATTCCCATACGTCGCCAGACGATCCACGAAGACGAACATGGCACAGATGGCAACCACCACTAGCTCCTTGGTTGACGATTTAAATCAACGTGGACGCCAAGCACTCTCCAATCCCGGCCATCTCATAACGCGATGAATCCCCTCCCTTTCCCCCTCTCCACCTGCCGAAGAAGCTTCCTCCAGCAAAGCGCCTACGGCTTCGGCGGCATCGCCCTTTCCTCGCTCCTCAACGAGGCCAGCGCCGCTCCCTCCCTGCCCAAGCCCGACCACTGGAACGGCGCCCTCCAATCCCCGCATTTCCCGGTGAAGGCGAAGCGCGTCATCTTCCTCTGCATGGCGGGCGGGCCTTCGCAGTTCGAGACCTTCGACTGGAAGCCGAAGCTGAAGGAGCTGCACGACCAGCCCTTCCCCGAATCCTTCACCAAGGGCCAGCAGCTCGCCCAGTTGCAGAACGCCGTCCTCAAGGCTCGCGGCTCCTTCACCGATTTCTCGCAGCACGGCCAGTCCGGTATCGAGATCAGCGACCTCTTCCCCGAGATCGCGAAGCAGGCCGACCGCCTCTGCGTGATCCGCTCGATGCAGACCGAGCAGATCAACCACGACACCGCCCACGCCTTCATGAACACCGGCTCCATCATCAAGGGCCGGCCGAGCATGGGATCTTGGTTGCAATACGGGCTCGGCGCGGAGACGGAGGATCTCCCCGGCTTCATCGTCCTGACCTCGGCAGGCAAGTCCGGCCAGCAGCCCATCTCCGCGCGGCAGTGGAGCAGCGGCGTGCTGCCGAGCCGCTTCCAGGGCATCCAGTTCCAGTCGAAGGGCGACGCGGTCCACTACATCGGCAATCCCGAAGGCGTCTGCCAGAGCACCCAGCGCCAAGTGATCGACGAGATCCGGCGGCTCAACGGCTTCCTCGCCGAGGAGCAGAACGACCCCGAGATCGCGACGCGCATCGCCCAGTACGAAATGGCCTTCAAGATGCAGGCGAGCGTGCCGGAGCTGACCGATTTTTCCGGCGAGAGCCAGGCCACCCTCGACCTCTACGGGGTGAAGGAGCCGGGCGACGGGTCCTTCGCCTCGAACTGCCTCCTCGCCCGCCGTCTCGCCGAGCGTGGCGTGCGTATGATCCAGCTCTACCACCGCGCCTGGGACCACCACAGCCAGATCGAAGAGGGCGTGAAGAACGGTGCCGCCGACGTGGACCGCCCCACCGCCGCCCTCATCGAGGATCTCGCCCAGCGCGGTCTGCTGGAGGACACCCTCGTCCTCTGGGGCGGCGAATTCGGCCGCACCCCCATGGGCCAAGGGACCGGGCGCGACCACCACATCCTCTCCTTCAGCGTCTTCATGGCGGGAGGCGGAGTGAAACCCGGAATCACTTGGGGCAGCACCGACGAACTCGGCTACCGCGCCGTCGAGAACGTCGTGGACGTCCACGACCTCCACGCGACCATGCTCGCCCTGCTCGGGATCGACCATCACCGCCTGACGACGAAGTTCCAGGGACTGGATGTGCGTTTGACAGGAATCGCGGGGAAGGTGGTGCGGGATTTGATGGCGTAAAGTCTCTTGCTCTTACCTCCCTGCTCCTTACTCGTTACTCCTTACTCTTACATCTTACTCCATCCCGAGCGTCCGGGGAGTAAGAGGTAAGAGTAAGGAGTAACGAGTAAGAAATAAGAACCCGCATCCTCCCATCGACTCCTCTCTCCATCCCCCTCCCCGCCGTCCCGGCTGGTTCCTCAAACTCGCCCTGCACGCCGAGGAGGTCTACGACGCCTTCCACCGCTTCCTCGCCCGCTTCACCGGCCGTCTCGGCAAACCCATGTCGGCGGAGATCTACTACGCGACCCAACACGAGCACGGCGTCGCGGTGAAGGGGCGCATCCTCCTCGCGCGGACCTGGCCGCATCCCGACGCGAACGATCCCGCTGTCGTCAACCTCTACCACATGCTGCGCCGCTGGTGCACACCGGAACGACCCTACTCCCTCGTTCGCCTTAGCGCCGGGGGCGCGCCCGTGGAGCGGCGCGCCGACCGCGAAGGCTATTTCGAAGTCGAAATCCCCGCCGCCGAAGCCCCGTCCGACGAACTCCTCATCGAGCTGCCCGAGTCCACCGTCTCCCAGCCCGCCCATTGGCCCGTCGATCCTCTCGCGTACGATCCGGACTGTCTCATTCTCAGCGACATCGACGACACCGTGCTCGTCAGCCACGCCGGCCAGTTCTTCAGCATGGTTGCGACGACGCTCTTCGGCAACGCCCTCACCCGGCAGCTCTTCCCTGGCGTCGTCGAGCTCTACCGAGCCCTGCGCCACGGCCCCGACCCGGACCGCGACCGCCGCAATCCCATCGCCTACGTCACCAGCTCGCCCTACAACCTGCACGGACTCCTCGATCTGATCTTCAAGGAGAACGGCCTGCCCTCCGGCCCCTTCTTCATGACCGATTGGGGCCTCGACGAGGACAAATGGCTGAAGCGGAGCCACCGCGACCACAAGCTCGACGCGATCCGCCACGCCCTCTCGTGGTATCCCGACCTGCCCGTCCTCCTCATCGGCGACACCACGCAGCACGACGTGCCCGTCTACGTCGAAGCGGCGCTGGAGCATCCCGGTCGCATCGCCATGATCCTGATCCACTCGCTCAGCTCCGCGAAACGGATGGAGCAACTCCGGCTCGAAGCGGAGAAACTCGCGGGGACGGGGACGGCCTTCCATTTCTTCGCCGACCACGCCGAAGCAACCGCGATCCTCGCCCAAGCCGGATGGATTTCGGCGGATGGAATCTGACGGCAAGCCCCCCTTTTCCAAGGAATCGGAGTTGCCCCCGGCATCCCGCTCTCTTATAAAAAGACTCTCCTCGAACCCGACGGACGCAACATGCCGCACGAACGGCCCCCCATTCTCGGTCTCCGCGAAGCCTACCGCCCCGCCCCCGGACCGGGGACGGGGGTGATGCCTCTGCTGATCGTGGCGGTCCTCGCCGCCTTGGCGATTTTCTATTTCCGCAGCAAACCCGCCCCGACCGAAGTCGCGACCGCAAGCTCCTCCACGCCCGCCGACGCTGGGGAACAACCGGAACCGTCCGCCCCGGTCCCCGCGTCCCCCGCCGCCGCGCCCGTCCCCGACCGTCTTCCCTCCCCGCATCCCGTCGTCGCCGAAAAAGACTTCACCCCGTGGATGTCGCCCCTCGCCCTCGACACCTACCTCCGTCAAAAGAACCGCGGGCAACAGGGCAGCTTCTGGTCGAGGGGCAACTGGATTCGCGCCATCGAGGGGCGCTGGCACAACGGAGGGCGCGAGTTCCGCATCGCCCTCGGCACGATGGCCCGGCCCGGTGAAATCGACTGGCAATACCGTCTCGACCTGACCCAAGCCGCCTTCGCGGAGGAGTTCACCCGCTTCGGCGGCCAAGGCTACACGCTCGTCCAGAGCCAAGCCTACCGCAGCGGCGACGGCAGCTTGCGCTACCAAGCCGTCTGGTGGCGGGAGGACACGGCGGAAGTCGCAGGCCGGTAAACCTTTTCCCGAGCGATGTTCGAAGCCCTCCTCGTCGTCATCGTGATCGTGCATCTCGATCTGGAATACCGCATCTGGATCGCGAGGCGCGAGGATGTCTTCGTGAAATACCGCGATGCGAAGATGGCTCCGATGGAGGCGGCGAAACGAGCCTACCTCGCCAAGGCGGTCTGGCTCCTCGCCTTGATCCTCCTCCAGTATTTCGGGGTCGAGTTCCGCAGCGCGGTGGTCTTCTCCTTCGCGCTTTACGCGGTGCTGCTTCAATTACTGCTGCCCTTCAAAATCTACAACGCCCTGAACCTCGTCCTCGCGCTCGCCTGTCTCGTCGAATGGTGGATGAAGCGCGGCGGATGATGGCCCCCCATGAATCCCCCCGACCCCGGAGAACTCGCCGCCTTCCTCGCCTCCGGGGATTGGCACGAACGCTTCGACGAATGGACGCTGGTTGCAGGCAAGCGCCTCGCCTCGGCGAAGCAGGTCGCGCAAGTCTCGGGTGAGATCCTCGACACTGGCGACGCGGAACTGCGCGGCACGGTGACGGAAAAGGACGGCTCCTCTTTCTCGCCCGTCGTCGCGGTCTGGCGCGAGGAGAGCACGCTCGCGCTGGAAGGCGACTGCCGCTGCGAGAGCGGCGTGAACTGCGCCCATGCCGCCGCCTTGCTTTTCCACCTCGGCAAAGGCAAAAGCGACCGCCTCGCCCGAGCCTTCGGCGGAACGCCGCACGCGGAGAGAATGACGGCCAGCGGAGCCTTGCATGTTCCCGGCGACCCTCCTGACAAAGCCACCACCGAACCCGGAGAGCCGACCTTCCTCCTCCGCGTCCGCCGACGTCCCGAGGGCGAACGCAGCGCCTGGCTCCCGGAGATTTTCGCCGAGGCCTTCGCGATCTATGGCGCACATCGCACGCCGCTCTCGCCCGCAGGGATGCTGCCGCCCCTCGTCACGCCCGAGGGCAAGATCGTGCGCTCCCGCGCCGGGGAGACGAGCGCCCTGAACATCCTCTACGTCCTCGACCTGCTCCCCGGCGCGGAGGAGCCGCCCGCGTCCTTGCGCAAACTCGACCGACCCGAGGCTGAAGGCACACTCTGGGCGCCCGATACGAAGAAATGGCCCCATCCCGAGTTCTATTGGCAGCGCTTCCGCCACGACGGCGTCGCCGCGCTGGAGCGCCGGGGCTGGGAGGTCCGCTTCGCTCCCGAAGTCGGCCACAAGCCGCTCGTCTTCCGCACGCAAGGCTGGCGGGCCGAGATCGTCGAGGAGGGCAAGGGCTGGTTCCATCTCTCCGCCGGATTCGAGATCGAGGGCGAGGCCTTCGAGCTGCAACCCATCCTCGCCGCCCTCGTGAAGAACCGTTTCCTTGAGGCGACCGAGGGAATGCCGGCTGGGCAGGAGTTCCTCGTCCTTCTCCCCGACGGGCGGGGCCTCGTCTTGCCGGTGGGACGCTTCCGCCGCATCCTCGCGACCCTCGGCGAGTTGATGGAGTTCAAGTTCGACGGCAAAGGGCCGCTCCGCCTCGGCAAGCTCGACGCCGCCCTGCTCGCGGGCGAACTGGCCGAGGAATCGCTGCCCGTCGCGGCGACGCGCGAACTGGAGGACCTCGGCGGACGGCTCCGCGACTTCGGCGAGATCGAGCGAGTCCCCGTGCCTCCGGGCCTGCGGGCGGAGCTGCGCGACTACCAGCGCGAGGGCTACCAGTGGATGCAGTTTTTGCTTTCGCACGGTCTCCACGGTATCCTCGCCGACGACATGGGACTCGGGAAGACGCTGCAAACCCTGACCCATCTCCTCGCCGAGGTCGCATCGGGCCGCTGCGGCGGCAAGCCTTCCCTCGTCGTCGCCCCGACCAGCGTGGTCATGAACTGGCAGCGCGAGGCCGCGAAGTTCGCCCCGGACCTGCGCGTGCTCGTCCTACAAGGCGCGGACCGGAAGACTCGCTTCCGGCAAATTCCGCAGAGCGATCTCGTCCTGACCTCCTACGCCTTGCTCCATCGCGATCTCGACGCACTGCTGGAGCACGAATTCCATCTCCTCGTCCTCGACGAAGCGCAGCAGGTGAAGAATCCCGAAGCCCAAGTGCGTCGCGCCGTCGCAGCTCTGCGGGCCGACCACCGCCTCTGCCTCTCCGGCACGCCGGTGGAGAACCACCTCGGCGAACTCTGGAGCCTGATGGATTTCCTTATGCCCGGATGGCTCGGCCCTCTCGAAAGCTTCCAGACCACCTACCAAACGCCCATCGAAAAGAACGGCAACGAGGCGAGGCGCGCCGCCCTCGTGCGCCGGGTCGGGCCGCTCATCCTCCGCCGCACCAAGCACGACGTCGCCAAGGAGCTGCCGCCCAAAACCGAGATCCTCCACGAGGTCGAGATGGGCGAGGCGCAGAAGGATCTCTACGAGACCGTCCGCTCGACCATGGACAAGCAGGTGCGGCAGGCCCTCGCCATCCGCGGGCAGCAGGCGCAGATCGTCTTCCTTGACGCCCTTCTCAAGCTGCGCCAGATCTGCTGCCACCCGCGCCTCCTCGGCGAGGAGCATGCGGCGGGAGGATCGGCGAAATTCGACTATTTGGTGGATCTGATAGTCACCTTTCGGGAAGAGGGGCATCGGGTGCTGATCTTCTCGCAGTTCACCACCATGCTCGACCTGATCGAGGCGCATCTCGTCGCCGAAGGGGTTTCCTACCTGAAGCTGACCGGCGCGACCAAGGACCGCCAGAGCCTCGTCGAGCGCTTCCAAGGCGGCGAGGGCGAAGTCTTCCTCATCTCCCTCAAGGCCGGCGGCACCGGCCTGACCCTGACTGGGGCCGACACCGTGATCCACTACGATCCCTGGTGGAATCCCGCCGCCGAGAACCAGGCCACCGACCGCGCCTACCGCATCGGGCAGGACAAGCCCGTCTTCGTCCACAAGCTGATCTGCCGCCAGACCGTCGAGGAGCGCATCCAACTCATGCAGGAGAAAAAGGACGACCTCGCCAGCGACCTGCTTTCCGGGGCGGTGACCGGGCTGGACCTGACGCCCGAGACGATGGCGGGGCTGCTGGGGGATTTTTCGTGAGCGGACACCCTCCGAACGGATCGCTGTCCGGCGAATCCCGCTTGATGCGCCCTCTCCTGAGGAGTAGCCTTCCCCCATGAACCTGATCGAATCGAGACCCGAAGTGATGATGGGCAAGCCGGTCGTCGCGGGGACTAGGATAACGGTGGAGAACATCCTCGAACGCCTCGCCGCCGGAGAGAGCATCGAAGGAATCGTCGCGGAGCATCCCCGTCTGAGCCGCGAAGCCGTGCTGGCAGCCATCGAATTCGCAGGCCGGGCTTTGCGGGCGGATGTCATCTACCCGATCCCCAGCCATGCCGCATGAGGTTTCTGGCGGATGAAAACCTCGACCTGAGCGTGATCCGGCGATTGCGGGACGCAGGCCACGAAGTGGTCGCGGTTGCGGAGATGGAACCCGGAATTTCGGACGAGCTTGTCCTCGCCTCCGCCAACTCGCTTGCCGCGACATTGATCACGGGAGACAAGGATTTCGGCGAATTGGCGTTCCGCCGTTCCTTGGTGCATTGCGGTGTGCTGCTCGTCCGTTTGGCGGGACTCCATCCCGAAGCCAAAGCGGAGATCTTGGTCCGCGTAATCGCCGGGCATGGGCCGGAGTTGGTCGGAGCCTTCGTCGTTGTTTCGCCTGGAATGGTCCGAATTCGGCGAGCGACTCTGGAATGAATCGGGCCGTTTGCCTGAAATTGATCCGCGAAATTCCCCCGACTCCGGTCTAGACTCCCTGCCATGGCATCCCACCAAGGCATCGCCCCGGCGCTGACCGCGCTGGCCGGCATCCTCGAACGCGAAAAAGGTCGCGGTCTTGAGACCGTGCCGCTCGCCCCGGAAAGCGAGTCCCGCTTGCGCGAGCTGCCCGCCCGCCTCCTTGAGCGAAAGGCGGTTCGTCCCGTCATCGCCGCCACGCCGGAGCCGGAGCCAGCCCCGGTCTCAAAACCGCCCCCGGCCTCCCCACCCGCCGCCACGCCCCCGGCGACCACCCCGTCTGCCGCTCCCCCGTCAACCACGCCACTCGGCGAAGCCGAACGTCGCCAAGCCCTGAACGCGATCTTCAAGCAGGTCAAATCCTCCCCCGAACCCCGCGCCCTTGGCACGCTCTTCGACACCGTCGTCTTCGCCGTCGGCAATCCCATGGCCGAGATCGTCTTCGTCGGCGAAGCCCCCGGAGCCGAGGAGGAGAAGCTGAAAAAGCCCTTCGTCGGCCCCGCCGGGCAGAAGCTCGACCAGATCATCCAAGCGATGGGCCTCGCCCGCGAGGCGGTCTACATCTCAAACATCGTGAAGTTCCGTCCGAAAATGGGCGACGGGCGATTCCAAGGCTCGCGCAACCGCCCGCCCACGCAGGAGGAGATGGCCTCGTGCCTGCCCTTCGTCCGTGCCGAGATCGAGGTGCTGCGCCCCCGCGTCATTGTCGCGCTCGGCCGCACCGCCGCCGAGGGCTTGCTGGAGCGCGGCGGCAGCCTCGCAAGCTTCCGCCATCAGGACCACGAATTCTCCGGCATCTCCGTGGTCGCCACCTACCACCCCAGCTACCTCCTGCGGCAGGAATCCGCCTCCGCCGAGGAGGGCAAACACGCGAAACGCCAAGTCTGGGAGGACATGCTGCGCGTCATGGACCTCGCCGGACTGCCCATCTCCGACAAACAGCGAAGGTATTTCCTATGAGCGACGAAATCCAGACCGTCGAACCCGCCCAGCCCCCCGCCCCCCGGAAATCCCGTCTCGGGCTCTGGATCTTCCTCGCCGTGCTCGTCCCCGTCGTCGGCGCGCTGGTCGCCTACCTCGCCTTTCTCCGCCAAGTCGAGCGCACCCTCGACAAGACCAAGGGCACCGTGGACAAGGTCGTCGATACCGCGAGGGACACCGTGGTCGAACTCGCGAAAGTCTTCAAACCCGAGGAAATCGTCACCACCTTCCACGAATGGCGCGAGCTGGCCGTGACCTCGGGTACGGGAAGCCATCTCGAAATCGCGACGGCCGAGGCGGACGAACATTTCACCCGCACGACCAGCTACGCGGTCTTCGGCAAGAGGCTGCCCCTCTCCACCAACGTGTCCGAGATCACCGTACCCGCGACCTACCGCTTCCACATCGACCTCAACGACGACTGGACCCTGACGCCGGAGGGCACGCGCCTCCTCGTCCGCGCCCCGAAAGTGCGCCCGACGCTCCCCGTCGCCTTCGACACCGCCAAGGTCCGGAAAAAGACCACCTCCGGCTGGGCGCGATGGGACGCCGGGGAGGATCTCGCCGAACTCGAAAAAGGCATCACCGAGGAACTCGACGGACGTGCCGCGAAACCCGAGACCCTCGCCAAGATCGAGGACGAAGGACGCCTCGCCGTGGCCCGCTTCGTCCGCACCTGGCTGCTCTCGCGCGAAGCCTGGGGCGAAGGCCGTATCGACGAAATCGTCGTGGTCTTCGAGGGCGAAGAGGAGACGCCCGGCGTGCTCCCGCAGTCGCTACGATTCGAAATCGAGGCCGAGACGAATCCCTGACGGCGAAAGTGCCCGTCCACCCCCCGCCTCCATGAGCCCCACCTGCCATTTCCTCGGCTGGGACAAGCCGGTCCTCGAAACGACCGTCGCCTTCCTCGCGCAGGATTGGAAAGGAGACGGTCTCCTCGACCTCTCCGACCACCTCGTCGTCGTGCCGACGCGGCAGGCCGGACGCCGCCTCCGCGAAGCCCTCGCACGACACGCCGCCGCGCGCGAGGCCGCCGTGCTACCGCCCCTCGTGGTGACGCCGAACTATCTTTTCTCCCCCGCCCGCCTCGGCGAGACCGATACTCCCGCCGCCTCGCCTCAGGCCGCCCGTCTCCTCTGGACCGCGGTCCTCCTGCGCCTGCCCCTCGACGATTTCCGCCGCGTCTTCCCCGTCGATCCGCCGGAGCAAAGCCTCGACTGGGCCTCCGGCATGGCCCGCCAACTCCACGCCGTGCGCGACCTCCTCGTCGAATCCGGCCTCGACTTCCGCGCCGCCGCCGGACGCTTCGCCGAACTCGACCTCGAACCCGCCCGCTGGCGGGAACTCGCCTCCCTCGAAGCCGCCGCCCTCTCCCTGATCGAAAAAATCGGCTTCCGCGACCCCGGGCTCGCCTCCCTCGCGGCGGCAGAACGCGGCACTCTTCCCGACACCGTCCGCCGCCTCGTCGTCGCCGCCGTCCCCGACCTGCGCCCCCTCGTCGCGAGCGCCCTCGACCACCACGCCGCGACGATCCCGACGACGATCCTCGTGCCCGCACCTGAGTCCGAAGCCGCGGCCTTCGACGCCCACGGACGCCCCATTCCCGAAGCCTGGCTCGAACGCGAAATCGCCTTCGCCGAACCCGAGCGCCGCCTCCACCCCTGCGCCACCCCCGCCGCCCAAGCCGAACACTGCCGCGAACTCCTCGCCGCCTACGACAACCCCTCCGCTTGCGCCGCCATCGGCCTGCCCGACCCGGATGTCGCCCCGACCTTGGAGCAAAGCCTCCTCGCCGACGGCCTCCGCACCTACGATCCGGCGGGAAAAGCGGTCTCGCGGGAGGGCGTCGTCCATCTCCTCCGCCTCCTCCACGAACTCCTCGCCTCGGGACGCTACGACCCCTTCCGCCAGCTCCTCCGCTGCCCCGGCTTCGCCGCCGCGACGCTGCCCGAGGAGCGACGCGACTCCCTCCGGCCCGGATTGCTCCTTCGCGACTCCGACGAGCTCGCCTGCGAGCACCTCCCCGGCGGCCTCGACGAAGCCCGCGACGCCCTGCGCCGCCACCCTGACAAAGCCCCCACCCTCGCCGCCGTGATCGACGGCACCCGCGCCCTCCTCGGCCGTCTGCGAAAAGGCGATTTCACCGGCGAACTCTGCGCCTTCCTCGCCGCCGTCTTCGCCGGGAAGCGCCTCGCCCCGCACGATCCCGAGACCGCCGTCTTCGCCGAGATCGCCGACGCCATCCACGCCCTCGAATCCGACCTCGCCGCCGTCGCCTCCGCCTTTCCCGCGGCGCCGGACGCTGCGGACCGCTTCGGCCTCCTCCTCGACGCCCTCGGCGAGGCCCGCGTCCATCCCGAGCGAGGCCCCCGCGACCTCGACTTGCAAGGCTGGCTCGAACTCCTCTGGGAGGACGCCCCCCACCTCCTCGTCACCGGCATGAACGACCACGCCGTGCCCGAGTCCGTCGTCGGCCACGCCTTCCTCCCCGACTCCGCGCGCAAGCTCCTCGGCCTGCCCGACAACGAAGCCCGCTTCGCCCGCGACGCCTTCCTCCTCGCCGTCCTCGTCGAGACGCGGCGGCAGAACGGCCGCCTCGACCTCCTCTTCGGCCGCCTCGACGCCTCGAACAATCCCCTGCGGCCCTCGCGCTTGTTGTTTCAATGTCAGGACGCCGAACTCGCCGCCCGCACCCTGCGCCTCTTCCGCGAGAGCGGTGGCGACCGTGTCCCGCCCGCCCGCACCGTCGCGTGGAGGCTGAAGCCCGCGCCCCTGCCACCCGAGCACCGCGTCTTCCAACGGATCTCCGTGACCGGATTCAAATCCTACCTCGCCTGCCCCTTTCGCTTCTATCTGAAACACGGTCTCGGCATGGAGTCCGTCGAGGTGGACAAGGCCGAGCTCGACTCCCTCGACTTCGGCAACCTCGTCCACGCCGCCCTCGAAGCCTACGGACGCGACGAGGAGCTGCGCCGCTCCACCGACACCGAGGCCATCGCGACCTGCTTCGAGAGCGAAATCGACCGCTGGCTCGCGCAGCGCTTCGGCCCTCGCCTCTCCACCCCCCTCCTCATCCAGCGCGAAGCCGCCCGCCGCCGCCTCGCCCGCTGGGCCGTGATCGAAGCGGAGCAACGCGCCGCCGGATGGGAAATCCTCGAAGTCGAAAGCACGCTCGGAAAAGACGACTGGCCTTTCGTGATCGCCGACCTTCCCGTAACCGGACGCATCGACCGCATCGAGCGGCATCCCGACGAGGGACTGCGCGTCTTCGACTTCAAGACCTACTCGCCCGTGGACAAGGGCGAGGTCAGGACCATCGCCCAATATCACCTCGCGAACCTGAAACGCTCCGAAGACCCCGCCGCCCTTCCCGGATGGCTCCTCGCCGTCGGCGAAAAAGGCAAGACCCAGCGCTGGACCGACCTGCAAGTGCCCCTCTACCATCTCGCCCTCTCCGAGCGCTTCCCCGGCGAATCCGTCACCGCCGGATACGCCACCCTCGGCCGCACCGCCGAGGACGTGCGTATCGACCTCTGGGACGGACTCGGCGAGGCCCTCCTCGACTCCGCGAGAAACTGCGCCGCCGGGGTCATCGAGTCCATCCGGCAGGGAATCTTCTGGCCCCCCAATGATCGCATGCCCGCTTGGGACGAATTCCGCGACCTGCTCTCGCCCACGGCGGAGGAGGCGGTGGACGCAACAGGGTTGGGTGGAGGACTCGACCCTGTCGGGTGAGGCGGAAGGGTAACTGTCCGAACCACCCGCCAAGGTCGTCG
>DDTJ01000049.1 GCA_002344525.1 Akkermansiaceae bacterium UBA2367
CCAAAAATCCGTTGCATCTCAGACTGCCCAGCCAGCGCCATAAAACAGCAAACATGACGCAACTCGCGAAATAGATTAGCGGGAGCGAGGCGCATCCCAGCCAAAGGTCGGTCCTGCGTCGTCTTGTCTCTCCGGTCTCGTTCATGGTTTCAATGTTACGCATGGCCTGGAAGCCACATGCCGCAAGGTTCAGGAAGGGGGAAAGGGGTGAGGTTGAGTATCCATTCCATGGCTTCACCGAGCCAATCCCATTCATCCCGTGCGCAGTTGAGCGGGTAATAGACGACTTCAAAGGTGATATCCAACCAGACGGGCAGGTCTGGATAGTGCAAGCAGTGTAATAAAACGCCAGTCCCGAAGTAACTCGCGAAATAGATCAGCGGGAGCGAAGCGCATCCCAGCCAAAAGTTGGCCCTGCGTCGTCTTGTCCCTCCGGTCTCGTTCATGATTTCACTAGTCGCATGGCCTGGAAACCCATGCCACAAAGAGGATCAGGGGTAGCAGAATGAGGTCGAATATCCACCCGAAGACCTCCCGGAGCCAAGATCAATTTGATCAACCCCGCCACGATTGGCAGGGGGCGATGCCGGAATCCTGCCGCCGCCCCGCCGACCACGTCCGCAAAAGCGGAAGAGCCTCCCGAAATTTCCGCGTGCTGGTTCGGGCCGCAGGTGCGACCTGTCCCCATGCGTCTGCGCCTCTTTTTGGCTGTCCTTGTCACCGCTTCAGCCCTGGTCGCCACCAACGGGTTGCTCGGAGCGGAGGAAGGAGACTCCGCAGTCGCCGAGATCACGATCACGGCGCACCCGTCCGAACTGAGATTCGACACGGTGAAGTTCATCGTCAAGGCAGGCCAGAAGGTGAAGTTGACTCTGGTGAACCCGGACGACAGCATCAACCTCCAGCCCCACAATCTCCTCATCGTCGAGCCGGGAAAGCTGGAGGAGGTCGGCATGGCCGCGAATGCCGAATTGGCCGATCCCACCTTTCTTTCCGAGCGCCACGCCGTTCCCGCGTCGAACTACGTCCTTTACCACACCAAATTGCTCTTTCCCGGCGAATCGGAGACGCTCGAATTCGTCGCTCCGACCGTCGCCGACGACTACCCGCTCCTCTGCACCTATCCGGGCCATTGGTCCGTCATGAACGGTGTCATGACGGTTGAAAATTGATGTGAATTCCGGCGGGAGATTCCGGAATCATGCAACATCGGGAGGAATTGTCGGACCAGAAAAGGGCTTGGAGAATGAAGGAAGTTGTCGATGGACCGTTTTTTGCCTCTTTCGCGCCTCGCCTTCATCTCCCTGTTCCTCAGAAGATCCTAAACAAGTGCTAAGCTAAGCCTCCTCTTCCCCGATCCGAAACCGCTCGCCGACGCCGCGTAAGGTCGCGAGGTCGCGCAGCTTTTCGTCGGGAAAGGAGCAGAACAGCTCGACGCGTCGCGCGATTTGCGAGGCTACGTTCACGAAGAGACGGTATCTCTCCTCCTCGGTTCCCGCCGCGTCGGCCGGGTCGGGCGAACCCCAGTGCGCCACCATCGGCTGGCCCGGCCACACGGGGCAGGTCTCCTTCGCGTTGTCGCAGACGGTGATGACGTAGTCGAACTCGATCCCCTCGAACTCGTCCCAGGACTTCGAACGGGCGTCGGAGGCGTCGATACCATATCGCTCGGCGAGCACGCGCAGGGCGAGCGGGTTCACGCGGCCGGCTGGATGCGAACCGGCGCTGAAGGTCTCGAAACGGCCGCGGCCTTTCGCGCGCAGGAGGTATTCGCCGAGGATGCTGCGCGCGGAGTTGCCGGTGCAGAGGATGAGGACTTTGCTGGGAGTTTGCGGATTCATGGGAAAATCAGGAGCAGCCGCAGGGACCGGTGGCGGCGAACTTCGGGGAGAGCTTCTTCAAGCGCGCCAAGTCGCGCCGGAACACGGCCTTCTCCCGCACGCAATCCTGCAGGCAGGCGAGGTTGGCCCGCAATTCCCGCGAGGGTTTCGCGGGCAGGCCGTAGATCCTCCAGTTGCCGACACGCTCGACCTCGACCAGCCCGCGCGAGCGGAGATAGGCGAGATGCTTGGAGGTTTTGACCTGCGGCTCGCCGAGGATCTCCTGGAAATGGCACACGCAGAGCGGCCCGTGCGCCAGCACGTTGAGCAGGCGCAGGCGGGTGAGGTCGCACAGGCATTCGTAGATGTTGACAAGCTCCATGCGCGGAACTATATTCCTCAATGGGAATATGAATCAAGCGGAGAGATTCCTTGTCACTGGATTGTCACATGGCGGAATCCGCCATCTCCCCCGATGAAGAAGCTGTTTGCTGAAGCCTTCGGCACGTTCGCCCTCGTCTTCGCGGGCACGGGAGCCATCGTCGTCAACGATGTTTCCGGCGGTGTCATTTCCCATGCGGGCATCGCGCTGACCTTCGGCTTGATCGTGCTCGCCATGATCTACGCTCTCGGCGACATCTCCGGGGCGCACTTCAACCCCGCCGTGACGCTCGGCTTCTTTGTCGCGCGGCGTTTCGAGGGGCGGCAGGTGCTGCCCTACATCGTCAGCCAGCTTGGCGGCGCGTTCGCCGCCAGCGGTCTGCTGCGCGCGCTCTTTCCCTCCCATGCCACGCTCGGGGCCACCCTGCCCGCCGGTCCGGTGGCGCAGTCCTTCGTGTTCGAGTTCGTCCTCGCCGCCATCCTCATGTTCGTCATTCTCAGTGTTTCCACTGGTGCCCGCGAGCGGGGCATCACCGTCGGCATTGTCGTGGGCGCGGTCGTCGCGTTGGAGGCGATGTTCGCCGGTCCCGTGAGCGGCGCCTCCATGAACCCGGCCCGCTCCCTCGCACCCGCCGTGGTCTCGCTTCATCTCTCCAGCCTTTGGCTCTACCTCGTCGCGCCGGTTCTCGGTGCCTTGTCGGCGGTGGCCGTTTGCTGCTGCGTACGCGAGAGGGGCTGCTGCACCCTCCCGTGCGATGGCTCCCGCGCCGACACCGCGTGAAACAGTTCCACGTCCTTCATCCTCGGCAGGAGAATGGTGAACGCCGATCAACCGGTTCGGCAGAAAACGAGGTCCAATTTCCAATTCGGCAAAACCCCGCCATGATCGACACGGGGCCGGATTCACACGCCACGCGCTGCGCCAGCAGACCGCCGAACCGGTCCTTCGGGACCGCCTGCCTAGGGGGCGATGGCTTCCCCAAACCGACGCAAGCCCGGCAGCCTAGCCGAAGAACACCCGCTCCGCCGTTTCCCGCAGCATCGCCGCCCTTTCCTCCGCCGTCAGGAAATCGAGTTCTTCGCGCACGAGGCGGATCGCGTCGGCGTAGTTGTGACCGGGGCCGACCTGATAGGGGCAGTCGCTCGCCCACATGAGCCGGTCCGCGCCGAAGGCGTCGCGCACGCGGCGGATCATGGGGGCGAGGTCGGTGTAGGGCGGCTGCTTCTTCCCGAGGGCGTAGAAGGCCGAGGTTTTCACATGCACGCGGGGGAAGGCGGCGAGGCGGCAGAGTTCGTCAAGTTGCTCGCCGCGGATCTGGCCGTCGGCTCCGATGCGGGCGAAGTGGTCGATGACGACGGGGGTCTCCGGGAAACGCTCGCATTGCTTGGTCAGCGCGGGCAGCGCGTCGGGTCCGACGAGGGGGCAGATCGCGAGCCCGGCCGCGGCGGCGGTCTCCCACATCGCGGTCATGCCGGGCGAACCGAGCCAAGCGTCGAGGGGGTTCCGGCCCGGATAGATGCGGAAGCCGCGCACGCCCTCCGCGGCGAGCTCGCGCATGGCCTTGCCGGGATCGGAGGCGGTGTCGTCCACGATGGCCACGCCCGAGAAGACGCCGGGAAAACGCCGCATCGTGTCGAGCATGTAGCGGTTGTCGTAGCGGTAGTAGCTCATCTGGATGAGGACGATGCGCCCGACGCCATTCGGCTTCGTGTGGGCGAAGAGCTCCTCGGCCGTGAAGCTCGGGGGCTTCATGTTCGACACCTCGAAGCCGGAGGCGAGCGGGTAGGCGGTCGTGTCAGGCGTCCAGACGTGGACGTGGGCGTCGATGTCGCCGCCGGGGACGGCGGTGGCGGCGCGGGCGAGGCTGGGCAGGGTGCCGACGGCTGAGGCGAGGAGGAGGTCGCGGCGGGTCATGGAGTTGAGAGTTGATGGTTGATAGTTGAGAGGCTGGGAAGGAGCGGCTTGCGCCGGAATAGAGGGGTGCCAAGAGGGGGCGTATTTAGGTGGATTGGGGATTGTGGGGCTATCCACTATCGTCGAGGTCCGGAATGGAGTGTTTCCGAAGAGTCATTTTGATGAGTTTCGTCCGGCGCATCGGCCAATTATTGCTTGTCCGGTGGATACTCCGATGGCTGCTCCAAGCGCGGAGGGAAAACCGTGCAAGACGAACCAGACAGAAAGTCCCACCACCCATGAAGAAACGGATCCAGGAGTGGACCATATAGCAGGTCCATCAAAGTCACTCCAATCCCGTTGCAGGAGATAAACTGCAAAGCTAATGAGGGGGCATAAGAGAATGATGGTGATTGGGCGTCTGTGAAGAATGACACCAATGCCCAACGAGACAACGAAGAATATTGAAAGATATACAAGGAGTGGTCCCATGGTCGTGCAAAGTTATGCGCTGCCGGCTAGTCGATCATCTTCTTTTTTAACCACGGATTGCACGGATGACACGAATTTCTCTGTCCGTGCCATCCGTGGTCAAAAACCTCCTGATCGAACGAGGCCGAGGTCACTCAAAACGGCGGAGGAAGGTCCGGAAGAATTCATAGGCTTGGAGGACTTGGTCGATCTCGACATACTCGACGGCGGCGTGGGCGCGGTCGATGCTGCCGGGGCCGAAGACGAGGCTGGGCACTCCTTGGCGCGAGAGCTTGCTGGCGTCGCTGCCGAAGGGCACGCCGACGGGTTCGCCGTCGAGGCCCATCTCGCGCAGGATCTCGCCAGCGAGGCGGGCGGGCGGGGCGTCGGGGGGCGTGTCGAGGGCTTCGTCGGTGAGCATGGGCGGCTCCATTTCGGCGATCAGGCCGGGATGGCGCGAGGCGAGGCCGTCGAGCAGGCCTTGGTAGCGGGCGAGGGCGTCCTCGGCCCTTTCGCCGGGGAGGAGGCGGCGGTCGATCTCGATGACGCATTCGTCGGGCACGAAGTTCACCTGCGTCCCGCCGGAAATGACGCCGACATTGCAGGTGGCGGAGCCGACGAGCGGGTGGACGGTGTTCGCGAGGGAGCGCTCGTCTTCCTCCAGCGCGAGGATGACGCGGGCCATGTGGTTGATCGCGTTGACGCCGAGATGGGGCTTCGAGCTGTGGGCGGCCCGGCCCTCGACGCGGATGCGCCAGCGCAGGACTCCCTTGCTCGCGACGACGAGGCGCAGCTCGGTCGGTTCGGCGACGAGGGCGGCATGGGCGGTGAGCCTTTCGCAGAGCTTCACGACGCCGCGGTAGGAGTATTCCTCGTCCACCACGGCGGCGAGCCAGACTTCACAGGGCGGCACGAAACCCTCCTCCTTCAGCGAGGCGAGGGCGTGCAGCATGGCGGCAAGCCCGGCCTTGGTGTCGCAGGCGCCGCGACCGTGGAGGAGCCCCCCGGAGATCGTGGGTTCGAATGGCGGGATGGTCATGCCCTTCACCGAGACGGTGTCGGTGTGGGCTTCGAGAACGATGCGACGGCGGGGATCGCGGCCGGGGAGACGGGCGACGAGGTTGGGGCGACCGGGAAAGACGTCCTCCTCACGGGTCTCGATGCCGCGCGCCCGGCAGAACTCGCGCAGCCAAGCGACGACTCCGGCTTCGGAGACACCGCCCTCGTAGGCGGGGTTCACGCTGGGGATGCGGACGAGGTCGGCAAGGGTGGCGATGACGGGGGAGAGGGGCATGGGTGGGGAGTTGCTGGCCACGGGTCACGAGGCATGGGTTACGATGGGACTGGCTGCGGCAGGGTGGTGAATATCTTGATTGCCTCCGAATTGTCGTAGTGGTTGCTCATATCGTAAGCGTCAAGCCGAGCGCC
>DDTJ01000051.1 GCA_002344525.1 Akkermansiaceae bacterium UBA2367
CTTACTCCTTACTCCTTACTCCTCTGGAAAGAATGCGCGGGGTTCCAAGCGGGAGTAAAGAGTATGAGGTAAGGAGTAAGGAGTAGGAGCTTCCGATGAACTTCCCCCCCGCAGCCTACCTCGACCTCGCCGAGACCGCCCACGCCGACCTCTTCGCGCCGGACGAGCCGGTCTGGACCTCGCTTTCCCGTCTCGTCGGCTATCTCGACGAGCGACTCGACAGGGTCGGATCGTCCCTGCAACAGGGTTCGGTCCACCCTCGCGCCGTCGTCGGCGAGCGGGTCTTTGTCGCCGAAGGGGCCGAGATCGAGGCGAATGCCGTGGTCAAGGGACCCGCGTGGATCGGGAGCGGCACCGTCGTCCGCAGCGGCGCCTACGTGCGCGAGAACGTGATCGTCGGCGAAAACTGCGTCCTCGGGAATTCGAGCGAGTTCAAGCATTGTATCCTCTTCAACCGCTGCGAGGTGCCGCATTTCAACTATGTCGGCGACTCCATCCTCGGCTTCCGCGCCCATCTCGGGGCGGGGGTCATTTGTTCGAATGTCAGGCTCGACCGTGAGCCCGTGAAGGTGCGCGACGGGGCGGGCGGGTTCATCGAGACGGGATTGAAGAAATTCGGCGCGATCATCGGCGACCGCACCGAGGTCGGGTGCAACGCGGTGCTCAGCCCCGGTGCCATCCTCGGGCGCGATTGCCTCGTCTATCCGCTGACCTCGTGGCAAGGCGTGCTACCGGAGCGGCACATCGCGAAAAGCGGCGGGGAATTGCGCGTGGTGGAGCGGCGGTAGAGACAAGGCTGTAGCCGGCCTCAGTGAGGCCGGATCGGATGGCCAAACGACGCTCGACCGGGGTCAATGACCCCGGCTACAGATTTCCGCCCCTCAACTTTGCTGGAACGGGCCAAGGTCGGGCGGGTTCCGCCAAAGACGCCCCTCCCGAAAATCCCCCTTGCCATTCCTTCCAAAATAAAATGAGCGTCGCCATGGAATCCCTCTCTTGAAGCAAGGCGTGGAAAAGCCCGACGGAGCCGGAGGGTGATTTGTCGGGATGGCGCCGCCCTCGACCCTGGGCCTCTGGTGGAAGGGATGGAAGGGGTAAAGAAAATTCCTAACAGTTCCAAGAGAGTCAGGAAACCCTCTCCACCACCCCCTGCTGCCAAGGTGCCTCGGGCCACCCCGGTCTGCCTCGGGCTCGATGCAATGCCGCGAGAAAGTCCACGGCTTCGTCGGCTGAGTATCCGAACTTCCTCAGGATCGTACCGAGCACAGTTCCGGTGCGTCCGCGGCCTCCGACGCAATGGACGATCACCCCCTCGCCAGCGAGT
Source organism: Akkermansiaceae bacterium UBA2367 (assembly GCA_002344525.1). Taxonomy (GTDB): domain Bacteria; phylum Verrucomicrobiota; class Verrucomicrobiia; order Verrucomicrobiales; family DEV007; genus Arctic95D-9. The sequence continues at coordinate 1,325 of DDTJ01000051.1, forward strand.
AGCTTCTCGTACACCATCTTTCCGAGGATGCGAATGCCTTTCTCCTCCATCTGGGGGTTCCCGGGTTCTCCCCCATCCACAAGATCCGTCAGTTCCACCTTGGCAAGATGCTCAAGCGGAGCCGGATCGTAGCCCGGATAGTCGGAACAGAGGCAAACCACCCACCGGAATCCCAAGGTGCGTAAACCCTCCCAATCCGGCCCCGGCGGACGGGGCAGGACCATCCCGGCGAGCGGCGCCGGTTCGCTCAGGACGAAATAGAACTCGGACGGAACCTTGAACCCCGCGATCTTCGAAGTCACATCGGCGGAAATCAAGGCCGGGCGACCGGAGGAATCGCCTTGGCCGCTTCGTTCTTCAGAATATTGGATCATTGCGGTTGTTTCGCTATTCCAGACAATGGCACCCAAATAGGTTCATCCCAGCGGGAAGCACAAGGAGGGGCGACATTCTTGTCGCCCGGCAAGCCCGGCTGCCGGAGGACCGCTCGGCCGACAAGAATGTCGGCCCTGCTTGTGGCACGGAACGATTTGGGAGCCTCATTAATAATACCACGAATACTTTTTCTTCAATCCTATGGCATTCGATTTGAATCCATCAAGACGCCGCGAAGAATATTTTTATAAAGGTCACTCCAAGTCAGCCACCCCATATTTTTCGCAACCGCCTCGAATGATTCCACCTTTATTCCCGTCAAGATTTCCCGCAAGGGTTTCAAGCTTTTATTTCGCCCGCGTTTGTAGTAATTGAACAACCATGCGCTTTTCCACTTGTCATAAAACCCGCCTTTTCCCGGGTTTAATACGTTGTCCTTGCTCTCCCTTTTCACTAAAATTTCATTTGGCGCAATATCCAAGAATATAAAATAGAATTCCTTGTTTGAACAACTGTCCAGACCCACTCGCAATTTCCTAGCAATTTGATCATAGCGCTTGTTCTTTTTCACATCAGCCAAGCTTACGGAGCTGTATAGATTCGCTTCGACGAAAATTAATTTATCGGGAAATTCGATGCTTGCATCAACTTCTGTGATTTCTTCTGTCTGCCGTCCTGTATATTGCTTTCCGATGAAAATCTTCATTTCGTCCTCTTTATATGAAGAGTCTGAAAATTTAAAATTGCCCTTCCCTTGGAAGGCATCTTCCATGATTTCGTCGAGAACCGAAATCTTCGTTTTCAACGGAAAGTGATCTATGATCTCGAAGCAAGACCAAGTTAATGCGTCTTCACTATTCGAGCTGAATCCATTTTCCAATTTGTGTCTCACTCCCTCATGGGACTGGTTGAGAAAATCATGCAATGCTTTTTCTCGTCCGGGAATGATGGCATGGTTGCGTTGATAGGTTTGATATTTCATTTTGTAAAAATATTGTCGGCAAACTCCCTTCCTCCCAAAAGTCCGCTTGACGAATTGCGGACTTCTCAAGGTGAGCCCGGAAGGGCTACTGGACGACTTCGGCGGAGATGTCAACACGGGCGCTGCGGATGAGAGCGGTGAACTTCCCATCCACAAATCTGCGGCTCCACGCCTCTGGGGGAATACAGTCGGCAGCCTTTTCCTTGATCAACCGTTCCCACTGCTCGGGGGTGCGAAGCAGCTTGTTAGGTGCCATTTCCTCGGCATCAAGGAATCCCAGATAGACAAGAACAGTCGGAATTCCCATCTTGGCTAGTTTCCAGCCAAAAGCGAATCGATTGCTCAACTGGTAGAAAGCATCTGCTGAAATATGGAATCCAGGAAGTTCCCCGTTCAATTCTTGATTCGCTTCCCGTATCGCTCTGATGATGCTGTCACGGTTTTCGTCCTTTGCTCCTGTCTTATCGCATTTGAACTCGTCTTCGTGCGCCTTGGCCTCGACTAAAAGAAGACCCGCTCCACCTCCGATATCGCATCGACTAATCAGATCCCAATTCGGCATGTTTCCCCTCTGAACAGCTAACCACCATTTCTTCAGTTCCTCTCTTCGTTCGCCATCAAGGAACTGATTGTCATCGACCAGCTTGGTCTCCGCAGGTTGCAGAAAACCTCCCGGCGACCAACAAGTATCACCCCCCATCACCTCGGCATAAGGGGAAACCAACGCATTGAGAAAGCTCCGCACCCGCTCCGGCGGCTGGCTCGTGATCTGGAGGCAGCGCAGGCGACTCCCTTTGAAATCTTCTTCGTTGAATGTGATCATGCGATTTTTGTTTGTTTCGTTATCATTTTATTGTTCATCAATCTGTTGTCTCAAATGATTTTTCATCATCGCAATCCGCTCCGATACCCTTCCCTCATCTCCTCGATCCTTTCCACGATCTCCTTCCGCAGCGAAGCCGGTTGCGTCACCGTGATCGCCGCCCCTTGCGAGAGTATCCAAAACCGCAATTGCCACGAATCGAACACCGTCGCGACGAGGCTGCATCCGTTTTTCCCTTTGGCGATGCGCTGATCCCCGGACAAAGGCGTCTCTTCGAGCAAGCGTGCGAGTTCCTCGGATACGCGCGCTTTCAGGACGATCGCCCCGCCTTCCGCGAATTGTCCGCCGCCCCGCTGCAGGAAGCGGTCGAGGGTGAATCCTGCGGGACGTTTCGCCTGCTCGGGCATTGCCTCGACCCACTCGAATCGGTGCAGGGCGTAGGCCAAGGGCTTGTCGCGACCCAACGCCGCCGCGATGAGATAGGAGCGTACCCCCTGCTGCAACAAGGCCAGCGGATGCAGCTCGACTTCTCTCGCTTCGTCCTTTCCCGCCGCCCGGTAGCTCGCCCGCAAACGCCGCCCCTGCAAGAGACCGTCCTGCACTTCGCGGAGGATTCCGGGCACGACCGTCGGCGGCAGGAAGGCGGGCCCCGGCGGCTGGTAGCGGACCAGCTCGCTCCAGCGGGCCTTGGGATTGCCGGGGAGGTGGGCCAGTTTTTCCCGGGCGAGGCGGAAGCGTTGCTCCAACCCCTGCGTGAAGGAATCCGGCACGAGCGAACGCAGCACTTCTTCGAGAAGCCCAAGGCTGAAGGCTTCGGTCAGGTCCATTCCTGGAATATCGAGCCGCGCCCCCGCTTCCCAATGCCAGCCGTAGGGCTTCGAGACCGCGTTGCAACGCAAGGGGAAGATGCCGGAGAGGTCGGCGAGATCGCGCTCCACCGTGCGTTTCGTCACGGCATGTCCCGCCTCTGCCAGAGCCGCCCGCAGATCACCAGCCGTCCTTCCGGGAGGACGCGGCGGGATCAGGCGCATCATCTCCCATTGGCGGGCGAGGGTCGATTCTTTGTCGGCGCAGGGCATGGTTTCAGACGAAACGAGCATAGCAGAAAGCGTCAAGCAAAGCCAATCGCGGGGCGCAGCGCGGTGCGGTGAACGATTTCCCCGGCGACGGCTTCCAGCAATTCCCCCGGTCCGGCGCAAGGGGCGAAGCGATGCCGCCGGGCCACGGCGGCGAAATCTCCGGGAGTGCAGGTCGCCAGCCGCTTCGCCCTCGCCCGCACCGTCGAACCGGGAGCACCGAGACCGAGATGACGGCATTGGGCCGCGAGGAGCGACTCGACCTGATCGCCCCGCAGGTAATCGAAAGGCACCTTCAGGTCGAAGCGCCGCAGGCTCGCCGGATCGAGTGCTTCGAGCCGGTTGGTCGAGGCGACAAGGATGCCGGGAAAGGACTCGATCCGGGTGAGCATCTCGTTCACGCAGGTGATTTCCCAAGACCGGCGGGCGTATTCGCGATTCGCGAGGAAGGAATCGATCTCGTCGAGAAGAAGGATGGCTCCGTCCCGCACCGCCTCCTCGAAAGCTTCGCCGATCAGCACCTCGGTCTGCCCGACATAGGGACCGAGCAACTCCGAGGCGCGCTTCGTGAGAAGAGGGCGGTCCAGTTCCGCCGCGAGCCAATGGCCGAAGGCGGTCTTGCCAGTTCCCGGAGGTCCGTGGAGACAGAGGCGAGCGCCTTCGACCGTCCGGAGCCGCCGGGTGATCTCGGCCAGATCGCATTGCGTGTTGAGAAAAGCCGGATCGTAGCTACCGCACGCGGCGAAGGGCGATGCGCTTTGGAAAGGATCGGGATGGCCTTGGGCCTTCAGCGTGTCGCCGAGGAGCCGGACGAGAGCGGCTTCGCGCTTCGGGAGGGGAAGCGCTCCTCCCGCTGTGCGGACAACCTTCGCCGCCCTCGCCAACACGGCCGGCGCGATGGTTTTGGTACCGGCGATCCGCTCGGCCAATTCCGCTCCCGCGAGATCGCCAACGGTCTCGGCGACGAGGCGGTGGCGCTCCGACCTCGGCGGCACCGGAATCTCCAAGACCATGTCGAAACGGCGCACGAAGGCGGGATCGAGTCCATGGATCCGGTTCGAAATCCAGATCGCGGGCCAGTGGTTGCGTTCCAGCATCGCGTTGAACCAACCCTTGTGGGTCTCCGCGACGGAGCGCGCGAGGATCGAAGAGGAAAAGACATCCTCGGCTTCGTCGAAAACAAGGAGGGCGGGACGGCTCGAAAGCGTCATGTCGGCGAAATCGAGACTTTCCAAGCGTTCTGCCGCTCCGAACTGTTCTGCGGCTCCGAACTTCCGCCCCGCCCCCAACGAAGTCTCGATTTCGTACACGGGCAAGGCGAGAGCCTTTCCCAAGACCCGGGCAAGCTGCGTCTTCCCCGTGCCGGGAACGCCGTGGAGAAGGAGGTTGACCCCGCGACGCCGCTCCGCCACCGCCCGGCTCAGATAGCCGAGGAGCAACCCGAGCGGCTCCCCCAAATGATCGTAGCTGCCCAGCTCCATTTCCGGCGGGGGTGCCGGACGGATGCGGAATTCCTTGAGGATTTTCACGGAATCGTACCGCTCCGTCAACAGATGGGCGGCGACGGCTTCGGAGGCGAACGAGAACTGTTCTTCCCTGCGGCAGCGGTCGCTTTTTTCGAGAATCCTGCAGCGCCGCAAGGTGCCTTCCTGATCGAGAGCGCGATTCACAGCAGCGTCCGTCAGTCCCAGCACACGGGAGAGGAACCTGCCCGGATTCCGTTGCGGCAGATCTTCGAGGAGGCTCCACGCGTTTTCCAGAATGGGATCGGTCTTGAGGCAGACGAAAAAGGCCAGCACACAGCGTTCCGCCGGGTTCAGCGAGAGGGAATCCGCGAAGCGTTCGAGATTTCGCCGCGCTCTCGGAGGCAGCCCGACGGGCTGCTCGGTGGACTCCAATCCGAGCCGCAGGCCGTCGAGAATCGAGCCGACGGGTCCGGGTTTCGATTCGTCTTCCGGAAGCCCGAGGTATTCGACGACATCGGCGTCGCCGAATCCAGATCTGGAGAAGAATTTGCGCCGGGCAGCGCCCGAGGCAAAGGCACGCAGAATCCAGAGAGCGATCTGGCGGGTGTAGGCCGAACGAAAGCGGGAAATAGAAAGCGGTTTTGCGGTCATAGGAAGAACCTATCCCATGATGCGACAAAATGGGTCGCATTCGAACCACTTCCGACCCAAAGCATCCAGAGGGAAGATGGAGGAAGGGCCGAAAGGGAAATTCCCAGCAACCAGCCGCCCCGCCTCGCCCGAGAGCCGCTTTGTCCAACCTCCCGAACATCGCCGTCACTGCTTCGCGTCATTGCCGACTGCCCCAGCTTTTGGTAAAACCTACCCTGTGAACCGCCTGTTCCCCATCCCTTTTCGTCTCTTTCCCGTCCTGTCGCTCGCCTTGTCCGGTTGGCTCGCCGCCGTCCATGCGGAGGAAGGGACAAGCCGCGGCCTTCCTCCCGAGGAAGCCCTCGCTTCCTTCCAGCTTGCCGAGGGATTCCAGATCGAACTGATGGCCGCCGAACCGCTCATCGCCGATCCTGTCGCCATGGAGATCGACGAGCAGGGCCGCCTCTACGTCGTGCAGATGCACGGCTACCCACTCGACAAGGACCGCACCGGGGTCGTGAAGCTGCTGACGGACAGCGACGGCGACGGAAGGCTCGACCAGAGCACCGTCTTCGCCGACGGGCTCCGCTTCCCCAACGGCGTGATGCGCTGGAAGCAGGGCATCCTCGTCACCGACGCGCCGGATTTGTGGTATCTCGAAGACACGGACGGCGACGGCGTCGCGGACCGACGCGAGGTGATGCTGACGGGCTTCGCCCTCTCGAACCCCCAGCACATCGTCAACAGCCCCATGCTCGGCTTGGACAACTGGATCTACTTGGCGAACGAGCCAGCCACGACCCCGCGCATCTATGTCGAGGAATTCGGCGATCCCGGCGACGAGGTGTGTTTCCCCGGCGACCCCGCCGCCCCCCGGCTCGCCCGCAACGCGAACGGCCGCCGCGTGCGCCTGCGCCCGGACGAGCAGCGGCTGGAGGCGCTCTCCAGTTCGACGCAGTTCGGCCACACGACCGACCCGTGGGGACGCCATCTGCTCGTCAGCAACGCCCGCCACATCTTCCACGAGGTGATCCAAGCGCGTTACCTGGACCGGAACCCGGCCCTGCTCATTCCCGGCGCCGTGGCCTCCGTCGCGAAGCACGGAGACGCCGCTGAGGTCTTCCCCATCACCGAAAAGCCCGAGCACCAGATGCTGACGAGCGTGGGGGTCTTCACCTCCGCCTGCGGAAACGTCTTCTACCAGGGCGGCTTGTTCCCCGCCCCCTTCGACCGGGTCCACTTCGTGGCCGAGCCGGTCGGCAACCTCGTCCATGCGGAGATCGTGGAGGAGCAGGGCGCCACCTTCAGCGCCTCCCGCCTCGATGAGAAGAAGGAGTTCCTCGCCTCGCGCGACGCTTGGTTCCGTCCGGTGAACCACTACATCGGTCCCGACGGGGCGCTCTACGTGGTCGACTACTACCGCCGCATCATCGAGCATCCGGAATGGATGGCGAAGGAGGTGGCGGAGTCGTCCTCCGTGCGCGACGGTATCGACCAGGGACGCCTCTACCGCATCACTCCGAAGGGCACCGCCCCCGCGACCTGGATGCAGGGCACCGGGCTGGAAGCCGCGTCCACGCCGGAGCTCGTCGATCTCCTCGGCCATGCGAATATCTGGCATCGGCGCAACGCCCAGCGCCTCCTCCTCGACCGCTACCGCGAGGAGGCTCCGCCTTCCCTCCTCAAATCCTTGGCGAACGTGGCGACCGACGACGAACGCCCCTACGCCCGCCCCCACGCCGCGTGGACGCTGGAGGGCCTCGGCGCGCTGACCCCGGAGGTCGTCGGCGACTTGCTGCGCGACGAAGTCCCCGGCATCCGGGAGAACGCCTTGATCCTCGCGGAACCCCTGCTGGCCGGGAATCCTGCGCTGCATGGCGAACTGCTGGCGCTGCGCGACGATCCGAACGGGCGGGTGCGCTTCCAGTGGCTCTGTACCCTCGGGGAGATCGACTCGCCTGAGGCGGGCCAGCTCCGCAACCAGCTGCTTTTCGCCAACATCGACGACCCGTGGATGCAGGCCGCCGCCCTGTCGGCAAGAAAGCTGGACTACGACGGCTTGCTGGCCGAGTCCATCCGGCGTTCGGCCTCGACTCCCGAACAGTGGCGGCCTTTGATCGAGCGCCTCGCCACCATGCGCAGCACGCAGGCCGGAGCCGACGAAGTCCGCGACCTTCTCCTCCTCGCCACGTCGGAGAAATCCCACGCGCCCGGCCCTTGGCAGGCGGCGGTGCTGGCGGGCGTCGCCAAAGGCGGGAAAGCGGGCGTCCTCGCCGATCCCTCGCTTGAGGCGGTGCGTCTGCGACTGCTGGAGCAGGTGCTGCATCATCCGCGCGGCGATGTGAGACAGGCGAGCCTCGCCTTCCTCGTGCGGGCGGGACTGCCGCAGGGAGAGGCTCTCGAAGGGGCGAAGGCGCAAGCCGTCGCGACGATCCAAAACCGCGAGGCCGATGTGGCGGACCGGACCATCTCCATCGCCTTCCTCGCCGCCGCCCAGCCCGAGGCCAGCCAGGCCCTGCTGCTCGACCTGCTCCAGCCCGCCGAATCGACCGCGATCCAGAAAGCGGCCCTCGCCGCGCTCAGCCAAAGCGGCGGCGACGGTCTCGCGGAGGCATGGATCGCCCGCTGGCCCTCCCTGACCGACGGGATGCGCAGCGAGGTGATCCTTGCGCTCCTCCCGTCCGCACCGCGCCGCGCCGTGCTCATCAACGCCTTGGAGAAGGGCGCCATCGCCCCGGCCTACGTGACTGGCAGCCATCGGGTGCGGCTGATCGCCCAATCCGACCGCCCCACCCGGGATCGTTTGCGGGCGATTTTCTCCACCGAGTCGAAGGACGAAGAACGCGCCAAAGTGATCGACAGCTACCGCGCCGCCCTTGCCTCCTCCGCCCAGGACGCCTCGCCGGACCGGGGCAAGCTCGTCTACCAGAACCAGTGCTCCGCCTGCCATCCCTTGGGCGGCCAGCATGGCACCCCTCTCGGTCCCGACTTGAACAGCATCCGCATTCGCGAACCCGAGGCCATCCTGACCGACATCCTCGATCCGAACCGCTCCATCGCGGACGGCTACACCCTGTGGCAGATCACCTTGCAGGATGGCGTCCAGAAAATCGGGATCATCGGCTCGGAAACGACCACCTCCCTGACCCTTCGCGCCCCGGGCGCGCCGGAGGAGACCATCGCGAGGCAGGACATCGCCTACCTGAAGGATCTCGGCATCTCCCTGATGCCGACCGGGCTTGAGCACCTCATCCCGCCGCAGGACATGGCCGATCTGATCGCCTTCATTCAGAACCCCGATTGATCCGAATGGCAGACGACTCCGCGCCATGTGTTTCCTCCATCTGCGAAAATCCGCGGTCCATCCGTGGACATCTGAGCCTCTTGAAAAACTCCTTTCGTCGGTCCTGATTTGCGGCCATTCGCGGGCATTGGCGGCTATTCGCGTTAAAAAAGAAGGAGAACGCGAATTTTCGCGAATGGAACGCGAATCACCACGAATGGAAGAAGGTTTTGCAAAAAGCTCATCTGCGTTCCCTTTTCTTTTTTGACGCAGATGGGCCGACTGTCCCGAATTCCGATAGAATGACGTAGAACACCACACCCTCTCCACCCCCATGAACCCCCGCTCCCTCCGCAGCCTCCTGCCCGTCCTGCTGGCGCTCGCCCTCGCCGTGGTCCTGATCTCCCGCGCCTCGTCCCGGACCGGAGCCTTCCGGGCGGCGGCGGTGAAGATCGACATCACCCCCGACCGTCCACAGCAACTGCTCGGCTACGGCGCTCGCGTCTCCGAGGGCATCCACACCCCCATCCACCACCGCATCCTCGCGCTCGACGACGGGCGGCGGAAAATGGTCCTCGTCTCCACCGAGGTCTGCCTCGTCTCCCCCTCCGAATACGACCGCGTCGCCGCCTTGGTGCAGGAGGCCCACGGCATCGCGCCCATCGACTTCCTCTGGACCGTGACCCACACGCATTCCGCCCCCGAACTCGGCCCTCCGGGCATGGGGGCCGTCTACATGCCGCAGCGCTACACCCACGAATACGACCGCGCCTACGCCGACGAGGTGACGAAGAAGCTCCTCGACGGCATCGGGCAGACCCTCGCCGCCCTCCAACCCGCCCGCCTCGGCGTCGGCTTCGGCACGGCCGAGGCCAACATCAACCGCCGCGAGCGAACGCCGGACGGCAAGATCCGCCTCGGCAACAACCCCCAAGGCCCCGTGGACCGGAAGATCGGCGTCTTGAAATTCGTAAAACGCGACAGCGACGAGCTCATCGCCTCGGTCGCGAACTACGCCATCCACGCCACCGTCCTCGGAGGCAAGAGCCTGCTCATCAGCGCGGACGCACCCGGCGTGGTCTCCGACCATGTCGAGGGGAAGACCGGCGCGCCCCTGCTTTTCATCAACGGAGCCGCCGGCAATGTCGCCCCCATCTACAGCGTCTTCCCCACGCCCGAGGAGGGCCGCATCGACGAATTCAAGACCCGGCTCGGAGACCCCGTCCTCGCCGCCCTCGACGCCATCGCCAGCTACCGCGACTCCCCCACCTTGCACCCCGAGGAGATCCGCTTCGAGACGCCCCGCAAGGAAGGGCTCGGCTGGGCGCCCGACATGGACGCCTACACACGCGACGACGAGGCGGGCGCTCCGCTGGTGCGCATGCCCTGCCGTTCCCTGCGGATCGACGACGACATCCTCATCTGGACCGCCCCGGTGGAGCTCTTCTGCGAAATCTCCAACTCCGTTCGCGACGCCTCGCCCTTTCCCTTCACCTTCTACTTCGGCTACACCAACGGCTGGTTCGGCTACCTCACCACCGCGGCGGCCTTCGACGAGGGCGGCTACGAATCCACCGTGGTCACGCCCTTCACCCCGGCGGTCGAGCGCCGCTTCACCGATCTCATTACCGACCATGTGAAAGGGCGGTTCGAGGCTCGTTGAGAGACCGTGGAGCGACAAAACTTGGAGTGCGCGGACGTGTCCGCGCTTTGTTCCGGGGCGACATGTCGCCCCGAGGGGAAGGCGGCGTCATGTCGCCGCACTCCAAGTCCCTTGAAACCGGACGCCGACTCGCCAAGCCTTTTGCCTGTCGCGACCCTTCGCGGTCAACGCCGGAACACGGCATCGCCGAGGTAGATCCCGGCATGGGCGTTGTCGGTCGGGCTCGCGCGGTTGGGATCGTAGAGGGTCACGTGGAGCAAGCCGGGACGCAGCAGGGTGAAGGTGATGTCGAAGTCCGTGGCCCCCGGCTCGACGGCGACCGACAAGGACGATCCGGCGTCGGCGGCGATGGACGGCCCGCCTTGCTCGGAGGTGTTCCCCAGATAAAGCGTGGCCTTTTTGAGAGTCCCCTGCCGACAAGTGCCCACGACGCGATAGGTGCCACCCACCTCGAAACGCGGGGCCGATCCGGTCACCGCATGGATCGCGATGGAATCCCCGTCCGGGAACGCCTTTTTGATCTCCGGCGAAACCCCGATGCGGTGGGGCAGCTCCCGAGATGCCGCATGTCCCCATAGGATCAGTCCCGCTGATAAAATGGCGACGGTGACGATGGCTGCGGCTTTCATGGCGGTTTGGGTTCGCTGTTCCGATTCTCCGTCATGGTAGTGTGCCGCCGATTCCCGGTAAAGGGGAAATTTTGGATGTCACAGATCAGCCACTTACCGGAGTTGGCTGCATCGCGTTGTTAGGCTCTTTGCTTTCTTTCTTCTGTAATTTTTCGATCTTCATATCACCCCACGGGAAAAGGGGCGGGATAGCCATCCAGCTCTCTTCAATCCTTCCTCCATTCTCGTATATGAATATCCAATAATACGGAATCCCTTCTCGATTCCAATGATGAATTCGCCCAGTCCTGAAATGAAAATCCTCGGGCAACATGTACCCATATTGCCAATCTCGGAGCGAATTAGTGACTTCGACCGATCCGGTAGGAGAGCGTGCCAACGCATCGGTGTATGCACCGAGACTGGAGCATTGCGCTGCAATGGATCTAACTTTCGCTCGCTCGCAATAGCCACCAATTGGTATCGAAACTAGACCGCTCAGGATTAGCGCCAGAAGGAGGCATGAGGCAATAATCAGAGGGCGTCGCATGGTTTTTTCTGCCGAACAGTGGTATTAGCCCACTTTCATATCGGCCACCTAGATTCCTCCATCCGGTGGGCTATGAACATAAAATCGGACTTCCCCCATCAGGTCAAGGCTTTTCGGCCTTTCGCAGCACGCAATCCCTGCCTCCGTGACGTTTTGAAATCAGAACCGTCCGAAATTCCAGTGGATCGAAGCCGCCGCCCAGCACTCCCGAATCGCCTCCCACGAAGGAACCACCCCGTTGCCTCCCTCCACCATGAGCACTTGAATCGAGCCGAAAGCGGGCCGATGGAATCTCCATCCACCCACCGTCCCCCGCCATGCCCCCTCTAACAGGACACCAACTCCTCGGCTCCCGCGAATCGGCGGAGTCCTCCGACACCTTCGCCGCCCGCAACCCCGCCCTCGGGGCCGACCTTGAACCCGCCTTCCACGAGGCCACCGCCATCGAGATCGACGAAGCCGTCGCCCTTGCCGAAGCCGCTTTCGATCCCTTCCGCCGCCTCCTTCCCGAAGCGCGCGCCGACTTCCTCGACGCCATCGCCGACGAGACCCTCGCCCTCGACGACGAACTCCTCGAACGCGCCTCTGCCGAGACCGCCCATCCCCCCGCCCGCTGCGCCGCCGAGCGCGACCGCGTCGTCACCCACACCCGGCAATTCGCCGAGTGGCTCCGCGAGGGCTCGTGGGTCGATGCCCGCATCGACCATGGCGACCCGACGCGCCAACCGCTGCCCAAGCCCGACGTGCGCTCGATGCTCGAACCGGTCGGACCCGTCGCCATCTTCGGGGCGAGCAATTTCCCCATCGCCATCTCCGTGCTCGGCACCGACACGATCTCCGCCTTCGCCGCCGGATGCCCCGTCGTCGTCAAGGCCCATCCCGCCCATCCCGGCACCTGCGAGATCGCCGCCCGCGCCATCCAGCGCGCCGCCGCCGCGACGCGGATGCCCGAGGGCGTCTTCTCGCTGATCCAAGGCCGCAGCCACGAGACCGGCACCCGCCTCGTCACCCATCCCAAGATCGCCGCCGCCGCCTTCACCGGATCGCTCGCCGGAGGCCGCGCCCTCTTCGACGCGGCGAACGCCCGCCCGCATCCCATCCCCTTCTACGCCGAGATGGGCAGCGTCAATCCCGTCTTCCTCCTCCCCGGGGCGCTCAAGGCCCGTGCCGAAGGCATCGCCCAAGGCTTCGTCGCCGCTCTCACCGCCGGCGTCGGGCAATTCTGCACCAACCCCGGCCTCGTCCTCGGTCTGGAGTCGGAGGAGTGGCGGGCCTTCCGCGACCACGCTCGGGAGAAAGTCGCCGCCTTCGCCCCGGCCACAATGCTCCACGCCGGCATCCACGCGGCCTACACCGCCGGGCTCGGCGACCGTCTCGGGAACGAGGCCCTAGCACTGATCGGCCATTCCGACACCCCGCCCTCGCCCGACCGCAACGAAGCCGCCGCCTGCCTCTTCGCCACCACCCAAGAGGGTCTGCTCGCCGACCCGACCCTCTTCGACGAGATCTTCGGCCCCGCCTCCACCCTCGTGACCTGCGCCAGTCCGTCCGATTTCGTCGCCGTGGCGGAGAAGCTGGAAGGCTCGCTCAGCGCCACGATCCACGGCACCGAGGAGGATCTCGCCGAACATCGCGAACTCGTCGCCCTGCTGCGTCGCAAAGCGGGGCGGCTCATCTTCAACGGCTATCCCGTCGGCTTGGAAATCTGCCACAGCATCCACCACGGCGGCCCCTACCCGGCCACGACGCATGCCCATTTCACGAGCATCGGGACGCGGGCGATGCACCGCTTCGTCCGGCCCGTCTGCTACCAGGGCTGGCCCGACGCCCATCTGCCGACCGAGCTGCAGGACCTCAACCCGCGCGGCATCCTCCGCCTCGTCGACGGGGAGCGGACGCGCCTGTAGCCGCGGGCATCGGAGTGGGTCGAGTGGCCAAACGACGTTCGGCCGAGGTCGATAACCTCGGCTACAGATCTCCGAAAGACGCGTCAGCACCGTGGGGACCGATCACAGCGAGGAGATCCCCGATTGATTCACGGTCGCTTTCTCCGGACTCCATTCCTCCTACCCGTCGACTTTGCCTACATGGACCGCTATCGAGCCTCCACCAATCCTTCTGCCACCAAAGCGGCCCAGAACTCCCCGTCCAGCTCCGCCCGCGCCATCGCCACCAGATCGGCGACGCGCTCAGGTCGGCTCGTGCTGAGGGCCAAGGCCACGACGCCGGGCGCGGAACGGGCGAAAGCCGCCGCCGCTTCGGCGGGAGCGACGCCGAAACGCGCGCAGACCGCCTCGAAGCGGTCGCGCCAGTCGAAAAGGCCGGGGTCGGACTCCCTCGTCACCTTGCGGTAGTCGAAGAACTCCCCGCCGGTAAGGAAGCCTCCGTGGAAGATCGCCGAATTGACGATGGCGACACCGCGCCGTTTCAGCTCCCCCATGAAGCGCCACAGCTCCGCTGGATGCCGCATCGCGGTGAAGGAATTCGCGAACATCGCCCAATCCAGCGCAACCCCTGCTTCGTGGAGCCGCCGGATCACGGTCCAGTCCTTCGCCCCGACCCCGATGCCGTCGGACTTGCCCGCCGCCTTCAACTCGTGAAGGGCGCGGTAGGCTTCGAAAATGTCGCGAAAACGGCGCTCCCCGTCGGCGGCGGAAACGGCGGCGGCGAGGTATTCGTCGGGATCGTGGACCGAGAGGAGCCGCGCCCCGTAGCCGCCGAGCAAGGCGTCGCCCTCCTCGTGGCATTCGAGGATGCCCTCGTAGCCGATGCGCTGCACGGCGTCGTGCTCCAGCCCGAACCAGGCGCCGGGTTCGAAGGTCGGCTCGGGCGCGAGGAGCGGGGAGCGCTTCCATCCGAGCTTGTTGCTGATGACGACCTCCCCCGGCGGAATGCCGAGCGATGCGAGATGGCGTCCGAGGCATTCGAGGGCGAGCCCGGCCCCGTATTTGCCCGCCGAGTCGATGAAGACGGGACGCTCCGAGTGGCGGAACCAAGCGGCGACCAGTTCGCGCTTTGTCTCCTCGGGCACGATCTGGTAGAGGTTGCCGAGGGACGCCGTGCCAAAGACGAGGCGGGGCCAAGCGAGGTCCATGGGGGATCAGCAAGGCGTCACGCCCTTCACGAGCAGGATGTTTCCATACTTCGCCGTCTCGCCTGTCATGACCACGGCGAAGGCCTTCCTCGCCCGCTCGTAGAAGGCGAAGCGCTCGACCCGCTCGATCGCCGGGGCGTTCGACACGTGTCGGCGGATCGGCACGAGATAGGCGTCCTCGACCGAGGGATCGAGGCGGTCGCCGGGGACCGGAGCCATCATCGCGACGGGATGGGGCACGTAGGCGTCCAGTTCGAAGAGCGGCAGGATGGCGTCGAGGAGCGGGGCGATGCGCAGCCCGTCGGCGCGGATCGCCGTCGCGTTGACCGACTCGCCGGGAAAATGCGCGTCGGCGAGGACGATCTCGTCACCGTGGCCCATGCGGGCGAGGGTGGCGAGGAGTTCGGGCGAAAGCAGGGGGGAGATTCCTTTGAGCATGGGGTCCGAGGGTCACAGGTCACGAGTCATGGGAAGCGCGTGGGGGAGGGCTATTGAGCCGGGCGTCAATCGAGCAGCTCGAAAGTGACTTCGACGAGGGCGTCGATGGACACTCGACCGCCGACGCCATCCACGAGGAGGAAAGCCACTTGGTTGGACGAGACATTCCGAGTTGTGAATCCCCCTCCACTCTCGCTCATCTTCAACGGACGCCCGACCTTCTGTCCGTAGACGGCGGCCATGGCTTCGGCCTTCTCCTTCGCCGCTTCGAGCGCGGTCTTGCGCAATTCCTTGCGCACCTCGATCTCGTCCTTCCGCGAGAAATCGGTGCCATGCACCGCGATCTCGGGGTTTTCGGCGAGGCTGCCGTGGACGAGTTCCAGCAGGCTCGCGTCGTCGAGTTCGATGGCGAACTGGCGCTGGCTGAAGAAGCCCTTCGAGATCCGCCGCCCTTCGGGCCCGGTCTCGTATTCGCGACCGAGGGAGTGGTTGCCCAGTTCGATCTTCTCCGAGGGGACGCCGACCTCGACGAGGTTCGCGACGAGGGCGGCGGAGATACGCACGCGGTCGGCGGACAGGATACGCTCGGCGTTGCCCGTCACGGTGATGCTGCGCGGCCCGGATGACGGAGCATCCTGGGCGGCGAGGGGCGAAGCGAGGAGAAGGGCGAAGAGGAGAAGAACGGGTTTCATGCCGCCATCCTATCAGAACGCACTTCGCAAGGGCAGCGGAAAATGTCCGTTGAGGAGGGTTCGGTCGCCAATTCGCCCCCCTTGCCTCCCTCGTCCCGCCGCCGCGACGGGAGAACGGCTTCAGTGGCCGTATCGATTCAACTCCACAAAAGATTGCAAAAAGTGCAAGGTTTTGTGCAGCCTCCCTCACTCCGCCTCATACCAATTCTGACAAAGATTTGGTATCACTCCTCCCCTCCCCCGCCGCCGAGCTTCTCTTCGAGCAAGCGGATACTCTCCCTCACGATCTCCGGGTGGTATCCTGGATGCTTCTCTTTTAGCGCCCGGTATAAATTCAGCGCTTGCCGATACCGTTTGCGAGCCTCCCCGAGATCGCCCGCCTTCTCCAGATCCTTGGCGGCTTTCCGATGGAGGAAGCCAGCACGCCAAATGTACGTCGGGGTGCTCGCCAATTTGTTCGTCCGGGTGCTCGCCGATTTCTCGTCCGCGACGATCAGCACCGCCGCTCCCTCGATCCTGACCTTGCACCCCGCGAGCGCCGCGGTGTAGCGGACCGCTTCGAAAAGAGGGACGTTTGCCAATCTCAGGGTGACGGGTGTCTCGCCGACCTTCTCGTCGGGATGCAGGAGGAACAGGTTCACCCCGCGGCGCTTCCCGGACGGGTCCGGGTCGTGCTCCACGCTGGCCGCCTTGAGGATGGCCACGGCCTCGGCCAAGGGAGTCCGGTCGAACTCGAGCGAAGGGATGACGATGCTCTTCACCTTCTCGATGGCCGGGTCGGGCACCGCTTCGGGAAAGAGGGAACTGTCCCACTGCGGCGCACCGCCGGGCGGGACCGGTGGAAGCGGCGTCCCGGTCGGATCGCAGACGGTGGCGGTGACAAGCCGGGTGCGGTAGCGACCGTCATCGAGCCGCTCCTCGAAGGCGACCGTGCCGCCCGAGGGGATCACGACGTGGACCCGCCCGAGCGAGCGGGGATTCCCTTCCCAGCGGCCGTGGAGATGCTCGATCTCCAAGCCCGCGGCGGAGCGGTCTTCGGAAAGCAGCGGGGTGGCGCTGGCGAGCGCGTCCGCGATCCAGAACTCGACCGTGTTCCGCGACCGGGCGAAGACGGTCGGGGCGAGGCGGACTCGGTCGGATTCCCCCGAGACGGCACGGCGCATCCATTCGTCTAGCTCCGCACCGCTCGCAAACGTCCGCGAAGGCCGCAGCAACGGCGGCTGGGACGCCGCCCCGTCCACGGCGATCCGGGCGCCGGAATCAGAATCGACGACGAGGCTGGGGTCGGCGGATTCCCCGGGCGGGAAAAGCGGCCTGCGCGTTTCGAGAATCCGGTAGCCCAGCAGCACTTGCAGAGGCAGCGCGGCATCCCGTGCCTCAAGCAACTCGCGGATGCGGAGGTGGATCTGCGGCTCCCCGCGCACGATCAATTGGAAACGCTCCGGGTGGTAGATCGCCGTGCCGCCGGGTCCGAAGACGATGCCCTCGCGCTCCAGACGCTCGCGGGCGCTCAGCCTCTCTCCCGACGCCGCGTCGTCGAAAAAGCCGGGGAGGACGGTGTGGGCTTCGACGGAAAGCCCCAGCGGCTCGGCTTCCCCACCGTGGAGCACGGCCAAAGGCGGCGAGACGAGGGCGCAGCAGACGACGAACAGACGGGAAACGGATTTCATAGTCGGCGAGCGGTTTTCCGCAAGGACGATGCTATCAGATTGGTCAAGAGGGGACAAGCCGCGAGGCCACCGGCGAAAACGCATTGGGAAATGCCCGCAACTGCGGTTACGTTGGCCGCCTTTCCCCGCAGGCATCACTGGCATCCATGGCAAGCCCCCCGAACCTCTACGCCCTCATCCTCGCCGGAGGCAGCGGCACGCGCTTCTGGCCGCTCAGCCGCAATGCCCGGCCCAAGCAGCTCCTCGCCCTTTTCGACGACGAGACCCTGATCGAGAAGGCCGTCAACCGTCTCGACGGACTCGTTCCGCCCGAGCGCATCCTCGTCCTCACCAACGAAGCCCAGCTCGAAGGAATCCGCGCCGCCCTGCCGGACCTGCCCACCGAAAACATCGTCGCCGAGCCCGCCCGCCGTGACACCGCGCCCGCCATCGCCCTCGCCGCCGGATGGATCGCCGCCCGCGACCCGCAGGCCACCATGATCGCCCTGCCCGCCGACCAGCTCGTCGTGAAGGTCGAAGAGTTCCGCCAAGTGCTTCGCGCCGCCGCCGCCGCCGCGTCCGCCGAGCAGGCCCCCGTCACCCTCGGCATCCGGCCCGACTGGCCCTGCCCCAGCTACGGCTACATCGAGCGCGGCGCCCGAGTCGAGACCGACGACGCCGGCACCGGGCTCGCCGTCCACGAGGTGGAGCGCTTCCGCGAAAAGCCCTCCGTCGAAACGGCCGGGGAATACCTGAAAGCGGGCGGCTTCTCGTGGAACGCGGGCATTTTCATCTGGACGATTCCAACCCTGCTGCGCGAGCTTTCGCAACACTGCTCCCCGCTCGCCGCCTTCGTCGAGGCCCTGCGCGATTCCAAAGACTTCGCCGCGACCGTGACGGAGCGCTTCCCGGCGCTCGAAAAAATCTCCATCGACTTCGCCCTGATGGAAAAGGCAGGCCGCATCCTGAATCTCGAAGCCGAGATCGGCTGGGACGACGTCGGTGGCTGGCCTTCGGTCGCGAAGTATCTCGAATGCGACGAACAGGGCAACGCCCGTCGCGGTCCCCTCCTCGCCGTCGATGCGAACGACAACATCGTCTTCTCCACCGACGGGATGCCCAAGGTCTGTCTCCTCGGCGTCGGGAACCTCATCGTCGTCCAAACGCCCGACGCCCTCCTCGTCGCCAACCGGAACGACGCCGACCAGATCAAAAAGCTGGTGGACCGGCTCCCTCCCGAGCTTCTCTGAACGGATCGCACCTTCCCGCCTCTCAACCATCGACTCTCCGCTCTCAACCACCCGCGCTCTCGGCCTCGACCACGGCACCGCCCGCATCGGTGTGGCTGTGAGCGACGATCTGGGCTTCCTCGCCCATCCGCTGGAAACCGTGCCCGCCACCGATCCCAACCGCGCCATCGCCCGGATCGCCGAACTGGTCGCTCTGAGGGGCATCGAGGATCTCGTCATCGGCCTGCCCCTGCACATGGACGGAGGCGAAGGCGAAGCCGCCGCGAGGGTCCGCGCCTTCGTCGCAAAGCTGCGGCTGCGGCTGCCGGAGACGATCCGCTACCACGAAATCGACGAGACCCTCACCACCGCCATCGCCTACGAAAAGCTGAGGGCCGCCGGGAAGAAGGCGAAAAAGGCGAAGCCCGTCATCGACCAAGCCGCGGCGGTGGAGATTCTGCAAGCTTGGCTGGACGCGAGGTAGGGGGATCGACGGGCGCATCCTGCGGCATTCGCGGGAGGACTCGCGGCGCGTCCTCGGTCTGGTCGGCAGGCCCTGGCTGAGCGCTGAAGCAAACGCTTCGTCCAAAACTTAATTCTTCAAAACCAATTTTGGTTCCGTCTCAATCGGCCATCCGTCTCTCCGCGTTGAACCCGAGGCAGAACAGGCCCGACACCACGAAAGCCGCCGCGCAGAAAATCAGGCCCTCGCTCCAGTCGCCGTTGCGGTCGAGGGTCTTGATCACCACCGGCAGCACCCAGATGCCGACGGCCGCGCCCATGTTTCCCCACATGTTCGCCCAGCCGAAAAGCGGAGGGGTGTGCTTCCCGCACATCTCCTGAAGGCCAGCCCAGAGCGCAGGCAGGCCGAAGTCGGTCGCGAAGGCCGCCATGCCGAACGCGGCCATCAGCGCCCAAGGATTGTCCAAGCCCATCGCGATCACGAAGAAAACCGCCGCGAGGAATCGCGATCCGGCGAGCGGGATAATGCGCCCGAGCTTCACCCCCCATTTGCGCAAACACGCGTCAGTGAAGAAGCCGCCCACGACCAGTCCGAGGATGCCGATGGAGAGGGCGAGCGTGTTGATCGTCTCGGCGAGCGCCTTTTCGACGCCCTTCACCTCGATGAGATACTTCGATAGCGAGACCGCGAGGAAGGCCCAACCGAGATTGGTGAAGAACTGCGCCCCCGAGTTCATCCAGAGGCTGCCGTGGGTGAAGGCGAGCCGCCATGGGAAGGCGTAGGCCTTTTTCTCCCCGCCCTCCGTCTCGGGCGGGCGCCCCGCCTCCAGCAGGGCCAGTTCGGCCTCGTTCACCTGCGGATGCTGCTGCGGGCGCTCGCGGAAGACTCTCCAGAAAAAGAGCGCGAAGAAGACCCCGGCGATCCCGTAGATCCAGCCGGCCCAGCGCCAGTTGCCGAAGCCCGCGATCACCGTCACCGTCAGCCAAGGCGCGATCGCCCCGCCAATCCGCCCGCCCAGCGAGACCACGCTACTGGTGAAGCCGCGCTTCGACCACTCCGACCAGCGGGCGAGGAGGCCGCTGCTGATCGGATAGGCCCCCGCCTCGGCGAAGCCACAACCGATCCGGGCGAGCAACAGCGACACGGCCCCCGTCGCGAAGCCTGTGAGCACGGTGAAGCCCGACCAGAACAGGATATAGACCGACATCAGCGACCTCGCCCCGAAGCGCACCGCGAGGTAGCCCGCCGGGAGCTGGCCGAGAGCGTAGGCCGCAAAGAAGGCCCCCTTAATCCAACCGTCCATGAGCGGGTCGAGGGGGATGTCCGCCTTGAACGAATCCGAGTTCATGATCGCCGCCATGCAGATGCGGTCGAGATACATGAGGAAAGCCGCCGCCGTGGTCGCGGCGAGGATCCAATGGCGGACGGCGGTGGGGCGTTCGGTCATAGCGGTTCCAGCGGTAGGAAGGACGCATCGTCTCGCGTGCAACACCGTCCTGTCAAACCCGGATTTCCCGCGATGGCGGATGATCGAGGGGCTTGCCCACGGAAAACGCGGAAACTCACGGAAGGCACGGCGTGACGGAGTCCTTTCCGTGCAATTCCGTGGGCCTTTCTCGTCTTCGACGCGCCAGCGTCTGTAGCCGACCTCACTGAAGCCGGACAGGACTTCCTTTCGACGCTCGACCGAGGTCAATGACCTTATCTACAGATCCGGCGTCGAACGATCTTCCGTGTTTCGACCAGCATTCAAGGAACGTTCGCTACTATGGCGGCGGAGAGGGTCCGGTCGAGCGGCCAACCCTCTTCACTCCGGCGGCGTCATCGGCGCGCCGTCGAAGAACTCGACGAGCCCTGTTTCGAGCGAGTATTCCGCCCCCACGACGGCGAGACCGTCCTGGGCGATGAGCCTCTCGAGGATCTCGGAACCGTGGCGGAGGTGGTCGACGGAGGCGCGGATGTTCGCCCGCACGGCGTAACGGACGAGGGCGGCGCGGTCCTGTGCCAAGCCGGTTTCGAGCAGCGTCTCGACCGAGGGGCGGATGCGGTCCACGATGGAGCGGAGATTGCGCGAGCGGTTCGCCTGGGGGCGCTGGAGTTCGTCGATGGTCGCCTGGATCGCGCCACAGGTCGAGTGTCCCATCACCACGACGAGGCGGGCTCCGGTGACCTCGGCGGCGTATTCGATGCTGCCGATCTGCGAGGGGGCGACGATATTCCCGGCGACGCGGATGACGAAGAGGTCGCCGAGCCCTTGGTCGAAGACGATCTCCGCCGGCACGCGCGAATCGGAGCAGCCGAGGATGACGGCGAAGGGCTGCTGGCCCGTGACGAGCTGGTTGCGGCGAGCCGCGCCGGTGAGGCCCGCTTCGCTCGGGAGATCTTGGGCGAAGCGGAGGTTGCCCTCGCGGAGGCGGTTCAGGGCGATGTCGGGGGGGATCATGTGACGGGTTCGATAGCGCGGGGTTGGGGGGAATGCAAGACGGGTTCCCTCCTACTCATCCTCCTACTCATCCTCCTACTCATCCTCCTACTCATCCTCCTGCTCATCCTCCTACTCATACTCAGCGGACGACGGGAGACGTTCGGTTTTGAGTAGGAGTAGGAGGATGAGGACGAGTAGGAATCCTCCCCCACCTCACTTCCCAAACCACTCATGCCCCGGATCGCCGCCGCTCAGCACGTAGGCGACGAGGTCGAGGATCTCCTCCTTCGTCAGCATGTTCAGCAGCATCGGGGGCATGGGGGAGACCTTGGACACCTCGATGCTCTGTACCTCCTTGCGGTCGATGTTGACGCGCTGGTTCGGGTCGGAGAGGTCGGTGTTGAGGGTGACGATGTCGCCGTGCAAGTTCACGACGACGCCGCTGGCCATGGTGCCGTCGTTCTTCGTCACGACGACGGGGGCGAACTGCTCGTTGATCTCCTTGCTGGGGTTGATGATCTGGTCGAGGAAGTCGTGGGCGGAGTAGCGCCCGCCCGATCCGGTGAGGTCGGGGCCGTTCATCCCACCTCCGTCGCGGAAGCGGTGGCAGGCGTAACAGGCGGCGGCGGCGAACATCTTGCGCCCGTTCTCGAAGTCGCGCTTGGCCATGCCGGTCTCGGCGGCGGCGCTCAACTCCTCCAGCGTCCACATGGTGGGGGTGCGTCCGGCGAAGACGATACCGAGGTTCTCGATGGCGGAGACGCGCTCGGGCTTCTTCGCGATCAGTTCGGCCAGCTCCGCCTTCTCGGCCTCGGTGAAGGTGGCGAGGGCGTCGTTGCGGATGAACTCGATGAACTTCTCGAAGCTCGCCCCGCCTCGATAGTTCGCCGCCTTGAGGAACCATTCGAGATAGGCCGTGCGCAGTTCCTTCGTCCAGCCGACGGTGACGAAGCGCAGGCTGCGGGCGTATTCGAGCTGCTCCTCCTGGGAGACGGCCTCGCCGAGCAGGGTGATGCCTTTCTCGGCGATGTTCGGCGACTGGAGGTAGGCGAGGGTTTCGCAAAGGAGCCAGTTCAAGGGGAAGGAGTTCGCGGGGAATGCCGCATCGAGATAGGCGGTGAGCGGGTCGGCCATGCCGCCCACGCCGTCGAAGCGGTTCAGGACGATCTGCACGGTGCGGACGAGGGCAAGCTGCGAGTCGGGTGAAAGCGCGTCGAAGTCGGTCGCGACGAGAGCACCGAGGATACGGTCGCGCAGAGCGGTATCGACGGGCGGCGTCGGGGTCGCTCCTTCGGGGACGGGAGGGGCCTTGATCTCTGGTTCGCCGGGGGGCATTCCCAGCGGCTTCGCCGGGATGCGGTGGTAGGGGCAGACGCCGCCGAGGCGGGCCAGGGCGAGGAGGGCTTCAACCTGCTTCGCGGGGTCCTTCTCGGCGAAGGCTTTCTCCTGCCAGGTATCGAGCGGCTGGTGCTCCAGCACGGTGCGGGCAGCCCAGCGGACATGGCGGTCGGGATGGGAGAGGTGAGGCCAAGCCACCTCGACGGCTTTTGCATCCGCTTTGCCGTGCCAAGCCTCCAGCTCGCGGCGCAGCTTGGCCTCGGCGGTGAGGGTGGTGTCGGGTTGGGCCGTGCTCGTGTCCCCGGTGCCGGTGTAGGTGACGCGGTAGAGGCCGGACTGGACGCGCCGTCCGCCAATGGCGAAATACATCGCGCCGTCCTGCGGATGGATCACCGCATCGGTCACCGGCAGGGGCGAGCCGGAGAGAAAATCCTCCTTCACTCCGGTGTAGCTCGCGCCTTCCGCTTTGAGATGGACGGCATAGACCTTGCCCCAGCTCCAGTCGAAGAGATAGAGGGCCTGCTGGTATTTCGCGGGGAACTTGGCCCCGTAGCCGAAGAGCGTGCCCGTGGGCGAGCCGGGGCCGATGTTGACGGTGGAGGGCAAGTTGTCAGCGTAGAACTCGGGGTATTTCCCGGCCCCGTTGCGCCAGCCGAATTCGCCGCCGCTGACGACATGGTTCACGCGGGTGGGGCGATACCACGGGGTGTTGAAGTCGTATTCCATGTCCGCGTCGTAGGTGAAGAGCTCGCCGGCCTGGTTGACGGAGGCGTCGTAGATGTTGCGGAAGCCCGAGGCGAGGCGCGAGAAGGTCTTCCCGTCGCGGGTGACGCGGTAGATGATGCCGCCGGGGGCGAGGACGTGGCGGTTGTGGCCGCGGCCGTCGGGCATGCGGGGGAGGAGGTGGTCCTCGCCCCAGATCGCGGGCACGGGGGAGTCGGGGGAGGCTTCGGTCGGGATGGTGTTGTTGCCGCAGATCAGGTAGAAGTCGTCGCTGCCGGGCACGGGGACGACGGCGTGGACTCCGTGGTCGCCTTTGGAATCAAGCTCGCGAAGCGTCTCGACCTTGTCGAGCCGGTCGTCGCCATCGCTGTCGGTCAGCTTGTAGAAGCCGCTGGGGATCTTCTGCTCGTAGTCGTTCACGCCCACGTAGAGCGCGCCGTCGGCGAAGTGCATGCCGTTGACCGCGCGGATGTCGGCGGGGACTTTCTCGATGGCGGCCGGATCGAGGGCCTGCCCCGGAGCCGGAGCGGGGAGGCGGTAGAGCCCGCCATACTGGTCGCTGACGTAGAGGCGGCCTTTGTCGTCGAGGCAGAGCGCGACCCAGGAACCCTGATCCGCGCCGGGCACGGAGTAGAGCAACTCGATCTGGAAACCATCGGGCGCCTTGATCCGGGAGATGGGAGTGGCGACGTTCTCGCCGACGGCGGGACCGACGCCAGGGGCGGGCTTGGAAGCAGGTTTGGCGGCGGGCTTTGCTTCCGGCGCGGGAGCCTTCGGCTTGGGCGCGGGTGGGACGATCTCCTGGGCGTCGTTGGGCAGGTCGGCCTTGGAGAAGGGCGTGACACCGCCGTCGGGCAGCACCTTCAGCTTCACCTCTTTGATTTGCACGGTCATGGCCGGGCCTTTGTGGATCTGGAAGGCGAGGAGGCCCTCCAGCGAGCGACCCGTCTCATCGTAGTCGTGCAGTTCCGTGGCGATCTTTCCGTTGATTTTGTGGACGAGGTGGTTGCCGGTCGCGACGATGGTGTATTCGTTCCATTCGTCGATCTTCACGGCGACTGGATCGCGCTCGGCGACGAGCCATTTCTTCGCCGCCGGATCGACGACGACACTCTGGCCGTTCTTCGAGACGATGCCGCGTCCGCGCTCGTGATAGACCATGGCGTTGTTCTCGGCGGCGGGATGGATGTCGCACTGGTAGCCGCCGATGGACCATTGGCCGACCTCGGGCAGCTCCTTCGAGCGATACTGGATGCCGCTGTTGTTCTGACCCGTGACTTTGACCTTGGCGCGCAGCTCGAAGTTCTTGAGGACTCCGCCGCGCCAGACGAGGAACTGGTTGTATTCGAGATCCTCGGGAGCCTTGGTGCGGCCGGTGATGACGCCGTCCTCGACCGTCCAGAAAGCGGGGTTGCCGTCCCAGCCGGTGAGCTCCTTGCCGTTGAAGAGATCGACGAAGCCCTCCTCGGCACGGACGGACAGGGCGGCGAGGAGGAGACAGGAAACGAGGACAAAAGAGGGTCTCATGGCGGAAGGATGACGGATTTCTCGGAAAAACGCACGCCCGGAGTCGCGTGAGGCCCGGAAAAGTTTGTGTCGGAACGCCGCCGACGCGGCTGTGCGGGGCGGTCGTCCATTGGTCGAGCGTGTTTCGTCGGCTCCGCGCCGTTGACCTCCCCCTCCCCATCGCCTACCCTGTCCAATGTCCCTGACTATCGAAATCCCTGACGAGATCGCCGCCGAGTTGGGCGAGGACGCGGCTGAGCGGACCCGCCACGCGAAGGAATTGATCGCCTTGGAACTCTACCGGGAGGGACGCATCAGCCTCCGGATGATGGGGCGTCTTGCCGGGGTCGGCGAGGACTACTGGAGCGCGGACGCCTTTCGCGCCCGTTGCCAGATGCCAGTGAGCGGGGGGCTTCAGGCAGGACCGTGGGCGAATGCGGAAAACCGCTTGTGAAGCCCGTCTTTGCCCGTAGATTTGCGCCCCCTCCCGCCGCCGGTGCTCCAAGGGCGGGGCGGGTCATTGAAAATGGAGCAATGTCGGCAGGCCGAACCCAACCGAACAACCAACCCAAACCCAACACCTATGTCAGCCACCCTCACCACCGCCGATCAAGACCTGATGGCCTTGATCGACCAGAAGTTCCACTCCCACCGCGAGAACTCCATCGTTCGCGGGACCCTCATCGAAATCCGTCCCCAAGTCGTGGTGGTGGACATCGGTGCGAAGTCCGAGGGCATCATCCCCGTCTCCGAGTTCGAGGACGAGGAGTTCGCCGTCGGCGACGAAATCGAGGTGCTCCTCGAAAAGCTTGAGAACGACGAGGGTATGGTCGTGCTCTCCAAGGAGAAGGCCGCCCACAAGCAGAACTGGGACAAGATCGTCAAGGTCTACGAGGACGGCGGTCTCGTGAAGGGCAAGGTCAAGTCCGTCGTCAAGGGCGGCCTCATGGTCAACGTCGGTGTCGAGGCCTTCCTCCCCGGCTCGCAGATCGACATCATCCCGCCGAAGGACCTCAACGAATACGTCGGCAAGGTCTACGAATTCAAGATCGTCAAGGTCAACGACATCCGGAAGAACATCGTCCTCAGCCGCCGCGAGGTCATCGAGGCCGAGCGCGCCGAGCAGCGCGCCGAGTTCCTCGACTCCGTCAAGATCGGCGACCGCGTCGAGGGCATCGTCAAGAACATCACCGACTTCGGCGCCTTCATCGACCTCCAGGGTATGGACGGCCTGCTCCACATCACCGACATGAGCTGGGGCCGCATCAACCACCCCAGCGAGATGCTCGCTATCGGCCAGAAGGTCGATGTCGTCATCCTCGACGTGGACAAGGAGAAGGAGCGCGTCTCCCTCGGCTCGAAGCAGCTCCAGGACAACCCCTGGGAGGCGATCGAGGCGAAGTTCCCCATTGGCATGGAGGTCGGCGGCAAGGTCACCAAGCTGGTCCCCTACGGTGCCTTCGTCGAATTGGAGAAGGGTGTGGAAGGCCTCATCCACGTCTCCGAGCTTTCCTGGACCAAGCGCATCACCCGCCCCAGCGACGTGCTTTCCCTCGACCAGGACATCAAGGCCGTCGTCCTCGCCATCAGCAAGGAGGAGCAGAAGATCTCCCTCGGCGTGCGCCAACTCGAAACCAATCCTTGGGACGAGGTGGAGGGCCGCTACCCCATCGGCTCGACCATCAAGGGCGAGATCCGCAACCTCACCCCCTACGGCGCCTTCGTGGAGCTGGAGGACGGCATCGACGGCATGATCCACGTCTCCGACCTCAGTTGGACCCGCAAGATCAACCACCCCAGCGAGGTGGTGAAGAAGGGCGAGGTCATCGAGGCCGCCGTGCTCGAAATCGACAAGACGAACCAGCGCATCAGCCTCGGCGTGAAGCAGTTGGAGAGCGATCCCTGGAGCATCATCGACACCCGCTTCAAGGTCGGCGACCTCGTCAAGGGCACCGTCACGAAAATCGCCAGCTTCGGCGCCTTCATCCAGCTCGAAGACGACATCGACGGTCTCGTCCACATCTCGCAGCTCAGCGAGGACCACGTCGCCAAGGTCAAAGATGTCATCAAGGTCGGTGACGAAGTCGAGGCCCGCGTCATCAAGGTCGACAAAGTCGAGCGCCGCATCGGCCTCTCGATCAAGGCGGCCGACTACTCCGAGGAGCAGCTCAAGAAGGAGAGCGCGGCCTTCGACGCCCTGCGCCCCAGTTCCGATCTCGTCGGTCTGGAGCAGGCTTTCAACCTCGCCACCGAGGAGTGGCGCCCCAGCGAAAGCTCGAAGAAAGATTGAGACGGCGCGACGCCGCCTCGTCACGGGTCATAGGTCCACGGGTCATGAAAAAACCTGTGGACCCGGTCTCCAGCAGGAGGGAGCGGGGAGCGATCCCCGCTCTTTTTTGCGTCCAGACCGCGAAATCCAGTCACAAGAAGCCGCCAAAGGAAAAGAATTTCGGGTGGAAATCCGCCCAATTTCCTTGGAATTTCCATATCCCCTTGTCGCAAAGAGGCGTTTTCCCGGTATTTTTGAATCAGAGAGTGAACCGTCGCGTCCCTCACTCGTGACTCGTAACCCATGACCCAAAGGACCACCAAGATCGTCCTGCCGCCACCGCAGCCCTACCGGGGGCGCGGATCGCGCGTGCCGCGCTGGGTCTGGATCCTGCTCATCCTCGCCTCCCTCGGCCTCGGGGCTTGGGGGGGCTGGCGCTTCGGCGCTTCGCGGGCCGTGGCCGAGAAGCCCGAAGCAGCCCCTCCGAAAATCGCCGAGCGGGAGACCCTTCCCCCGACGGAGGCCTCCCCCACCCTACCTACCCGGGATGCCGCCCCCAAAATCGCCGCCGCCCGCCAAGCCGTCGCCACCGGAGATTGGCTCACCGCCCGGCGTCTTTTCGAGGAAGTGCGCGAGATCGATCCGGACAATCCCGACGCCCTCGCCTCCCTGCCCCTCATCGAGCGGCGTCTCGCCGAGGCTCGCGGCACCGTGCGGGTCGACACCGCCCCCGCCGGAGCACTCGTCCGCCTCGGGACGATGAAGGAGCAGCCCAGCCCCGCCATTTTCACCGGTGTCCCCTTCGGCGAGCACGAGCTGACCGTCTCCCTCGAAGGGCACGATCCAGTGACCCGGAAAGTCGTCGTTGCCAGCGAGGACCCGATCAACCTCGCCGACATCGAACTCGTCCGCAGCTCCGGCCAGATCGAGGTCGTGAGCGAGCCACGCGGGGCCGAGTTCAAGCTCGTGCGCACCCGCGACCAAGAGCCCGAGGAGCTCGTCGAGGTCGGGACGACCCCGGCGAAGATCGAGCGGCTCGACCCCGGTGAATACCAGGTCTACATGTCGGTGGATGGCTTCCCCGCGCAGTCGCAGACCGTCCGAGTGGAGAACAACCGCCACACTTCCGTTTCCGCCGTCTTCGCCAGGGGCGGGCTCAACCTCACCAGCGATCCCGCCGGGGCCGAGGTCTGGATCGCCAGCGCCGAGCGCGAAGCGACGAAGCCTCGCAAGGCCGGAACCACCCCCCTGACCCTGCCCAACCTCCCCGCCGGGAAACACCGCATCGAGCTACGCTACGCCGACTGGACCCCCATCGCCCGCACGGTCGAGGTCGCCGCCGGTTCGACGCAGGACCTTGAATTCGCTTGGGAGCGCGCCCTCGTCTCCTTCATCAGCGACCCGCCCGGAGCCGAAGTCTATCTCGGCGACCACCGCCTCGGACGCGGGCAGCAGACCACCCCCTTCCAACTCGAACTGCCCGAAGGCGAATACCGCTTCCGCGCCCGCCATCCCGCGCTCGGCGAGATCGACCGGAACCTCTACATCGGGAGCGATGCCGGGGCTCGCGCCTCGCAAAGCAACCGGGTCGAGTTCCGCTTCGAATACGGTTCGGTCACACTGAGAAGCGAGCCGCCCGGGGCCGCCGTCGTTTCCGGCGGGAAGCCGCTGGGTCGCACCCCCCTGACCCTCGCGGCGGTGCCGCCGGGCGAGCACAGCTTCCAGTTGAGCAAAGAGCTGCACCGCTCCGCGACCGTCTCCGGCCAGCTTGAACCGGGCGGGGCGCTCCACTTCGACGCGACCCTCACCTACGACCCCGCCCCGGTGGCGAGCCGGAATTTCAAAAACGGACTCGGTCGCGACATGGTCTGGGTTCCCGGCTTGCGAGGCTGGGCCGGGGCGCACGAGGTGACCCAAGCCGAATACGAACGGCTCGGCGGCAGCAACCCCAGCTACTTCAAGGCACCGGACCATCCCGTGGACAGCGTGACTTGGTTCGAGGCAGTGCGTTTTTGCGAAGCCCTCACCGCGCATGAGAAAAGCCTCGGCACCCTGCCGACGGGCTACCGCTACCGCCTCCCCACCGACGAGGAGTGGGGCGAGTTGGTCGGCGGTCAGAAGCTCGACGGGGCCGTCTCCAGCCTCTTCGAGCGCCAGCAGTCGCACGCCCCCGTCGGCTCCCTCGCCCCGAACGAGCTCGGCCTCTACGACGTGCGTGGCAACGTAATGGAGTGGGTCAGCGACTGGTATTCGCACACCATCCTCAACCGCGTCCAACGGGACGGGTCCACCCCGAACTCCGAATGGGTCGGCACCGAGCGCAAAGTCCTGCGTGGCGGGGCGTGGAACCGCTCCCGCGAGTTCGACCTCGCCGTCGGCAACCGCATGGCCGCGAACCCCTCGCAAAAGGACCGCTACGACGTTGGGTTCCGGGTCGTCCTGATGCCGGATTGATCCTCGCCGCGAAGGGATGAGGCGGCGTTCGCGGACTTGGGGAATGTCGCGGGGGGGGAATCCGAAGCTCGAAATCCGAACTTTTGGCGGGAGGCTGGCGAACTTCCTTTCCCATTCGCAAAAATTCGTGTTCCTCATTTTTTTTTTTGAACGCGAATGGTCACGAATCCGGTCCGGTGGAAGGCTGCCCACGGAAATCACGGAAACTCACGGAATCCTTTCCTGCCGAATCTCTTTCCGTGAAATTCCGTGTATTCCGTGGTCCAAACCATCAATTATCCGCGACATCGCGAAGCTGGTTCGCAGCCCGGGCGATCAGCTCGCTCAATTCGAGGGCGTTGCGTTTGAACTGGCCACGAGCTTTCACATGCAGTAGCTCCAAGGCGAGATCGACAAGCCATCCCGCCCTCGCCTCGTCGCAGTCGGGCAGATGCCGCGTCAGCTCCCGCCGCATCTCGCGCACCGCCCGCACGGGATCGCCCGACTCGAGACGGCGGCGCAGGAGCGATCCCGCGATCTCGTGGCAGAGGCGGAGCAATCCGTTTTCGACCGCCTTCGCTTTGGGCCGGGATGCGATGGAGGCCCTGCCTTTCCATGGAAGCGGGGCCAAGGAGGAGGGGGAGACGACGGCTTGGGCTTGGATGCGTTTCTTCATGGCACCACCCTACGCCGGGGGGTGGGACATCCGGGGCGCAGTGGTTTCGATTTCTTTGACATCCCGGAAGGTGAAATGTTTGAACTGCTTGAAAAAGCTCCTCAGCCGCCGCCATACCGCTCCGCCGCCCGCCGCAGTTCCTCCGCGACGCGCTCGCGCAGCTCCGTCGGCTCCAAGGCCTCGGCCTGCGCTCCGAATCCGAGGATCCAGCGGGCGATGTCCTCCAAGGCGGAGAGGGTCATGGTCAGGTCGATGACGGTGCCGCCGGGTTCGACTTCGGCGATCTCCTGGCTGGGATGCCAACGCCGCTCGGCCACGACGCGAGCGGCGAAGCCGTGGAAGCGGATTTTCACCCGGTAGGTCGCCCCTCCCTTGTCTCCGCCCGCCCAGACGCCGAAGCTGCCGGCGAAGTGATCCTCCAACCGGAAATCGCGCGAGCGGACGAAGCGCCTCTCCGTGAGATGCACAGCCCGCATCCGCTGCACCGCGAAGGTGCGGCGAGCGCCGCGGTCGAGGTCGTGGCCGATGAGGTACCAGCCCCCGTCGATCTCGGCGAGATGGTAGGGCTGGAGACGGCGCTTCGCGGGCCGGTCGTCGGCGAGCTTTCGGTATTCGAAATGCAGCTCGCGGCTTTCCAGGACGGCCCTGGCGAGGCGCTCGAAGAGGAAGGCGTCACGCTCGGTCATGCCCAAGCTCTTGACGGAAAAGGCCTGGTCGACCTCGGACCAAGGGAGGGTGATGCGGTCGCTCATCCCGGCGAGGAGCCGCTGGAAGCCGGTCCGCAGGGAGGCTTCGAGGGCCGAGCCCTTCATCCCGCCGAGGGCGTTGCGGGCGAGGAGCAGCCCCACGAGATCCCCGGAGGTGGTCTTCAGAAAGGGGAAGTCGCTCACCGGGCGGGTGTAGTGGTAGCCGTGCGAAGTCTCGTCGTAGGCGAGGGGCAACTCCAGCTCATCGCGCATGAAGTTGAGATCGCGCTGGATCGTCTTGCGGTTGACCTCCAACTCGCGGGCGATGGTGCTGCAATTGGGGAAATTCCCCCGCAAGACCATCTCGTGGATGCGCAGGACGCGCTCCAGCGGGCGTCTCGTGCCCTCGGCTTTGACTGGACCCTCCTTCGCCATCTCGATTTCGCGGGATCTCCGGAACGGGTTCACTCCAACACCTGGACGGCATCGTTGCCGGAAGGGAAGGCGGGGCCTCCGCCGACGACAGGCCGGGGACTGTGCTCCATCGTCGCCCGGTCGCCCTTTTTCGGCGCGCCGTCGCGGATGTCGGCGGTGAGGAAGGAGCCCTTGCGCGCGGGGCTCACCTCAAGCCGGGCCGTGACTTCCCCCTGCTCCCCGTAGGTGGTGAGGATCGTGCCCGGCTCGATCTGGAGGCTGCGGCTGGACTGGATCAGGACGAATCCTGCCGTCCCGTCGATATGGTGGACAGTGCCGACGGGCAGAGTGGAGCTGGCGGGGGCGGGGGTGGAGGCCTCCCCGCCGTCAGATTCCTTCTTCAGAGTGCGGCAGCCCCCGAGGCCGCCCGCCAAAAGGAGGACGAGGGTCAGACGACAGACCGGAGGGATCGCTTGCACGCTGGCAGATTGGGCGATAGGGCTGGGAAATGCAAGGTCTCAGCACGCTTTCCCGATGAACCTTTTCGTCTACGGCACCCTCCTCGTTCCGGAAATCTGGGAGGCGGTCACCGGCCTCCCAGACCTCACCTGCCATCCGGCGACGCTGGAGGGGCACGTCATCCGGCGGGTGCGGGGCGCGGCCTACCCCGGCATCCACGCCGCCCCCGGCGCAGTCGATCCGGTGCCGGGAAACGTCCATCTCGACGTCTCCGGGGAGGCGCTGCGACGGCTCGACGCCTACGAGGACCGCTTCTACGTCCGGGAGGAGGTCTTTCCCGTCGTCCCGGGAATCGGCACAGTGGCGGCGCAGACCTACCTCGTCCCGCCGGACCATGCGGCGGCCATCCTCTCGGAGGAGCCGTGGTCTCTGGAATGGTTCGAAGCGAACGAACTCGACCGGTTCCGGCGGCGGGTCTTCGAGTCGCGGACCTATTTTTCGGCCGCGAACTCCCGCCAATCCCCCTCCAACACATAGACGGGATCGAGGCCGATCAGTTCGCGGAGACGTTGCGCGACCTCGGCGCTGCGCTCGCAGCTTTCGCCGTCGCAGTAGACGACGACGGGTCGCTCGAAGGCCGCCTGCAGGGCGGTCTGGTGCTCGAACATCAAGTCGGCCCATTCCTCCGTGTTCAAAAGCAGGGCGTCGGGAAGGTGCCCGGCCTCGTAGGCGGCCCGCGGTCTCGCGTCGATCCAGACGACGGGCGCGGTGGCGGCGAGCTCACGGACCTTCGACACCGGCAAGCGCCAGCGGGCGAGGGCGGGATCCTCGACTTCATACCAAGGGGGGCGGAGCGGATGAAAGACGGCGGAGGCCCCTCCCGCGACGAGGGCGCAGACGAGGATGAGAGCCGCCTGCCGCCACGCGCTCATTGGATGGAGAAGTAGGCGAGGGCTTTGGCGTAGTTCTCCAGCTCGCAATCGGTCTCGATGCGGACGATGCCGAGGAGCGAGCCTTGGGTGGAGGAGGGCGTCAGTTCGAGATGGTAGAGCCGACCTTTCTCGACCTCGACGAGTTCGCAGGCGACCTCGGGGCGCTTGCTCTCGGCAGAGAGGATGTGGACGGGTTTCTCGCGGACCACGCGGAAGGCCACGGTCTTGGTCACCGGATCGCTTCCTTTCTCCCAAGTCGTCATCGTCTCGGCGATCTCGTAGACCGGCGCGATCTCGATGGTGGTGGCGAGAAAGACGGGACGGGAGCGGCCCTCGGGAATGACGGAGATCTTCCGCTCGGCGGAGCCGCGCAGCTTGGCGATGTTGAAGACGCCTTTGATCGTGGCGCTGCCCCCGCCAGGGACGGGGTTCGCGTCGATGGAGACGGCTAGGCATTCGCAGCCGCTTTCGAGGGAAACGATGAGCACGGGTTCGGAGCCGGTGTTCTCGACGTTGAAGAAGACCTCCAGCGAGGCTTGGCCCGGATCGGCGCGGACGGTCTGCGAGACAGGCGCGAAAACGAGATCACCCTCCCTCCGGCTGGGAAGGGCGGCGTCCGGAGCGGACGGCGGCGTTTCGGCGGGGGCCGCCGGGGTCTGCGTCGGCGGGAACCACTGGTAGATCATGAAGTAGATGACCACCCCGGTGACGGAGACGAAGAGCCACGAGGGGAAGGTGAATTTCGCGAGGCGCTTGTGCTTGGCGAAGTTCCCCCGCGCCGCGGCGACAACGAGGAGGATAATGAAGGGCAGGTTCACCACTGCGAGGAGGATGTGGGGGACGAGGATGGCGAGGTAGATCCTCCGCGCCACGGGATATTCCTTCGGGAACTCGGTGTGCCCGGCTCCGTAGTGGTAGGTGAGGTAGCAAGCGAGGAAAAGCGCCGAGCTGACGAGGGCGGCGATCATCGCGACCTGGTGCGCCTGGCGCTTCCCGGCTTTGATAAGAAGGAAGCCGGTCACGAGCAGCACAGTACTGAGACCGTTGAGGGCCGCGTTGACCGGAGGGAAGACGGAGTAGTCGAAGGCGGCGAAGAAGGAAATCATGGGGCGTCGGCCGGGGCCGCTGGTTGCAGGTCGGAGAGCTTCAGATCCGGGTTCAGCACCAGCTTCAAATCACGCCGGAGCCGCTCGATCTCGATCTGGCCGCGCTGCACGTTGAGGACATCGTAGTAGCCGCGCACGTTTGCGTCGCCGTCGACGATGGCGAGCCGCTGGTCGTGGGCGTAGGGACCCTGTGCGGCACGCAGGGCGGGGTCGGTGATCTCCTCGGTGGCGTAGAACTTGAACCGGGAGATCATGTATTTCGGGATCGCCTCAGGATCGCCAGTGAGGAACCACCAGTCGGGCGAATCGACTCCCCGCTCCTTCACCCAGGCGTCCATCTTCTCCGGCGTGTCCCCGGCGGGGTTGACGCTGATGGAGACGAGGCGGAACTGCGGGTCGTCGCCGAACTCGGCTTCGAGCGACTTCATCACCGCGGCGAGACCGAGGCAACCGGCAGGGCAGTCGGTATACTGGTGGCCGACCACATAGACCTTCCCGCGAAGCTGACCGAGGGAGACCGCCTCGCCCGTGCGGTTGACCGCTTCGAGGTCGGTCTCCAAGCGGGCGAGGTGGGGCGGGCGCCAGTTCTCCATTTCGTAGCCGCGACGCACGAGGTAGGCTCGCGTCACGAAGATGGAGCCGAAGGCGACGACCGCGCAGATGCCGAGGATGGTGCCCCACCAGGCGATGAGTTTGGCACGGAGTTGTTCGGGAGTTTCGTCCATCGGAAAAGATTACGCCGCCGGAGCGGCGGAGGGAACCCAGGCGAGGTAGCTCGCGAGCATCGCCAGGGGCAGGTAGAGGAGGGTGTAGAAGAAAAGACGCCTCGCGTCGGCGCGTTCGCCGCTTTGGAGGAACTTCGCGGCGAGCAGGACCATGACGCCGCCGAGCAGCCCGCCGGGAATCGCACCCCATTTCGCCATCGATGGCGAGAGGAAAGGGAAGGCGACGGCGAGGAGGGTGAGGCAAACCGCGTAGGCGAGGGCGATTCGCGCGGTCTTCGCCCCGCTCGCGTCGTCGTTCGACCACATCTTGAAGCCGCCGCGAAGGTATTCCTCGCGATACATCCAGTTGATCGCGGCGAAGTGGGGAAGCTGCCAGAAAAAGAGCAGTCCGAAAAGATAGACGGCCCCGCCGCCGAGGAGAGGCTGCCCCCCGCCCGCCCAACCGATGAGCGGGGGCAGAGCCCCGGACACCGCGCCAAGCAGGGTGTTCGCGCTGGAGACCCGCTTCATCGGCGTGTAGATGAAGAGGTAGGTGAGCAGCGTGGCCGCAGCCATGAGCGAGGCGGGGACGTTGACCTTCACCCCGAGATGGATCAGCCCGAAGGCGGCGAGGAGCCAGCCGAGGATGAAGGCGGCGGGCTTCGGTAGGCGGTTCGCCGGGAGGGGCCGGTCCGAGGTGCGCCGCATCTTCGCGTCGGCCTCGACCTCCATGAGCTGGTTGAAGACGGCGGCCCCGGCGGCGGCGAGAGCCGTGCCGAGGATCAGGTGGAGGAAGGTTCCCCAAGAGAAGCCCCCCTGCCCTTTCGTCGCGACGAAGTAGCCGAAGCAGGCGGTGAGGACGACGAGGAAGCTGAGCCGCGCCTTGGTCAGGGCCATGAGATCGCCCTGGGCCTGGCGAAGGAGTCCGGCCGCCGGAGGATGGGTTCCGCTAGTGTGGGGTTCCGCCATGATGCTTCGATCAAGAGCAGCACTTTAACCCAAGATCGCGGGTGGCGAGGCGATTTTCCTTGGAAGGCTTCCTGAGGGAAAACTTGGCGAGGGGCGCTCCGCCGGGTCTTTTCCATTCGTGGTCGTTCGTGCCCATTCGTGAACCTTCGCATTCTTTTTTTTCAGATGCGAATGGCCGCAAATCGCTGCGAATGTTCGCGAATCCGGTCCGGCAAAGAGGGGGATCGATCTTCTCGACGAGGTTCGAATGTTTGAAACTTCCGTTATAAATTCCCCTCCCCGCCCGGAATCCCCCGCAGCGCCCGCACCGCGAAGACGAAGGAGAAGGCGAGGATGAGGAGGCCGTTGAGGACGTGGACGTTGGTGACCCAGAAACTCTTCCCCGTGCCGATCACGCCTAGCCCCAGCGCGATCTGGACGCCGATGAGGGCGAGGATGGCCACAGCGTGCCGACGCGGGGTGTTGAGACGCGGAATCACCGCGTTCGCCCGGCCGCCCCCGAGCCGCAGGACCATGCCGACGACGAAGAGGAGGAGGGAGAAGGCGGTGAACTTGTGGAGGAAGAGGAAGGCAATCATGGGATCCTCGAAAGACGGAATCCACCGCCCCTGCGTGAGGATCAGCCCGTCATCAGGCAGGGCGTGGCGGTGGAAATGCCGCATCGAAGCGCCGAAGACCAGTTGGGCGAGGACGATGAGGACGAGCACGATCCCGGCGAAGCGGACGCGGCGCAGCCACGCTGGAGAGCCGAGGAATCCACCTCTCCCCCATCCTTCCCCCGAGACCATGACGACGAGGATGAGGACGCAGAAGAAGCATTGCGCGAAGCAGCCGTGGACGACGGCGAGGGCGTTCGAGATTTCGGTGACGCGCAGCCCTCCGAGAATGGCCTGGGTCGTGACCATGAGGAGGGCGAGGGCGGTCAGCTTCTGCACGAGGGACCAGCCCCGCGCCCGCCAACTCCACACGAGCCAGCCCGCGGGGAGGGCGGAGAGGGCGAGGGCGATGAGGAGGAGACGCTGTTTCACCCCGGCGTCGAGGCGCTCGCTCCCGGCGGCGATATAGAAGCCGAGGACGAGGGCGATGAGGAGGACGATCCCGGCGACTTCGAGGGCGCGCTTCCCCGAGCGCACGTAGGCCCACGCGAAGAGCGCGAGGACGAGGAGTCCGGTCAATTTGGCGAGGAGGCGGTGGCTGTGCTCCAAGAAGGGGATCATGTGCTCAAGCCAGCCCGGCGGGTTCACCGTGCCGAGGCTGAGCGGCCAGTCGGCGAAGACCATACCGGCCTGTTTCGTCGTCGTCGCCGCGCCCCACCAGACGAGGAGGACGGCGACGAAGACGACGAAGCAGGCGAAGCGCCGGAAGGCCCGGCCACCGGACTGGGTCGCGGGGATGGTCATGATTCGCTTGAAAGGCTCGACCGTAGCGAAGTCCGTGAAAACTTCGACGGACGTCCCTCGATCTCCGGCGAGGGAGAAGTTCTCGCGAACTTCTCTACGGAACGCGGCTCACTGCTTCGGCAACAGGGGCGTGTTGCCGGCGTACCACTCGTCGAATTTCTCGCTGCTCACCGCCTTCACGTAGGAGACCATCTGGGCGTGGCCGGCCCCGCAGAGCTGGGCGCAGACGATGTTCCACTCGCCCTCTTTGTCCGCTTGGAACCACATGGGGATCTCGGATCCGGGGATGGCGTCCTGCTGGCTGAACATGGGGACGACGGCGAGGCCGTGGATGACGTCCTTGGAGGTCACCTGGATGACGACGGGGCGGCCCACGGGGACGACGAGCTCGTTGACCGAGACGAAGTCGTCGTGCGAGTTCGGATCCTCAGCAACGAGGCCGACGGGATTGGCCCCGGTGTAGCGCTCGTGGGAGGTCATGCCGATGGCCTTGTCGGCCCCGGCGTAGTGGAAGGTCCAGCGATACTGCTCGCCGACGGCGCGCAGGTTCACCACCTCGTCGCCGACGGGACGAGCCTTGGCGTCGGCGCGGACGGCCCAGAGGGGGAAGGCGAAGCCGAGGAGGAGGACGACCTCGACGATCACCACACCGATCTCGATGTGGGTGGAGAAGTGGGAGGTGATGCCGTGGTAGCTCGCCTTCGGGTTCTTCTTGCGGCGGAACTTGTAGAGGATGACACCGAGGAAGATGGACCAGCCCACGAAAAGGATGGCCATGAACCAGTGGACGAGGCCCATCATGTGGTTGCCCACATGCCCGTGTTCGGAGGCCACCTCGTGCATCCCGATGATGTCGTTAATCCATTCGATCATGTTGAAAAGGTCGGTTGTCCCGCTGGCGCGGGGAAAGGGTCACGGGTCAAGGGTCACGAGGCGGGGTCGGTCTCCGCGCCGAAGCGGCGCGCCCGTTTCGCGAGGTAGACGATGAAGCCGATGAAGGAGGCGAGCACGGAGAAGAGGACTCCGAGCATGAGGAGAATGGCGGTGTTCGCGGCCATCAGTTCCTGGCCCGAGGCACCGCTCATGCACATGGGGCACGCGAGGATGGGGTCGATGTTCATGGCTGGGCGGGAAAGGCGGAGGTCAATGGACGATCTTGCGGATCTTCTTGTAGAAACAGACGCCGTAGACCAGCATGGCGACGGCACCGGCGAGGCTGATCCACCCCATCGTCCGGTACATCCCCGGCAGCCTTTCGGCGAGGAGGCACCACGCGCCGAGTCCCGCGCAAAAAAGCACGCAGACGGTGACGAAGGCGATGTGGAAATGTTTCAGCGACATGGCGGACCGGGCCGGGTCAGGGTTTCTCGGGTTTGTCGGTGAGCCAGCCCCGGGTCGTCTCCAAGGTGTCGTATTGCTCACGGATGGGGTCGTGGTCGGCGAAGATCGTCAGGACCATCAGCCCGAGGAAGAAGAGGAAGGTGAAGAGGAGCAGCTTGTAGATCAGCCCCTTTTCATGGTTCAAGTGCATGAAGATGAGCGCGACGAAGCTGGCCTTGGTCGCGGCGACGGCGAGGCCGAGAACGAAGTCGGCACCGTCGGGTCCGGGAGGGCCGATGTCGAACCACGGCACGAGGCCGACGGCCACGGTGACGGCGGTGAAGACGAAGAGCGCGATCCCGACGGCGGTGTAGGTCTTCTTGTGTTTGGAGAAATCGTGGGTGGCGTCCGCCATGATGCGTAGCTGGAGGAGGTTCGGAAATCAGAGGAGGTACATGATCGGGAAGAGGAAGATCCAGATCAGGTCGACGAAGTGCCAGAAGAGTCCGCCCACCTCGACGCGATTGGCGAGGTGCTCGGGGTTCTTCAGGTAAAGCTTCTTGCCAAAGACGACGAAGAAGAGGAGGACGAGGGCGCCGCCCACGACGTGGAGGCCGTGGAGGGCGGTCATGGTGAAGTAGATGGCGTAGTAGTTGCCGTAGCGCGGGCCGTGGTTGCCGAAAAACTTGACCTGGTCGAAGGGCACGGCGATGACCTTGGAGGGGCCGTGGTGGCCTTCGCTCTCCCCTCCCCCGGCGGTGGGCTTGGGTTCGCTGGTGTGGACGGCGGCGTGCTTGTCGTCCTTGCCATGCTCCTCCCCGTGGCCGTCGGCGGCGACGTGGACATACTGGACGTTGAGGAAACGGCCGCGGAGCTGCTTCTCGGGGATGACGCCGCCGCGATCCTTGTAGTATTCGGCGAGCTCCTGGTATTTCTTGGCCTGGAGGGTGAAGAAGTGCTGCTTGGCGTGCTCGTCGCCGATCACGTTCCAGACGACGGATTCCCGCTGCTTCGTCGGGAGGACGAGCTGCAGATCGACCTCGTGGACCTCGAAGAGGATGTCGTCGCTGACGAGCTTGCCCTCCACTTTGACCCCGTCCCGGTAGTTCAGGGCGGTGGCGTTGTGGAGGAGGATCTTGCGGGGCCTCCCGGCCACGGAGAAGGGTTCGGCGGCGGTCAGGGTGACGGAGGAGGCGGCGGAGACGGGCTTGGGATTCTCCACACCGGAGGCCTTTTCGGCGCGGAAGCGCTGGCGCTCGTCGGCCAGCTTGGCGTAGAAGGCGCGGCGGTTCTTGGCGAACCATGCCTTGAAGGCGGAGGCCGAGGCGATCTCCTCGCCGACGGTGCCCTCGGGGCCTTCGGTCACGGTGAACTTCGGAAAGGCGTCCCCCTTGAGATCCTTGAGCACCGCAGGCAGGGCGCCTTGCAGACCGATGACGAGCTTCTCGCCGGTGAAACGGATGCGATCGCTCCCGTCGACGATAACGCCTTCCATCACCGAGTTGTCGACGAGCTTGATGCCATGGTGCTTGTAGAGCTTGCTATGGTACTCGACGGATTTGATGCACATGAAGACGAGGGCGCAAGAGACCACGAAATACATGTAGAGCTGGTATTTCCGCCAATTCCGCTCCTTCAGCGCGACCCACGCGAAGACGACACCGACGGAGGAGGCGATGAGGACGAGGGTGTTGATCGCGCCGAGCCAGACGTAGCTCTTGTGGACGCTCACGCCCCAAGGCCAGGGGTTGTCCACGCCGTCCTGCACGCCGAGGCGGAGGAAGACGTAGGCCGAGAACAGGCCGCCGAAAAGCATGACCTCGGAGGCAAGGAAAAGCCACACGCCGAGCTTGGCGTTGTAGAGGCCGGTGTCGCGCCGGGGCGTCACTTCGTAGGGAATCTCCATGGATTTCTGACTTCGGATTTCGGATTTCGGTTTGGCCCGATCAATGATGGGAGGCGAGGGAGTTGCCCTCCTCCGGTTCGGGGTCGTGCTCGGACCCGACGATGAGGGCGGGGTCGGTCTCGGACTGCGGGATGAAATCGCGCACCGCGCCGGGCACGCTGTATTCGTAGGGGCCGCGATAGGCGACGGGCTCGCTGGCGAAGTTGCCGTGCGGGGGCGGCGTGGGGGTGGCCCAGTCGAGGGTGGTGGCCTCCCACGGGTTGTCGCTGTTGGTCTTCTTCCCGAAGAAGGGGCTGAGGAAGAGGTTGATGATGAAGGGCACCTGGAAGACGGCGAGGAGCCAGGCGGAACCCGAAGTGACGATGTTCAGGTCGATCATGCGGAAGGCCGCGTCGGGTTCGATGATGTGGAGCTTCTCGGCGAGGTTGGCGAGGAAGCTGTTCGGCTCGGCGAAAACCTGGCTGGAGATCTGCTCGTAGGCTTTGCCCCCGTCGAAGGCGCGGCGGTGGAAGCCGGCCATGCCTTGGATCATCATGGGGCCGAAGATGCCGTTCATGAAGAGGAGCGAAGGCCAGAAGTGGAGGTGGCCCAGCTTCGTGCTCATGTAGCGCCCGGTGATCTTGGGGAACCAGTGGTAGATCCCGGCGAAGAGGCCGAAGATGGTGCCGGGGGCGACGACGTAGTGGAAGTGCCCGATGACGTAGTAGGTGTCGTGCAGGTGCAGGTCGGGCAGGCTGAAGGCCAGCGGCAGCCCGGTGAGGCCGCCGATCCCGAACATGGGGATGAAGGCCGTGGCGAAGAGCATGGGCACGTTGAAGCGGATCGAGCCGCCCCACATCGAGATGAGGAGCGAGGAGACGAGGATCACCGAGGGTACGGAGATCAGCACCGTGGTCGTCTGGAAGAAGGTCGAGATGGCCGGACCCATCCCGGTGATGTACATGTGGTGCGCCCAGACGATGAAGGCGAGGAAGCCGAGGACCATCACCGCGTAGACCATGGTCTTGTATCCCCAGAGCGGCTTGCGGGTGTTGCAGGGGATGATCTCGGCGACGATGGCGATGGCCGGGAGGATGAGGACGTAGACCTCGGGGTGGGCGAGGAACCAGAAGAGGTGCTGGTAGAGCAGCGGGCTGCCGCCCCCGGCCGCGTCGAAGGACATGCCGCTGACGTTGAGCCCGGTGGGGACGAAGAAGCTGGTCCCGGCGAGGCGGTCCATGAGCTGCATGATGGCCGCGACTTCCAGCGGGGGGAAGGCGAGGAGGAGGAGGAACCCGGTCACGAGCATCGCCCAGACGAAGAAGGGCAGGCGCATCCAAGTCATCCCCTTGCAGCGCAGGTTGATGATCGTGCAGATGAAGTTGACCGCCCCGAGGAGGGAGGAGGAGATGAGCAAGGCCATGGCGACGAGCCATTGCGTCTGCCCGGTCCAGAAGAGGTCGCCGTAGTGGAGGTCGGTCGTCGTCGCGAGGGGCGAATAGTTCGTCCAGCCCGCCTTGGCCGCGCCGGAGGGGAGGAAGAAGCTCACGAACATGAGCGCTCCGCCCAGCAGGTAGAGCCAGTAGCTGGCCATGTTGAGGCGGGGGAAGGCCATGTCCGGCGCCCCGATCTGGAGGGGGGTGACGTAGTTGCCGAAGGCTCCGAAGGCGAGCGGCACGATCCCGAGGAAGACCATGATGGTGCCGTGCATGGCCCCGAACATGTTGTAGAGGTCGCCGGTGACCTTGCCACCGTCGTCGAGCCAGGCCTGGAACCAAGGCCAGTCGGAGAGGACGGGCACGGCGCGGTCGGGATAGGCGATGCTCCAGCGCATCACCATCATGAGGAAGAAGCCGAAGGCGAGGAAAAGAAGGGAGGTGAAGCCGTACTGCAGGCCGATGACCTTGTGATCGGTCGAGAAGATGTATTTCTTCCAGAAGGGGTCGTGGTGGTCGTGCGCCTCCGCGTGCTGGTCTGCTGTTGCCGCGCTCATGCCGTAGTCTGAATGGGGTTCCCGGCCTCGGGGCCGGAGAAAAAGAGGGTGTCCTGTTACTGTATCCTGGCCGATTTGCCACCGCTTTTCAAAGGGGTGCCCCGGTTTCGAGGCTCACTTTCGCACCGGAAAGCTGGGCGTCCTGCGGAATCGCGAGCAATTCCGCCTCGGTGTAGGGGGCGCTGTGGTCTTTGAACTCTTCGCGGGCCGATTTGATCATCTCGGTAGTGACTACGCCGTCTTCGCCCTCGGGGAGACTCCCGAATGTGCGGCGGACGTAAGTGGCGACTTGGGCGATCTTCTCGTCGTTGAGGTTGTTCCACGCAGGCATGAGCTGGTTGTAGGTCTGGCCGCCCACCTTGAAGGGTCCGTTGATCCCGTGGATGAGGATGGCTCCCATGCGCTTGCTGCCGCCATCGACCCATTCCGACCCGACGAGGGGTGGGAACTGGCCGGGGATGCCGAGACCGGAGGCCTGGTGGCAGGCGATACAGTTGTTGTAGACCTTCTTCCCTTCGTTCATCCACTGGTCGATCCAAGCGATCTGGGCCGCGCCCTCGTCTCCGCCGCCCAAGGAGGGGCGCGGGTCGGGGACGTAGTGGGGATGGATGTAGATGCTGTCGCGGAAGCCGTTGCTGGCGGTGAAGAGCTGCCCGCCGCCGAGGAAGACGATGATGGAGCTGATGACGATGACCACAGCTCCGACGGCACCGCGCCCACCGGGCTGGAGGGGATCCTCGCGGCGGATGGCGTCGTGGAGGTCCACCGTGCTCACGGTTCCCTGCTGGTAGTCGAGGTTCTGGTCTTCGGCCGGATCCATGGGAGAGGTCTAAAAGGTCGCGGGGCGTTCAGTTCCCGGTGAGGTAGGCTTTGGGAAGGGGCTGGTCTTTCTTGAGCGAAAGGAGGTAGTCGACGAGGGCCTCGGCCTTCGGCGTGGGGACGAGACCTTCGCCGTAGGGGGAGGGCTCGTAAAGATGCTTGTAGGCGGGCATGCCGCTGTCGCGGGCGAAAGATTTGGGATCGTTCAGATGGCGGTGCATCTCCTCGGCCGTGGTGATGCGATGGCCGACATTCGCGAGATCCGGCCCGATGCGCTGGTAGCCGAGCGGGGCGACGCCTTCGTTGACGTAGTCGCCGGGCTGGGTCTCGCGGGCGAAATTGCCCTGCTCCCCTTCCCTGCCGCCCCATCCGGGACGCCAGCGGTCGACCCCGGCGTAGGTGGGGCGCACCACTTGGGTATGGCAGTAGGCACAACCCTCGGCGGCGTAGATCTGGCGTCCGTAGTCGCTCGCGCCGTAGCGCTGCAAAGTCCGGTCGGGGTAGGCGTCCACCTCGCCGCCGACCTCCTCGCCCTCGGCGTAGGGCGTGGGGACGGCCTTCGACTGCTCAAGGTAGGGCAGGACGACGAGGAACAGCCAAGGCAGCACGAAGGCGAGGCCGAGCGTGCCGAGCAGTTTCCAGAAAGAGGTCGAATTCATGAAAGAGACGTGGTTCTCAGGCTTGCGTGAGTCCGGCGGCGGCACGGGCGCTGGGGGCTTCGCCGGGTTCGGCGTGGATCAGGGTGGGTCCGGCCGACTTGCGGCCCTTGCCGAGGAACATGAGGGCGAGCTGTTGGAGGAAGATGAGGTTCGACCACACGATGAGGCCCCAGGCGATGCTCCGCCCGGCCACGTAGGCGAGGGAGTTGACGGTGGAGACGGAGAAGTTGCGGTCCCACACGGCGAGGTCGCCGCCTTGAGCGATACCGCCGACGAGGGTGGCGACGATCAGGGTGGCGATGCCGTAGACGCTGAACCAGAAATGGGTGCGGATGCGCTTGCCCGAGGGCCACTCCGCCCCGGTGATGCGGGGGACAATGAAGTAGAAGGCCCCGAAAATCGTCATGGAGAAGAAGCCGTAGATGGCAAGGGCGTCGAGTCCGGCGACGAATTGGCTGAACTGGAGGTTCTTCCCGAAGGCGAAGGTCGAGCTGGCCGCCGCGAGGATGGCGTAGACCGCCAGCATCAGCATGCCCAGCACGGTGAAGCGGAGCGAGGGGCTGTATTCCCAGAGCTTGGTGCAGCCCTTCAGGGTGAGGAGCAGGTTGGCCACGGTCGCGACGATGGCGAGGAGGATGAGGATCGCGGCGGCACCGCTCACCGCGGGCATCCAAGCCGGGAAGGGACCGCCCATGTAGCGGGAGAATCCGGTCCAGC
This sequence comes from Akkermansiaceae bacterium UBA2367, assembly GCA_002344525.1. Classification (GTDB taxonomy): domain Bacteria; phylum Verrucomicrobiota; class Verrucomicrobiia; order Verrucomicrobiales; family DEV007; genus Arctic95D-9. The sequence goes on from DDTJ01000051.1 coordinate 45,779, forward strand.
CCGCGAGGAAGGCGAGGAGCCAGAAGCTGATCTGGGCGAGCGGGTAGCTGTAGATGGGGCGGCCCGAGATTTTCGGGATGATGTAGTAGGCCACGGCGAGGGCGAGCGGGGCCATCCAGAAATAGATGAGGTTGGAGAAATACCAGGAACCGACGCCCGCGCCCATCACCGGGGCGGCCTCCTTGTTGATGAGGAGGTTCGCGGTGAGGAAGATCCACGGGAACCAGACCGCCGCGCCGAGGAGGTAGAGCTCGGAGATGTAGAAGAGCTTGTTGCGGCGTCCGTGGAACATGGGGATGACCCAGACGACGGTGAGGGCGTAGGAGATCGCGAAGATCGGCCAGAACCAGCCGGGGAAGTCGAGGAGCGGGATGGCGCGTCCGGCCCCGACCCAGACGGCGATCACGCCGAGGGCGACTCCGGCGTTCCAGACGTGCCCGGCGACGATGAGCGCGACGGGATGCTGGATGCGGGAGCGGGTGAGACGGGCCATGAGCCAGAGCATGACGCCGATGCCCGCCTGCATCGCCCAGCCGTAGACGAGGGCGTTGAGGTGGACGGGGTAGAGGCGGCCGTAGCCGAAGACGGCGTAGTCGTCCAGCAGACCGGGGACGCGGAGCTTCAGGGAGCTGAGAAAGCCGAGAACCGTCGCAAAGAGGAGCCACGCGGCGGCGCTGGTGAAGAAGAACATCACGGGGTAGCGCGCCGAGCGGTCGATCGCGGCCCGCTCTTGCAGTTCCTCCTGGGTGGGTTGTGGCACGGTCATGGGTCGGAAGCGGTTCACTGCACGGGGGCGGGGGCTGCGGGTGCCGCAGGGGCGGGTGCGGGGGTAGCGGGCGCAGGCGCGGGAGCTGCGGGTGCAGGTGCGGCAGGCGGNNGGATTGGCCGGGGCAGCGGGCGCGGGTTCAGCGGCGGGGGCCGCAGCAGGGGCCGTCGCCTCAGCCTGTTTCAAAAAGGTGGGCGAGCCGGGCACGACGAGGGTCGTCGCAGCGGGTTTCGCGGGCGCTTGGGCGAGGGCTTTCAGGGCGGCGTCCACTTTGGCCTCGTCGACGAGGGCGGCTTGGGCTTCGCTGACCTCGGCGAGGTTGGCCCATTGCTCCTTGATCGTCTCGGCGGAGAACTCTCCCTCGAAGGCGCGGTTTTCCGGGCTCTTCGAAGCGAGCTTCCCGCTCACGATGAGGGCGAGGAACCCGAAGGCCGCGAAGATGGCGAGGGTCCAGAGGATCGGCTTCGGGTTGGGGCAGCAGGAATTTCCGGAATGGCTCATGGAATCAGTTCACCACGTTGAGGGATTCGTCGAGGCGCGGGTCGCGGCAGGGGAACAAACTCGCCGATGCCAGTTGCCTCAAGAGGAAGAATCCGAAAATGCCCGCAACGGTGACGAAGGCGAGGACGTCGAAGACCACAGCGCCGGGAATGGTCGTTTGGATGTGGTCCGCGCCGAGATGCGCGGTGAGGGAGGGTCCGCGCTCGGGGATGATGATCCAGTAGAGGTCGAAGGCGTGCATCAGCAGGTTCCACACCGCGATGCCGGAGATGACGTAGGGCATCTTCTTCACCTGCTGCACGAGGAGGGCGGCGAAGGGGACGAAGAAGTGGCCGATGACGAGGAAGGCGATGGTGTAGCCGTTCCAGAAGTCGGTGTTGCGCATGAGGAAGAACTTCGTCTCCTCGGTGATGTTCGCGTACCAGATGAGGAANNTTGCCCATGAGGTGGTAGTGCTCCATCGTCACCACGCTCTTGAGGTAGCCGGCGCGCCGCAGCAGGGTCAGCAGGATGATGAGGATGCCCATCGAGTTCAACGCGGCCCCGGCGAAGAGGTAGACGCCCCACATGGTCGAGAACCAAGCGTAGTCGAGGCCCATGAGCCAGTCGAAGACGAGGAAGGTCCACGCGGTCGCGAAGAAGAGAAGAAGCCCGCAGCTCCAGCGGCGCATCCAACGGAACCACTTCGGATCGCCGTCCTTGTCCTGCTTCAGCGACCAGCCGCGCAGGAGGAAGGCGATGCCGCCGAGGACGAGGAGGTAGAAGATCTGGCGCACCCACCAGAAGCCTTCGTTGAGGTAGCCGCGCTTCTTGAAGAGGAGGGCGGCGTCGTGGAGGAAATGCTTGTCGACAAGGGTGGCGGTGGCTCCGGCGTCGGAGAGATCCTCCTCGGCGAGCTTGCCAGCCTTCTTCTCCAGCTCCTGGATGCGGCGCTCAAGGTGGAGGCGATGGCCGGGGCTGGGCGAGGCGACGTCGGCGAGATCCTTTTTGGCCGCTTCGACGGCGGCCTTGGCCTCCTCGATCTTGGCGGTTTGCGCGGCGATGTATCCGGCCTTCTCCTTCTCCGCCGCTTCCTCGGCATGGTGCAGGGCGGCCTTGCGCTGCGGGAACCACTCCCAAAGGGCGTCGCGGAAGCTGGGGAAAACGAGGATCGGCAGGGCAAGGACGAGCATGAAGGGGATCAGGCTCGCGAGGTTCTCCATGAGACGGCGGACCACGGTCCCCCACCCCGAGTTGCTGGCGTGGTGGAGCATGGTCCAGAAGAGACCGCCCACGGCGAGCGAAAGGAAGAAGATCACGGCGAAGAGCCAGCTATAGGCCATCGCCCCCGCTTTGCCGGGAAGGACGGCGCTGAGGAGGAAGAACAGCAGGAAGCCGCCGCCGCCGATGCCGAGGAACACCCGTTGGAGCAGCGCGGGAATCTTGAAACGCTCCCCGTCGCGGTAGTCGTCTCCGTCTTTGAGTCCAGCCATATATCTTGCAGCGGTTGAAAAAGGAATTGCGGATCAGTTGCCCGAGGCGGCTTGCAGCCCGCGCAGGTAGGCGACGACGGCCCAGCGGTCGTTCACGGAGAGGATGCCGTTGTAGGGTCCCATGAGGCCCTTGCCGTGGGTGATGGTCCAGAAAAGCTGTCCTTCGGGCAAGTCTTTGACGCGGGGGTCGAGCAGGTTCGCGGTCGGGGGGATGGCCCAGTATTTCGAGACGATGCCCGCCCCGTTGCCGGATTCGCCGTGGCAGGGGGTGCAGGTGATGCGGTAGCGCTCCTTGCCTCGGGCGAGGAAGGCTTCGTCCCATTGCAACTCCTCGGGGAAGCCCTTGCCGTAGTAGTCGCCGAAGAGGCCGGTGTTGTAGTAGTCCGATCCCCGCGAGTAGTCGAGGCGGCTCCCGACGAGGTTTTCGCCGGGCAAGTCGTGGCCGAAGGGGATAGTGCCCTCGACGGGCTTGCGCGCGCCCTGCCCGTTCTCGAAGAACTGGCTCGGCTTCTGCGCCTTCACCTTGTACTGGTTGTCCATGTCGGGGAAGAGCATGAAGGGCGGCGACGAGAACTTCTCGCCGCGCGGCCCGAGGGCCAAGGCGACGGTGATCGACGCGATCGCGAGAATGAGGAAAAACCAACGCATGGGGTCAGGGCCGGGTTCAGTAGTTCACTTCCTCGATTTTGCCGGCGCCGATGTCGGCGAGCAGTTCCTTGGTCTTCTCCTTCTTGAATTTCGGATCGCGGGCCTCGATCACGAGGAGGAAGCCGTCGTTCGAGAACTTGGAGAAGAGCGGCGAGTTGAAGAGCGGATGGTTCCAGCGCGGCAGCATGATGATCGCGAAGAGGCCGAGAACGGTCGCGAAGGCGGAGAGGAGGATGGTCAGCTCGAAGGTCACGGGGAAGAAGGCCGGGATCGTGAAGAGGTTCGTCGGCTTGTCCTGCACCACGGTGGGGTAGAGGGCGACCTGGGTGAAGAACTGGAGGACGAGGGCGGTGAGCGATCCGGTGATGCCGCCGCAAAGGACGATGGCGGAGAGCCAGCTTTTCCCGAGGCCCATGGCGTGGTCCATCCCGTGGACGGGATAGGGCGTGTGGACGTCCCAACGGCGGAAGCCGGCGTCGCGGACCTTCTCCGCGGCGTGGTAGAGATCCGTGGCGGAACCGAATTCCGCGACGTAGCCGAATAGCTCGCTGGCACTGGAGGATGGATTGCTCACGGTTGGGCTGGGGCTGATGGAAAATTTGGACCGCTGAGCGGGTGGAGGATTTTTGGACCGCTGATTCTCGCTGATCTACGCTGATCTTTTTTGGTTTCGGTGCGGTCTATTTGGCCTTGTTGCGGCGTTTATCGCGGAGGTGCTTCCACTCGGGGTAGTGCGGGTCCGACGCGGGCAGGACGCCCTTCACTTCGCTGATGGCGATGACGGGGAGGAAGCGGAGGAAGAGGAGGAAGAGCATCATGAACATGCCGAAGCTGCCGGTGAAGAGGAGCTTCTCCACCCAAGAGGCCGAGTAGTAGCCCCACTGGCCGGGGAGGAAGTCGCGGGCGAGCGAGGTCGGGATGATGACGAAGCGCTCGAACCACATCCCCGCGTTCACGATGTTCACGACGACGAAAACCATCCAGAGGTTGTGGCGCGACCACTTGAACCAGAAAACCTGCGGGGCGATGACGTTGGCGAAGAACATGCAGTAGTAGGCCCAAGTGTAGGGGCCGGAGAGGATCCGCATGTGGAAGGCGTCGGTTTCGAACGCGTTCGCGCTGTAGTAGCTGATGAACAGCTCCATGATGTAGGCGTAGCCGACGATCGTCCCCGTGAGGAGGATGATCTTCGCCATGTTGTCGATGTGCTTCGCGGTGATGAGGTCCTCCAGCCCGTAGAGCTTGCGCACCGGGAGCATGAGGGTGAGCACCATGGCGAAGCCGCCGAAGATCGCGCCCGCGACGAAGTAGGGCGGGAAGATCGTGGTGTGCCAGCCCGGCACCACCGAGGTGGCGAAGTCGAAGGACACGACCGAGTGGACCGAAAGCACGAGCGGGGTGGAGATGGCCGCGAGGATGAGGTAGGCCATCTCGTAGTGGCGCCACTGGCGGTTACCGCCGCGCCAGCCGAGGGCGAAGAAGCCGTAGAGCTTTTTGGCGAGGCCCTTGCCGCGGTCGCGCAGGGTCGCGAGGTCGGGGATGAGGCCGATGTACCAGAAGATGACCGAGACGGTGAAGTAGGTGGAGACGGCGAAGACGTCCCAGAGGAGCGGGCTCTTGAAGTTCTGCCAGATGCCGTTCGCGTTCGGGATGGGGGCGAGGAACCAGACCATCCAGAAGCGACCGACGTGGAAGCCGGGGAAGATCCCGGCGCACATCACCGCGAAGAGCGTCATCGCCTCCGAGGCGCGGTTCACCGAGGTGCGCCACTTCTGACGGGTCAGGAAAAGGATCGCCGAGATCAGGGTTCCGGCGTGGCCGATGCCGATCCAGAAGACGAAGTTCACGATGTCCCAGCCCCAAGCGACGGGGTGGTTCATCCCCCAGACCCCGACGCCGGTGGAGACGAGGTAGACGAGGCTGAAGACGAGGCAGAGGAAGCCGATGACGGAAGGCACGAAGAGCACCCACCAGATGAGCGGCTGGCGGTTCTCGACGATGCCGCAGATGCGGTCGGTGATCCAGCCTAGGGAGCGCTGGTTGAGCACGAGCGGTTCGCGTGCGACCCCTTCCGCCTCGGAGGGGTGAACGGTCGCGTTCGCTGGGGACTGGTTTGCCATGGTCGGAAAAGCTCGGATGGGCTCGGATCGGTGATCAGTGCATCTTGGAGGTCACGGTGCCCACGAACTCCGCCCCCGGCATCTTGGGGTTGGGGTTCTTGATGCGGGCGAGGTAGCTGGTCCTCGGGCGGGTGCCGATGTACTTGAGGAGGTCGTAGTTGCGGGGGTTCGCCTTGGCCGCGTGGATCTTGTCCTTCGGATCCTTGAGGTTGCCGAAGGTGATCGCGCCCGCTCCGCAGACGTCCTGACAGGCCACGCTGAAGGCTCCGGTCTTGATCTGCACGTCGGCCGAGTCGCGGGCCGCGGCCTTGGCCGCGATCTTGGCGGCGTTGATGCGCTGCACGCAGTAGGTGCATTTCTCGATGACCCCGCGCATCCGCACGGTGACGTTCGGGTTCTTCTGGAGCCGCTGCGTCGTGGTGGCGTTGCCCGCCGCCGGGGCGAGGGGGCCGAGATGCAGTTGGTCGAGGGCGCGCTTGTTGTAGTCGTAGTAGTTGAAACGACGAGCCTTGTAGGGGCAGTTGTTGGCGCAGTAGCGGGTGCCGATGCAACGGTTGTAGGTCATCGCGTTGAGACCGTCGCTGGTGTGGGTCGTCGCGTTGACCGGGCAGACGGTCTCGCAGGGGGCGCTCTCGCACTGCTGGCAGGAGACGGGCTGCGGAAGCATCTCGATCTGGTCGTCGTCCACGGGACGCTTGCCGGGCTCGATCTTGGTCTTCTCCTTGCCTCCGATGTAGTCGAAGACGCTGCCGAGGTCGGCCACGGTCTCGTGGTCCTTCGGGCTGGTGAAGTAGCGGTCCATGCGGACCCAGTGCATCTCGCGACCATTGAGAACCTGCTCCTTCCCGACGATGGGGATGTTGTTCTCGGCTTGGCAAGCGATGAGACAGGCGTTGCACCCGGTGCAGGTGTTGAGGTCGATGGTCATCGCCCACTGGTGGTGGGGATCGACGCGGAACTCATGCCCGGCGAGAGCGCCGACGAGAGGGCTTTCCGGCACCTCGCCCGTCATGTAGTTCACCCCTTTGTAGAGGGAAACGTTCTCGGGGATGTGGCTGTCCATCCCCTGATACTGCGCGAAATCGGGCTTCTCCTTGAGCATCGCCACGGTCCCCTCGCGGGCGAGGGCGCGACCTTCCATGCTGTAGTGCTCGGCGGCGAGGGCCAGCTTGTGCTTCGCCCCGAGCTTGCGGGCGAGGACTCCGGTGACCACATAGGGTTGGGCGCTGGTCAAAAGAGGGTAGGCATTGAACCCGACGCCCTTGCTCGCGGTGCCGCTGGCGAGGTCGCCGTAGTAGCCGACCGGGAGGGTGATGGCGAAGTCGGCTTGGCCAGGGGTGCGCAGGACGGGAGCTTGGACTTTGCGGTTGCCGACGACGAACTCGACGAGATCGCTATCTTCAAGGCCGAGTTCGGACGCGGTGGCGAAGCTGATCAGGGCGGCGTTGTCCCAAGTCAGTTTGGTGATGGGATCGGGGGCTTCTTGGAGCCAGCCGTTGTTGACGAAACGCCCGTCGTAGACGGAGCTGCTGGCGGTGAGCGCCACTTCGAGCCCTTCGGGATGGGGGAAATCGGGGATCGCGGCCTTGGCGAGGGCGGCGGTCTGCGTCGCCGGATCGCTGGTGAAGTCGGCGGCGGGCAGTTTCACGTCCTTGTCGAAACCGTCGCGCAGGGTGGCGATCCAGTCCTTGCCACCGACGGCGGCGAAGGTGGCCTTCACGCGCTCCAGCAGGGCCGCGCCGGAGGCGTCCTCCTGGATCAGGGAGAGGAGGAAGCGGTCCACCGAGACGCCGCCCCAGAGCGGGTTGATGGCGGGCTGCTGCACGGAATAGACGCCGGAGAGGCTGAAATGGTCGCCCCAGGATTCGAGGTAGTGCGCTCCGGGCACATGCCAAGTCGCGAGCTTCGCGGTCTCGTTCAGTTGGTAGCCGAGATGGACGAGGGTCTTGAGCTTCCGCAGCTTGCCGGGGAGGTCGAGGTTGGAAGGGGCGTCGAAGGCGACGTCGCCCTCGTTGAGGACAAGGAGCGTTTCGACCTCGCTCTTCTCGATGGCCGAAGCGAGCGCGGAGATGTCCTCGGTCGCGGGCAGGGCGTGGTTGACGAGGGAAATGAGGGGACCGTAGGCACCGAGCGCTTGGTTCGCCGCCGCGACGAGGACGTGGACCTCGGCTCCGTGGCGCGGACCCGCGACAAGGAGGGCCTTGCCCTTGGACGCGGCCAGATCGGCGGCGGCTTCCTTGATCCAAGTGAGATTGTAAACCGCCGGGACGAGGCGGGAGGCGACGGCGTCGGCGAGGCCGGTCAAGTCCGCGTCGCCGAGGGCGGTTCCGAGTTCCTTCGCGATCAAGGCCGCGACCGGGAGGATCTGCGAAGCGGGGAGGCGGTAGCGGTGGTCGGCCATGCCGCCCGTCTCGGTGAAGGAAGGCTCGACAGCGTAGAGACGCCCCATGCCACCCTCGCGCTCGGGGGCGCGGGTGGAGGCGAACTCGCGCACGGGCGACTCGCCGACCGGCTCCAACCCGAGGAAATCGCAATCGAGCGAGAGAATGCGGTCGGCCTTTGTGAAATTCACCACCGGAAGCACGCCCGGCCCGTAGAGCGCGGCAGCGGCAGCCTTGGCCCCGGCAGGAGCGAGGGCCTCGTAGGAGAAGAAACGGACGCCCGGCGCGGCTTTCGCGAGATCGGCGAGAAGGGCCTTGCGGGTCGGCGAAGTCGAATCCGAGAGCAGCACACCGACATTGGCCCCGGATTTGGCCTCGCGGAAGGATTTCAGGAAGGTCTCCTCGAAGTCTTTCACCGAGGTGCCTTTGCCGTCCTTGCGATAGCCCTTGGAGCGATCCTGGTCGTAGAGATCGAGGATGGAGGCTTGGGTGAAGGCGTTCGACGCGCCGTGGTTGGCGGGGTGGAGGCGGTTGCCATCGACCTTGGTGGGACGGCCTTCGTATGTCGTGACGACGAGGGGATCGCAGCCGAGACCGCCGAGACGGGGCTTGGCCGAGGAATAATAGAGCGCCTTGCCGGGGATGACCCATTCGACGTGCTCGTTGTAGGGCACGAGATGCTCAAGGGGACGGCTGCACGCCACACCGAAGCCGGCGAGGGCGGTGGAAGCGCCCATCAGCTTGAGGAAGCCGCGGCGGGAGCTTTCGTCAAGCTCCAGCTCCTGCGCCCCTTGGGGGAATTCCCTCTCCAGCCAGCCCTTGAACTCCGGGGTACCCTCGAGTTCACCGAGACTCCGCCAATGGATCCGGGAAGTCTCCTGCTCCTCGGTCGGATGTTGCCACTTGCGCTTCATTCCAAATTCGTGTCGTTCCGGGTCTCGGGATCAATCAATGGTGGCAGGCGGCGCAGTCCTGCGGCGGCTGGACGCCCCAAGCCTGGCGCAGGTGGGCGCCGATCAGTTCGCGGTTCCACGCCTTGCCCTCGTCCGCCTTTTTGAGATCCTCGGCGGAGGCTTGCGTCTTGCCCGCGACATAGGCGTAGAAGGCGTCGGAGTCGAGATCCTCGGCCTTCCAGTCGAGGTTGGTGATCTGGTCGAGCGGACGCAGCACCTTCTCGGGACTGCGGTGGCAGTCGAGGCACCAGCTCATGCTGAGGGGCTTGGCGTGGTAGACGACGGGCATCTCGTCGACGCGACCGTGACATTCGACGCAACTCACCCCGCGATTCACGTGGGCCTGGTGGCTGAAGTGGGCGTAGTCCGGCACCTTATGAAGCTGAACCCACTCGATGGGTTTGCCAGTGTAGTTCTCGTAGTTCTCGTCCATCGCCTGGCGCAGCGGCTCCAGCGCGACCGCGTCGGAATCGACCTTGCCGGGGCCGTGGCAGTTCCAGCAGACCTGGGCGGCGGGGATGTTCGAGTGGGGCGAGTTCTCGACATGGGTGTGGCAGTAGCGGCAGTCCATCCCGAGCCGTCCCGCGTGGAGGCTGTGGTCGAAGGGGATGGGCTGCTGAGGCATGTAGCCGACCCGCGTGTATTTGGGCGTCCAGGAGTACCAAGCGAGGGCAACCGCGCAGGTGCCGAGAGCGCCGAGGCACACTAGGATTTTGATCGCCAAAAGGTTCGTCCAACGCGGAAAAATATTGCCCATGTCGTAGCCGGAGACTTCCCACTAAATCGCTTGTGAAATTTTTCACAAGCGATTTTTCGGAGGAATTTTGAAGAAGCGGGGGCGGGGGCTTCTTTCCTCATGTGCGAGTTCTACTCATCCTCGTCCTCATGCTCCTGCTCAAAACGCCCGCCCGGCCAATCGAGTAAGAGTATGAGGATGAGCAGGAGTATGAGGGCGGCTCACATTTCAGCCCACTGGCGGAGGAGATTGTGATAAACCCCCGTGAACTGCACCGCGATTTTCTCGGCGGCCTCGTTGCCGGACAATTCGCCGCCGAGCCTTTGGATGCCGAGATCGAGGTCGAAGAGCAGCGAACGCTGCCCGTCGTCGCGGATCATGCTTTGCAGCCAGAAGAAGGAGCAGAGCCGCGTCCCACGCGTCACCGGGGTGACGTGGTGGAGGCTCGTCGAGGGATAGAGGACGAGGGAGCCTGCGGGGAGCTTGACCCGGTGGACGCCGTAGGTGTCCTCGACGCAGAGCTCGCCGCCGTCGTAGTTCTCGGGCTCCTCGAAGAAAAGGGTCGCGGAGAGGTCCGTGCGGATGCGGACCGGCGATCCCGGGAACTGGCGGATCGCGCCGTCCACATGGGTGCCGAAATTCTGTCCGCCGGAGTAGCGGTTGAACATGGGAGGATAAATCCGCAGCGGCAGGGCCGCGCTCATGAAGAGAGGGTTCTGTCCGAGGGCACGGAGGATCGTCTCGCCGACCTGCTTGGTCGCCGGATGGCCTTCGGGGATCTGCTGGTTGTCCTTCGTCTTCGCGGCCTGATACCCGGCGGTGGCCCGACCGTCGATCCACTCGGCCGCCTCCAGGAGGGTTTTGGCTTCGGAGACTTGCTCCTTGGTGAGAAGGTCGGGGATGGTGACAAGCATGGGCGCTAAAACTGAGAATGGGACTCTATCCCGACAAAAAAGGGCGGCAGCCGGATTGTCAATGCCGGGATTTCGGCTGCGCGCGGAGACACGGATCGCGCCATCTTTGAGGCTCGACAGGTCGCGCAAAACGTGAGATCACGCATCATGCGCATGAACTCCCCCTCTTTCCGCCGTTGCCTGTACCTCCTCGCCCCCGGTTCCGTTGTGGCGCTTTTTGTCGCGTTCGTGGCTCTCACCGCTCCGCGTCCCGAGGCCGCCCCGACCCCGGCCCCAGAGGCGGCTCCTCCCGTTTGGACCGCCGGACCCGACCCGCTCCAACTCCCCGGCGACCTGCCCTCGATCGGCAACCAGCACGGCGATGTCGCGGTGAGTGCGAACGGCGATCTCTACGTGAGCGTGATGCAGGGCCTGCGCGCCGGGGTGCAGGTCTACGCCGCCGACGGGACCTACCTGCGCAACGTGAAGGACGCCCCGACCGACTTCCACGGCTTCGTCATCCACCAAGGGGCCGACGGGGAGTTCATCTACGGCCCGCAACTGGGCGGGGGGAAAATCGTGAAGCTGACTCTGGAGGGCGAGGTCGCCCTGACCATCCCCGGCGAGGCCATTCCTAAGGAATACTGGCTGGTCAACCCGAAGACCGGGCAGGCCGCCCTGCGCCTCACCGGCTGCACCGTGGCACCGAACGGGGATCTCTTCGTCACCGACGGCTACGCCACGGACTACGTGCACCGCTTCAACGCCAAGGGCGAATACCTCGCGACTTTCGGAGGCAAGGCCGCACCCTACGGCTTCAAGACCCTGCACAAGATCGCGATCGACACGCGCTTCGATCCCCCGCGCCTCGTCGGCACGGACCGGGCGAACAACCGCGTCGTCCATCTCTCGCTGGAGGGCGAACTGCTCGGCGAGATCGCGACCGACCTGCTGATGCCCGCCGCCGCCGTGGTGCAGGGCGACCTCCTCGCCGTCGGGGAGATCAAGGGGCGCGTCACCATTTTCGACAAGGAGAACCGCGTCGTCGCCCGCCTCGGCGAAAACCCGAACCCCGACGAAGTCGGCACGAACAAGATCGAGCCCGCGCAGTGGAAACCCGGCGTCGTCAACGCGCCCCACGGCGTCGCCTTCAACGCGGCGGGCGATCTCTTCGTGTCGGAATACAGCCTGCACGGGCGGGTGCTGAAGTTCACGCGGAGCGCGAACGGGGTCGCGGCGAGGTGATGGACGGGGCGGAGAAGACGGGACGGCGGCAACGCGAGGCTTGGGTGGGATGCGCCCTCACCGTGGTCCTGTTCCCGGCAGTTTATGTCGGGAGTGCGATCATAATCGGGGGACTCTTCAGGCGGACGGGGATGACGCCGCCCAGTTGGCTCGAAGGTTTCCTTGAAGTCTTTTATGCACCGCTCATCTACATGATCGAGAAATGGGAATGGGTTGGTGACACTTTCTTCAAGATTCTCGATCTCCTCTTTGGACATTCATTCCCCTGGCGCTGAACCGTCCGACCAAGGCGCTTGACGCATCCCGTCCCATGCGACACGATGCGCGAGACCGGGGTTCGCCCCGCCTTTCCCAAAAACCTCATGAGTTCCTCATCCCCTCTCGCGCAAGGCCCTTGGTGGCGTTCCCTCACTCCCTACCACTGGTTCGTCTTTGCGATGGCTTCGCTCGCGTGGCTCTTCGACTGCCTCGACCAGCAGATATTCCTCCTCTTCCGGCAACAGGCGCTCGCGAACCTGCTTCCCGAGGGCACCGATCCGAAGGATCTGAAGAACTATGGGTTTATCGCCACGTCGATCTTCATCATGGGCTGGGCCACGGGCGGGCTCATCTTCGGCTCGCTGGGTGACAAGTTCGGTCGGGCGAAGATGCTGACGACGACGGTGCTGCTCTACTCCGTCTTCACCGGCCTGTCCGCCCTCTCCAAAGGCTGGCTCGATTTCGCGATCTACCGCTTCATCACCGGCCTCGGGGTCGGTGGGGTCTTCGGTCTCGCCGTCGCCCTCGTCGCCGACTCCCTCCCCGACCACGCCCGGACCGGAGCCCTCGGCCTGCTCCAAGCCCTCTCAGCGGTGGGCAACATCACCGCCGGCCTCATCAGCATGTGGATCGGCAGCCTCATCCGGGAGGAATCGCTCAGCCCCGATACGGCTTGGAAGGTCGCCTTCCTCATGGGGGCGGTCCCGGCCTTCCTCTGCGTCTTCATCCAGTCGAAACTGAAGGAGCCGGAGAAATGGATCAAAGCCCGCGAGCGCAGCGCCGCAACGGGCAAGGGCATGGGTTCCTACGTCAGTCTCCTCGGCGAGGCGCGATGGCGCAGACCCGCCCTCCTCGGCATGATGCTCTGCATCTCCGGCGTCATCGGCCTATGGGGCATCGGCTTCTTCGCCCCCGAACTGGTCGGCGACGTCATCTCGAACTCCCTGCGTGAGCAAGGCATCGCCGAGACAGAGATTGCCAGCAAAGCGGCCCACTGGAAAGGAGTGAATAGTATCGTGCAGAATCTCGGCTCCTTCTTCGGCATGATCGCCTTCGCATGGTGCGCCCAGCGCACCGGGCGCAAACCAGCTTTCATCATCGGCTTCCTCGGGGCGATGGCCGCCACTTGGAGCTATTTCCAATTCTTCAACGGGGTTGGCGACGTCTGGATGAGCGCGGTGATGGGCTTCTTCCAGCTCGCGCTTTTTGCAGGCTTCGCCATCTACCTGCCCGAGCTTTTCCCGACCCGTCTTCGCAGCACGGGCACGAGCTTCTGCTACAACGTGGGCCGCTTCATTGCCGCCGCAGGACCTTTTGCGATGGTCGGCTTGCAAGACGCCTTGGTCAAAGGTGCCACAACCCCGGCAGCCAAGCTCGCCGCCTTCCGCGAGACCTGCCAGTGGATGAGCCTCGTCTTCCTCCTCGGCCTCGTCGTCCTGATCTTCCTGCCCGAGACCAAGGGCAAGCCGCTGCCGGAGGATCACGATTAGGTTTGGGGTCTCTCTCTTACTCCTTACTCCTTACTCTTACCTCGTTACTCCTTACTCGGTTCGTCGGGCTAGGCGCGGGGAGTAAGAGTAAGGAGTATGAGTAAGAGGAGCAGGGAGGTTTATGGCCCTCCAGAACCCCCCGATCTGCCGCAAACCCGTAGAGGAGGCAATCTTGATAAAGATGTAGTTCACATACACCTTATCCCCATGGCCTCCCATCCCTCCCCCGCGCCGTCGCCGCTCCGACTTTTCGCCGTCCCCGCCTTGACCCTCGCCCTCCTCGCCGGGGACATCGGCCCGACCAGCCGAGCCGACGACAAGAAACCCGCGGCCAAGGCGCCCGCCCCCGTGAACCTGCCCAAGACGGTGGAGGAGGCCAGGGGCCGCGCCCGCTGGCTGCACGAAGTCGTCCACGGAGCCCTCCAAGTGATGCACCGCGACTTCTTCGACGAGGATCTCGTCGAGCGCAGCCTGCCCTCCCAATCCCTCGACGATGTCTTCGCGGAGATGTCGCGGTCCCATTCGGTGGAGATCCGCTGGCTCGGGGTGAACGCCACCCGGGGGAAAAACCACCTCCCGAAGGACCGCTTCGAGGAGCAGGCCGCCGCCGCCCTCCTCTCGGGCCAGACCGAATACGAGGCTGTCGAGAAAGGGCGCTACCGCTTCGCCGGGCACATCCGCCTCCAGAACGAATGCCTCAAATGCCACGTCCGCGACCGCACCACCCTCGAGGACCGCGTCGCCGGCCTCGCCATCGCCTTCCCGATGGCCACCGAATGAAGGATCGACGTCTCCGTCCCGAATGGACCGCGGGGACTCCGGTGCGACGATGAACGCTGGCGGGCCTCGACCGTCCCTCCCATGGAACTGAGCCGATTCACCGACTACTCGCTCCGCACCCTGATCTTCGCCGGGCTGCACGCGGACCGCATCGTCACCGTCGGCGAGGTCGCCGGGGCCTACCGCATTTCCGAAAACCACCTCGTCAAGATCATCCACCACCTCGGAAAGCTCGGCTTCATCGAGACGAAACGGGGCCGCAGCGGCGGCTTCCGCCTCGCCCGCGAGCCCGCCGCCATCAACCTCGGCGAAGTGGTGCGATCGACCGAATCCCTCGCCCTCGTCGAATGCCTCGGCATGGGCGGCGGCCACTGCCCCATCAGCCGCGCCTGCGCCCTGAAGCGCCTCGTCGTCGAGGCCCGCGAGGCCTTCATCGAGACCTTCGACCGCCACACCCTGCAGGACATGCTGGTGCCGAGGGCGCAGCTTCTGGAAAGCCTCGCCTGAAGACGGGAAACGGGGGAAAAATCGGATTGAAGGATGGCCCCGCCCGGCCATAGTGGAGGGAGTTTCTCCGAGCGGAAAGACCCATGCCTACCTACGACTACCTCTGCCAGAAGTGCGGACATCGCTTCGAAGCGTTCCAATCGATGAAGGATCCCCGTCTCACCGACTGCCCCGTCGAGAATTGCGACGGGGCGGTGAAGCGCCTCCTCGGCACCGGAGCCGGGATCATTTTCAAAGGATCGGGCTTCTACCAGACCGACTACCGCAGCGACTCCTACAAAAAGGGGGCGAGCGCCGAGAAACCCGCGTCCGACGCCGGCGGCTCCTCCTCCTCGACCGAATCGAAACCCGCCCCCGTCCCGGCGGCGTCCGCGCCCTCCGCCCCGTCCAAGACCCCTACCTGACCTCCCGCGTTCCCATGTCCTCCCATCCCGAACCCGACGAGGCTTCCCCCTACCAGCCCGAGGAAGCCGCCTACGATCCCGGCTCCGCCTTCGTCGACGAGAACCAGGACTATGGCACCGCCGACCCGACCCTCTACGATCCCAACCAGGCCTACTACGACCCAAACCAGGCTCACTACGATCCCAACGCCTCCTCGGAGGCCCCTGCCGCCGAGGAGGCGGCCTATGTCCCTCCCCCGCCGCCCGTCCACGACGCCGGGGTCTACGACGAGGGGCCGGTCGAGGCTCCCGCCCCGGCTCCAGTCCTCCGCACCCGCTCCGCCGCCCCAAAAAAGAAAGTCGCCAGGACCGGCACCGCCCGGAAGAAGGCGGCTCCGTCCAAAGGGAAGCGTCCCGCGCCGAAGCCGGTCTACGACGGGGGCGTCTCCTTCGCGACCGTGCTCCTCACCCTCGTCGCCCTCGCCTTGGTCGGGGTGTTCGTGATGGTGATCCTGCCGAAGGATCTCTCCGCCATCGCCGGCTATCCGACCGACCCCGCCGCCAGCGACACCCCCCGCAACCTCCTCGCCGAAATGCAACAGGCCATTCTCGAACGGAGCAACGGACTCGCTTTCACCGAGGAGGAGGTGAACCGCTACCTCGACCACCGCCTCGCGGGCGAGCAGTCGGGTCCCCTCGGCGCCCTCGTCAGGTTCCGCGGCGTCTGCATCGACTTCTCCCCCGGAAAGGCCGAGATCGTGATCGAACGCGAGCTCTTCGGCAAGTCTCTGACCACGAGCGTCGATATCGAGGACAAGGAGTTCCGCGGCCAAGCCTACTACCAACCCGCCGCTTGGCATCTCGGGCGTATCACCCTCGGGGCGCGGACCGTGAAGCCCGTCGTCGATCTCTTCGTCCGCCTCCGCAACGGTCTCCGCGATGAGTACGACGCCTTGCAGGAGTTCCCCGGCCTGCGCTTCGAGGAGAACCGCGTCATCATCGTCCCGGAAGCCTGACGCCATGCCCGAACCGGGAGAGACGCTGCACGAAGGCCGCTTCCTCGCGCTCCGGCGCACGGCGGCGGGGTGGGAGTATGCCGCCCGCGTCAACGCGAAAGGCTGCGTCGCCATCCTCGCCGTGACCGACGACCGCCGCGTCGTCCTGACAGAACAATACCGCCCGCCCGTGGGCCGTCCCGTGATCGAGCTCCCCGCCGGACTCGCCGGCGACATCCCCCTGCAGGAGGACGAGCCCCTCCTCTCCGCCGCGAAGCGGGAACTGAAGGAGGAGACCGGCTACGACGCGAAACACTGGAGCATGCTGATCGAAAGCCCCTCCTCCGCTGGCCTGACCGACGAGTTGATCACGATGTTCCACGCCACCGGGCTGGTCAAGATGACCGAGGGTGGAGGGATCGGCGGCGAGGACATCCGCGTCCACCATGTCCACGAGAACGATCTGCTGGAATGGTGCCGCGCCCAACAGACGGAGGGGAAGCAGGTCGATTTCAAGATCTTCGCCGCCCTCCATCTCGCCAGGATGGCGGGAATTGGGAGGCGGTAGTGGGAGGGGGACGGTTGATCGCCCCCCTGTCGCTCCAGTCCCGCACCCTTCGTGTCAGGCGACAGCCTCTGATCTTGGAATTTTGCCCTCCTACTCATCCTCCTACTCCTACTCAAAGCCCGGCGAGCATGAGGAGGAGGCAGGAGTATGATTACGAGGCGTGGAAGTGGCGGGACGCCGCTTCCACCATCCCGCCTTCGCGGCTTTGACGAAGTGCCCCGAAATTCCCTACTCTCACAATGATGAATCCCGACTTCCCTTCCACCGCCTCGCGCCGCGAACTCCTCCACTTCGCTGGCGGTCTCGCCCTTGCCGGACTCGGCCTGCCCGGACGCGTCGCCGCGCAATCGCCTGCCGCTGCGATGACGCCCGCGCTCGAAGCCTACCGACGCTTCCCCCGCATGGTCCACGACTACTATGTCGCCAAAGTGCGGACCGTGGAGAAACGGACCTCGGCGCGAAAGGCGGCCCTTTCCACCAAAGCCGAAGCCGAGGCCTACGTCGCGGACGTTCGCGAGCGTATCGCCAAGGCCTTCGCCCCCATGCCTTCGGAGAAAACCCCTCTGAACGCGAAAGTCACCGGCATCCTCGACCGCGACGGCTACACCGTGGAGAAGGTCATCTTCGAGAGCCGTCCGAAATTCCATGTCACCGCGAACCTCTACCTGCCGAAAGAGCATCCCGGCGGAAAGGTGCCCGGCGTCGTGGGAAGCTGCGGACACTCCGACAACGGCAAATGCGCCGCCGCCTACCAGAGCTTCGCCCAAGGGCTCGCGCGGCTCGGCACCGCCTGCCTCATCTTCGACCCCATCGGCCAAGGCGAGCGCTCCCAATACGTCGATCCCGCCGGGAAGCTTCTCATCAAAGGCACCACGACCGAGCACAACCACGCCGGGAACCAGATGGAGCTGGTCGGCGAATTCCTCGGATCGTGGCGCGCTTGGGACGGCATCCGCGCCCTCGACTACCTCCTCACCCGACCCGAGATCGATCCGCAGCATGTCGGCATCACCGGAAACTCCGGCGGCGGCACCCTGACGACTTGGCTCATCGGACTGGAGCGGCGCTGGACCATGGGAGCGCCCGCCTGCTTCGTCACGGCCTGGCGGCGGAATCTGGAGAACGAACTGCCGCAGGACAACGAGCAATGCCCGCCCCGCTCCCTCGCCCTCGGGCTCGACCACGACGACTACCTCGCCGCGATGGCCCCACGTCCCCTCATCATCCTCGCGCAGGAGAAAGACTACTTCGACGCGCGGGGAGCGGAGGAATCCTTCGCCCGGCTCCGCCACCTCTACGGCCTCCTCGGCGCGGAAGACCAAGTGAAGCTCCACATCGGCCCCGACCCGCACGGATACTCGCAGCCGAACCGCGAGGCGATGTATCGCTTCTTCAACAGCGTTACCGGAGCCTCCGATGCCGGAAGCGAACCCGCTATCGTCATCGAGGAGGACGCGGACCTGCAATGCACCCCAAGCGGACAAGTCGTCCTCGATCCCGGTTCCCGCACCGTCTTCGCCTTCACCAAGGCGAAGGCGGAACGACTCAAGGCCGCCCGCGAAGCCGCGCCGCTCGCCGGAGGGGAGCTCCGCGAAGCCGTCGCCAACTCCCTGCGCCTGCCCGAGCGCGACCCCGTCGCCGCGCCCGACTACCGCATCCTGCGTCCCTACGGCCCCAAGCGCGGTTACCCGCGCAGCCATTGGATTCACTATGCCGTGGCGAGCGAACCGGGAATCGAGGCGGTCTGCACCGTGCTCTTCGACGAGTCGCACGTCTCCCGCCTGCCCGCCGCGCCCGAGGGCGGAGGCAAGGCCCTCCTCTGGATCGCCGAGAAATCCTCCGATCAGGAGCTGCGTGAAGATGCTTTTCTCAAGGAACTCGTCGCGGCGCAGGACGACGCCACCCTCATCGTCGCCTGCGACGTGCGCGGCGTCGGTGAATCCCTGCCCGTCACCGCCGGAAACCAGCCGCACAGCTACTACGGGGCCGATTATTTCTACGCCGCCTATGCGAACATGCTCGCCCGTCCCTATCTCGGCGGGAAGACGCACGATGTCCTCCGCGTGATCGATCTCCTTATCTCCCGTGGCTGGACCGGGCTCCATCTCGCCGCGAAAGGCCGCGCCACCCTGCCCGGCGGGCTCGCGGCCCTCCTCGACGAGCGGGTCAAAAGCGTCTCCCTCCGCGAGCCGCTCGAAAGCTGGCATTCCCTCGCCGTCAAGGAGCATTACCAATGGCCGCTCTCGCACATGGTCTTCGGGGTTCTCAAGACTTGGGATCTTCCGGAGGTGTGGAACGAACTGAAACCTCGCTCGGTCTGATCTTCCTCCTACTCATCCTCATCCTCCTACTCAGAAAGCGGAGGTCTGGCGACGGACGATTGAGTAGGAGGATGAGTACGAGTAGGAATCTCGAAGCCAACAGATAAATCCGATATTCAGATTTCGAGCTTCGGATTTCCGATTTCCCCCCTCATCACGGCACCTTCGCCTTTGCTGCGGGCATCCGCACTTCGCTCACGACGATGCGGCCCTTGGCATCCGGGTTGAGGCGCGTCGTCGATTTCAACGGGACGAGGTTCGGCGAGACCCAGATCTGGTCGAGGCGAAGGAAGGGATAGGTCGAGGGATGGGTGTTGTTCCAGCCCTGCCCCGATGCGGCCCCGGTGTCGACCATGCGGTTGTTCTCCAAGGGGCGGAAAACGTCGTCCTTGGGCGGGGTGCCGAAGCCGCCGCCGACCACGCGGGCGACGCGGTCGCGGTTCATCGGATTCTCCCCGAGGAGCGTCCGCACGATCCGGCGGGTCTCGACGCGGGCGGCGACGAGTCCCTTCCACACCGGCGGCTTCCACATGTCGAGGCGGGGCGCGCAGCCGGGGAGATCGAGATTGGTGGCGTCGATGACCAGCCCGCCCGGATGCCTCAGCCGCACATGGAGGGCCTTGCCCTGCGGATCGGTCAGGACGGAAAGGGTTTCACCACGGGCGAGGATCGCGAGATCGCCCCAAGTCGTGACGGACCGCTCCACGCCATAGAGCCGGTCGGCGATGGCGTCGAGCGTCATCTTGTCGGGGGCCTCCTGCACGAGGAGAAGGTCGGGGGCGGCCTCGACCGCCTCGCGCAGAGCCTCCTCCTTCCCCGAGCAGCGGACGGAGGCGAGTCGCAGGATTGCCCCCTCCTCCGGGGAAGCGGGGGCGGCCCGGCGTTCGCGCACCGAGGCGACAGCCTCGCGGCAGATCCCCCGGACCTCCTCGGAGAAGGCCGCCACCGTGACGAGAAAGAGGCAGAGCATCGCCCCGAGGGCCGGACCGCGGCAGACGATCCAGCAAAGCAGGGAGACCAGCGCCCCGGCACCCGCCCAAGCCCACACCGGCGTGAGCGTGACCGGGACCATCGCGTCCCAGCGGTTCAGCATGCAGGCCGCCACCGCGAGGTAGGCGAGGAGCAGGACGAGGGGGACAACGGTCGCGAGGAGCTTCTGGGTCTTTCGCCACATGGCAGGGCCGGGTTCCGTCAGGGAGTCGGACAGGGTAGACCAATTCGGGCGATTGTCCCCCCGGAATTCTCCTCTTGCGGGGGGCGCGTTCGGGGTTTCGTTCCCCACGATGCTGCGGGATCTGAAAGAAGAGGTGCTGGAGGCCAACCTTCTCCTCGTGAAAGAGGGGCTGGTGCGCCTGACTTGGGGCAATGTGTCAGGGATCGACCGGGGGCGCGGGCTCGTCGCGATCAAGCCGAGCGGGGTCGCCTACGAGGATCTCACGGTCGATTCGCTCGTCGTCCTCGATCTGGACGGCCAGGTCGTCGAGGGAACGCTGCGTCCGTCGTCCGACACGCCGACGCACCTCGTCCTCTATCGCGAGTTTCCGGAGATCGGCGGGGTCACCCACACGCATTCGGTGAGGGCGACGATGCTCTCCCAAGCCGGGGTGGAGTTGCCCTGCCTCGGCACGACCCATGCCGATCATTTTTTCGGAACCGTGCCGCTGGTGCGCGAATTGACGCCGGAGGAGGTCGCCGAGGACTACGAGACGAACACGGGCCGCGCCATCGTCGAATGCTTCCGCAAGCGGGGGATAGCCCCCATGGCGATGCCGGCCTGCCTCCAGAGATACCACGCGCCCTTCACTTGGGGCAAAAGCGCCCTCGACTCGGTGAGGAACAGCGTCGCCCTCGAAGTCTGCGCGGAGATGGCGCTGGGGACGTGGCAGTTGCGGCCCGAGGTCGCGCCGCTGCCGAAACATCTCCTCGACAAGCACTACCTGCGGAAGCACGGGCCGGGAGCCTACTACGGGCAGGGGAAGTGAGTCACGGGTCACGGGTCACGGGACTCCAGCCTCCGCCACGGCAGAGTGCCAGCAGATGCCCATGCGCTTCCGTCGCGGCGAGAGTCGCACCGTTTTCCAGTCCCGGAAAGGCTCCGATCAGCACGGGATGGTCGTCGCGGTCGTGCGGGATGCAGCCGTGCGAGCCTTTCACGAGACTGGCGTCGAGGGGGATGACGTTCATCAACATGCGGAAGCCGAGGGCCTTCTTCAGCAAGCGCCGACCCACGGCCAGCTTGGGGAAGCGGATCTTCGGATCGAGGAAGAGCTCGACGGGGTCGTAGCCGGGCTTGCGGTGGATGTCGACGCAGCGGGCGTAGTCGGGAGCCTTGCGGTCGCTCTTCCACCAGTAGTAGGTGAACCAACTCCGCTCGTCGGACACGGCAACGAGATCGCCAGTCCGCTCGTGGGCGAGGCCGAGCGCCTTCTGGGCGGCACGGTCGTGGACGGCGGCGACGCCTTCGGTCTGGCGCAGGGTCTCGGCGACTTCGTCGAGGATCGCTGGATCGTTCACGTAGACATGCGCGACCTGGTGGTCGGGGATGGCGAAGGCGCGGCAGTTGCCGAGGTCGATCATCTCGCTCCCGAGTTCGTCGCGCCAGACGATCCAGCCTTTCTCGCGGAAGACGCGGTTGAGATGGATGGCGCGATCCACCTGGGTGATGCCGTATTCGCTGAGGACGACGACGCGCACGCCGCGAGGTTCGAGATGGTTGACGAGATCCTCGACGACCTGGTCGATGGCTTGGAGGTCGTCGGAGATCTTCGGCGATTCCGGCCCGATGCGCTGGAGGTTGTAGTCGAGGTGGGGCAGGTAGACGAGGTTGAGATTGGGCGAGAACTGGTCCTCGAACCACTTCGCCGACTGCGCGATCCATCGGCTCGACTCGATCCCGGAGGCCGGCCCCCAGAAGGCGGGGAAAGGGAACTTGCCGAGCCGTCGCCGGATTTTCTTCCGCAGCTCCATCGGCCAGGTCTGGACGTCGAAGAGCTTCTTGCCGTCGGCGCGGTAGATGGGGCGAGGGGTGATCTGGTAGTCGGCGCTGGAGTAGAGATTGTTCCACCAGAAGACCTTGGCGCAGGTGTAGGCGGGGTCCTCCTCGCGGAGCGTTTCCCAGATCTTGCGGCCTTTGACGAGGTGGTTCGACTGCTTCCAGCAGCGGTGCTCGGCGTAGTCGCGGTCGTACCACATGTTGCCGACGATGCCGTGTCCACCGGGCGCTTCGCCGGTGAGGTAGGTCGCCTGCATCGTCGAGGTGACGGCGGGCAGCAGGGGCGTCACATGGACGAGCTTCGTCTCCTCCCGCGCGAGGAACTGGCGGAGGAAAGGCATGTCCGGGCCAAGATGGCGCGGGGTCAGGCCGACGACGTTGAGGATCGCGGTGCGGGGCAAGGTGGAGGAAGAGGGTTTGCTCAAGGACGCAAGAGGGTTGGGCCGGACAAGGTAAGGCCGACCTCCACCGAATGCGAGAGGACGGTTTCCCGGCCAGCTAGACCATGGGCAGCAGCTTGCTGAGAAGGAGCACAACGACGAGCCCGACAATGGAGTTGACGGTGAGCTGGACGCTGAAGGTGCGCAGGGTCTCCCTCTCCGTCATCCCCGAGAGCTTCGACACGGCCCAGAAGCCGCTGTCGTTCATCCACGAGAGGAACATGGCCCCGAAGCCGATGCTCATGAAGAGGTAGACCGGATGGCAGCCCAGTTGCGAGCCTGCGGCCATGGGGGCCATGATGGACGACGCGGTGAGCATGGCGACGGTGGCCGAGCCCTGGGCGACCCGGATCACCACGGCAACGAGCCACCCGAGGAGGATCAGGTTGATGCTGTATCCCTGGGCGAGGGTCTTCACGGCGTCGCCGACACCGGCGTTGCGGAGGGCCGCGCCAAAGGCTCCGCCAGCGCTGGTGATGAGGATGATCATGCCCGCGGTCTCCAGCGGAGGGGCGACGAGCTCCTCCAGTTTCCCCAGCCCCAGCTTGCACTGCCGGGCGAGCACGGCCATGGCGATGAAAGCGCCGATGAACAGGGCGATGTTCTTGTTCCCGATGAAGTCGACCCAGATCCGGACCGCATCGAACCCCTCTTGGCCGCCGAAGGCGGAGACGAAGCCCGTGGCCCATCCGGTCCCAGCGGCGGCGGCGTTTCCGGCGAGTTCGAAGACGGTGGTGAGGGTGATGAGGACGATGGGCAGGATCACCGGGACGATGCTCCAGAAGAACGAGGGCAGCTCGCTGTCCGGCTTGTCGCCGATGCCCTTGAGGCTTTCGAGCGGCACGGCCCCGGACCCGCGCACGGGCACCTGCACCCGCCGGTTGATCCAGTGGCTGACGAGGAAGCCGAAGACGGCGACGACGGCCCCGACGGCCATGCCCCAGACGAGGGATTCGCCGACGCTGATCTGGAGGTCGTCCACCACGGCGACCGGGCCGGGGTGCGGCACGGTCATGGAGTGGGTGATGGAGCCGGCGACGCAGACGGCGAGGATGTAGAGCACGTAGTTCTTCCCCGTGCGCAGGGCGAGGGTCATGGCGAGCGGGGCCATCAGCATGAACATGGTGTCGAAGAAAATCGGCGCGCTGAGGAGGAAGGTGCTGGTCAGCAGCGCCCAGCCGGCACGCTTCTCCCCGAACAGGGCGAGGAAGCGGCGCACCACCTTGTCCGCGCCACCGCTCTGCATCAGGGCCATGCCGATGATCGCCGCGAGGGCGATGGAGATGGCGATGTCTCGGGCGGTGTCGCCGAGCCCCTTCGAGACCATCTCCACGCAGCCGGCGAACGCTGAATAGGTCTTCGTCGAGCCGTCTTTCTGCACGATCTCCCAAGCCTCCCTCCCCGTCATGAGGCCGGCGATCAAGGCGGCGAGGAGGAGGGCGACGAAGGCGTGGAGACGCAGCTTTCCGATGCCGATGACGATGAAGGCGACGCTGACGGCGAGGATGACGAAGGGCCAGTAGGTGGGGGACATAACGGTGGATGCTGAGGGAAACGCGGCGCGGAGTCCAGAAAAAAGGATCGCTCGCGTCCTGCCGCTTTTGCGGGATCAAGCGGACGCGGACGCCGCCTTCCCCCGCGAGAGGAGCAGGCCGACGCCGACGGTGATGAGGCAGCCGAAGAGGCTGTACCAGATGAAGGAGACAAGGGTTTCGGGCGTTTCCGCAGTGAAGGCTCCGCTTTGGTAGAGAAAGAGCGCGAGCAACGAGAGGAAGCCGACGAAGCAGCCGACCAGCGCCCCGCGCGTGTCGGCGCGTTGGGTGAACATGCCGAGTACGAAGAGCCCCAGGAGCGGTCCGCCGACGAGACCGATGATGGTGTTGACCGATTCGACGAGGTTGCCCTTCATCTGCGAGACGGCGAAGGCGAGGGCCATCACGAGGATGCCGTAGCCGGCCGTAATCCAGCGGGCTCGGGCGACCTGGCGGGCGTCGGAGACGGCGGGTCCCTTGCCGAGGCGCTGCTGGAAATCGACAAGCGTGGCCGAGGAAAGCGAGTTCAGCCCGGCGGAGATGGTGGACATGCTCGCCGCATAGATCGCCGCGATGAGCAGGCCGGGCAGCCCGGCAGGGAGCTGGCTGACGACGAAGTAGGGCAGGATCTGGTCCTCCTTCGCGATGTGCCCGGCGGCGAGCGGATCGCCGTGGATCTTGTAGAAGGCGTAGAGGACCAGCCCGGTGCCGTAGAAAAGGACGAGGACCGGAAGGATGAACCAGAGCTTGATCCAGAGCGAGCGTTTCGCCTCCCGCAGGCTCCCGGCGGTGAGGTAGCGCTGCACCGAGACCTGGTCGGTGGCCATCTGCACGAGGTGGAGGAAGGCCGCGGCGAGGAGGAGCGAGCCGAGATTGACCCGCTCGGCGAGGCTGAAGGAGAGGCTGATGTCCATGCGTCCATCCGCGACGGCGGTCTCCCAGACGCCGCCGAGGCCGCCGGGGATCATGCTCGCGGCGACGAAGGTGATGATGATCTGCCCGCCGAAGAGGACGATGAGCTGCATCACATCCGTCCAGATCACCGCCCGCATCCCGCCGAGGGTGGTGTAGAGCATGGTGAGGGTGCCCGAGGCGAGGATCGTGACCCAGAGGGGGATGCCGGTGACTTTTTCCAAGGCGAGGGCTGGCGCGTAGGTCGCGGCGGCGAGCCAGAGCGAGACCCGGCCGATGAAGAGCCCCGAGGCAAGGAGCCGCACAGGCAGGGCGAAGCGCTCTTCGAGGAACTGGTAGGCGGTGTAGAAGCGCGAGTGGTAGAACTTCGGCAGCACCCACAGGGTCGTGATCGGGGTGGCGATGAAGAAGGCGAGCACGGCATAGGCGAAGGCGAAGCCGTTCTTGTAGACGTCGGCAGGTCCGGCGAGGTAGCTGATGCCTGAGAAGAGCGCCGCGAGGATGGACATGGCCACGAGGAAGGGGCTCATGCCCCGCCCAGCGAGGAAGTAGTCGCCGAGGTTGCCCGCCTTGCGCCGCGCCGAGTAGAGCCCCACGCCGACGGAGGCGGCGAGGTAGAGGCCGAAGATGGTGTAGTCGAGCCAGGAGAAATGGGCCATGGACGGGAGCATAGGGGAAAAAGGGGACCTTTGGCAAGGACGCGATTCCCTGGGGTGCCCGGCGGTCACGTCCGCCTCATTCCGGAATCCGGTTCAGTGTGTACCACGCATTCGGAAAATCGAGCGTCCGGCCTGTCTTCGACTTCAGTCCGGTGGTGCGTAGCTCGTGGACGTAGAACGGTCGCAATCCCTCGACGACGAGACGCATCGAGAGGCCATCTGGGGAAGGCGTCGCCGAGACGATCTTCAATTCCGTGGTGTCAATCTCGTCGCCTCCGTAGGCGGAGGAGTATTGGTAGGTGAACGCGCTCATCGCCAACGCGCCGTCGAGCGTGGCGGAATCGATCGGCTCGGTAAAGACCAGCTCGAAGCCGTCGGCTTTCGCCCGCATCTCGCGGATCGCGAAGGGCGTCGCGCCAGTGAAGCGCACCCGGGAGAGGCCGTAGGAGCGGTTCCCCAGCGAGGACCAGCCTCGGTTGGTCATGCCGACGAAGAGCGATCCGTCGGGCGCGAAAGCGAGTCGCACCACCGCCGCCGGGAAGCCGTCGAGGAAGGGGAAACAGGCCCCCTGGTATTCGCCGCCGACCTTTTCGAGGAAGACGCGGCTCACCGCCGAATTGGTGAACTCGCCGACGAGAAGCTGCCCGTCGAAGGGGCCAAACTTGCCGCCCTGATCGATCACCTGGATGTCGGTGGCACTGCGGCCCATCTTGTTGTAGGGCAGCCACACCGCCGGAGGGACAAATTGCGGCGCTTCGGCGAGGGCGTCGGGATAGGGCTGGTTGGGCTTTGGGAGGTTTGTCAGGTGAAAGGGAGCCTCGGGAAGATCGAGCGATCCGAGCGACTCCTGGTTTCCGTAGAAGACGCCGGGGCGCAGGTGATACACCGGCGTTGCCGGAACCCAGGTGCCCTGCTGATCGGTGAAGAACATGTCGCCCGCGAGATTCGCTCCCAATCCGCTCGGCGAGCGCATCCCGAGGGATTTCGGCTCGAAACGCCCACCCTTGCCGATGATGCCGCCCCAACCATGCCAGCCCTTGGCGTTGTCCGCGAGCTCGCCCATGCCGAGATTGAGGGTGCCCCACAGATTTCCCTGTCCGTCGCGTTCGGGGCCGTAGGTGTAGGCGTGGTAGTTGCCCGTCACGGTCCAGCCGTCGCAGGCGGTGAGGTATTCGTCGGCGACGCCGTCGCGGTCGGTGTCGCGCAGCCGGGTGATCTCGGCACGCTGCGCCACGAGGAGATCGTCGCCGTCTCGGAGCAATCCGAGCGGCTCGTGCAGGCCGGAGGCGAAGAGATGGTATTTCACTGCCGACGGATCGCCGAGCACCCCGTCGAGGAACCAGACCTCACCCTTGCGGATGGCCACGGCGAGACGGTCGGGGCCAATCCACTCCATTCCGCTGACTTCGAGGGCGATGCCGTCGCCGGGTTTCCAATCCTTCGAGCGCGAGTCCTGCGGGGAGCTGGCCGCGAGAAGCTCGGCGACGGTGTAGGCCGAAGCGGATTCTTGCGCTTGGGCCAAGGTTCCGCAGAGAAGGAGGACGATGGAGGCGATCCGCTTCATTTCCACGAATAGATGAATGTCAGGCTCTTCCCCTCGCCCGTGCTCTCGACCGCCACGCCATCGGGATGCGCCACCGCCGGAGCGCTCCCCTCCGTCCACGAGAGGGTGCGCACCAGCTTCCCGTCCTCGACGGCGAAACGCTCGCTCACCTCGCGATCGCCGTCGGTGAAGAGGAAGGTCGGATTCCCCGCCTCGTCGAGTCGGTAGCCCCGGAAACGTCGTCCCGTCTCCGCTCCCGTCTCGGGGATAGCGGAAAGGTCGCCGCCGAGCGGCTTCTCGAAGGGCGCGTGGCGCGAGAACCAAGTGTGGTAGGCATCGAAGAAAGGCCCCCGCCACACAAGAACGGGACGCGCTCCGAGCCCGTCGTAGGCGAGGCTGACGCCGCCGGGGAAGCCGACGAGGATCGCCTTCGTTCCCGTTCCCTCGAAGAAGGTGCGCTGGATCACGGGACGATCCGTCGGAACGATCTCGAACTGCCCCGAGCCGTGGTCGGGGAAGCCCTCGGGCAGTCCCTCGCCTTCGCGGATGAAGCTCCAGATGGCCGCGATCTGGCGCTCGGTGTCGCCGCCGAGCACATCGGGTACGGTCGATTGCCCGCCCGGCCAGAGCGGAGGCATCAGGGTGCCGGGACGGTAGGACGCGGGATCGAGCAGATAGTCGCGGAACCACTCGGGCCGCAGACGGCGGTCGAGCGAGGCGAGGTCGAGCGCTTGGATGCCGATGGAACGCTGCCCGTCCCATGTGTGGCAAGTGATGCAGTTCGTTCCGCCGAGGATGCCGAGGAGCTTGCGACCGGCTTCGAGATCCTCCTTTCGCTCGACGAGCAGCTTCGCGTCCGGCGGCGCGTCGATGCGCTCCAGCCACTCCGCGAGGGCGGGCGCGTGGGCAGCGTAGAGGGGCATCTGCGTTTTCACATAGGGCCGCGCCCGGCTACCCTCCGCTCCGGTGAGGACACCCTCCAGCCAGCCGCGCTGCAATTTGTACCCGATGCCGGTGAGCGGCGGAGCGAGCCTGCCGGAGTCGCCGAGGGCCTCGTCGCCGATGAAGAAGGGGTTCGTCTCCGCCGTCGAACCTCCGATGCCGTCTCGGTCGTGGCAGGCGTAGCAGTTCATCGCCGCTAGGGTGAGGCCTCCGTCCCTGTCCTCCGTCGGACGGTCCCCGGCGAGAAAGGCGAGGAGCGAGGCGCGTTGTCCTTCGTCGAGATCGTAGGCGGGGAGCCCCGCTTTCGGATCGGAGGACAGGCAATGCCCCTCGCCCTTCGGAGATCCTGACAAGGCCACCACCGGAGCGGCCTTCTGTCCCTCGATGGCATGACAGGCGGCGCAGTTCATGTTGGCGACCAACTCCTTGCCTTTCGCAACGACGGCGGCATCGGCCTTCGGCCAAGGAGCAACCGGCTTGGCATCCCTCGGGTCCGAACTTTGGTAGTCGAGGAGATGGGAGGCGATGTCGAGCGACTCCTGCGTGTCGAGCACGAAATGCGGCATGCGTCCGTCGGTGCGGTAGCGCGAGGGCGCTTCGAGGAAATGGGCGAGCGCGAGGAGACTCGTCTTCGCGGCGAGATCGGGATGGGTGATGACCAAGGGCGAGACCTGCGTCTCCCCTCCCCCGTGCGGCGGATGGAAATCGGGAGTCGGGGCGTGACAGGCGATGCAGCCTTTCTCATGATAGAGGGCACTGCCCCGCTCCGCGTTGGCGTGGCGGGGAGTGCCGAGCTTCAGCCCCTTCCCGAGCGTGCCGAGATAGGCAAGGACGGCGTCGAGGTCCTCGTCGGCGAGACCGTGGAACATCGCGGGCATCGTCGAACCCTCGTGGCCCGAATCGGGATCGCGGAGGAAGGCGGCGAGCCAGTCGCGGTCGATGCGCTGGGAGAGATCGACGAGCTTCGGTCCCTTTCGCGGCACCGTCACCGCCGATCCGCCGTGGCAGTTGGCGCAGCCGAGTTCGGAGAAGAGGATGGCACCGCCCTCCGCCGTTGGAGATTCGGCATGGAAGCGCTCGTAGCCGGTGACGTGGGGAGCGGAGTGGAGCGGGACGGTCGTCAGCCAAGGCGAGAGCATTGATAAAAGGGCAATTCTCCGGGTAGCTTTTTCACGAATGCCAGTCGCCGTAGCGAAGTTCGTGAGAACTTCGACGAACGTCGCTTGACAAATCGAACTGGAGAAATTTGTGAGAATTTCTCTACCGAATTGGAATCGCCGCCACCCTTTCATCCCTTCGCAAGACAGCGGTCGAGATAGGCCCTCGATTCATTGACCTTCTCCGTGATCTCCCCGGCCGTCGGCAGCACAGGCACACCACGCGGAGTCGGATGCATGAAGATCTCGGCGAAACCGTCGAAACCAATCTCCTTCAACGCCGCGACGATGGGCATATAGTCCAGCGTTCCGAAACCGGGGAGCTGCTTCAATTCCTCCTCCTTCAGCATCTGCTGCTTCGCGGAAAGGTGATATTCCTGAAAGTAGATGAAGGGCAGGTTCGCCTTCCCGCAATGTCGGATCAGGGCCGGGATCTGATCGACCGCGTCATGGAGATGGTGCGGCGCGAAGGCGATGCCGACGGCCTTCGAGGGATTCAAGTCCGCGAAGTAGCGGATCGAGTCGGGCGAGGAGAGCATCGCGTTCTTGTGGTTCTCGATGGCCATGGTCAGGCCGAGTTCCTCGGCGAGCTCGTAGTGCGGTTTCAGCTTCTCGAAAAAGGCCGCCACCTGCGCCTTCGCCTCGGCACCCGAGACATCGGCATCGCCCATCTTGCCCGAGGCGCAGACGGTCATGTGGCCGCCGTTCCTCTTCACCCAGCGCATCTCGTCGTCCTGCTTGAAGGGTCCCAGCGGGTAGCAGGTCGAGATGGCGAGGGGCACGTCGTGCTTCTTCAACAGCGCTTGGAACGCCTCGTCGCCCATCTCCTCGATCTGCTCGCGATGGGTCGCGTGGACCTTGCGCCAGATGTCGATGGACTCGGCACCCGACTTCTTCACCTCGCCGAGCACCTCGTCGAGAGGCAGGTCGCCGTAGAGGGCGGAGGAAAGCACATAGCGGATCGCGAAGCCCTGAGCCTCCGCCGCGCGGATCGCGGAGGGGGCAAGGAACGCGGAGCCGAGGAGCCGGCAGGCATGGCGTCGGTTCATGGGAACGGGAATTGTGGGTGAAATGTCAGGCGCGGCTCGCCGCCTCCTCTTCGAGCATCGCAATCCAAGGACCGACGTAGTGGCCGTTGTCGTGGAAGGTGCGGCCAGAAACGAGCTTGCCGTCGATGACGCAGGGTTCGTTCACGTAGATGCCGCCGCAGACTTCGAGGTCGAACTGGCACTTCGCCACCGTGGCCATGCGCCGCCCGCGAACCCGGTCGGCCCGCGCCGGGATCTCGACGCCGTGGCACACGCTCGCGACGGGCTTGTCGTGGTCGAAAAACCACTGTGAGAGACGGATCAGGTCGGGATCCTCGCGGATGTATTCGGGAGCGCGCCCGCCGGAGAAGAGAATGCCGAGATAGTCCTCGGGATTCACCTCGGAGAAGGCGAGGTCGGCCTGGATCTGATAGCCCTCCCACTCGCGTGTGATCGTCCAGCCGGGACGCACCTCGTGCATCACCATCTGGTAGAGGCGCTTCTCCGGCGCGATGACGACGGGCTGGATCTTCGCCTCCTGGAGGCGGTAGTAGGGATAGAGGGTATCGACGGTCTCCGTGGCGTCGCCGACGACGATGAGGGCTTTTCCGATATAGTCTGGCATGGAGCGAGCCTATCGGGAAAAGAAACGAAAGTCACTACTCGAATCGGTCCGGAAAACTCAGGTTTTTCGTCATCACCTCCGAATCCGTCATTTGACCTTGCACCGAGTCCGAAGTGCGCGACCTGAACCTTTCCACGGACACCGCACAGAAGAAAGTGAAGTCCCCGTTCATCGAC
The DNA here is from genome assembly GCA_002344525.1 of Akkermansiaceae bacterium UBA2367. Taxonomy (GTDB): domain Bacteria; phylum Verrucomicrobiota; class Verrucomicrobiia; order Verrucomicrobiales; family DEV007; genus Arctic95D-9. The sequence goes on from DDTJ01000051.1 coordinate 76,802, forward strand.
TTCGCGGCGCGGCGGCAGGCGCTCGGAATGCCGAGGATGACCAAGGAGCAGCGCGAACGATTGGACCGAATGATCCGAGGCGAGGAATAACGCTTTACTCCGCCTCCCGACTCCCCCTCAACGCCTCAAGCACAGCCGCACGGTCTCCCGCCAATGCGGCAGCCACAGGCAGGACGAGACCGGGGAAGACACAGCTGCGCAGCAGTCCGTCCTCCATCGGGAGGAGCCGGTATTCATTCCCTTCCAACACGAACCAGTCGATTTCGCCGTCCATCACGCGCCAGAGCAGATACTCCCGCACCCCGGCGCGGCGGTAGCTGGCGAGCTTCTCGCGGACGTCGCGCGAGACGCTGCTGGCGGCGATCTCCACGACCAGTTCGGGCGGTCCGGCGAGGTAGCCCTGCGCATCGGGCGACGCTTTGCCACCGTGGACTGCGTCGAGGAAGAGCACCGCGTCGGGCTGGGGCACATCCTCGGGTCCGAGGCGCACGGTGGCGTTGGTGGCGCAGCGCGCCTCTGGACGGAAGGCGGCGTAGGTGCCGAGCCACATCTGGATCAGATTGTCGGGTTCGGCGTGAAGATCGAGGCGGACGGGCGAGGCCATGTGGACGATTCCTTGGACGAGTTCGGCTTTCTTGACTTCGGGCATGGCCTCGAAACGCCGCAGGAATTCGGCAGCATCGAGATGGTCCCCGTTCTCAAGCGGGACGAAGGCCTCCGCCGTCCGCTCCACGGGCGCTTTCTCCATGACTTTGACCGCCATGGAGCCACCCTAACCCTGTCGGGTGTCCCTGTCGAGAGGGTATCGCCCCCTCGCCCCGGACTGCGCCCGCCCATTGACATCCAGCGGCTTCGGCGATATTCAGGTTTTTCGTCAGCTTGAAACGTCCTCCCGCCACCCCCGTGAAGCGTGTCGCCATCCTCGTCGAGACGACGCGCAGCTACACTCGCGACCTTCTGTCGGGGGTGGGTCGCTATCTGCAAGGCCACGGCCCCTGGTCCACCTTTCTCGAACTCCGCGCCTTCGAGTCCTCCGTGCCACCTTGGCTGGCGAACTGGAGCGGAGACGGCATTCTCACCCGCACCCACAGCGCCGAAATGGCCGCTGCGATCCTCGCCGCCGGGGTGCCCACGGTGGAGCTGCGCTCGACGAAGCACACCCCTGGCCTGCCCTTCATCGGGATGGATAACGCCCTCATCGGCCAGAGCGTCGCCGAGCATTTCCTGAACCGGGGCTACCGCCGCTTCGCCGCCTACACCCTCGACACGGAGTCCTTCTTCCGCGAGCGGGTCGCCAATTTCATCGCCCGGGTGGAGGAGTCCGGGGCCGCCTGCGCCCTCCTGCCCGCACAAGGCGAGGCGAGCCCCCGCGACTGGGAGGCTCACCAAGCCGAACTGATGCGCTGGCTCGAAGCGCTCGAAAAACCCGTCGGCATCTTCGCGACGAACGACCAGCTCGCGGTGCATCTCCTCGACGCCTGCCGCCGTGCCGCCCTCGCCGTGCCGGAGGAGGTCGCGGTGGTCGGCTGCGAAAACGAGGAGACCCTCTGCGAATTCGCCTCGCCCGCGCTGACGAGCGTGCGTTTCGACGGGGCGAGGGTGGGCTGGCTCGCGGCGGAGCGCCTCGACCGGCTCATGCGAGGCGAAGCCGACGACGGAGCCCCGGTGCTGGTGCCGCCGAAGGGCATCGAGGTGCGCGCCTCGTCGGACGAATTCGTGATCGAGGATCCCGTCGTCCTGCGAGCGGCACGGCTCATCCGCGAACGGGCCTTCTCCGGGCTGATGGTCGGCGAACTCTGCGAAACGCTCGCGGTCTCGCGCAGCACCTTGGAACGGCGCATGAAATCCGCCCTTGGCCGCTCTCCGAAGGACGAGCTGCTCCGCGTCCGCTTCCGCGAGGTGAACCGCCTCCTCCGCGCCTCCGACCTCACCATCGACCTCATCGCCGAGCAGACCGGCTTCACCCACGCCCACTACCTGCAAACGGCCTACCGAGAACGCTTCGGGATCACGCCGGGGGAGTTCCGGCGGGGAAGCCAAGTGACGGGATGAACATTGCGACGGCGCATCGCGTGGGGCAGATTCCTGCGTGTCGCCAGCCCCTGTTCCTCCCAGCGCTCCCGTGTTGCGTCGACGCGACGATCTTGCGTCGATCCTGCGCGACGCCCTGTTTCTCGATGGAGATTCCGATATGAACGAAGCCGCCCTCCTCGACCAAACCCGGCGGCTTCTCGAAGCTCTGGAGCACGACGCCATCCCCCACGTTCTCGTCGGCGGCCTCGCCCTCCTTCAATATGTCGATGGCCGGAACACGCGCGACATCGACCTCATCCTCGCGGTCGAGGACTTGCCCCGTCTTCCGGGTTTCGTTCTGCGGGAAAGGAACGAATGGTTCGGTACGGGCGATTGCGATCCCCTACGCATCGATCTTCGCTTCACCGCGAATTCCCTCTTCACCGAGGTGGCGAAACGCCATTCCTCCTTCCGCCAGTTTCTGGGGACGTCCCTCCGCTGCGCGACCCCGGAGGGCATCATCCTCCTGAAGCTCTTCGCCCTGCCCTCTCTCTATCGGCAGGGGCAAATCGAACGCGCCGACCTCTACGAGACCGACATCCTGCAACTGCTCCGTCTCGATCCCGTCACTGACGAGAGCTTGCTCGACCGACTCCGACCGCATCTCTCCGGCTCGGACTTGAAAGCTCTCGACGAAGTGCTACGCGATCTCCGCTCCCGCCTCGGGAACGTGCGCCGTTTCGAACGTTGATCACGGCGTCTTCGGCACCTTGATGTGCTGGCCGATTTTCAGCTTGGTAAAATCGACGCCTTCGTTGAGCGAGACGATTTTCCCGTGTTCGATCTTGCGGGCCTTCGCGATCTTCCATGGGTTGTCGCCCTTCTGGACCGTGTACCATTCCCAGTCGGCTCCGGAGGGCTGAGCCTCTTCGGCGGGTGCCGGCGCAGGGGCCGGAACCGGCGCGGGCTCGGGAGCGGCCCCCGCTTTCGCCCCGGAGGGGAGCTTGAGGACGTCGCCGATCTTGAGGTTTTTCGGATCTTTGATCTGGTTTGCCGCGAGAAGCTCCTCCAGTTTGACGCCGTGCTTTTTCGCGATGGTCCAAGGGTTGTCGCCCGCTTGAACGGTGTAGGTGGCGGGAGCGGCCTCCGTCGGCGCCCCGGATTCCTGGGCGAAGGCGACAGGGATCGCGAAGACCGCGGCGAGCAGGATGGAGATGCGTTTCATCGGAGGAAGGAATTCGAAATCCAAATACCACACCGGAGCTCCGCTGAAAAGCCTTTTGACGCTCCTTCCACCCACTCAAATGACCCGTCTCCCGCCGAGCCAGGTCTCCACCACTTGGATCTCCTTCACATCGTCCACCGGGCAGTTCAGGATGTCGCGGTCGAGGACGATGAAGTCGGCGAGCTTCCCCGCCTCCAGCGAACCCTTCTCCTTCTCTTCGAAAGTGAGCCAAGCGTTGTTGATCGTATAGAGGCGGATGGCCGCGGCCCGGTCGATGATTTGCGCGGGATGCAGCGTCCCGGACATCCAGCGGGGCTGTCTCGTCAGGGTGGTCCACATGCCGAGGAAGGGGTTGTAGGGATTGACGGAGCGCAGGCTGCCGATCTTCTGCATGTGGTCCGATCCGCCACCGACTTTCACGCCCTTCTCCGCGAGCGTCTTGTAAGGCTGGAAATATTCAAGGCGCTCCTCGCCGAACTGCTTCAGCAGGGTGCGCCCGTCGAGATGGAGCCACGCGGGCTGGAGGTCGGCGACGATGCCGTGGGCGGCCATTTTTTCGATCGCGGCGGCGCTCATGAAGTTGCAGTGGGTCACGCAGGGACGCTTGTCCTTCACGGGGAAGTCGTTCGCCGCGATGCGCTCGTAGGTGTCGACGAGCCGCTCCACGGCCCCGTCGCCGACGGAGTGGGCGGTGAACTGGAGGTCTTTCGCGAGGGCGTGCCGGGCCATCTCGTAGAGCTTGTCCGGCTCGACGTAGGCCATGCCGCGATACTCGGGATCGTCGATGCCGTAGGCCGCGCTGACGCCCCAGGGCCGCTTCATGTAGGCGCTTCCGGTGAGCATGCCGCCGTCGAGGAAGATTTTGACGCCGCGCAGCCAGAGTCGGTTGTCGTATTCGCGCAGAGGATGGTCGGCGATCTTGTCGAGGTTCGCGAGGACAGTTTCGAGAGGCGCTTGGGCGTTGACTCCGTGGTAGAGATAGACCCGGCAACTGAGACGATCGGCATCGCGCAGGGCAGTGTAGAGCCGGACGGCCCCCTCGCTGGCGTTGCGGTCGGAAATGCTGGTGATCCCGACGCGGTTGTAGTCGGCGAGCAGTTCGGCGAGGGCGTCGGCCTGCTCCTGAGCGTCCGGGCTTTTCGTCCCGGTGTCGCCGCGTTTGATCAGCCCGGTCGCGGAACCGCGGAGGATGCCGGTCGGTTCTCCGGTGGCGGGGTCTTTCTCGACCCGCCCGGCACCGCCCTCGGGCGCTTCGGTGTCGCGATCGATGCCGGAGAGCGAAAGGGCGAGCGAATTCAGCGCCGAGTCGGGTCCGGTGCGGAAGGTGACGGGATGCTTCGGCGCGGCCTCGTCGAGTTCGGCTCGGGTGGGGAAGCGCTGCTCGCGCAGGCGGGTGATGAAGACCTGCGAAAGGCCGATCCACGTCCCCTCGGGCAACTGCGCGGCGCGGTCGCGGATGTGGGCGAGCACATCGGCGACGGTCTCCATCTCGGGGACGGCGTGGTCGAACTCGTAGGTCGAGGCCCCGGTGCTGTGGACGTGCGAATCGATCAAGCCGGGCAGGACGGTGGCCCCTTTCAGATCGAAGAGGGTCGCGGCGGCGGGCAGACCCTCTTGGATCGCGGCGCTGGTGCCGATCTTCACGATGCGGTCGCCATTGACGAGCATGGCCTCGACGATGGAGAAGGATTCGTCCACCGTGACGATCTTTCCGTTGACGAAGGCGGTCGGCCCGGCGGCCAGCGGAGTCGCGAGGAGAAGCAGGAGGGGGAGGAGAAATCGGTTCATCACGGGAGGAGGATGACAGATCGGACGCGGGCTGGCTATCGCGCGATTCCGTGGGGTGGGCGCGGAGGGAGTCAGGCCTCGATCTGCTTGGGAAAATCCGGGCAAAGCGCCGAGCACCCAGTCTCCCCGCCGCCGCAGGCGAAGAAACGCACCTTTCCCGTCGCGCCAATCGTCCAGAACTCGACGCAGCCGATTTCGAAGAAAAGGGCGCGTCGCTCCTCCATCTCGGCCTTGGTGTTCGAGGGGGACAGCACCTCGACGCAGATCTCGGGGGCCTTTTCGAAGACGAAGAGTTCGCGCATCGGCTCGTACCTCGCCCGCGACATCCACGCGGCATCGACGAGCTTCACGCCGTCGGAGGTGGAGACGGGGCACTCGGTGACGGTTCTCCCTCCGGAAAGGAGCTTGCCCAGCAAGCCCACGGCCTCGCTCTGGTAGATCCCGTGCCTCGCCGCCGCCCACGGGCTCATCACGAGATGGCCGTATCGGTCGGTCTCGATCCGTTGGGTTTCGTACCTCCCCTGCTCGCCGCTTTGGATCAGCTCCTCCCAACGGCGATGATTGAAGGCGTGCTGGTCGACGGCCTCGGGCAGTTTGAGATAGAGGGACATGATGCTGAATATGCCAGATCAAGTTCATCTGACCAGCTTTTTCTCCAAAATCGCCGCCTTGCCGAAATCGCGGCTTTGCGCAAGGCCCCGTCCTGTGTATCCTCCACCGCTCAAACAACCACTACGACCCATGCCTTTCAAATTCACTGGATTCGCCGACGAAGCCGAAAAGACCCTCGATGGACAAATCTCCACACTGAAGGAGGCGGGCTGGAGCGCGATCGAGCTGCGCCTCGTCAACGGCAAAAGCGTCTGCGACCTCAGCGAGGAGGAATGGGCCGCCGCCCGCGGCCAGCTCGAAGAGAACGGCATCGAGATCGTCGGCTTCGGCGGGCAGATCGGGAACTGGGCACGGCCCGTGACCTCGGACTTCCAGAAGGACATCGACGAACTGCGCCGCGTCGCCCCTCGCATGAGGGCGGTCGGGGCGAAATTCCTCCGCATCATGTCCTGGCCGAACGACAAGGAGTCCCCCCTGGACCGCGCCGCGTGGAAGGCGGAAGTGGTGAGGCGTCTCCGCGAACTCGCCCCCATCGCCGAGGCCGAGGGCGTCATCCTCGCCCACGAGAACTGCAACGGCTACGGCGACAGCCCCGAGGGCTTCCTCGAACTGATCGAGGCGGTGGACAGCCCCGCCTTCAAACTCATCATCGACACGGGCAACAACAGCCTGCACCACAACGACAACGAGGCGACCTGGGACTACTACCAGAAATGCCGCGACCACATCGTCCACGTCCACATCAAGAGCGCCAAGCCGAACCCCGAGGGCGGCGACTGGATCACCTGCCACGTCGACGAGGACCCGGTGCAGCGCCGCATCCTTGAAGATCTGCATCGCGGCGGCTACGACGGCTGGCTATCCATCGAACCCCACATCAAGGCCGCGATCCACGCCGGGCAGGACGTCGACGACACGGGCGAAGCCCGCAAGGTCTGGGTCGAATACACCCGCCGACTTGAGAAGCTGGTGGGGGAAGTGACGGGCTCCCCGACTTGAGGAGACGGGGCGGAGTCCCCCATCCCGCGCCCGGCCAGACTTTCTCATGGACTCGTTGCAGACTCCGGATTCCACGTTCCCGGCCCGGCAGCCGGGCGTGATCCTCTGGTTCAAGCTCTACTGCGGCCTGCTGTGCCTGACTTATCTGGCTCTCGCCTCCTCCTCCCTCATCTTCTTCCTGTTCGATCCCAGCGAACTCGGCAAGGACCCGGTCGAGGCCACCGTCATGGGATGCCTCTTCCTCGTCCTGGGGGTGTTCTTTTTCGTGGTCTCGCTCCTGCCCTTCTTCTTGCGCCCGCGTCCTTGGGTGTGGGTCTACGATCTCGTCATCATCGTCCTTGGCTTGACGAGCGCCTGCTTCATCCCCCTCTGCGTGCCTCTGCTGATCTTTTGGATCAAACCCGAGACGAAGGCGTGGTTCGACAACGGGAGGTAGCCCCCGCTTCCCCTCCCCCGCCCATCACTCCCCGCGGCTGTCGCGCAACTCCAGCGCGGCGATCTCCGCCATGATGCGGTTGGCGATGGCTTGGTAGCGGTCCTTCGTCGACAGGGATTCGTCGGCGATCAGGTCGTCGAGATCGACGGGCTCGCCCACGACGAGGGTCGCGGGGTGGCGCTTGATCTTCTTGCTCCCTCGCGGCAGGGCCTTTTCCGGGCCGAAGAGGCGGACGGGCAGCACCGGCACCTTCGCCTTGCTCACGATCATGCCGACGCCGGGCTCGCCCTCGCTTTTGATCCGGCCGTCGAAGGTGCGCTCGCCCTCGGGGAAGATGAGCACTTTTTGGCCCTCCTTGAGCAGGGCGATGACCTGCTTCAGCGAGGAGAGCTCGGGCTTCTCCTGGTTCACGGGGATGGCGTTGACCCGGGTGAGGATGAAATTCGCGACGGGATGGTCGAAGAGCGTCTTCCTCGCGAAATACCAGATCGGCTCGCGGAAGGCGGCGCCGACGAAGGGCGGGTCGAGGAAGCTGACGTGGTTCGAGACGACGAGGAGGCCGCCGGGCAGATTCTCCAGCCTCTCGCGATCCTGCACCCGGTAGGAGCAGACGAGCTTCGCGAAGAGCCGGGAAAGACGGTGGCCGATCCAATACCAAACATTCATGCGGCGATTCACGGGGCGGCGGGGGCCTTTGTCAACGCTTTCGCAACAGCTCCGCGATCTCCCGGTAGGCCTCGACCACGCCGAATCGCCTCGGGTCGTCGCGATGGCGCCGGAGGATGCCCTCCAGCCTCTCCCGCGCGGCGGATGGCATCTCTCTGGAGGACGATCCCCGCCAGATCTCGACGCAGCGGTCGAGCAAGGCCGAGGCAGGGACACTGCGCCGCAGCAGACGGACGAAGCCCGAGCCGGTCCCCTCGCCCATCACCGCGCCCGCTCCCCCGACGAGGCCTCGGTCCAGCTCCTCGCTGCCCGTGACGAGGGGCGAGGCGCTGCGCCAGGCCCAGAGCGCGAGAAAAACGAGCAGCCCGAGGAAAATCCCGTGGGCGCGGTAGCGGCGGATCAGCTTCATCGCCCCGCCCGTCTCGGTGCTGCCGTGGATGGTCTCGTCGAAGACGACTTTCGACTTGCCGCCGAGGAGCCAGAGCAAAAAGGCCGGCTCGGCCCCGGCGTGGAGGCTCTCGTTGCTGACGAAATAGCTGTCCGAGGCGAGAACGACGCTGCCTTTCCCGTAGCGGCGCTCGATGACGACGGCCTTGCCATCGACCGACAGGGCGGTCCGCCAGGCCCCGTCGCGCCCTTCGAGACGGTATTGGGAGCGCCACATCGGCAGCCCGTCCGCCGCCGCCGCTTCGGGGAGGGACTCGTCCGCCTCGGTCTCCCAACCCTCCTCGGGACGCCGCTCGTAAGACGGGCTCGTCACGTCGAACCCGAGGTTGCGGTTGAAACGGGGGCCGAGCGTCTCCTCCATCCGCTTCTCGATGCGGTCTTCCTCGTCCTTTTTTTCCTGCTCCCGCTTCTCCTCCTCTTTCCCTCCCCGCGCGCTCCCTTCGCGGACGCGGCGGCGGCGTTCGAGCCAGTCGTCCTCCAGTTCGCTGCGGCGCGGCTGGTAGGCTTCCGGGACGAGGCTGGGATTGATGGTGAGGACGAGCCTCGCCCCCTCCTTCACCGCCCGCATCACTGGCGAATCATCCGGCGCCCGCAGATCCTCGATCCGGTCGCGCGGATAGCCGATCAGGAGCAGGGCGGTGTCGCCATCGAGGCCCCGGATGGCCATGAGGTCGGTGACGTTGCGAGAAACAGTCGTGCCGCCGAGGCCTTCGAGCGATTCGTAGAACGCGCTGACGCCGAGCGGATCGCTGCGGAAGCTGGCGTAGTGCGGGTAGAAATCGCCCGAGGAGAAGCGCTTCTCCAGCACCCCGAAAAAGCCCGCGGCGAACGCGGCCCCGAGGAGGACCAGCCCCAGCTTCGTCGCTGTCGCCCGCGTCCACATCGCTTCAAAGGGTCGGGACCGCGCCGCTCCCCGCCGGACGGATACGGGCCTTGGCCGACTCCTCGGCGATGACCCGGTGGTTTTCGAGATAACCCTCCACACCCCCCGGTCCGGGACGGTGCGGTCCATACCAGACCCGCTCGAAGAGGGTCGTGTTCTCGTCGAAGGCGCGGCGCAGCCCCGCGAGCGCCCTCGCCCGCAGCCCGAGTTCGCCCCGGTAGTCGCGGTTCGATTTGGAGCGGGCGATTTTCAGCAGGCCCTCTTCGCCGAGATGGGCGAGGGTCGCGAGGAAGAGGGCGCGGATGGCGAGGCGCTCGTCGCCCCTCTCGATCTGCTCGCGGGCGAGACGCAGCCATTCGTCCTCGCGGAGCTGGGTGGCGACGATGTCCTCGCTGGCGAGGTCGATGGGGCCGCCCCGCCCCTCGTCCGGGATCTCGGCTTTCTCACGGCCCCGGTAGCGGCGGTACATCGCGAAGGCGAACCAGAGGAGGAGGCCGAGGACGACGGCGACCAGCGCGACGGACATCGTCGAACCGAGTCCGCGGAAGAAGCCCGTCTCCTCCTCCATCCCCTTCGCGCCGCCGCGCCGTTCGCGCTCCAGCAGCCGGCGCATCATCTCCTCGAACCAATCGCCGAAGGCGCGGATGTGGCGCTTGGCGCTGCTTGAGATCTCCCCGAGGCGTCGGCCCAGCCACGATTCCTCCGCCGTCGGCACGCTCCCGTCGAGACGGCGCGAGAGCCGCCACTGGTATTTCTTCTGCTCGAGAGTCTCGGCGATCTCCTTGCGGAAAAGGTCCGCGTCGACGGCCCCCTGCGCGGCGGGGGGCGGGGCGGCAGGCGGCTCCTGCGCGGCGGTGGGGGCGGCCAGCGCCGTCGAGACGGCGAACAGCGCGGGAAGGGCGACCCGGCCGAGGGTGCCGCGCTCGCGCCGCCCCTCCTCCTCGTGTTTCTCGCGACAAGCGGCGAGGCGGCCGAGGAGGTCGGCTCCGGTCGTGCGCGACCCGGCGTAGAAGCAGCGCAGCACGTAGGTCGCGAGCAGGAGCGGGTCGAGGACGAGCTGCAGGAGGAGGAAGATGCCGAGGAGGAAGGTGGTGTTCCCCATGGCCGCCTCGGGGCTGATGGTGAAGAGGCTCTCGATCCCGAAGAAGGATTTCGCGAAGGAGGGCACGACGAGGCAGGTGGAGAGGAGGTTGATCCAAGTGAAGAGCGCGACGAAGAGGAAAATCAAGAGGATGCCGTGGTTCTGCGCCCACTGGTCGTGGGAGTAGCGGATGGAGCGGCCGACGAGCGAGCGCAACGGTCGGTCGCCGGGGTCCTGGGTGAGGGCGAGGACGGTGAAGTTCTGCAAGGTCGCGACGATCCAACCCAGCGGAACCGCGAAGAAAATCCCCACCGCCAGCAGGGGGATGCGGAAGGCATGGGCGAACCAGAGCGCGGCGAGGGCGCGGAAGCGGCGCGAGGCCCCTTTCACGGGAAGATGCCCCGGATGGAGCCGCGCCCACAGCCGGGCGCTGAACTCGGCCCGGCAGTAGCGCATCCAGAGCCAGAGCCCGGTCATCGCCAGCGCGGCGAAGGCGGCGTCGCGATCCGCGAGGCTGCTGCGGCTCATGTCGGCGATGAAATAGAGCAGGCCCAGCGCCCAAGGCACCGCGCCGAGATAGTAGATCCAGAAACCGCCCGCGTCGGCGACTCGGACGAGATGGAAGGCCTCCTCAAGGATCTGGACCGCCCCGGTCTCCCGCCGCCGCCGTTTCACCCGTCGATGGACTTTGCTGCTCATGCCGTGCCTTTACTCCCAGATCGTCCCGTCGTGGAAGGCGTCGGGGATGCCGCCAAGGAAGCGGGCGAAGAAATAGAACAAGGCCCATGAGATCGCGAGAGCCGCGGCGAGTTGCAGCCACGGCGCGGGATGGAGGCGGAACCGGACGCCCTGCCCGCGCCGCCCTTCCGCCACCGCCGCCCCGAGGCAGGCGGCGCAGACGAGCCTGCCGCCATGCTCCGTGACGCATTCGGCGCAGAAGAAGCGGCGGCACGAGGGGCAGCGCACGGAGGCGGGCCGCCCGGCGTGGATCGCGCAGAGGGATTTGGAAAGAGGTTCGCCCATGTTCATGAACCTCCGGGGGCGGGTTCCTCCGCGAGGGAAGCGGCGAGGCGGATCTGCCGTTTCCATTTCCTCGACAGGGCGAGACCCCACAGCCCCGCTCCGGAGAACCCGAGGAAGAGCGCCGCGAAGACCCCGTGGAGCACCATCCCCCCTTCGCTGGAGATGGCGGCGAAAGCCTCCAACGGCCCGGTGATGCCCACGGTGTAGGCTTCCCCTCCATCGCGCATCGCCACCACGAGGAAATAGACCGTCCCCGTCCCGACGACGAGGAAATGCAGGGCGAGGAGAGCCCACAGGACGGTCCGGATCGACTCGGGAGTCGGCTTCCGCACCACCGAGACGAGGGCGAGGATGAGGAGCAAGCTCGCCCCCAGAAGGAAGAGCAGGACGAGGCCTGCAAAAGCGGGGTTCTCAAGGAACAAGGAGGCGAGCGCGGCGAACCCGAGCAGGGCGAACACGGCGAAAGACGCCGGGACCGGCCCTGGCACCTGGTAGAAATCGGCAGCCCGCGAGGCGGTCGGGCGCGCCGCCGCGTCCGTTTCGCCCGCAGCGAGGATCCCGGCTTGGCTTTCCCGCACCAAGCCCTCGACGCGGCGCACCGTTTCGAGAGCATGATGGTAGCGGTTCAGCGGGCGCAGCCGCTCGCGGGTGAGGCGGGTCTGGAGGTCGCAGACGCAGGTCGGACCGAGGACGAGATGTCGCAACAGCAGCGCCGCGACGGCCAGTCCGGCGAGGGAGCAGACGGAAAGGAGAATGGCGGTGACGGGGCCCATCGTCTCGGTGAGCAGGAGGAGCAGCGCCGCGATCCCCGAGAAGACAAGGAGGAGGAACAGATATAGCAAGCCCATCCCGATCCGCGAAGTCTTCGCGACGGTGAGCGCCTCGATCTCGTCGAGGCGGAAGCGCTTGTATTCCTCGACGAAGGGCATGAGGAAACCGGAGCCTTTCACATAGACGAGGTGGTCCTCGCCAAGCCAAAGGCTGGAGAGCCCGAAACGATCGCGGGCGAGCCGTCGGTATCTGTCATGGAAGGAACTCAAAACCGCCGACAGTGAACACCCGAGGGGGTGGGGAGGTCAAGGACTTGGTTTGTCCTTCAACCTCTTACTCCCTACTCTTACTCNNGAGTAAGAGTAGGGAGTAAGAGGTAAGAGTAAGAGGCCAAGGGTCGCCTACCCCAACGGATAAGACCCCATCAGCATCTTGAAATCCCGGATCGCCCGCGACAGCCCGAGAAAAACCCCTCGGGCGACGAGATGATGGCCGACGTTCAGTTCCGCGAGATGCGGCACGCGCATCAGCTTCACGAGATTGACCAGGTTGATGCCATGCCCCGCGTTCACTTGCAGCCCCTCCCCGGCGGCGAGGATCGCGGCCTCGCGCAGGAGGAGAAACTCGGCCTCCCCTCCATCGGGCGCGGCGTTGGCGAAAGCCCCCGTGTGCAACTCAACCATGTCGGCCCCGATCCTGGCCGAGGCGAGGATCTGCTGCGGCTCGGGATCGACGAAGAGGCTCACGAGGATGCCGCGATCTTGGAGGGCCTTCACGGTGCGCTCCAGCGAAGTGTCGGCGTTGGCCACGTTCAACCCGCCCTCGGTCGTGATCTCGCGCCGATTCTCGGGGACGAGGCAGACGAAATCGGGCCGCGCCTCCAAGGCGACGGCGAGGATCTCGGGGGTGTTGCCCATTTCGAGGTTCAGCTTCGTGTGGATGCCCCGACGCAGCTCGAAGACGTCGCGGTCCTGGATATGGCGGCGGTCGAAGCGCAGGTGGATCGTGATGGAGTCGGCCCCGGCGGCCTCGGCCTCGTGCGCGGCGGCGAGCAGGGAGGGCTCGGCGTTGTGGGCGTCGAGGTCGGGGGCGTAGCGAGCCTGCCGCAGGGTCGCGACATGGTCGATGTTGACGCCGAGATTGAGGGCGGAGGCCGGGGGGTGGCTGCTCATGGGGAAGGGTAGCGCCTTTTCGGAATTCGCGTCAGGGGAAAGTGAAAACGGCAGGACGCCGCTTCCACACTTCGACAACGACCCCCTCAACGCGTGATCGTCACCGGGGTGCCGAGACCCACCTTCGAATAGATGAGCGGCTGGATGGCGGAGGGCACGCGGATGCAGCCGTGGCTGGCCGGGTAGCCAGGCACCTCGCCGATGTGCATCCCGATGCCCCCGGTGATGCGCATCCAGTAGGGCATGTCGGCCCCGACGAAATGCGAGGCCCCGGCGGGGCGGCGGGTGCTCTCCCCATGGGCGAGGAGGGTGCCGTCCGCCGCGTGCCAAGTGCCGTAGATCGTGGATTTCTTCTCCACCAGCTTCTCGCCGATGGTCCAACTCCCGGTCGGGGTCTCGTAACCCGACTTGCCGGTGGAGATCTGCGTTTCGACCACCAGATCCTTCGCCATGCCCGACCTGAGATAGATGCGGGCGACTTGCTCGCCGAGGGAAATCTCGATCCTCGCGTTGGAAGCGTCGAGGTAGGGCAGGATCTCGTGGTTCACGTAGATGCGGTGGTCATCGCCCCGCTGGCGGTCCGACCCGAAGAAGGGGAGCCCTGAAAACCATCCCCCGCGCTTCCGACCGGGCGCGATCTCGACTTCGCCGACGACAGGGCCCTCCATTCCGGCACGGTGCCCTCCAGCGAACCTGGACAGCCATTTGCCTTCGCGCTTCCGTTCCGCCTCGGCGGGGTCCCCGGCCCAAGCGTTCCGGCGGGACATTTCCTTGGCCAGCTTCCGGGCCTCCGCCCGCCGCGCCTTTTCGGCGCTCCTGGAATACGAGAAGAATCCTCTGCGGGGGCCTTCACCGCTCCCCTCCGCCTCCGCCCGCACCGCCGCAGCGGAGTTCCCTCCACGAAACAGGGAGGCATTCTCGTCGACGGCGCACGAGACGAGCATCGAGAGGGAGGCTGCAGGAAGGAAACGGAGCAACAGGGGACGAATCGTCATAGATCAACATCCGGAGATATTCTAGACAGAGATGCCTTCCCCCTTCCGAATCGTCAACTTGTTTATGGGATTTCGAGTTGGTTTTACGGGTCCGTTTGAAGGCATGGTAGAGAAGACGCGAAGCGGATCGCCGGAGGCCATTTCGTGGGAACTTCTCCCGGTCGGTGCCCCAATGGACCTTCGTCGAAGTTCCTGCGAGGCCTTCGGATTTCGGTTTTGACAACGGTGGGGCGAGGCGTCCCTGCCGAGCCGTCTTGGGCGGGAAAGTAGCCCGGCTTTTGCCTCCGGCTAAGCTGAGGTTCCCAAGCCCGTTGAACCCAGGTGACGCGGAGCGAAAACCTGGACTACTTTCTGGAAGGCGGTTACTGCGTTTCGAGGACGAGACGGAAGCCGGAAAGGACAGATTGAACAGTGGGAAGAGAGGCACCGCGAAACGAGGAACGCAGCCCAAAAACCGAAGCGCCAATCCAAGAGCCACCACGTAGGGCATGGCGGTCCTGCGCGGCATTGAACCAATCCTCTACCCATTCACTCACGTTGCCACCCATATCATACAGTCCGAAGGCGTTCGGAGTGAAGCTCATCACCGGTGCGGTCGTCGGAAAACCATCGTCGTAGCCTTCGAGATATGCCCCATTGTCTTGCGGAGCCTTCTCCTTGCGGCTCTGGTCGCTGAAATTGCCCGCTCCCGGCGGCGGTGGCCATGTCGTTCCCCAAGAGTAGATTCCCTCCACTTTTTGATTCAGGCTCTCCGGCGTGTCGTTGCGCGAGCGTTTCTCCTTGCGGCCGAGACCCACGGCGGCACTCCATTCCTCGTCCGTCGGCAGACGGTAGGTGCGGCCTTCTTTCTTGCTGAGCCATTCGCAGAAGGCTTTCGCGTCCTCCCAGTTCACCTTCATCACGGGATGCTCTTCGACCTGCTCAGTGATCTTGAAGCCGTCAAAGGATTGAACCTTCCAAGCCCCATCGACGCCGGAATTCTCCGCCGCGTAGGCGGCATAGTCCTTCCTCCGCGTCTCGTGGATGCAAAACAGCACCTCCGTCCCCGGCACAGGCACGAATTTCATCCCGAGGCTGTTCTCGAAGGGCCGCTCCTTGGTCGCTCGGAGCGGGTTGTCGGTCGAGGCGACCTTCCCTCCCTCCGGCTCCCTGGCGGCAGGGGCGGGAGCCTCCTCGGCGTCTCCGGGCTGGAAGGCCTCCCGGTAGGCCAGCACCGTCTGAGCCTCCTCGAAGCGACGCTCTCGCGTCAGCTCGCCCTCCAAGGCTTGCAGGGACTGCGCCAGCTTTCCGTCGAGCTCCTCGCGGATTTTGCCACGCTCGCCCTCCCACACCTCGCGCAGCCCGGCCAACTCCTCCGGAGCGTCCTCCGACAACGCGGGCAGTCTCGGCCAGAGGAGGCGCTCCGCCCCGACCACGTCCTCCAGAGGTTTGGCCATGGCGCCACGCAAGGCCTCGACGCGGGCCTTCTCCTCGAGGAAGGCGGTGGCCAAGGGCAGGTTCCCGGCGTTGGCGGCTTGGTCGAGGCGGCCTTCGAGGCCGCGCAGATACTGTCCGGCGAGCGCGTCGAGGCGATCCCGGCGCACGGCGGCGTAGGCGGAGAGACGCTTGGCGAGGTCGGGATGGAGGGAAGGTGGAAGCGGCGTCCCGCCGCTTGGCTCCGGGGCCACGGCCTTGTCCGGCTCGGGCGCTGGCTCCGCTGGCGGGGCGGCTTCGGCCACGGCGGGTGTCGACTTCTCCTCGGGTGGCATCGGCAGCTTGCCGATGGCTTCGGCGGGGGGATCGACGGGGTTGGCGGCGACGGGCATCGGCTCTGAGTCGTCCGGTTTCTCCTCCGAAGCCACGGGCAGGATGCCCGTTCGACTTTCTTCCTTCTCCGCCGTCAGTACCGTATCCCGTTCAGGGTCAGGCTCTTGGGGGGGTGGGGGATTTTTCTCGTCTGGCACGGACACCGGGTCGGGGCGCTCCGTTGGCCCCGCCAGCACGACCCCTTCCAGCCCGGAGGGACGCGTCGCGAAATACACCACCGCCGACACCAACAAAGCCGCCGCCAACCCGATCCCGGCATACAGCGGCGCTTTCGATTTCGACGGCTGCGGTTTCACGGGGATGGGCTGGGGCTTCGCCGCCTCCATCTCCACCCGAGACCTCGGCTGGCTCAGCACCGCGTCCAGATCCGCTCGCACCGCCGACGCGCTCGCGTAGCGGTAGTCGGGGTTCGACTCCATCGCCTTGCCCACGATGTCGTCCAAGCGAGGGTCCAGATCCGGGAACATCTCGCTCGGGAAAGCGAAATTCCCCCTCGGCAGGGTGCCCGTCAGCAACTGGTAGAGCATCACCCCCACGGCATACAGGTCGGCCCGCTGGTCCACCGTCCGACCGGAATCCAAGGCCTCGGGCGCGAGGAAGTCGGGCGTGCCCACCGCCATGTGGCTCATCGTCAACCCGAGGGCGGAATCCTCGGTGTCGAAACGCTTCGCCAGACCGAAATCGGCGATCTTCACCCGCCCGTCGCGGTTGAGCAGGATGTTCGCGGGTTTGATGTCGCGATGGACGATCCCGTGGCTGTGGGCGTATTCCAGCGCGTCGAGGACATGCGCCACGATGGCGAGGGCGTCGCTCTGCGGGAGGCGGCCTCCTTGGAGCTTCAGGTATTCGCGGATGTCCATCCCGTCGATGAACTCCATCACGAAATAGAGCTGCCCCTCGCTGGTCTCCCCGAAGTCATGCACGGAAATGATGGCGGGATGGTCGAGCCGGGCCATGGACCGGGCCTCCTGACGGAAGCGGGCCGCGTAGTTCATCTCGTCGCCGTCGACGATGAGGTGCCCAGGCAGCACCTTGATGGCCACGTCGCGCTCAAGGTGGGCCTGACGCCCCTTGTAGACCGCGCCCATGCCGCCGCGACCGAGGATGGCGGTGATCTCGTATTGGGGCAGCAAGGCTTGCAGCTCCTCCGGCAGGGGCGGTTCCCACGATGGCATGGGGGAAGGATGTTCTGCCCGCAACCTTTAGGCAAGGGGAAAAATCCGAAACCCGAAGCTCGAAATCCGAATTGGCCGACCGCTGATGGGCGCTGATCTGCGATGATTTTTTCCAAGCCCCGGAAAGATCAGCGGGAATCAGCGAAGATCAGCGGTTGCCGGAGGCCCACCGTGACTTCGCATTTTTGTGTCTTTTGTGCCTTTTTGCGGCTATTCCTCCTATTCGCGGTCATTCGCGTTTCCCATTTTTTGGGACGCGAATGGCCGCAAATGAGCGCGAATGGCCACGAATCCGGTCTGATGGAGGGGTTGCCCACACCTCAAACCCTGATCCCTTCGCACCGCCTCAAAGCGTCCCGCCGCCATCGTTGGCCACGGCGGTGCCCTCCTCGGGCAGGATGTGGTCGACGAGGCGTTTGATCCCCTCGTCGGCGAACTCGCTCTGCGGATAGATGCGACGGGCGGCGAGGAACCACGCGAGGCTGGAGCCGTATTGCTTCCGCTGCTCGAGGTTCCCCGCGCTGGTGAGCGCCTTCGCGAAGGGCGCCACCTCCGTGGCGAGGTCGGAGCGCTTCGCGCTGAGGGCGACGTCGTCGGGGAATCGCTGGAAGGTCTTCTCCACGATCTCCCAGGCGGCGTGGCTGTTGCCCGCCTTGGCGAGGGTGTCGGCCTGCTTCATCACCGTCTCGATCTCCTGGATGTTGCCGACGATCTGCTCCAGGGACTTCTGCCGCTCGGGATCGTCCACCGTCGCGGCGATGAAGCGGGCGCGGTTGGTGAAAATCTGCCGGTAGCTCTGCGTGCCGAGGAGCCGGTCGAACTCCAGCTTCGCCTGCTGCTGCACGTCGGCGGAGTCGGCGATGAGGTCGAACTGCTCCTTCAGCATCGGGTTCTGCGGCCAGATCTCGGCGGCGGCCTTGATGTTCTCCTCGTAGGCTTGGTTGTCGCCTTGGAGGGCGGCGTTCTTCGCCGTACGAATGCGCATGTTGCTGCTCAGCCTCGCCGCCTCGATCGCCGCAGTCGGCTTGGAGTGGTCGAAGTCGCCGGCCTGGGCCTTCATCTTGTTCACGAGATCCTCGGCGAGGGTGTAGTCCTTCACCTCGATGGCGTTGACGAGCTGGAAGGAGTTCTGCGCGTATTCGAGGATGGCGGTCTTGCGCGCGCGCGGCACGCTCTGCACCGGGGGGAGGTGCTCGCCCGTGACGAAGGCCTGCTGGAGCTGCCGCAGCGCCCCGTCGGTCTTGCCCGAGTCCATGAGGAAGCCGAAGGACTCGACCGACTGCCCGACATCGCGGATCGCCTCGTTGGCGAAGGTGTCGAGGGTCGTGATCGTCGGGTTGAAGCCGATCGACTTGGCGAAGGACTGCTCCACCTCGGACCCCTCCTTGAACTGCAGCTTGCCGTCGCCGTCCTTGAAGAACTCGGTGTAGAAGCGTGTCGCCATGACGACGTGCTCGAAGCGCCGCTGCAGGAAGAGCTGCACGACGAGGGCCTGGAACTCGATTTTCGCCTGCACGTCGGTCAGCTCGCCTTTGGCCTTGTTCGCGACACGCTCCGCCTCGACCTCGGCGATGCGCTGGATGTATCGCTGGATGTGACCGGCATTGGCCGGATCGGTCGCGGGCTGCTCAGCCGGCTGGGGATCCTCGGAGAGCTTCCTCTCCTTTCTCACGCTTGAGGACTTGGTCCAGGAGTCGTAACGCCAGTCGAGCTGGCGGCGCTGCTTGTCGAGCTCCTCGTTCAAGCTCATCAACTGCTCCTTGGTGCGCTGCGCGAGATAGACGCGGTAGACCGCGTTGGCGAGGGATTCGCAGAGGCGGGCGTCCTGCGGGAACTGGGCGGTGTGCTGGAGTTGGGCGACCGCCTTCGGGAACTTGCCCCGGTCGCGGTTGTGGGGCGAGAGGGTGTCGAGGATGCCCCGGATCGCCTCGCGGTAGGCGAGATCCTGCTCGGAGGTCGAGGGTTCGGCATTGAGGTATTTTTCGAAGCGCGCCCGGAAGACGCGGTTGTCGTTCACGTTGAAGCTCTTCCCGTCGAAGGTGAAAACGTCCGTGGTCGGGTCGAAGTAGGGCGCGTCGTTGCCCAAGACCCGCTGCCCGCCCTGCTGCTGCCCGCCTTGGTTCACGATGGTGGTCTGGCTCGACGGGGGGGTGCCTCCTCCTCCACCGCCTCCACCACTGCCGCCGCCGGATGCCGGCGGGGTGTAGACCTGGGCCATGCCGCCCGCCGCGAGGAGGGAGAGGGAAATGAGGATCGTCGGGATTTTCATCGGATCTGGATTGGGAAAGGGGGCGGGGTGGCTCTCACTCCTCGATGGACTCGGCCACGAGGGTGCCGTCGCGATCCACCCGGACGACGATGTCCAACTCGGTGCCGCGCTCGATGTTGATGTTGCCGAAATCCTCGGGCACGAGCACCGGCACCGGCATCGACCCGTCCGAGCCGATCGCTTCGAAGCTGATAAGCCGGCCGCGGTCGGAGGTCCAGCGCAGGGTCTCCTCGACCTTGCCTTCGACCCGGTAGACGTTGCCGCGCAGGCTGTTCGCGTTGTCGCGATAGGTCGCGAGGCTGAGGGGCGAGGCGTTCCCCGCAGCGCGTTTCGCGGACGGCTTCGCCCCCCCTCCCCCGCCGAAGAGGCCGCCGGCGATCAATTTGAATAGCAGGACGGCGATGACGACGAAACCGAGGAGGGCGGCGGCGATCCCGGCGATCTGCCCGACATTGATTCCAGAACTGGCTCTTCTCGCCATAGCGCGTTTTTCAGAATTCTATCACGACAAGCGCCAGCCTACCACAGTCCGGGCGGGGCGGGGAAGGGAAAATCAAGCCCTTCTCCTCCTCAACCGCCCGTCGCCAGATAGACCTCCTCGTAGGGCTGCACCACGACGAACCCGTCGCCCTCGAACTTCATCTGGAAGGACTCCCCGCTCCCGCGCCCGAGGAAGGTCCTCAGGCTGATGTCGGTCTTGAAGTCCGGGCTCAGGTTCGCCGACCAGGCGATGGTCGCGTTCGGGTCGGTGAAGACCGGGTTGCCGGGGCTGACGCGCAGGGTCATGGGATCGTAGTGCGAGGTGATCGCGATCAAGCCTTCGCCGGAGAGGCGGTAGTTGAACAAGCCGCCCGCCATCATCCCGGCGACCCGGCGCAGCATCTTGATTTCGTTCTTCACCGTCGCCTCGAAGGCGAGGATGTCGTTTCCGTTCACACAGATCGCCTCGCCCGCCAGCGCGATGACGGAGATCTTCTTGCCCCGGTCGGCGAGATACATCTTGCCGCTGCCCTGGGCCTTGGTGAGCCGCGCCCCCTCGCCCGAGACGGCTTTCTTGAGCAAATTGCCGAGCCCGTGCTCGAGGACGCCCTCGCGGGTGAACTTGATCTGCCCCCGGTAGGAGATCATCGCCCCCATCTTCATCCAGACGAGGCCGTCCAGATTCACCTCCAGCATCCGCTCCGACTCCAGTTCGAAGGTTCCTTGGTTCAGATCCTGCTGCGAGGTTTGATTGACGAATTCTTCAAGGGAGTAACGTGACATGGAGGCAGCTTAGCCCCTCGCCCGGAAAAAGGGAACCGCTTTGCGAGGTTTTTTCAAGCGGAGCAGCACCCTCCCTGCCAACCCCGACAATCCCCAGACCATCAGCGAGGATCAGCCCAATCAGCGGTCCAAAAATCGCCTCATTCCAGCTTCGCCTGCCCGCGTTTCGGAATCTCGATGCGGTCGAGCACGGCTCCATCGAGGCCTTTCAGCTCCGCCGCCATCGTCGCCGCCCCGGCCTTCAGGGTGAGCAACAGGTAGCTGTCCACCCTCGCGTGAAAACGGGACTCGGGGTCCTTGTAGAGATCGCCGTCGCCCTTCAGGCAGGTGTTGAAATAGGGCAATCCGCCCGGCAGCGCCGCCCGCTCCGCGAAATAGCCGAAGCCCGTCACCAGCGCACTGCCCTTCTGGAAATGCCCCAGCCAAGCCCCCTTCCCCGCCATCTCCAAGGAAGTCCGCTTTTCGTTCATCAGAGTCACGATGAAACCCGCCCCGAGTTCGTCCATCGTCTTCGCATACCAAAGGAACTGCGGCGAATCGCTCTGCCAAGCATGGCAGCTCTGCCAAGTCGTGCCGTAGTCCTGAATATGGTTGAGATCGAGCGCGACGAGGGCGAGATCAAAACGCGGAATCTCGAAGCGCCATTTCCACTCGTCGCCGGGCAAGGCGAAAAATTCGCGGAAGGCCGTCGCCTCGACATCGTAGACCGGATGCTCCGGCGGCTTCGGACCGCGCGGCGTGATCTCGTGGTCATGGTTGCCGAGGATGGGCAGGAAGGGAATCGAGCGGAAGATTTCGGGATGCTCGTCGATCAAGGCGGCGAAGGCTTTCGTTCCCTCCTTGCCCGGCTGGTAAAGGCTCGGCACATTGTCCCCCGCCGTCAGCAGCAGATGCGGATCGTCCAGCAGGAGCGAACTGAAATCGCGGCCCGGCGCGAAGCCCCAATCGCCCACCACCACCGCCCTCAACTCCTCCTCGGGATAGCGCTTCACCGAATGGACCGCCGAAACCTCGTCCCCCGTCCCGACGCGATAGTGCAGCCGCCCATTTCCATGCCCAAAAGGAATGCCGACATGGTGCCGGGTGGAAAGGCCCTCCTTCTCGACCCGTTCGCCCAGCCCCGGCCCCTCGCCGAACTCGACCACCGAGGGCGTCGGAGTCTCCGTCTCCCAATTCACGACGAGTTCGGACGGATCCTCCGTCATATGGGACAGCCAGATCCGCTTGATCGGCGCGGCGTCGAGCGGAAGGGCGAAAAACGACAGGGAGAGAAGAATCGGTCGGAGCATGGTCGGGCAAGAGGAGTTTCAAGAATCTCCCACGCTCCTTCCTCAAGTCGAGGACGGCATCAAGCCTTCAATGCACAACCCATGACCCGTGACCCATGACAAGCGGCGGGACGCCGCTTCCACCCTCACACCATCCCCTCCGGATCCAACGCCGCCGTCAGCTCCTCCGGAGGCAGCACGGCCCGCTCCTCGCAGATCTCCCGCACCGTCCTCCCGCGAGCCACCGCCTCCTTCGCGATGTCCGCCGCCGCTTCGTAGCCGATCACGGGCACCAGCTTCGTCACCATCGCCATCGACCATTCGACCAGCTCGCGACAGCGTTCCTCGTTCGCCACGATCCCCGCGACGCATCGCTCCGTGAAAGCCCCGACCGCGTTTGCGAGCAGGAGGATCGAGCGCAGGACGTTCTGTGCCATCATCGGCATCATCGTGTTCAATTCGAGGTTGCCGTTCGCCCCTCCCCAGGCCACCGCCGCGTCGAGGCCGACGACTTGGGCGCAGACCTGCATCAGCGACTCGGCCATCACCGGGTTCACCTTGCCCGGCATGATCGACGAGCCTGGCTGCGTCGCCGGCAAAGCGATCTCCCCGAGCCCGCAACGCGGTCCCGAGGCGAGCCAGCGGAGATCGTTCGCCACCTTGAACAAACCCACCGCGATCGTGCGGATCTGCCCGCTCGCCTCGACGAGCCCGTCCCTCGCGCCCTGCGCCTCGAAGGGATTCCTCGCGCGGACGAAGGCGAGCTCCGTCTCCTCCGCGAGCCGGGCGACCACCCGCTCGGCGAAGCCCTCGGGACAGTTCAAGCCCGTCCCCACCGCCGTGCCGCCGAGGGGCAGCTCCAGCAGGGCCTCGACCGCCTTCCTCGCCCGCTCCGCGGCGAGTTCGAGCTGCCGCGCGTAGCCGGAGAACTCCTGCCCCAACCGCACCGGTGTCGCGTCCATCAGGTGCGTCCGGCCGATCTTCAGGATGTCGTGGAAAGCCTCCGCCTTCTCCACGAGCGCCGCGCGACCGCGCTCCAGCGCCGGGACGAGGTCGCGGGTCAGGGCCACCGCCGCCGCCACGTGGATCGCCGTGGGAAAGGTGTCGTTCGAGGACTGGCTCGCGTTGACGTGGTCATTCGGATGGACCGGACGCTTCGAACCAAGCGGCTCGCCCGCGAACTGGGAGCAGCGGTTCGCGATGACCTCGTTGACGTTCATGTTCGTGCTCGTGCCCGAACCGGTCTGGAAGACATCGACGACGAAATGGCGGTCGAGCCGTCCCGCCCTCACCTCCTCCGCCGCCCGTTCGATGAGCGCGACGCGTTCCGCGGAGACCACGCCCAGTTCGCCGTTCACCCGCGCCGCCGCCGCCTTGATGAGTCCGTAGGCATGGATCAGGCCCGAGTCGAGCCCCTCGCCCGAGACGGGGAAGTTCAGCACCGCCCGCTGCGTGCTCGCGCCCCAAAGCGCATCGCCCGGCACTTCCATTTCGCCCAAAGTGTCGCACTCGATCCGGGTGGAGACTGTCGTCATGGGAGGAATCTAGTGGAGCGCGGCGGGAGGGGAAAGGACAAAGAGGGGCGGGTCCGGGGCTTGCTCACGCGGAAACGGAGACCCAACCCTCTCAGCTCCCCGACCCGACCCTCTCCAATCCGCCGTTTCCCATGATCGCGGACGGTGACGGAGCGCCTTTCCCAGCCATGCTCCTTTCATGAACTCCCCGATCTCCCGCCGACGTTTCACTGGTCTCTCCCTCGCCGCCTCCGCTTCCGTTCTCGTGCCTTCCCGCTCCCGCGCCGCCGCGCCGTCCATCGAACTGATCGAAACGAAAACCATCTCGCCACAAGCGAACTACTACCACGGCTGGCCCACCCTGACACGCACCCGAAAAGGCGAACTGATCGTGGTCTGGTCGGGACGGCGCGAGGCGCACGTCTGCCCTTTCGGCACGGTCGAGATGATGACCTCGCACGACGGAGGGGCAAGCTGGACCTTTCCCCGAACCCTCCACGACGGCCCCATCGACGACCGCGACGCCGGGGTTCTGGAAACGGCGAAAGGCACCCTCCTCGTCACCACCTTCACCTCGCTGGCCTACGCGCCGATGATGAAGGAGGGCGGGCAGAAAGCCGACGATCCGAGGTGGCGGGCGGTCCATTCACGCCTCCCCGACGACGAGAAGCGCGAAAGCGAACTCGGCGTCTGGTGCCTCCGCTCGACGGATGGGGGACTCTCCTTCTCGGGCCGCATCAACACGGTCGTGAACAGCCCGCACGGTCCCTGCCAGCTCGCCGACGGTCGTCTCCTCTACGTGGGCAAGCAGCTCTGGACCGAGGAGAAGCGCGTCGGCGCAGCAATCTCGTCGAACGACGGCGAGACTTGGGAATGGCTCTCGGAAATCCCGGCTCGCGAAGGCGACCGAGGTCTCGACTACCACGAGCTGCACGCAGTGCAATGCGCCAGCGGCAAGGTCGTCGCGCAGATCCGCAACCACAACGACGCCAACCGGGGCTGGACCCTGCAAACCGAATCCAGCGACGGCGGCGCCACTTGGAGAGTGCCGCGCCCCATCTGCTACGGTCTGCCCTCCCACCTGCTGCGGCTGAAGGACGACCGCCTCCTCATGACCTACGGCCACCGTCGCGAACCCTTCGGCAACCAAGCTCGGATCAGCGAGGACGAAGGCGCGACTTGGTCAGGGCCGCTCGTGGTCTCCGGCGATGGGGCCGGCGGCGATCTCGGCTACCCTTCGACCGTGGAGCTGGACGACGGGAGTTTCGTCAGCGTGTGGTACGAGAAATTCGCCGACTTGCCCATGGCCCAACTCCGGCAAGCGAAGTGGCGGCTGGTGTGACGGGCGAACCAAGCGCCCGGTCGGGATTCACTGCCCGGTCGCGAACTCGCCGCCGGAAGCGCCTCCGCCTCCTCCGCCCGAGGAAGGTCGCAGATTCTTGTTCTGCACGATCCCCTCGGTGCCATCGGAAAGCCGGACGCCCGACCACTGCTCGCCCGGCTTCGTCACCATCACGGCTGTCCCCGCCGGAATGGCGCGGATCTCGGACTGCATCGGGTCGGCCCCGTAGGCCATGAATTGCGCGGTGCTGGACACGACATAGGAACCGAGCGAGGTCGCGCCGCCGCCGGGCGACGAGGCGCGGGCCAAGTTCGGGACCGATGGCAGGGAGAGATTCGGCTTCGGCAAGGCGAATCCGCCGCGCCCCTTTGCCTTCTCCTCCCTCTCCACGGTCTGGCCGGGGAGGGCGAAGGACCCGGTCGAGGAGGGATCGGCGGAAGCATCCGCCGCGACATCCCTGGCAGTGGCCGTTCCAGTGAGACGCCCGCCCCTGGGCGTCTGGTCCACGGCTCCCTCGGGGAAGAGGCTGGCGTCGATCCCCGGCACCACATGGGCGGGGGCTTTCTTCTTGCCCAACCCGAAAAACCCGCCTCCGCGGCTCTCGTTCGAGGAGGAGGGGACGAGCTCCTCCTCTTCCTCCTTCGACCCGCCCGACGCGAACGCCGAAAACAAACCCGGCTTCTTCCGTCCCGCTTCGGACGGCTCCGGCGTGCGGTCGGCGGCGGAGACCCTCTGCGGAGCCGACGGAGTGCGGTCGGCCGATTGCGCCGGAGCCCGCCCATCCACCAGCGCCGCGCCCGAAATCATCGGAACCACCCCGGGCTTGGCGGGAGTCGGCGCGGAAGCGGGAGCAGAAGCACGCGAGGACGCGCCTTGTTGCGCGAAGACCGGCTCGCTGTTGTCGCTAGGCCGGGGTTCGGAAGCAGCCACCTCGGCATCCCTGTCCCTGCCCCCCCCAGTGAAAGGCAAACGGGGCAGGCGGATCGCGGGCGGGCGGATCGCATCCAGGAAGCCCCCACCCTCGCCGGACGACGAACCGCTTCCGTTTCCGAAAAGGGAGACGCGCTTCCGCTGCCCGCCACTCGCCGAGGCGCGGGCGGCAGCCTCCTCCTCCTCGGCGATGATGGAGTTGATGAAGGCGTTGGGGACATTGCGCTCGACCCGCACCCCTCCGTTCTGCTGCCAAGTGGACATGTCGTGGGCGCTCACCTTCTTCTGCGCGGCGGCGGCGCGTTCGAAACGGAGACGATTGCGCATCTCCTCCTTGATCGTCTTGTTGGTCCGCGCCGTTTGCAAGGCGACCTCCCGGTTGCGCTCCTCGATGGACTGGTCGGCGGAACGGGCCAAGGAGGCGGCCGCAGCCTCGCCTTGGGCACCTTGCGCAGCCGTGCGCACCTGCATCATCTCCGCCTGGCGGCTCGTAATTCCGTTCGGCAAGCCGGAGGTCATCCCCGCCGCCGCGACCGGATCGACCGGATAACCAGCTGCCTCGGGCTGCTGCGCCCGCAATCCGCCACCCAGCGCGAGGACAATGACGAAAAGCCCCCGCCAACGCGTGGACCGGATCGGAACTGTGCAAAGATCAGGCATGGGGTCTGTTCGGGGGAAGCGGGCCACACTTTTAACCCCTTGTTAAGGTCAAGTCCAACGGCGCGGTAAAATTTTTGCGCAAAACTGGTGGGGAATTGAAATTTTTCTCAATTTTTTGAAAATCATCCCTCCGGCGACGGATCACCAAGGGAAAGCGTCCGCAGTGGTAACGCATTTGCGTTTACACCTCTTAGGAAATTTGATAGCTTTCCTTTGTGCGGAACGCTCGTCACGCGCTCCCGCCTCTCCCTGCTCAACCCCCAACCCGAGTCCCGAGCCCATGAAACCGTCCTTTGCCGCTCTCCTCGCCCTCCTCCTCGTCTGCTTCTCCCCCACCCTGCCCGCGCAGCAGAACCCATCGCAAAACCTGTTCAATCAAGGTGTCCGCCTCTTCAACCAAGGCCAGTTCGCAGAGGCCCTGCCCCTGTTCGAAGAGGTCGTCCGCGCCCGACCCGACTTCGTCTACGCCCGCAGCTACGCGCAGCGATGCAAGGCCGCGCTCGCCCAGAACCAGCAGCCGAAAAACGATCTCGAAAGTCGTCTCGCCAACATCATCCTCCCCGAACTCTCCTTCTCCGACGCCCCCATCGGCGACATCCTCGACTACCTCACCGCCCGCTCCCAGGAAATCTCGAAAGGCGAGACGGTGGTGAACTTCATCTACAAAGGCACCCCCGAGCAGCGCAGCGGCACGCTCGTAACCCTCTCCCTGCGCAACATCCCGTTGAACGCGGCCATCAAATACGTGGCCGATCTGAGCCGTTCGCACGTCCGGTACGAACCCCACGCCGTCATCGTCGATCCCAACCCGCCTGCCGAAGCGGACCCCGCCACCACGCCGGAAACGCCCGCGTTGGCACCGGCGAACAACCCCTTCCGCTGAGCCGCCCCCCGGCCCCGCCCCTCGATGCCGCCGAGCCCGCCCCTCGTCCTCGTCACCGGAGGCAGCGGAGACCTCGCCGCAGCCCTTGTCGCGGAGTTCCAGTCGGTTGGGGCCGAGGTTCTCCATCCCGGACGCGACGAACTCGACGTGCGCTCCGCCGACTCCGTCACCGCTTGGTTCGAACGGCTGGACCATCTCGACGTCCTCGTCAACAACGCCGGCGTCACTGGCGACCGGATCTTCGCAAAGCTCGGGGAGGCGGAATGGCAGACCGTCCTCGACACCAATCTCAAGGGCGCCTTCCTCTGCGCCCGTTCCGCCGCCCGGCTCATGATGAAACAGCGCTCCGGCCACCTCGTGCAGATCGGCTCCTGGTCCGCCCTCCGCCCGCCCGTCGGGCAAGCCGCCTACGCCGCGAGCAAGGCCGGCCTGATCGGACTCACCAAAAGCCTCGCGAAAGAGCTCGGACCCCGGAACATCCGCGCGAACTGCGTCCTCCCTGGCTTCCTCGAAACCCGCATGACCGCCTCCCTGTCCGAGGAGATCCGCTCCGCCGCCCTCGCCCGCCATGCCTTGGGGCGTTTCAACACGGTCGAAGACGCGGCCCGCTTCGTCCGTCTGCTCACGACCTTCGACCACATCTCCGGCCAAGTCTTCCAACTCGACTCCCGGATGTGAACCTCCCGGATCGCGATTGAATGCGCTGCGGAAGCGGTGTAGACTGGCGACCCCGCTATTCAAAAGGCGGCAGGTCGATTTCTGGAGGGGTGGCAGAGTGGTCTATCGCGTCGGTCTTGAAAACCGAAGGGCCGCAAGGTCCCGTGGGTTCGAATCCCACCCCCTCCGCCATTCGAAAAACCTCATAAACTGCTTATTTTGAGGTTGTTACACGGGAAATCAAAGGCCCGATCAGAACGCCATAATCGTGGTTTTTGGCAGTTTTTTGCGGATTTTCCGTATGTTTGGCGTATGATTTTCCCATGCCATTGGATCAGGAAATCGGATCGGTAAAGATCTACTCGCCCACCCAGCCGAACGGCGCTTGGCAGGTCACCTGGACGCCGCCGGGAATGCTGCGTCAGGTGAAACAGCGCAAGACGAAGGAAAAAGCCCTTTCGCTCGCCAAAGAAATTCGTGGTCAACTCAAGCGTGGCGAAATTGGTCGGATCCATCGAATCACGACTGATGAGGCGGAATGGATTCGTCTGTGCCGGATTCTTAAAGACCCGAAAAGGGTCCTGGAGGAAGCTGTGAATCGCCAGGAGACCTTTGGTCGGCGCATCAGCATTGCGGAGGCCTGTGAACGCTACCGTCAGGAATATGAGGAGTCCGACCGGGCTGCCACGAAGAAGGACGCCAAAAGCCGCGCACGAATCATCGAAAACTCGCTCGGAGACCGTTATCTCGACTCTCTGACCGAGGGAGACATTGAGCAATGGCGGTCCGATCTCAAGGGCTCGAGTCGGCACATCAACAACACGCATCGACATTTGCGCCATCTTTTTGAGCGAGCCCGTGTCTGGGGCTGGACTCCAAAGGGATTCAATCCCGCAAAGGACGTGGCCCTGCTTCGGGTTCCGAAAAAGGAGCCGACCGTCTGGACTGCCGAAGCCCTCAAGGACAGCTTCCAGTGGTATCTCGACGGCAATTGCACCGGCAATCCCTCGACCAGGATCTGCTTTCTGGCTCTCGGTGCCTTCGCTGGCCTGCGTCCCAGCGAAATCGAAGGCATCGCTGGAGAGAGGAACGGCTTGAATTGGGAGGACATTGATTTTGAGCGCCGACACATCCACATCCGGCCCGAGGTGGCCGGGAAACTGGCGGAACCGCGGTACATCGCCTTCACCGGGAAGCCGGAGAGCGGACTCTCCGACGAGCTTGCCAATGAGATTTGGCGGACGCTGACAAGCTGGCTTCTTCCCGAACGAAAGCCGAGCGGCCCCGTGGCTGGACGGAAAACGCAGCGGGACACGAGCGTCGAACTCCGCGAGGCGAAGGTCATCGAGCATTGGCCGAAGGACGGACTTCGCCACACGTGGATCAGCTCGATGCTCGCCTTGGGTGTCCACCGGGATTGGATCGCGGAGATGGCCGGGAACAGTCCGGGCGTGATTCGGACGAATTACAAGAGGCCTTTGCCGGAGAACGTGGCGAAGAAGTGGTTCGCGCTCTAGCGCAGTTCTCCAATTTGAACACCCAACCGCCGGAAATCTGGTGCGTAAGCTTAAGCCAAAGTGGTCCATAACAACCATAGGTGTTTCGCGTCCTCCTCCAAGAGGCTAAACTGGCTCCAAATGCGCCTTGTCGTCGAAAATCTCTCCGTTTCCTACGGAAAGCAGGAAGTCCTGAGGAAAATTAGCCTCAAGGTCGAGAGACTGTGCACCGTGACGCTACTGGGTTCATCAGGGTCGGGAAAGTCCACCTTCCTCCGGATCCTCAGTGGCTTGGCAAACCGTGACCAGCAACAGGTCAGTGGCAATGTGAGCATTGAAGGTCTCTCGCCTGCGGAATTCCTCAAGACCGGCGAGATCGGCTTCATGTTTCAGGAGCCCAACCTTCTCCCGCACCTAACCGTTGCCGAGAATATCCGTCTGCCGCTCGAACTGAGAAATGCCGACACTTCTTACGCGGAGTACCTCATCGATCAAGTGGGTCTCGGTGCATTTCGGAACCGCCTACCCCGCGACCTATCAGGAGGAATGAAAACGCGTGTGGCACTGTCCCGGACTTTGGCTCCCAAACCACGTCTTCTGCTCTTGGACGAACCTTTCTCAGCCCTCGACGTGGCATGGCGATTTCGCCTTTACCGGGAACTCGCCGCGCTTCAAGCCGAAATTCCGACCGTAACTGTCCTGGTCACGCACGATATCCAGGAGGCACTGCTGCTTTCCAACCGCATCCTGGTGCTCGGAACATCGGGGGAAATTGTCCGCGACATGGAGATC
This sequence comes from Akkermansiaceae bacterium UBA2367, assembly GCA_002344525.1. Classification (GTDB taxonomy): domain Bacteria; phylum Verrucomicrobiota; class Verrucomicrobiia; order Verrucomicrobiales; family DEV007; genus Arctic95D-9. The sequence goes on from DDTJ01000051.1 coordinate 106,968, forward strand.
ACAAAGTCACGCCCAGGGATCACGTCATCGGATCCGCTTGGACACCTTCAGGATGAGTTCCGGGAACTCCACAAATTTTTCATCGATGAAGAACACTGTCCTGTCCACTAGCGCCGGAATCCTGCTTCTGATAGTTTGGGAGTGTGTGGCGGGTCGTCACGCAACGACGCGGCTTTTCATCAGCAGTCCCACGCGCATACTCCAGTATGCCGAAGGGAGTTCGTCAGACCTCCTCCAGGCTACAGGACGAACCCTCTCGGAAGCATCTTTAGGCCTCGCCCTCGCCGCTACCTGCGCCATCGGCACCATGATCCTGTGCATCATTCTGCCGCGCCTGCTCAAGATCCTGCTGCCGATGATGGTGGTTTTTCAGGTCATCCCGCTGATCACGATTGCCCCGCTGCTGATCATCATCCTGGGTCCGGGACTGGCTCCGGTGGTTGTTATGTCCGCCCTGCTCGCCTACTTCCCGATTTTCGTGAATTTCGCCAACGGGGTCAGGCAGCTCGACGCCTCCATCATCGACTTTCTGACGCTCAATAAAGCCACGCTCTGGGACAAAGTCCGGCTCGCCTACTTCCCACTCTCACTTCCCCATCTCTTCGCCGGACTCAGGGTCGGGGCCACCCTAGCGGTAATCGGTGCGATCGTTGCAGAATTCTCAGGCATCCCCGTAGGCCTCGGACGCAATCTCTACATCAGTTCCCTCCGGTTGGAACCGGAACTGATGATGGCCACCCTGTTTCTTTCAGCGACCTTGGGCGGACTCTTCTACGCAATCGTCGTCGGGATGGAGCGAATCTTCGCGAAATGGTATACACCCGGACTCGGGGTCTAACAAACTTCAATGAAGAAACGAATTGGAAATGAGTTTTGGAATAGCGGAGAGGCCCACGAGGCTTTCCGCTCTGACACCTTTGAAGAAGCCGGTCTCCACCCGCATCTCGCGCGGATCATCGGTGGATATACTCCGGAAAAGTTGCTGGACTTTGGTTGTGGAGATGGCGCCCTACTACCCGCCCTCGACCCTTCCCTCGAAATAGGCCTCTACGATCCGAACCTTGCCAGCGCGCGCCTCGCCGCCCAAAGATCGGGATCACCCGTCACGCGGGTATATGAAGACTTAGCCTCGATCAGGCAGGATTACTACGACGTCGTCGTCCTTTCATTTGTCCTCATCTGCTTCCCAGGGAAGGAAGAATTCCTCCGAGCCCTGCACCAGATACGATCAGCTCTCCGTGAAGGTGGCGTCCTCATTGTTGCAGAGGGGCATCCTTGCTTCAGAGATCGACAATTCGTGGGGCATCATGTCAACTATCCCCCGGACGCTCCGTTCAACTACAACGCCCCGTTCCACGAATTCAATATTTGCCTCCACGGTGATGAAAAGGACGTGGAATTCTACGACTACCATTGGACCCTTTCGGACACCCTGAACACCGTCATCCGTGCTGGTTTCACCATCGACGCGATGCACGAGATCGCCGACTCCGACTACTCAGGCCACAAGGCCAATCCATTCTTCCCGCCCTATCTTGTCATCTGCTCTAAAAAACAAACATCGTCATGAAAAAATCATTACCCATCATCGCCTTGGCCGCCGCTTTGGCTATCGCCACCGTTGTCTTCACCCAGTGCCGCGGAAAAGGCACCGGTGAAGGCGAGGACCAAGCCAGCGTCCGCCTCAACTGGATCCCCTCGTGCTCCTTCAGCGGAGAAATCCTCGGGGTCCGGGACTTCGCCAAGGACAATGGCATCTCTATCAAGTTGGAGTCGGGAGGACCCGGAATTGATCCGATCAAGATGGTCCAATCCGGCTCCAACACCTTCGGGGTGGCCGGTGCGGATCTCGTGCTAGTGGCCAATGACAAGGGGGCCGACCTCGTAGTCATCGGACTGGTCAGCTACGACTCGCCCGGCGTGTGGCTCGCGAAAGAGGAAAAGGGCATTAAAACAATCGACGACGTACGTGGCAAACGGATCGGCGAGCTGCCGGGCGGGAACATGCAGTATCTCTACGAAGTCTTTCTGAAAAAGACCTCGCTCACTCGCGGGAAGGATTTCACGCCTGTCCCGATCTCTTTCGACCTGAAGACATTCATCACCCAAGACGACTGCGATCTGCGTCCGGTTTTCATCTACGATGAGCCGACCGACCTCACCTTGCAGGGAATCAAATACACGCTCATCGAGCCGAAGAACTTTGGAATTCAATTCAAGGGAATCTGTTACTTCTGTAAGCGAGAAACCGTGGAGAAGAATCCCGCGCTGGTGCAACAGTTCATCAACACCATGGCGCAGGGATGGGAAGCCGCCCTGGCGGATCCTGAGAAAGCCATCGATGCGTTGAAAGAATTCGACGGATCGATTGGCACGGAAAAAGAGATGCTAGGGCTAAAGTCGGGAAAACCGTATCTTTCAGGCTATCATGGAAAAGTGCTCACATCGGACACCGACTCATGGAAGGCGATGGTAGAAACCATGATGGAGTTGGGATTCATCAAACAATCTCCGGATCTCGGATCACTACTCCAGATGGGATTTGTCGAAGAATTTCACAAATCGAAATGAAACGTAATGAGACCGCTGAATCAAAGCGCTCTGCAAGACGCCTCCCGCACCCTGGCCAAAGTCGCGGAAACCAGAGTAATGGCTTTCGACGTGTTCTATTTCTATGACGAACCGGGCGAAGAGCAGCAATGTCACGCCGTATCATTCTCGATCGGAGATGAACGATACGTAAGCGATGGCGGAATCCTAGACGCGTTTATTGAGAAGCACGGAACCCTCTCTTTCAATCATGAATCTTCATTCGGAGGTGGCAGAATTAACCCGAAGAGCAATGGAATTACCATCAGCCGAAAACAGGAATTTAGATACAGAGAGCACACGTGGGATACATCTTCTTTCAAACAAGCGGAACCTAAAGAGCTTGTTTCCTTCCTGGAAACTGAAAACTTTGGAAATTACTACTTATTGGTAAGAACTCGTCACGCCGTAAGTGCTATTGATGTTCATTTCTCAAGCTTTGTAGTTTTCGAAGATGAGATTCTCTTTGATAAACGATCAACGGTAATCAGCGAACTGATGTGGCTAATGCTAGACAATTTCAGTAAAATGATCACTGATCAACTGTCAACTACCGCAGCAAGACATCGAGAGGAAAAATTCATAGAACGAGATCAAAAAAAGACAGCTCTTCACATCATAGGTCACATTCCAGCCAAGACCACGATGACATCCTTGAAAAACCACCTGAAAAGCGGCGACATCATCAAAGCGCAAGAGAATTGGCAAACCTTACGTGCACAAGATCTCATTCGTGACCTCGCAATCAATGCTCTCTATGAATTCGATCCAGAAACTACGAATCTTGCCTGGAGTAAAGATCTCACCAAATACAGCTCATTGCTGCTAGCTATCTTAAATACATGCCCGATTAAAGATGAAATAGATCTCCGCTTTTCCGCTTCTAACCTCGAATCGCCGGTAAACTTAATTGCTTCTAATGACCTCATCCCGGCTCTAACACTATTAACGAATATCTGGTTCAATTCTTGGGATGCGCATCTTTCGTCAGGTTCAGATGGGCCTTTGGCGATCTCTTTTGACTCTAATTCTATTGACAAATTAACGATTGGATTTGCCAATGGCGGCGAGATGGATTCGCAGCTTCTCGACGCCTTAAATAATAGAGACCTTTCTAAAGCATCAAAAGGTCGTGGCATTCGGGATATCATACACTCTTTGAACAAGCTCAAGACTGTCGAGGTTCATGCTGAATCTTCCGACGGAAGAACCATTATTACACTAAATATACAAACTCGATGAAGAAATCAGTTCTGTTAATCGATGATGACGGCCCTACTGCAGATAGTTATTCCGATATCCTCAAGTCCTTAGGATATTCGGTCGAATGGATCGGGTGCCCAAGGAGAGCGATGGAGGTAGATTGCATGCATAGTCGGTTCTCCCATGTAATTGTTGATTTTGATTACAACGATGACGAGATCACAGGGGAAGATGTTGGAAGGTTTCTTCGTCGGAGATGGGAACTGATGCCACTTATCTTGCTGACCGCATGGCTCACAGATGAGGGGTCTGTTGTAAGATACGGAAAAGTCGAGTGGGACGCCCTTCTGAGCAAGCAAACACCTGGAGAATCCGGAAATATTGATGATCTCTTGGTCGCTAAACTCGAAGAGGCTGGCTCACATGCGGATTCTCGGATCAGCTTTTCATATCCAATAAGCCAAGATCAACTTGATGAGGCATTCCGGCGTCTGAATGCTTTGGAGAGGGCGTATTCCGCAAACGGGGGAAAATCAGCGAGGAGTGGCCAGTGTAATGACAAAGAGGCTTTGCAAGCTGCCTGTATATTTTTAAGTAGGGAGGGGCAAAGCGAGCTATCTTCAGATGACATCAAATCGCTTCAAACATTTCGAAGCAAATCACCGTTTCATGAATACAAATCATTTTGGTCTGAGAGGAATGTTGAAATGACGCGTCCGAGTGCGTGGTATCCCTACTTTCGATTTCGAGAGAATGTTCCAACTGGAGAAGTCGCAAAGCTTACAAGGGAAGGACTTTGTATGCGTAGGATTCTTACGGAATTTCCTGACAACTGGAAGCTATCCCGAAAGAAATTCAAGCAGCTTTCTAAACTAATCAAAGAGTTTGGAATATCGGATTAACGATTTCTCCCAGCACGTGAGCCCCACTTTGAATACCTTTTTCACGCGCTGATAAGCTTACGCTTCAGTTTAGTTCATTGTTGTCCCTATCCGACCTCTTTAGTTGCAGGACTTGGAATGTGATTGGATCAGTTTCTCACCTTCACTATCTCAGATCAATTCGGATCGGAGATAAGAGTTGGCAGAAATAACCCAATTGAATCCATGAATCCTAATACCAATACGTCCCTCAATAGGTCCACCCACTCCGAGACAAACAGCCTCATCCAGCGGATCGAATCCTCAAACATCCAGCAGGCGATCCACGCGCCTCAGCCCCTGGGGATGGATGACCTCTCGTGGGTACAGCGCTTCCAGTTGAAGCGCCAGCTCGCGAGGGAGAACCGCGAAGCCCAGGTGGGCGCTGCTGGTATCACTACCGAACGACACCTCGCGACCATGCGGATCGCGGCCGAGGGCGTCGTCAAAATGGCACAACAACAGTGGGAGGGCCTCGTGCAGTTGCATGGGACCCGAGTCACGCAGGAGTTCGCAAGCATCTTCCTGGAAATGCAAAACCGCTTCATGGAAGAGGTTTGCACCGCCACAGCCACCATCGAGAACCGCGCTGCATCCGAGGCGGAGAGAATCGAGTCGAACAACCATCCCGAGTTTGTCAAGATTCGGGCGCGCCAGGGAAACGAAGAGCGGTTCCACAAGGAACTCGCGGCAGTCGAGGCGATCGCGGACCGGATCGGGAAACTCCTTTCGACCCGGTTGGGTCCCCAAGACAGACGCTAATTGCCATCTCACCCTATTCCACCCCCTACCCACTAAGAAATGAAATCTACAAGAAATCCGACACTCTCGACGCGTGCGCTCGGTTGGTTCCGGGGAGTTTCCCCGGCCTACTTGGCGAAACATCCGAACGAAACGACCTATCTCGCGACGCAGGCTATCGCGATGATCCTGCCGATGATGATGGGGGCGTTCAACGGTTGGCATCTCGCCCGGGAAGGGGGTGTGGGAGCGGCAGGAGCGATCGCTGCGGCGTTCTTTGCAACCTTGTTGATCTACGGAACGGAACGGGTCCTCCTCCAACTCGTGGGAGGAGGCGGTCTCCGTACTTTCTTCGCGATTCCCCTGCGGTTGACAATGGCGCTTTGCCTCGCCGTTCTCCTCGGGGAAGGATTCGCCACGGGGATCCTTTTCAAGGATCCAATCGCGGCCCACTACCTGAAACTAGGAGAAGCCGAGATCGCACGTGCCGAGTCTGAGCGGAGCAAGGCGCTGAAATCCGCCATGAAGCGGAGTGAATCCAGGCTTAAGCCGTTTACAAATGTGGTAGACCAGATGGACAAGGCCGTGGAGGTTGCTCTTGTCGAGTCCCGGGCTGCGCAGGAGCAGGAACTCGGGGCGCAGAAAATTCTCCTCGACGAAGAGGAAGGAAGGTCTTCTTCGGGCCTGGTGGACCAAGGTCGCCGCTGGCGACAAAAGAAGGTCTCCTACTACGACCCGGCCAAGACTCGTCTGGATTCCGCAACGAGTAAGCTGAAGGCCGTGGAAGAACTCCAGAAGCAGGCTAATGCCGAGCTCAGGAAGGCCGTGGAACGCGAGCAAGCGGCTGGCGGGGAGATCAAGCTCATTGAGGAGGAATACCGCAGGAAGGTCGCGGGAGTAACGGAACAGTCCCACCGGGATCTAGGCAGCCGCTTCAAGGCCATCCTCGCCCTGTCGAAGGAGGACCCGATCTTTGGAGTCCTGTATCTGTTGGTCGTCGTTTTCTTCATCTGTATCGATCTCGGGGCGGTTCTTCTAAAAACGCTGGGAAGGAAGGCCGCCTTCGACCTCGAAGAAGAGCACGAGGACCGACTTACGCGTATGGCCATGAAAGCGGAACTTGAATCCTTTACGATCAAGGGACCTCAACTCGCGGAGATGCGCTGCCAAACGGCATTGCGCGGCGCGATCAGCCAATCGGCTTTGGATGAATCGCTCGGTGCCATTCGCGAGGCGGTGGCCTACCAAGAGGAAATTGCCAGGCAAAGGACAACGGTTCTCGGTCGGCTGGAGGACGCGGAAAGCAAGAATCTCCCCGATATGGTGGCGCTTTGCCGCAAAACACTGGAATCCATCGATCAGTGGGCCGAGCGGGGCTTGCGCCGCAGCGCGGAAGCACAGAGTTCTACTGCCACCCCACCTTTCCAGCCGATATGAAGGTAATATATCTCGTGGCCCTTGCGACTTCCCTGATCGCGGGAACATCGCTCGTCCTCTTCCAGCGGTCCGCCGAGGTGTCGCGTGTGAAGATTGCCCGTGAAACCGGCGACTTCTCATCCCAGGTGATCAATCAATTGGCGGACAAATTCGGCGAGTTCACCTTCGGCTGGCTGAACCCTGGAGCGGAACGGAGGAATACTGTCGAGGAATTGCAAGCAGCTGCCTCAGGGGACGAGGAAAATTCGAGGCGCTGCGCTTGGATTATAGCCGCCTCCTTCGCGATTGCCGTCCTTGCCAGTTTTGCTCTCCCCGTCGAGAACCGTAGGAGGTTTCTCGCCGGCCCGATATTAGGTTGTTGGATTCTTGGAATGTCGCTACCAGTTTTGACAATTAAAGTGGCCACTCGTTTGGATCACCTCGGCACGATTGTGATCCGTGAGGAATCGAAGAGTTTCTGCGCGATCATTGGCAACCTCGCTTCTGAAAGCGATTTCCTGATGTTGCTATTGGTCGGATTCTTCAGCTTGGGAATTCCTCTGGTAAAAATCGTAAGTTACACGCTTCCTCCCGATTGGCATGCCGCGCACAAGTTTGGAACCGCCCTTGCGAAGTGGAGTCTTTCCGAAGTTCTTGTAGTCGGTCTGGTTGTAATCTTCCTCGGCATGACCCGGGACGCCGAGACTGACGCCTCGCTCCAACTCGGTTTTTGGTTCTTCGCGTCCTCGGCGATTCTCAGCATGCTCATCGGAATGATGATAGTCGGTCCAATATCTACGAAAAAATATGAGTGAACGCTTTCATAAGAGACCGTTGAAAAACCCCTCCAAACCGCCCCGGTCGAACCTCCGTCGGCTGAAGGGTTGCAAGGATTCGGAAAAACAGTTCCGTGCCGCCGACGCGACGTCCGGGCGTCCAGATGCGGCCCGGCACCCCGGAGAGCGCTCCAAATGGCCCCGAAAAAGGCAAAAAACGCCTTCCCCCACCGGTTTCCCGCCAGATGCTGCTTCAGCGTCCCGTAGCCGCACACGTTCCCTGCGCAGCAGGGCCACGTTGAACACGAAGGCCATCGCAAGGAGCCGCTTCCCGATGTTGTCGTGCCCGTGCAAGGTCGTCCGCCTCCCCCCTCCATGGTCGAGCAGGTGCCGGAAGCTGCGCTCGACCTTCTCCGCCCTCGCCCTCATCATCGCCCTGCCCTCCTCGCTGCGACGGTTCTCCCGATTCTTCCCGAAGGACTCCGCCTCCGCCGCGCCGCTCTTCGACGGCCCCTTGCCGGAGGGTTCGGCGACCACCGGGGAGATCCCCGCCGCGACCAGCTCCGCGAGCTCGGCGTTCTTGTGGTAGCCCTTGTCGCCCACTCCGTAGCGCTTCGGCGGGGGGCTGGCCTCGTCGTCCCCTCTGTCGTCCTCGTCGTCCTCGTCGTC
>DDTJ01000052.1 GCA_002344525.1 Akkermansiaceae bacterium UBA2367
ACCCCTAATCTAGGAAAGACCCCAGTTAAATATCTTGAGTTGCTGATAATAGTGGATTATTTTCTAAAAAATTTTGCATACAGCAGGAATCTGAACCGTCAACTTCTTGGGGATAATCCCAAAAATAATAAAACTATGAGACCCAAACACTCCATCCTTGCAATCGCCACCGCCGTGGTTTCCTTCGGTGCTCTGAGCAGCGCCAACGCCCAATACCGCGGCAACGGGGGCGTGACCCGCCAAGCCCAGAACGTGGACCAGTTGGCCGTGCAACTCAGCGGCGAATTCCGCGCCCATTACCGCCATGCCCCCAACTACCGTCACTTGGCGTCCGATGCCAGCTTGATCAGCGGCAGCGCCCGGCGTATCCAGCATTTGGCGAGGAACGGCAACACCTCGCCAACGCTGCTCCACCGCGAGGTGACGGAGTTGGACAAGCTGACCCGCCATCTCCAAGATATGGTTCGCGATTCGCATCGCGGACGCTACGGGGCCGCACGCGGCAGCCATGTGCAGCGTTTGCTGGGCGCCATCGGCGGCCATGTCAACGCCCTGAGGGGAGAGGTGGCATCCATGCAGCGGAACCAAAGGGGTGGATATGGCGGCCACGGCCATGGTCCCGGCTACGGTCAAGGCTCCGGCGGTAACCCCATACACGACCCTCGCGGTGGCAGACGCTGATGGGACTCCATCGAAGCTCTGGATTCTGGACCACAAAAAGCGGCTCGAACGAGCCGCTTTTTTGCGTTTCGGCTCCGACATACCGGAGCGGAAGGGAGGCGAAGACCGGGATTTTTCGGGATGGCGTCCGGCGGAGACTTGTGTTAGAGAGTCGTCTCCACCCAACCCTGCCATGTTCCAAACCGGCCAACGCGTCGTCTGCGTCGACGACTCTTTCGAACCTTGGGTCTACGACCTCTACAAAGCCTTGCCTCGCAAGAACGGCATCTACACGGTGCGCGCCCTCGGGGTGGGCCGCTCGAACCCGCAGTTCGCCCTCGACGAGGAGGCGCGGCTGACGGTCCTGGGAGCCGATCCGGATCTGCTCGTCCTGCTCGACGAACTGCGCAATCCCGACGATCCACATTCGACGATCCAGCAGGAGCTGGGCTTCCGCGCGGAGCGCTTCGCCCCGCTGCAGGAGGACGAATTCGAGGAGAAGGAGGCCGTCTTCGTCGGTCAGGAGGTGGAGGTGAAGATCTGGAAGGCGGGGGATTGAGCGATGCGCGGTTTCTTCTTCCTGTCCGCACTGATGGCCTCCGCCCTCTCCATCGCAGACGATGCCGCCCCGGTCGAGATCGCGCACCGGGGCGCGAGCGGCTACCTGCCCGAGCACACCTTGGAGGCCGTGGCCATGGCCCACGCCCTCGGGGCGGACTACATCGAGCAGGACGTGGTGATGTCCTCCGACGGCGTGCCGATGGTGCTGCACGACGTGACCCTCGACGCGACGACGGACGTGGCGGCGCGTTTTCCCGGCCGGGCGCGGGAGGACGGGAGGTATTACGCGATCGACTTCACCCTCGCGGAGTTGAAGAGCCTCGCGGTGCGCGAGCGCTTCAAACCGGAGACGGGTGAGCCGGTCTTTCCGGGGCGCTACTCCGGGGGCCTGCCCGTCTTCCGTATCGCGACTTTCGAGGAGTCGCTCGCGCTCGTCTCCGGGCTCAACGCCAGCACGGGTCGCGTGGCGGGCGTCTATCCCGAGATCAAGAGGCCCGGCTGGCATCTGGCGCAGGGGAAGGATCTCGGCGCCGCCGTCGTCGCGATGCTCGACCGTTTCGGCTACCGTGAGAAATCGGACGCCTGCTTCGTGCAGTGCTTCGAGTTCACGGAGGTCCGCCGCCTCCGCGAATCGCTCGGCTACCGGGGGAAGCTGATCCAATTGCTCGGCGGGAGCAAGCCGGGCGAGGATGGCACCGATTTCGTCCGCTTTCGCACTCCCGAGGGCTTGCGCGAGCTGGCGGATTGGGTGGACGGGATCGGGCCTTCCCTCGATTCCGTCGTCCTCGGCGCGTCGCCCGGGGAACGACGCATCACTCCACTCGCCGCCGAGGCCCGCGCGGCCGGGCTCGCGGTGCATCCCTACACCGCCCGCACTGACAGCTTGCCGAAATGGGCGGCGGACTACGCCGATTTGATCGGCGTGCTGAAGGAGGCGGGCGTGGAAGGGTGGTTCACCGACTTCCCCGGCCTGCTGCGGTAGGATTGAGTTGGAGCGCGGACACGTCCGCACGCTCCATGTTTTACGCGCCCTTCCCCGTCGCCGCGAGGGCGCGTTTCTCGGCGTTCGCCTTCATGCGCACGTTGAGCATCTCGACGAAGACGGAGAAGGCCATCGCGAAGTAGACGAAGCCCTTCTGGAAGTGGAAGTGGAAGCCCTCGGCCACGAGGGTCGTGCCGATGAGGAGGAGGAAGGAGAGGGCCAGCACCTTCACCGTGGGATGGCGGCTGATGAAACTGTTGACCGCTCCGGCGAAGGCCATCATGAAGCCGACCGCGACCATCACTGCGAGGATCATGATGGAGATGTAATCGACCATGCCGACGGCGGTGATGACGGAGTCGAGGGAGAAGACGATGTCGAGGATGGCGATCTGGACGAGGATGGCCCCGAGCGCGGCGCGGCCTTTCGAGGCGTCATGCGCGGCATCGGCGTGGCCCTCGACTTTGTGGTGGAGTTCCTTCGTGCTCTTCCAGAGGAGGAAGAGGCCGCCGAGGATGAGGATGATGTCCTTGCCTGAGAAAGGATGGCCGAAGAGGGAGAAGATCGGATCTTTCAACTGCATGACCCAAGTGATGCAGAGCAGCAGGAGGATGCGCGTCAGCATGGCGAAGCCGAGGCCGAGGAAGCGGGCGCGAGCGCGCTGCTCCGCCGGGAGACGGTCCACGAGGATGGAGATGAAGACGATGTTGTCGATGCCGAGGACGATCTCCATCACCGTCAGGGTGAGGAGGGCGATCCAACCCTCTCCGCTGGAGAGCCAGGAGAAGTCGAAGGGGCCGGTGGCGAGGAGTGGCTCGATGGTGATCATGGGAGACAAGGGCGAGGATACGTCGGTCCGTCGCGCTTGCAATGGGGGGAGGAGGAGGGGAGGCGAGATTTTTTTCCTTCCGTCGGGAGATGAAGTGGTCCAGAGTGGCCCAGTGAACGAGCCGTTTGGAGTGTTATTCGTTCGACCGATTGGAGATCGATGACGATTTTTGAACCAAAGCGCGGACATGTCCGCGCACCCTTGATTCGGGAGGCATCCGGCGCATGAAAGCATTCGAATGGAAATGGGGCGCGATCATTGGCGGGGCGGGTTTCGCCTGGCTCGTCCTGTCGTGGGCGCTGGGCTTCCACGCGCGCGGCATCGGGATGATCCAAGTGACGGCGGGCCTGTCGGTGATCCTTGCCTTGGTCGGCTATGTCCTCGCGTTCCGGTCGCTGTTGCGCCGCGAGCCGGAGACGGGCTTCCTCGAAGGGTTGCGATCAGGGGCGCTGATCGCAGTGGTGGCGGCCTCGGTCGCAGTGCTGGCGCAAATCGCCTATTTCCGCCTCCTCAATCCCGGATGGACGGACTACATGGTCGGGGAGACCCGAAAATACTACCACTCGACCGGGCTCGACGAGGCGGGGGTCGAGGCGATGGCGGAGGGGGCGAAGACGACCTTCGGCTTCGCCTCCTACGCGATCCAAGCCGGTGCCGGCGCGCTGGTGCAGGGGGTGGTTTTCAGCGCCCTCGTGCTGGCGGCGTTGCGCTGGCTGAGAAACCGCTGAAAGCGCCACGCCGCCGATGGACCTGCCCAGCTCAGTAGGGCAGCTCGCGGATGTAGAGGTTCTTGAAGCTCAGGTTGTTGCCGTGGTTCTGAAGCTCGATCTGGTCGGCGCGGGCGAGGGGCTCCTTGCGGGTCTTGTCCCAGAAGTTCTCCAGCTCGGTGCGGTCCACGACGAGCTTACCGTTCAGCCAGATGCTGACGCGGCTGCCGACCATGCGGATGAAGAAGCTGTTCCATTCGCCGATGGGCTTGTCGGCGAGGACGAGGGGCTGGTTGCGGGTGTGGCGGTTGTTCCAGAGGCCGCCCGAACCGAGGTTGCGACCGTGCTTGAGAACCTCGACGATCTCCTCCGGCGTGGAGGCCGGGGTGCCGTCCTTCTTCTTGATGTCCCACGGGTCCCAGATCTGGACCTGCGGAGTGCCGCGCAGGTAGAGGCCGCTGTCGGCCCCGGCGGGAATCTTCCAGTCGCAGTAGAGTTCGAAATCGCCGTAGTCCTTCGCCGTGCAGAGGCTCTTGCCCTTGCCGTCGAAGGCGAGGACGCCGTCCTTGGCACTCCAGTGGGCGTTCATGAGCTCGTCGGCCTTGGCCTGGGCCTCCTTGAGGGCGTCGCCGGTCAGGGCGCGGCGCTCGACGGCGTTGTCGTGGGCGAGGCCCTTCCAGCCCGAGAGATCCTTGCCGTTGAAGAGGGCGGTGAAGCCGGCCGGCGGGGTGTTGTCGGGGTTGCCTTCGAGAAGAGGCTTGGCGGGGGAGAAGTCGGCGACCTTGAGGTTGCGGAACTCCATCGGATCGCTGTGGCCCGCGAGCATGATGCGACCGGTGCGGCTGCGGCGGCCGTTGAAGCCTGCTTCGAGCGGGGCCCGGTCCTCAAGGAAAGCATCGACGATGACGGCTCCGTTGAGGATGACCATGATGTGGTCGTCGATGGCGACGATGGTCTGCTGGTTCCATTCGCCGACGGGCTTGAGGTAGCCGGTCTTCGCGGGAACGTGGCCGTAGACGGAGCCGTGGACCTGCCAAGGCTTCAGCCAAGAGAGCTTGCGGGGCTTGCCCGCGACGATGGCCTCGCCACCGTAGGCCGAGCCGTTGTCGTCGAGGATCTGGATTTCAAGTCCGTCTTGCGCGGGGCGGCCTCCAGCGGGGACGCGGATGCCGATGCCATTGTTGGCGCTCTCCTGCATCTTGAATTCGAAGGTGAGGGCGAAGTCGCCGTAGTCCTTGTCCGTCTCGAGGTTCTTGCCACCGGGCTTGCAGACGAGGACGCCGTCCTTCACCTCGTAGCCGGCGGTATCGCCCTCCCAGCCAGTGAGATCCTTGCCGTTGAAGAGTTCCTTCCATTCGGCGGATTCGAGGATGGCGGCAGGACGCTTCGCGGCCTCGCGGTTGGGATCGGGTTTCGCGGCGTCTTGCGAGAAGGCGGTGGAGAGGGCAAGCGCGAAAGCGGCGCCAGCCAAGACGATAGAGTGGGAGAAGTTCCTCATGATGGGCGGCACCAGACCACGGGGAGGCGGAGCGGGCAAGGGCGCGGTTGCGTCAGGGGCAACCCTCCTACTCCTACTCCTACTCCTACTCCTACTCCTACTCCTACTCCTACTCCTACTCAGAATGCGGAGAACCGAGAGAGTAGGAGTATGAGGAAGAGTAGGAGTAGGAAGGGGAAAATCACCCCTTGCCCTTCGTCCGAGTCCCCTTCTTCTCCTTCACCTCCTTCTCGATGAAGTCGATGATCATTCCGGCGATGTCCTTTCCGGTGGTGGTTTCGATGCCTTCGAGGCCCGGGGAGGAGTTCACTTCCATGACGACGGCTCCGTGGTTCGAGCGCAGCAGATCGACCCCGGCGACGTTCAGTCCGAGGATGCTGGCGGCGCGGACGGCGGTGGAGCGCTCCTCTGGCGTGATTTTCACGATCGAGGCGGTGCCGCCGCGATGGAGATTGGAGCGGAATTCGCCCTCCTTGCCCTGCCGCTTCATGGCGGCGACGACCTTGCCGCCGACGACGAGGCAGCGGATGTCGGCTCCGCCAGCCTCTTTGATGTATTCTTGGGCGAGGATGTTCGCATTCAGCCCCCGGAAGGCCTCGATGACCGACTCGGCCGCCTTGCGGGTCTCGGCGAGGACGACGCCGACGCCTTGGGTGCCTTCGAGCAGCTTGATGACGAGCGGTGCTCCGCCGACTTGGTCGATGAGGGCGTCGGTGGTGCGCGGGTCGTGGGCGAAGCCGGTCACCGGCAGGCCGATGCCCTTCCGGGCGAGGAGCTGGAGGCTGCGGAGCTTGTCGCGCGAGCGCGAGATGGCGACCGATTCGTTGACGCTGTAGACGTTCATCATCTCGAACTGCCGCACCACGGCGCAGCCGAAGAAAGTGTAGGTCGCGCCGATGCGTGGGATCACGGCGTCGAAGCCCTCCAGTTTCGTGCTGCCGAGGAAGATGGCCGGGCGCATCGAGGTGATCTCCATGTGACAGCGGACGTAGTCGATCACATGCATGTCGTGCCCGCGCTTCAGGCCGGCCTCGTAGAGGGCGGTGGTGGAGTAGAGCTTTTTGTTGCGGGACAGGATCGCGATCTTCATGCGGAAGGGCGGCCTGCAGCCGCCGTGAACGGTGGGATAGTAGAAGGGAAAAGCCGAAAAGCAAAAGGTGGACGGATGGGGGGACGGGATATTCGCCTATTTTTTCTTGGAGAGGGGCTTGCCGATCTGGTAGGAGAGGGAGGGGTCCACGAGGAAACGGCCTTTGATCGCAGTGCGGCCCAGCAGCATCCGGAATTTCATGTTCTCGCGGTTGGTAAGGCTGAATTCCACCTCCCAAGTGAAGGGGCCGAGCGTCACGGGCACGCGGATGAAGGGGCGCAGCTCCTCGTGCCCGCCGGAGTCGCGGACGACGCGGAGCGCGGCGAGGGGGCGGTCGCAGGCCACTGCCAGCGAGGGACGCCTCGGCAGGGGATGCACGGTGAAGCTCGCCCGCTGCTCACCTTCGGTGGTCTCGTAGATTTCGAGGCCGCAGGTATGCAGGCAGGAACTGCGCGCGCCGGTGTCGATCTTGGCCTTGATCCGGGAGATGCCAAGCTCCGGGATCGAAAGCCATTCTCGCCATCCGAGCAGATCGAGGCTAGATGGAGTTGGGTTCACGGGGGAGTGGGTGGTTGGGAGTCGAGGGCTGGCCGCAAAGAAGCACAAAAGGCACAAACAACGAGGCGGGTGTTTGTGCCTTTTGTGCCTTTTTTCGGCCCGATTCTCTTCATCCTCCCTAGCCCGGAGGCCAAGCGAGGTCTCGCCCGGAGAGGAGGTGGACGTGGAGGTGGGGCACGGTCTCGCCGCCGTGGCGTCCGTGGTTGATGACGACACGGAAGCCTTGGTCGGTCCCGTCGAAGCCTTGCTCCCTTGCGATTTTCCCCGCGACGAGAAGGAGGTGCCCGAGGAGGGGGGCGTCGTCCTCCGTGGCCGCGCCGACGCGCGGGATGGGCTTGCGGGGGATGATGAGAAGGTGGACCGGGGCTTGCGGATGGATGTCGCGGAAGGCGATGGCGAGATCGTCCTCGTAGACGATGTCGGCGGGAATCTCGCGGGCGATGATTTTCTCGAAAAGGGTCATGAGGCGATGAGGAGATGGAACCCGGGGCGGGCGGCGCGGTCCAAGGTCTCCCGGACGAAGGCGGTGATCTCCCGTTTCAGGGTTTCGCAACGCCCGGTCCATTTCTTGGTGGCGACGAGGCGGCGCACGCCCTTGCCCAGCGCATGCACTTCGACGAGGTTCGCGCCTCCGGCGGCGGCGGACAGGATCTCCTCTTCGAGAAGGCGGAAGAAGGCCAGCTCGTAGCCGCTCCCGGCGCGGCGGGCGAGTTCGCTCACGGAGATGCGCACGGGTGGCGGGGTCTTGTCGATCTTCGCGGCGACGTGGCCGAGGCCGAGGGAGGCGAGGGTCTTCTCGATGCGGGCGAAGAGGTCGTCGGAGTCGATCACGCTGCCTTTGTAGTGGTTGGCGAGGAAGCTCTCGACGCCCCGGGAGATGTCGTGCGCCATCCACGCGGGCACGTCGGTGCCGCTGACGGCGTTGGCGAGGGTGTCGGAGAGCCACTCGGGCTCGCAGAGGGCGAGGCTAGAGGTGCCGATGCGGATGTAGGGGAGGGCGTGCGGCAGGGAGATCATGGCGGGTTTCTCGGGAACGGTGGGTGTTTGTGTGTGCGGGGAAAAGGGGCGTCAGGTGCGCGCCTCGAAGAGGTCGGGCTGGAGGAGGTCGGCCATGGGGGAGCTCTCCAGCGACTCGATCACCTCGCTGAATTCGCCGACATCCTGGAACTGGCGGTAGACGGAGGCGTAGCGGACGAAGGCGACGGGGTCGATGCGCTGGAGGTGGGCCATGACCTTCGGTCCGATGAGGCGGGTGGGTATCTCGCGCAGGTTGTCGGCGGTGAGATCGTTGATGATCTCGTCGACGGCGTTTTCGAGCTCGTCGAGGGAGACGCGACGTTTCTCGCAGGCTTTGATGAGGCCGCCGAGGAGCTTCTCGCGCTTGAAGGGCTCCCGGGTGCCGTCGCGCTTCACGACGAGGACGTCGCGCCGCTCAAGCTGCTCGTAGGTGGTGAAGCGATGCCCGCATTCGAGGCATTCGCGCCGCCGCCGGATCGAAAGCCCGTCCTTGGAGAGACGGGAATCGATGACTTTGTCCTCGAGACTGTTACATTTGATGCAGCGCATGGGCGCGGTCGGTGGCAAAAATGCGACTCAGGCGCAAGAATCTCACAAGATATTGGGGTGTCAATTCAAAAACGACCACAAGATGTGGGGTTTCCGGTGCTTGGCTGCCCGAGGAGGAGTGTTGGGGCGGCGTTGCGGGCGTCCGGCTTTTTCGCGGGAGGAGGGACGAACTATCCCCTTGCCTTGTCGGCGCGAGAGGCGATGAAAAAGCCTCATGCCCCGGATCTGTCCCAGTTTCATCTGCTTCTGCCTCTGGCTTGGGGGTGCGGCGGCACATGCGGGCGGCTGGTCGCTCCGCGGGGGCGGGGAGCTGCCGGGCGACCCGCTGGCGTTCGACTTCGAGCGGAAGACGGTCACTTTCCGCGACCCGGTCACGGAGCGCGAGGCCGCCGTCCCCTCGCGAAGCCTGTCTTTGCGCAGTCGGCAGAGGCTGGTTTTCCATCCGGTCTTCCATCGCGGGGATCGAGGGAGGGATTTCTGGTCGCCGGAGCGCCGACGGCTGTTCCTAGGTGCCCTCGCGG
Source organism: Akkermansiaceae bacterium UBA2367 (assembly GCA_002344525.1). Taxonomy (GTDB): domain Bacteria; phylum Verrucomicrobiota; class Verrucomicrobiia; order Verrucomicrobiales; family DEV007; genus Arctic95D-9. The sequence goes on from DDTJ01000052.1 coordinate 8,973, forward strand.
TTCCAGCGGTAGTGGGTTCCCTCGGCTTCTGGGCGGCGGGATGGCTCTTCGCGGGCAGGCGGAACCCGATCCTCGCGGCGATCGGCTTCGTCGGTTCCTGGGCGGTCATGGGGATCTTCACGATGTGCTACGCCTTCTACCAGATCCGTTTCGGAGGCGGGGGAGGAGTCATTCTCTTCGGCGCCACCGTGGCTCTCGTCGTGACGCCGCTCTACGTCTCGGCGGTCTACGGGTGCAGCTATTGGAAGGGCCTGTTCGTGCTGCTCTCGCATCTGGTCGCGAGCGCCTGCCTCCTAGGCATCGTCTTCGCCGCGACCGAGGCCGTCGCGGGGAAGGAGCGGACCGAAACTTGGTGGACGGAAGAGGTCTTCGAGCCGCTCGGCCTCGTCGCGCCCGCGAACCCGGACCGTCGGGACGAGCCGTAACACACGCTTGCCTCCGATGCTTGGGAATCTAAACTGCCTCCTGATGACCCTAGAATCCTTTCTCGCCACGGTCCGGTCGGACGGCGTCCCGCCGCAGGGGCTGTCGTCTGGGCTGGAGGCGCTCTGGCACGCCAAAGCGGGGCATTGGGACCGCGCCCATGAGATCGCGCAGGACATTCCCACGAAGACGGGATCGTGGATCCACGGCCTCCTCCACGCCATCGAGGGCGATTTCGGGAACTCCGCCTACTGGTATTGCTTGGCGGGGCGCGATCCGATCTGCCGCGAGCAGATCGAGGCGGAATGGGAGAGGATCGTCGCGGCCTTGTTGTAATCGGGGCCTTTCCCTTCCGCCTCCCGAATTCCTCTCGAATCCATTTAAGAATCCCACCCCGTCGCCCGTTTCCAAATTCAACTGATGCGGCTGCCCGATCTACCCGGCTATCGATACGAGGGGCTTCTCGGAGAGGATCCTTTCGGCTGGACCTTCGTCGCCTCCCACGAGGGAGGGGAGCGTCGTGCCGTGCGCGTGTTCAAAGCCCAGGCCACGAGCGACCGTCTCCTCTATCCGTATTTCAAAGCCCTCTCCGACCCGCAGGGCGGTTTCGAGGGGATCGACCGCATCTGCGACTACGTGCTTCAGGACGCGAAGCGACCGACCGTCTGCGCGACGCCTTTCCACGGCTGGCGGTCTCGCGATGGGGGCTCCTGGCAGGTCGGGTCGCTGCGGCGGCTCATGAGCATGCTGTCGCGGGAGCAGGCGGTCGAGGTCGTGCGGGACTTGGCGGGGGCTTTGGGGGGATTGCACGCGGCCGATCTCTTCCACGCCGGTCTGCGGCCTTCGGAAATCCACCTCGTCCCCGGTGCGAAGGGTGGGCAGAAGGTTTGCGTCGCCGGGTTCGGCCAGGTGTTCATGGGAGGCTTGCAGTATCTCGAGGCCGGCGAGTTCCTCTTCTACGCCGCTCCGGAGCAGCTCGCCACGGGCGATTTCAACGGGGGGAGGGGGAAAGCTTGGGATGTCTATGCCTTCGGGGTAGTCGCTTTCCAGCTTCTCACCGGCCATCTTCCCCGCCTCGACCAGTTCCGCCGCCGCCACGAGGAGAATCCGGGATGGCTCGGGGCGACGGCCGCGATCGTCTTTGGCGAGGTGGCGGAGGTCACGGAGTCCTTCTTGGAGCAGCTTGAGGCGGAGCGTTCCGTGGAGTGGCCGACGGCGGCTCCGAACGCCCGCGAGGAGGCGTTGCGTAAGGTGATCGGCTCCTGCTTGGGCTTCACGGCGGTGGAGCGGCCCGCGACGATAGTCGAGGTGGCGGAGGCGGTGCGCCAAGCCTGTCTCGTCCCTGCGGCGGCGGTCCGTCCGGCGAAAGCGGAGGCGAAGGCGGAAAAAGAGGAGGAGGCAAAAGAGCAGGACAAGGCGCCGGAGCCCTTCGAGGCGGCGGTGGCCGAGGCCGGCATCCTCGACGGGACGCCCGGATTCGAGCGCGAGCCGGCGCGGAGCCTCCTGCCGCAGGGGTTTTTCGCCGAGATCCGGGAGAACGCGACGCTGCGCTGGCAGTTGGCGGCGATCTGCTCCCTGATGGTGACCTTGGTGCTGACCTTTTTCGCCTTCGTCAACTACCTCGACGCGCGGAAGGCGAAGAACATCGTCGAAAGCGAACTGCAGGAGTCGGAGCGCGAGCGCCGCGCCAGCATCGACCGCCAAGCCGAGGCCTACCGCCGGATGCGGGAGGAGCAGGTCAAGAAAAACCAGCTCGTCTCCGATCTGAACGAGGCGGAGGACTCCAAGAACAACCTGCTCGGCCAAGTCAAGCTGGCCCGCCAGCTCCTGCGCGAAACCCAGGACAACGGGGATCGCTTCTTCCAGCTCGTCCTTGAAAACCGCGACTCCGACGTGCCCGAGTTCCGCGCCGGGCGGGCCGCCGCGCTGGAGGAGGGGCGCAGGCACTACGAACGGCTCGTCGAGACCTACGGCGATGCCTCCGATTTTATCGTCTCGACGGCGAACGCCTTTTTCTACCTCGGCCGTATCTACCGCGAGATGGGCGAGTTCGGCGAGTCGCTCGGTGCCTTCGGCGAGGCGGAGCGGCGCTATTCGGCCCTGCTCGAGGACGAGAGCACCGCCAAGGTCGAGTTCATCAAGAACATCGCCCTCTCCAAGAGCGGCCTCGGCGAGCTCGCGATCCGGAACAGCCAGCATTCCGTGGCGCGGCACTACTTCACCGAATCCTCGCGCTTCTGGGCCGAGGCCCGCTCTCGCGATCCCAGCCTTGCCTCCGTCGCCGCCCTCCAGATCCACGGGAACTCCCTCGCCATCGTCGAGTGCGAGTTTGCGATGGACCGCCTCGACGCCGCGCTCGACGCGGCCATGTCGGTCGGGGTCAGCCTCACCGCGATGCAGAAGGAGGACCCGGGGAACCATCGCGTCGTCGGCGCCCTCGCGAAGTCCTTCTCCCACGTCGGACGCGTCTTGGAGATGCGGCGCGATCTGGAAACGGCCCGCCAAGCCTACCAGCAGTCAAGCGACCTCTACGCCGAGGCGGTGCGGCTCGATGCGGCGGTCGACGAATACCAGCTCGGCTTGGGCAACAGCCTCGCCCGTGTCGGCCTGCTCGCCAACGACATGGACAAGCTGGAGGGCGCCGCCGAGGTGCTCGGGCGGGTCGTGGCCTCGAATCCCTACGAGTCGATCTATTTGAAGACCCTCGCCGACATCTACGGTGCGCTCGCCGCAGGACAGCGCGACGGCGGCAAGGTGCAAAGCGCCGTCGCCCTCGAGGCGAAGGCCATCGGCATCCTCAAGCCCATCGTCGAGGGGAACCGCGCCGTCGCGCCGGATGTGAAGTTCTCGTACTCGCAGCGCCTCGCCCATCTCGCTGAGCTCCTCGGGGACTCGGGCAAGTTCGACGATTCCCGGGTTCCCTTGAAGGAGGCCATCGACTTGCTCGAGGGCATCGCCGAGGGAGAGGGAGCCTCCGCCGAATACCGTCGCGCCCTCGCCCGCACTCGCGGCATGGCCGGCTTCGCCTGCATGAAAAGCGGCAAAAAGGGCGAGGCGAAGGAGCACTTGGAGCTCGCGAAGACCGAGTGGCAGAGCTACATGGCCGCCCACCCCGACGACAGCGACGCGGCGCAGGCGGTGAAATGGACCTCGGAGCAGTTGAGGAATTTGCGGTGATCTGGCTTTCTTCCCTCCTACTCGTCCTCATCCTCCTACTCTTACTCAGCCGAGAGTCTCTAGGACGTTCGATTTTTGAGTAAGAGTAGGAGGATGAGGACGAGTAGGAGTCAAGAGCAAGAGGGTTCTTGACAGCACCATCCCATCCGGCTTCCGTGCCGCCCTATGCCGCACGGGATCGACATCGAAGAAGTGAAACGCATCGCCTGCGCCGCCGGGGCGGCGGTGCTGGAGGTCTACGGAACGGAGTTCTCCGTCGAGACGAAGGACGACGAATCCCCCCTCACCGAGGCCGACCGCCGCTCCAACGTCGTCATCCTCGAAGGACTCGCCCGCCTCGACCCGGCGATCCCTGTCATCTCGGAGGAGGCCCGGACCCTGCCCTACGAGGAACGGTGCGGGTGGGAGCGCTTCTGGCTGGTCGATCCCTTGGACGGGACGAAGGAGTTCGTCAAACGGAACGGCGAGTTCACGGTGAACATCGCCCTCGTGCGCGGCGGGACGCCGGTGCTCGGCGTCGTCTACCAACCCGTCGGCGGCCATCTCCACTGGGCGGTCGAGGGAGGGGGGGCTTGGAAGTCCTCAGAAGGCGGGACGCCGCGACGGCTCGGGGGCGGTGCCCATTATTCGACCAAGGACGAGGTCGTGGTCGTCGCGAGCCGCTCCCATCTGACTGACGAGGTGCGCGGCTTCGTCGCCGGGCTGGAGTCCCAAGGGAAGCGGGTCGAGTTCCTCTCCGCCGGCAGCTCGCTGAAACTGTGCCTCGTCGCCGAGGGGGCCGCCGACGTCTATCCCCGGCTCGGCCCGACCATGGAGTGGGATACCGCCGCCGCCCACGCCGTCGCCATCGAGGCGGGGCGGAGGGTGGTTGAATACGGCACGGGGGAGCCTTTGCGATACAACAAGGCGGACTTGCTGAACCCCCATTTCCTCGTCGAGTGAGGGCGCGAAAAAAGCGCGTCCGACGAGGGACGCGCTTCGCGGGGTTCGACTCCGCTGTCGGCGGTGGTCACCAAGTTTTCACATTGTCCTTGGTCTTGCCGTCCCCTTCCTCTTCCAAGTCGGGGCCGCTGCTCCAGACGAGGATGGATTCGGGGAGGAAGTTGGCGTCGGTCTTCTCGTCCCATGTCGGCTTCTCGACGCGGTTGTTGTAGTCAAGGTCCATGCGGACGTAGTATTGCTCGCCCCAAGGATCCCAGAGTTCGCCTTCGCCCCCGTCACCGAGGTTGACCCCTTTGATGTACACCTCCGCTCCCGTTTTCTTGTGGACGCCTTTCTTGGCGGCCTTGTCGGTGTAGAAGGCGATGCCGCGGGGATTGAGTCCGTCCCTCTCTTTCTGCTCGTCGGAGCCGAGGAGGATGTCCATGAGGTCATGGTCGGTGCGCCGCTCTTGGAGTTCGTCTTTGTCGTCCGACTCGACCGGGTATTTCCGGTATTCCGTGAAGTAGGTGGAGATCGCGTTCTTGAGCTGGTAGGCGGTATTCTGCGCGTGGGCCGCCTGAGCTTTTCGCTGGGCCCCCGCCGCGGCGGGGAACAGGAAGCCGGCGAGGATCCCGATGATGGCGATGACGATGAGCAGCTCGAGCAGGGTGAAGCCGCCGTCGCGGGAGATAGAGGATGACTTTTTCATGATCGGGGGAATCTTGGAAGGTGGGGAGGTGCCGGAACTTGCCCGGTGATAGTGGCATCTAAGCACAATTGGCCCCGGCAAGTCCATCTTTTTCGTCTTTTTCCGACCCTTCTTTTGAAGAAAACGTTCATTCCCCGCATCCGGGAGCTTCTCTCCAAGCCCGGATACGAGCCGCTCAACAAGTCCGAGCTGGCGAGGGCGCTCCGTGTCCGCACGAACCAGCGGGCCGCCTTCCGCGAATCCCTCGCAGAAATGGAAAGCACGGGCGAGATCGACCGCGGTCGCAAATCCCGTTACCGCCTCGTCCCGCGCTCGGCCAAGGCGAAAGCCCCTTCGCTCGTCGGCACGATCCAGTTCTCCCGCGACCGCAAGCGACAGAGCGCCGTCTTCCTGCCCGACGATCCCGCCGCCGTCCCCGGTTTCCAGGCCGGGGACCGGCCCCGAATTTTCGTGCCGGGGCGCTTCACCGGGACGGCTCTCGACGGGGACAGGGTCGAGGTCCATCTGGTCGAGCCGGAGCCTCCCCGCTGGCAACGCCACGTCCCGCCCTCGCGCCGGCCGAAGGAGCGCACGGACGCGGAGCCCCACGCCAAAGTCGTCCGGGTCGTGGAGCGAGTCCGCACCCGCGTCGTCGGGCGCTTCCACAGCAAGGGCGCCCGCGCCGCCCTCGCGCCCGAGGACGGTCGCCTTCCCGCCTCCTTCCGCCTCTCCTCCGTCCTGCCCGGGGCGGAGCCGGGCGACATCGTCGTGGCGGAGTTCACGGCATGGGACAGCCCGTCCAGCCAGCCCGTCGCCAAGATGGTCGAAGTCCTCGGCCGCGAGGGCGATCCGGGCGTGGACATCCTCTCCATCGTCCACCGCTACGGGCTGCCGCTCGCCTTTCCCGAAGCCGTCCTGCGCGAGGCCGAGGCGGTCGAGGAGGCCATCCCATCGGGCGAAATCGCCCGCCGCGAGGACTGGCGCGGGCGCGAGGTCTTCACCATCGACCCGGAAGACGCGAAGGACTTCGACGACGCCATCTGCGTGACCGAGCGTCCCGACGGCATCTGGGAGCTCGCCGTTCACATCGCCGACGTCTCCCACTACGTGAAGCCCGGCTCTGCCCTCGACCGCGAGGCGCGGCGGCGGGGCAACAGCGTCTACCTCGCCGACCGCGTCCTCCCCATGCTGCCCGAGCCGCTCAGCAACGGCGTCTGCAGCCTGAAGCCCGGCGTCGAGCGGCTCACCCACGCGGCGATCCTCGAATTCGACGCGTCGGGCAAGGCCACCTCGGCCCGCTTCGTCTCTGCCGTGATCCGCAGCCGCCGACGCTACACCTACGAGGAGGCGTATGCGCTGATGCAGCTCGACCCCGCCGACCTCGCCGCGATCCCCGGCGAGGAGGAGCGCTCCCTCGCCTCGCACCTCTATCGCGCTTGGCGGCTCGCCTCGAAGCTGCGCGAGCGGCGCTTCGCCAAAGGCTCCCTCGACCTCGAATCCGCCGAGGTGAAGGCCATCCTCGACGAGCAGGGCCGCGCCGTCGGGATCAAGCGCAGCGAATACGACGAGAGCCACCAGCTCATCGAGGAGTTCATGCTCGCGGCGAACGAAGCCGTGGCCCGCGAGACGAGGCAGGCGCCCGTGGCCTCGCTCTACCGCGTCCACGAGGATCCCGACCCCGCCAAGCTGGAGGAGTTCGCCGAGCAGGCCCGCGCCTTCGGCCATCGCGTCGGCGACGTCTCGAACCGGGCCGAGCTGCAGAAGCTCCTCCGCGACATCCGCGGACGGCTCGAGGAGCACGGCCTCAAAATCGCCCTGCTCAAGAGCCTGCGCCGCGCCGCGTATTCGAAAGATCCGGTGGGCCACTACGGCCTCGCCAAGTCGGACTACACCCATTTCACCAGCCCCATCCGCCGCTACGCCGACCTCGTCGTGCATCGCGCCCTGCGCCGCCTCCTCTCGCGCCGCCACGCCCCCACCGCCCCGGCGAAGGCCGATCCCGTGCCGGTCGAGGCCGAGCTGGAGGGGATCGCCGAGCACATTTCGAGAACCGAACGCATCGCCGCCGACGCCGAGGCCGACACGCAGCGGCTGAAACTGGTCGAATACCTCGAAAGAGTCTGTCTGGAGGAGGGGGAGCCCCTCTTCGACGCCATCGTTTTGGAGGCGAAGGCCGTCGGCGCCTTCGTCGAACTCGACGGCCTCTACCTGAAGGGAATGATCCGCAGGGCCGACCTTCCGCCCTCGCTGGGCTACTCCTTCGACCGGGGCGGCGGAGCCTTCCGCGGACGCCCCGGCGTCCCGGATATCGGCGCGGGATGCCGGCTCAAGGTCCGCCTCCACCGCGTTGATCGCGAGAAGGGTTTCCTCGATTTCATCCCCGTCACCCTGCCCAAGCGAAAGTCACGGCCTTCTCGATCTCGGGATGCAGGCTGAGGTAGACCGGGCAGCCCAGCGCGACGCGTTCGAGCGCCTCCCGGCGGGGATGGTCGGCGGGAAGCGACAGGGTCATCTCCACGGTCAGCTTCGCGATGCGGCGGGGCGGCTCGGGCGTCATCTCCTTGAGAACGCGCACCTTCGTGCCGGTCAGGTCGATCCCGTTCTTCTCCGCGTAGATGCCCATGATGGTCATCATGCAGGTGCCGAGGGAGGTGGCGGCGAGGTCGGTGGGGGAGAAGCGCTCGCCCTTGCCGTGGTTGTCGACAGGGGCGTCGGTCTCGATGGCCGAGCCGGAGGGGCCGTGGATGGCGGAGCAGCGGAGGCCGCCCTCGTAGACGGCGTGAATTTCGACCATGGCGGAGGGATGGGTGGAGGGTTTGTCAGGGCAGGCTCTTCATGACGCGCCCGGTCAGTTCTCCCTTCAGGGTGATGCCGAGGTCGGTGAACTCGGCGGCGATGACTTCGAGATCCTTCGCGAAGCGGGCGCTCTCCGTGGCGATCACCTTCACGCCGGTGATCGAGGCCTCCTCATGGAAGTCCCCGACGACGTGGATCTCCCTCGCGATGATGGCGACGGGCACGGTGGTGACGGGCACTTGCCAATCCACTTTCCCGGAGGCGAAGTAACAGGTGGGCTCGGTCGGAGCGGCGTCCACGGTGGCGTCCGCCCCGAGATTCACCGCTTGGTAGCCTTTCGAGACGAAGCGACCCGGTCCGAAGTAGAAGAGGCCGCCGGCGAGGGCGGCGAGGAGCAGGAGGACGAAGCCGAGGAAGCAGCCACAACCGCGACCACAGCCCCGCTTCTGCCTCAGAGGCGGATAGGTGTCGGTGGGGTGGCTGCGATCCTTGGATTTCTTCCGTCCTTTGGGATCGTCGGACGAACCGTAGGTGGGGACATTCCCTTGGGGCGACCGGATGTCGGGGGGCGGAGGGATGTCCGGCGGGAGTTCCGGAGTTGGCTCAGGCTGGGAGGGATCGCTCATACTCTGGGGGGAAGGATGACCAATCCGATCTAGGGCGGGATTGGCGGCCTTTCAAGGTGAAAAGTCCGTTCCTTGTGGGAGAGTGCCGCGCATGAACGACCCGGCCCAGAAAAGCGAGGCTTCCCTCGGCAACATCCTCCGGCGCTACTTTCTCACCGGTTTCGTCGCGGTCATCCCGTTGACGATCACCTGGCTGATCCTCTCCTTCCTATTCAAATGGCTCTCGGCGATCGGCACCCCGATCTTCCAAGCGCTCGCCGAACTCGTCGGGCCGGAGTATCCGCTGATCGCGAGGATTCTCGACAGCAAGACGACGCTCTCCATCGTCGGGGCGGTGCTCGTGCTGGTGCTCCTCGTCTTACTCGGTTGGTTCACGACGAACGTCATCGGGCGGCGCCTCTTCCATTTCTTCGAGGCCCTCTTCCATCGCATCCCTTTGGTGAAGACGATCTACGGCTCGGTGAAAAAGCTCGTCGCGGTGCTCGGCGACAAGCCGAAGGGCGGCTTGCAGCGTGTCGTCCTGATCAACTTCCCCTCGTCGGAGATGAAGACCGTGGGCATCGTCACCCGCACGCTGCGCGACGCCGGGACAGGCCGCGAACTCGCCGCCGTCTACGTGCCGACGACGCCGAACCCGACCTCGGGCTACCTCGAGATCGTGCCGGTGGAATACGTCGTCTCGACCGACTGGACCATGGACGAGGCCATGGCCTTCATCGTCTCCGGCGGGGCGATCGCGCCAGAGTCGGTGAGGTATGAAAACAAGGAAGGCGGGCAGGGGTGAGGGCCGGAGGGCTGCTCATTCCTTCTCGTCGTAGACCTCGATATCCACCAGCCTCCCCTCCCCCGTGAAGGTCGCATCGAAACAGACATCGCCGTGGCGGTAGCCGATTTCGATCTCCTCCCCGTCATCCCACACCTTCTTGTCGCCGGGCCCAAAGAGGGCGGTCAGTTGCTCCTCTGTCGTGCCGGGGCCGATGAGGGTTCCGGCGGGTTCGACGAGGAGTTTCGCGGGGCGGAAGCCGGGCCTCGGTTCGTCCGGGTCGTCGTGGAGGAAGATCGTGAACTCGTCGATCCGACCGTCCACCACTCCGAACTCGATCCCGAGCGAGAGGTAGGAGAGATGGACGTATCGCTTGCCCAGCGGGCGGAACTCCTCGCAAGGACCGAAGGGGGCGAGGGACTCGACAGGGCCGAGCAGGGGGATGCGGTTGAGCGTGCGCGAACCGGTGTCCCAGACGAGCTTCGGCGGAACGAGGGGCTTGGGGAAGGACTCGGTGGGGTCCTTGGGGCCGAGACCGAAGAGTTTGCTGAACCATCCCATGCGGCGAAGCTGCCACGGCCCGCCGGGGAAGGGAACGGGAAAATTCCGCGATTCTTCGTTTTCCTTCGCCCAATTCTCCCTATGGTGTCGCCGTGAGCGACAGCTACCAGGTCTTTGCCCGGAAATACCGGCCCCGCACCTTCGACGACGTGCTGGGGCAGGACCATGTCGTGCGCACCCTGCGCAACGCCATCGAGCAGGACCGCCTCGCCCACGCCTACCTCTTCGTGGGGCCGCGCGGCACAGGCAAGACTTCGACCGCCCGCATCCTCGCGAAGGCGCTGAATTGCCCAAATGGCCCGAGGGCGGACTTCGATCCCGACGATCCCGTCTGCCGCGAGATCGGCGAGGGGGTCAGCCTCGACGTGCTGGAGATCGACGGGGCCTCGAACAACGGCGTCGAGCAGGTGCGGGATCTGCGTGATTCGGTGAAGTTCGCCCCCATCTCGGGCAAGTTCCGCATCTACTACATCGACGAGGTCCACATGCTCTCGAACGCAGCTTTCAACGCCCTGCTGAAGACACTGGAGGAGCCGCCGCCGCATGTGAAATTCATCTTCGCGACGACCGAGCCGCAGAAGATCCTGCCGACCATCGTCAGCCGCTGCCAGCGCTTCGACCTGCGCCGCATCCCCGCCGCGACCATCGCGGCGCACTTGCTCCACATCGCGAAGGAGGAGGGCCTGCGACTGAGCGAGGCGGCCGCCTTCTCCATCGCGAAAGGCGCGGAGGGCGGGATGCGCGACGCCCAGTCCATGCTCGACCAGCTCGTCGCCTTCTGTGGCGAGAGCATCGAGGAGGGAGACGTCTCGGAGATCTTCGGTTTCAACTCCGCCGAGGCCGTCGCGGAGCTGGGGGGGATGGTCCTGCGGCGCGACAACTCCGCCGCGCTCACCTGTCTGCACGGGCATGCCGAGTCGGGCAAGGATCTCTCCCGTCTCCTCGGCGATCTCATTGGCCATTTCCGCAACGTCCTCGTCGTGAAAGTCGATCCTGCGGCGGCGGGGGGCGAGATGCCGCAAGAGGCGGTCGGCCTCATCCGCGAGCAAGCCGCCGGGGTGGAGACGTCGCGCCTTCTCAAGCTCATCGACCTCCTCGCCGAGACCGACGCCCGCATGAAATGGGCGGTGAACAAGAAGCTCCACTTCGAGGTGGGGCTGATCAAGTCGATCCAAGTTCTTGGCGAAGCGAACCTCGACGACGTCATCGCGATGGTCTCGGCCGCGGCCACGGCGGCGGAGGGCCTTGGCGGAGGAACGGTCCTGCCGCAAGCGTCGGTCGTCGCGCCGCCGCCGAGAGCCGCCGAGCAGCCGTTGAAGGTCGCCGAGCCGACCACAACGCTGAAGACCGAAGTCGCAAGCGCGCCGAAGGCGGCGGAACCCGTGCCTGCAAAAGGTGATCTGGAGGGGGAGCCGCTCTGGGAGGCGGCGCGGGTCGCCCTGATCCAGGAGAAACCCCTGTTCGAGACGTGGCTGACGGCGGCGAGCTTCGTCTCGCACGAGGCGGGCCGGCTGACCATCGGCTTCTCCGCCGAACAGCGTTTTTTCCGTGAATCGCTCTCGCGCTACGAGAAGGACATCGAGGGACGCGTCGCGTCCCTCGCCTCCGGTCCGGTCCGCCTTGAGATTGTGGTGCGGGCCGACATTGCCCCTGCCCCCTTGCCCGAGATCGAGGAGGAAGAGGAGGCCGAAGCGGTGCCCGAACCCGTCGGCGGGGGCGTCGCGACCGCCCCCGCGCCGGTAGACGAACCCACCGAGCCGCCCGCAGCGGCCAATACGGAGGACTTCAAGAACGACCCTCTCATCCGCGAGGCCTTGCAAGCCTTCGAGGCGCGGATCGTGAAATCCTGACACTCATCCCATACTCCCCATTCTATGAACATCGCCAAAATGATGAAGCAGGCCCAGCAGATGCAAAAGCGCATGGGCGAAATGCAGTCCGAACTCGCCGCCCAGGAGATCCAAGCGAGCGTCGCCGGAGGCAAGGTCGTGGTCACGGCGAACGGGGCGGGGGAGGTGCTCGGCATCAAGATCGACCCCGCCGTGGTCGATCCCGAGGATGTCGAACTGCTCGAGGATCTCGTCCTCAGCGGAGTAAAGCAGGCCATCGCCCAAGGCAAGGAGATGTCGCAGCAGGAGATGTCGAAGCTCACCGCCGGCCTCGGCTTGCCTCCGGGGCTGGGGTTTTGAGGGACCGCCCACCCGTCGCCAACGTGGGTCGAAGTTCTCACGAACTTCGCTACGGTTCCGCTTGCAGCATGTGCGGAACGGTAGGCGAAGCCTGTAGAGAAGTTCGTGAGAACTTCTCCCGTCCGACTCGCTGGCGCCGCACATCGACTTCGCTACGGGTTCCGTTTGACAGGCCGGGGGCAGCGACCGAAGTCGTGGGCATGGCGAGGGCGATGGACGCGGCAAAGAGGGTCGTATCATGAACTGGAAAGGGTTCGCTGCGAGGGTGCTGGTCCCGGTGCTGCCGTGGCGGGAGCTGCCGATGACGTTCGCGCTGATGGTGGCGGGTGCCGCCGTCGCCGGTCTCTACGGGGCGCTGCACGACCAGGTCACCTACACGATCGGGCCGGAGTATTTCACGCGGATGAAGTTCGACCAGTTCGCCTGGGCCGAGCCGGAGGGGGTGCACCCCCGGATCTTCGCGGCGGTGATCGGTTTTCTCGCGACTTGGTGGGTGGGGGCGCTGGTGGTCTGGATCCTCGCGAGGGTCTCCCTGTGGCACGAGTTCCGCCTTCCACCGCTCCGGGAGATGGTGCGGGCCTTCATGATCGTCTTCCTCGTCGCAATGGCGACGGCGGCGGGAGGGTGGCTGTGGGGGCAGTGGCGGAAAAGGACGGGCTACGACGAGGCGTGGCATTCCCTGATGATTCCGTTCGGGGTGGAGCGACCGGAGGAGTTCATGACCGTGGCCTACATCCACAACGCGAGCTACCTCGGCGGGATGCTGGGAACGGTCGCGGCGCTCGTCTATCTGGCGGTGGCAAGGAGGAGGCGGAGGCCCTGACCCGCGCAAAGCGCTTGCCATCCCGCGGCTTTGGCTCTATCTCGCCCCGCCATGCTCGCTGTCGTCGTCACCATCGTCTGCCATCCCGACAAGATCGGGGAAATGATCGCCGCCCTCGAAGGGAACGCGTCCCATTCCCGCCACGAGCCGGACTGCCTGAAGTGGGAATGGTCCCAGCACATCGAGGACCCGACCCGCTTCGCCATCTACGAGCTTTACACGGATCGCGAGGCCTTCGCCACGCACAAGGCGAGCGACCATTTCGCCGCTTGGGTCGAGGCGAGCACGCCCTGCATCCGGGAGAAGGTGGCGGGGCAGTATGAGGTGAAAGGCGCGGATATCCGGTGAGCTGCGAACGGCGAAGGGCACCCCGGTTTGCCGCCTGTTCCCGCGGATTCGGTCGAGTCGGCGTTCTTGACGCTTTGCGAGTCGATGATGAGGAAGCCCATCCTCTCCTTGGCCCGTCAGCACGCCTGTCGTCGGCGACCAGTTTTTTAAAAGACCCACGCCAGCAGGGCAATCCGCTTTCCCGGTCAACCTGGGTCCGCCAGTGGTTGTAGACGGTCTGCCACTTGGGGTATCCGAATCACCGTAGCACAGCCATCCTGGCTGCGCTGTATCGCAGGCATCATGCCTGCGCCAAGGGTCATTCGGATAGACCCCTAAACAGATCCCCGCCGGACCGCCTCTCTCGTCCGTTGATCACTCATCCAAGTGAAAAGGATGACCCAGAGCGAGAGGGCGAGAGCGTAGAGCGGGATTTGCAGCAGCCCCGGCAGGGAGTAGAGCGCCACGACGATGGGGAGCCACACGCCCCAGTTTGCGATGAGGGCGGGCAGGATGGATCGCCGGTAGAATCCGGGGGTAAAGAATCCCGGCAACGCGCTCCGCCGGAAGCCCGCCTCGCGCCAGTCGTAGAGGATCACGGCCATGGGCGCGGCGATCAGGGGGCAGTAGAGGAGCATATCGACGAGGACCTTTTTCACGACCGTGGCGGCCTCCGCGCCGTCGCCGAACCAAGTCGCCTGCATGCGGTAGAGGAAATCCACCTGCATCCCGCTCCAGCCCCAGAAGGCGGTGGCGAAGATCAGGTTGCCGAGGTTCCGCCGCGTCGCGCGTCCGCGCTGGAAGACGAGGATGCGCAGCAGTTCGGGCGCGACCGCCCCCGCGAGGACGCCGGAGAGGGCCGAGTAGGCATAGCCCCAGCGCCCCTTCGCCTCCGCGAGGGCGTCGAAGACCGGGCGCGAGGCGGGAAGGAAGTAGTAGGCCAGCACCGTCCCGACCATCGCCGCTTGGACGAGGAAGCCGGGGAGGAGGTTCGCACGCGCCGCGCGAAGGCCAGCACGCCAAGGGGCTTCGAGGGAGGAGGAGGGCGGCATGGAGGGAAAGCGTCACCGGTAGCATCGTTCGGCGCGTCGTCGAGGGGATGCGATGGGCGGAAGGTTTCCTGGGATTTTCAACTTCCTCTCTGCGGCCCGTTTCGACACCGGCGCTAAAATCCGTGAGACCCTCGACCGGAACTCGTGATAGCTTCGGGGCGCATGAACCCCGCTTGGATCCACGCCTTCAAGTCCCTCTACTACCTCAAGATCGCCTTGCTCCCCGGCTTCGCGGTGGTCGGATACTTCATCGTCACGACGGGCTGGCGCTGGCTCGACGAGGAGCAGGCGGTCACGAACGCCGCCCTCGGGCTTCCGGCGGTGCCCCCCCTTGCCGCCGTTTTCTCCGCGACGGTGATGATCTTCTCGAGCGTCCTCTATTTTGTCATCCTCAATCTCGCCCGGGCTCCGGCGAATGCGGTCGCGCTCGTCCTCGGGGTGCTCCAGTTGCCGGTTCTGCTGATCCTCTGCCGCTACCTTTTCGGAGGCGAATTCGGCTTCTGGCGGTCGAGCGTGACCGCGCTGCTGCTGGAGATGAACGCGCTGCTGCTCGCCGTCGTGGCCGTGAAATGGATCGCCAAGGGGACGATCTCGGGATCCGGGCTTGGCGCTTCCTCGACCGAGACGATCTTGACGGGCTACCTTGTCGCCTCGCTCCTGCTGCTGAACGCGACCACCTACGGCCGCCTTTTCTGGCAGGATGTCCTCTCGCTCGGTCTCGTCGGACGATGCGTCCTCGGGGGCGCCGCCCTGCTGGCGGTCTGGGGATACTGCCGTTCGTTCCGCGAGATCGGAACGGAGGGCGGCGAGGCGGCCCGTATCCTCGGGGCCGAGACCGTCAGCGGCATCGTCCTCGTGCCGACCTGGGGCATGCTGATCTTCGTCTATCCGCTCTGTCCGGTGGTCCGGATCGTGATCGCGGCGGTCGAGGCGATGAGGAAATGACGGGTGCCGGAGCGGTTCCCCGATCGCCCCCCGGCTCAGACCGCCGCCGAGCATTTTCATTCCGTAGCGGACCCGATTGGGCATGGTGCCGAGGGCTGCGAAAAGGGAGCGCGGACACTCCTGTCCGCACCTTGAATCCACCCGCTTTCTGCCTCCTTCCGATGCGGGCAGGAGTGCCCGCGCTCCTCTCTCCCGCTTGCCTTCGTGCCGGGAGGCTTTGGCGAGGGCGTCGAAGGCCGGGCGCGAGGCGGGAAGGAAGCAGTAGGCCAGCACCGTCCCGATCATCGCCGCTTGGACGAGGAAGCCGGGGAGGAGGTTCGCACGCCAAGGGGCTTCGGGGAGGGGGAAGGCGGCACCGGTAGCACCGTTCGGAAAATCAATTGAATCCCGGATAGCGTCCGTCTTGGCCCCTTCCGTATGGCAGCAAGTCGCGGTCAAAGTATACGAGATCCATCTCGTTGAACACCCTCGTCTTTATCACGGCCGTCTTCCCGGAATCACCGTCTGTATTGCTGATATCGAAATCGCCCTCTTTAATTTGGCCGACTTTGACCTCCCAAATAAACACCTTCTCCCCCCGGTTCTCCTTGCCCGATGTGAATCGTCCCGATTCATCGCACAGGACATATCTGAATGTTATGTAGTTTCCTGCTTTGGGGAGGTGTCCTTTGGGTTTGTTTTTCTCCAGTGCGACCTTGATTTCAAGATTGTTGTAATCAGGGCTTTGCGGAATCAGATCCGGGTATGCGTGGGGACGGTTTCTTCGATACAGGCCGTTTGAAGCCGCCGCCAAACCGGCACCAAGAAGGCTGCCGATCATCGATGAGAGATTGGCCAGTTCAACCAGTCGGGCCATCGGCTCGGCCCCGTGGGCGACCAATTGTTGGTCGATCGTATCCAGAGTATTGTAGCACTCGATTATCGCGGAACGCACGGCATCAACGGACAGGCCCAAGCAATTCCTCAAAGCCAGGCTATTGCGAAAATTCCCGATTGGCGCCTCGCGCCTCGACAAAAAATCTTCGCTGATCTTTCCTGAAACCGCAGCTTCCTCCGCTTTTCGAATGAGAGCGGAAAGAGGCATCCCCAGTGCTTCGGCAATCTGAAGGGCTGCTTCGACGGTAGGGCAGCGTTCACCTCTTTCATACAGGCCTAAGGTCGTTCGATGAAGTCCTGTTGCTGCTGCGAGCTGCTCATAGTTCAACCCCTTGGCTTCTCGCTCGATGCGAAGGACCTTGATGAGAGCCTTGAGAACGGGGTTGGGAGGCGAATCGCTCATCTGAGACGATTGTCACGCTTGACAACGAGCGTCACCGTGACAATAGTCTCCACCGTGAGCGCGATTTTCGATCTTTTTTGTGGAACCGGTGGTTTTTCCGCGGGATTTACGGCGGCGAACCCAAGCAGGTTTCGAGCTGTTCTGGGAATCGACATTTTGAAGGACTCTTTGGAGACATTTTCGGCGAATCATCCGCATGCTCACGCGCTCAAACAGGACATTCGCACGGTTTCCTGCGCTGACATCGAGCGGTTGACCGGCATCCGGAGGGGGCGTCTCGGAGTGCTCGTTGGAGGCCCCCCCTGCCAAGGATTTTCCTCGATACGTCCATTTAGATCAAGCAATGAAGACGATCCTAGAAACACATTGTTTGAGCAATTTGCCAACTTCGTGAATTACTTTCGCCCCCCCGTCTTTGTCATGGAGAACGTGGTCGGATTGGCGACGCACCAAGGGGGCGACACCATCGAGCAGATCGAAGAGTGCTTTGCTTCCGCTGGGTACGATTGCGAATGGAGGATCTTGAATGCCGCCCACTTCGGCGTTCCCCAGAAAAGGGAGAGGTTGATCCTTATCGGAGCGGAACGAGGCATCAAAATCGTCTTCCCAAGGCATACCCATTCTTGCCATGGCTCAACCATCGGGCATCGGAACAAAGAGAGAATGCACCTGCCGGAGGATTTGCCCCTCTTCCGTCAGCAGGACTCCCTGTCCGAAGCCGTGTCTGTGATGGACGCCATCGATGATCTTCCGGCCATTGACTCAGGTGGCTCGGCTGAGAGATATGAACGCCCTGCCCGGAACGCTTACCAACGCGAAAGGCGTTCCCGCCGTGGTGTCCTGACCCTGCATGACAGCACCCGGCACACTCCCAAAATGCTTGAGATCATCAGGCATTCGGGTCCCAACATTTCGTACATCCCGAAGCACCTGATCTCATCGGGATTCAGCTCATGCTATTCTCGTCTCGCCGGAGACGAGCCCAGCGTCACGATCACGGTGAATTTTGTGCATCCGGCATCGAACCGGTGCATTCATCCGGTGGCGGATCGCGCGTTGACGCCTCGTGAAGGAGCGAGGCTTCAGTCCTTCGACGACGATTTTGTCTTCTGCGGAACTCGTTCTCAGATCGTCAAACAGATTGGCAACGCGGTGCCTCCGCTTCTGGGGAGGGCGATTGGACAGGCAGTGGCAACGATGCTTGGAGAAGCGGCCACGCCGGGCAAGGCGCTGGAGCCAACATCGCTTCGCGCCATGGCCCAGCGTTGACCTTGGGTGGGTCCATCCCTTTCAAATCCGACCAGCCCCGTCCCTCAATTGCCTCCCGCAACTCAACCCCACGCCACCCCAACCGCCGCCCGCCGGAAGGCTTCGGCGAGGGCGTCGAAGACCGGGCGCGAGGCGGGAAGGAAGTAGTAGGCCAGTACCGTCCCGACCATCGCCGCTTGGACGAGGAAGCCGGGGAGGAGGTTCACACGCGCCGCACGAAGGCCGGCACGCCAAGGGGCTTCGGGGGAGGGGGAAGGCGGCATGGAGGGAGAGGGGCACCTGTAGCATGGTTCGGCGGGTCGTCGAGGGGGATGGAGGGCTATTCGCGCTCGACAATCCGCCGGGGCGTCCGTATCTTCGCAGGTATGACCGTCGCCCTTCCTCCAGCACTCAGCCAGCTTGTCGGTAGGCTGGTTCTCACGGGACGCTACACCGATGAAGGCGAGGTGGTTCGCGAAGCGCTTCGGATGCTCGAACGACAGGAGTTCGATGAATCCCCCGCCTTGGAGGCGGCGATTCTTGAGGGTGTCCATGCGCCCCATGTTCCCTACGACGCCTCCGTGCTGGAACGCATCCGGCGGAACGCCCGTGCTCAGGCATGAGCGTCGAGGTCTTCATCTCCGCCAGAACGGAGCAGGATGCGGCCTTGCGGTAGTGGTGGTATTTGGAGAGGGTCTTTCCTAGATTATCGCCTAAAACCGGCCTTAACTCTAGGAATATCAATGAAAAACAGATATTGCGTCGGAACGCATCTCTCGGAACGGAAATTCCTGCGCCTTCTGGAGTGCTTCTGCCTGGACATCACCGCATCGAAGGCAGCCCTCCTCTGCCGCCTCAACAAGAACACCTCCCATCGGTTCTACGCCCTCTTCCGGGCCAGGGCCATCGCGATCGCCCTCAAGGAGAACGCCCCGTTCGGAGGCGA
>DDTJ01000060.1:0-23414 GCA_002344525.1 Akkermansiaceae bacterium UBA2367
GGCGATAATCTAGGAAAGACCCATGGTAAATATCCCAATAATATCAATTCAAATAAATTATTAAAATTTGAGAATAAAATTTAATAAATTTTGAAACTCCGCCTTTCGTAAGGATGCCGAAGTGGTATTTTTGCACATGTTCATGACAGGACGACAGTCGACGGGAATCGCCGCAGCAATGGTGATGGCGATGGCAACCTCGGGATGCCTCAGCCTTGGCAAGAAGAAGGAGGAAGCCGCCGTCGATGCGCCGCCTCCGCCTCCGGCGGCCTACCCGGACACTTCCGGGAGCATGATGGCGGGTTCGACTCCGTCCTCCGCCGTGCCTGCGCCTTCCTCGGCGACGGCTGCGGCGACGAACCGTCCTTCCGCCGCGTCCGCCACTCCGGTGCCCTTTTCCCTGCGGGAAGGGGAGCAGCTCGTGCCTCACTTGATCCAACCGGGCGAATACCTCTCCACCATCGCCTCGAAGTACAACACCACGGTCGGGCGCATCCAGTCGGCCAACGGGATGACGGACACGAAGATCTTCGCGGGCAAGACGATCCAGGTGCCGACTTCGGCAGCACCGCTGGCTTCGGGCTTGTCGGGCGCTCCCTCCGGCGGAGGGTATGGCGCAGAGCCCGCTCCGGCCTACAGTGGACCCGTGGGCGGAGGCTATCCTTCGGCGACGGCACCGCCGACGCCGTCCGCTCCCTCGTATCCCACGGCTTCGGTGCCCGGTGCGATCACCGCCCCTCCGGTGCCTGAGGGCGGGGGCGGGCTGGGCGACCCCGCCGCGACCTCCTACCCGAGAACGAATCCCGTGCCGAGCTTCGAGGCGAGCCGGGTGCAATTCTCGAACTGAGCCGCCTTGCGTGGCTCCCCTCGATGAGCAGTCGTCTTTCCGTCGGGATCGTCACGGTTTCGGATCGCGCCGCCGCCGGAGAATACGAAGACCACGGAGGCCCCGCCTTGCGTGCCGCCTGTCTCGAATCGGGCTGGGAGGTGCTCGCCGAGGCGGTCGTTCCGGACGAAGCGGAGGCGATCCAGAAAACGGTCCGCGCGTTCTCGGCTCAAGGTTGCGGGTTGATCCTCACGACGGGCGGCACTGGCATCGCCCTCCGAGATGTCACGCCCGAGGCGATCCGCGGAGTGATGCGGGTGGAGATCCCCGGATTCGGCGAGACGATGCGGAGGAAGTCGTTCGAGATCACCCCGAACGCGATCCTTTCCCGCAGCCTCGCGGCCATCGTGGATCGCTCCCTCGTCGTCGCCCTGCCGGGCAAGCCGAGCGGCGCGGTGGAATGCCTCGGCTTCGTGAAGGACGCGATTCCGCACACGGTCAAGCTGGCGCAGGGGATGCCGACTTCGTGTTGAGCCGCGGGTCACGAGTCATGGGTCACGAGTCATGGGTCACGAGTGGCGGAACCCCGTCAACCCGCGGCTCTTGACCCGTGACCCGCGACCGCTTCGGGTTTCGGCGTTTTTCCCAGCAAATGCCACGCCAGAATCAAGGCGGCGGCGAAGAGGAGCGCCCAGACGAACCAGATGGGATCGGCGGTGGTCTGGCGCTCGCGGATCGCGTTGGGGAGAGTGCCGAGTTCGGAGATCGATCCGGCCTTGGAGAAGTCGGCCTCGCGGGTGTCGGCGAAATTCGCGGTGGCGTCGAGGAGGAGGACGCCGTCTTGGGTGACGCGGAAGAAGCCCGGATCGCCCGGGGCGCGGAGCTGGCGGGCGCGGTCCAAGGGGATGGTGGTGCTCCCCGTCTCCTCGACCAGTTCCAACGGAGGGGACTCGGTCGTGGTGGCGTGGGCCAAGGCGAGGGGCTGGCGCAATTCGAGGTTGCGGACTTCGCCCGCGATTTTCCCCGCCCGCACCTGGGCGGCGAAGCGATGCACGAGGACGACGAAGGCGGGCAGGCGCGGGGCGTTGGAATGGAGGATGTCGAAGTTCAAGACGAGCTGGCGGCGGTCCGCCGCCTCGCGCAGGAGGACGAGGGGGCGCTCGCCCTGCCAGAGCAGCACGAGATCGTCCTCGTGCATCGGAATGGAGGGGGTGGAGCGGGCGATGAGACCCTGCCAGTCGAGCTCAGCGACGAGGGGGTGGTTCGCCGCGACGATAGGGCCGGAGAGGAAGCGGGGCGGCACCAGTTCCTGGTTGAGGAAGACGATGGCCGTGGCCGGGAGTTCGGCGGGCGAGAGAGGATTGTAAGTGGCGAACCAGAGGTCGGGCGTCTCGTCGGGCTTGGACTGCGCCGCGTTTTCGAGGCTGCCGATGAGTCCGGCGACGACAGCCTCGACGGTCGGCGATCCGGTGCGGGAGACGAGGAGCGATTTGGGCGAGGGGTTCACGAGAAAGAGCCGGTCGTCGCGGGTGAAGCGGTCGGGTTCGAGGACGAGGCTGGCGCGATCCGCTCCCTCGGGGAATTCGCCTTGCAGAGTGATGGTCGCGCCGGGTTCCAGATCGGCGGTGCGGGGTTCGGTGCGGCGGCCGCCCGTGGCGAGGAACCAGGAGCGGCTTTGGGCTTTGTCAGCGTAGTTCCGCAGGGTCGCCCGCCACACGGTGCGGTCGTCCTCGCGCTCGATGCGCAGCCCGGCGAAGCCGACGTTGTCGAGGGGGCTGCCGACGGCGAGGCGGAGGGCGCCGAAGGGCAGGGGATCGCCGGGATAGTCGGTGGCGAAGACGAGGACGCCCTCGGCCCCGGCGAGGCCGCGTCCGACGCGCAAGGCGAGCTCGGGCGAGTGGCTGCCGGAGGAGGGACGCCAGTCGGCGAGGGCCTCGATCAATTCCCCGGCCGAGGTGCCCCGGTAGAGGGTGGCCCCGCTCGTCGAGGATTCGATGGCGGTGTATTCCGTCGTCCCGACGAGGGAGGCGAGGGGCGGCAGTTCGCGGCGGAGGACTTCGGCGAACTCGTCGCGGAAGGCCTCCATCGAGGCGGAATCGTCGAGGACGAGGACGACCCGCTGCACGGACCTCGCGCTGGTCCATCGCGGTTCGGCGAGGAGCCAGGCGAGGAGGATGACGCCGAGCAGTTGCAGCCAGAGCGGGACGGAGTTCCGCAATCGGTCGAAGCGCCGCCCCTTCACGCTCTCGCGGTCGAGATGCTCGAGCAGGAAGAGCGTGCTCGCGGGGACACGCTTCGACTCGCGCTGGAGGAAGTGGATGAGCAGGATCGCCGGGATGCCGAGCAGCGCCCAGAGGCCGATGGGGTTGGCGAGGATCATGGTGGCCGTAGGCCACCGTTAAAGGTGAAAAGTGAAAGGTGAAAGGTAAAAATTCGAGCGGCCTGGTGGCCTATTGCCAAATCTCTATGTAAGCCATGTCGAAATCCGAAACATGACGCAGAGAAGATGGCATCACTCAGTCGACCGCTCCAACTCCTGACGGGGGCCGAAGAACTCGAAATGCGCCCGCGAGGCCGGGATGCCCCAGGCGAGCAGTTGGTGGTAGATGTTCACCATGAACGGTTTCGGGCCGCAGAAGTAGTAGTCCGCGTCGCGTTCCGGCACGAGGGACTCGATGAGCTCCGCGTCGATCTGCCCTTCGCTGACGGGGCTTCCCTCCGAGCGCAGCCGGTCCATCTCCGTGGGCGCGTCGTAGCGGTAGCGGACGGTGAGGTTGGGATGGGCGGCGGCCAAGGCGTCCACCTGATGCCGGAAAGCATGGACCCGGCTGTTGAGGCAGCCGTGGAGGAAGAAGATGCGTCGCCCGGGAGTGCGCTCCAGCGCGCTGAGCAGCATGCTGAGCACTGGCGTGATGCCGACCCCGGCGGAAAGCAGCACGAGGGGGCGCTCATGGGACTCTTCGAGATCGAGGAAAAACTCGCCGCAGGGCGGCCCCACCTCCAGGCGGTCGCCCACTCTCACCTGCTGGTGCAGGTAGCTGGAGACGAACCCCTCCGGCTTGCCAGTGTCGTCGCCCGGCTCCTGCTTCACGCTGATGCGGAGCCAAGGCTGGCCCGGCTTGTCGGAGAGGCTGTAGTTCCGCATTGTGGTGTGGCCGCAGGGACTCGGCATGCGTAGGGTCAGGTATTGCCCCGGCTTGTAGTCCGGCACGGCTCCGCCATCGACCGGTTCCAGGTAGAAGGACGTGATGAGCTCGCTCTCCGGCTGCTTCCGCGTGACGAAGAAGGTCTTGAAACCCTCCCAGCCATGGGGCGCGGCCCCTTGTTCGCGATAGATCTGCGCTTCGCGACCGATGAGGATGTCGGCGAGGAACTGATAGGCCTCGGCCCAAGCCTGCACGATCTCCTCCGTGGCCGCGGCTCCCAGCACTTCGCGGATGGAGGCCAGCAGGTTCTCCCCGACGATGGGGTAGTGCTCGGGTTTGATCATCAGCGAAGCGTGCTTTTGCGCGATCAGCTCGACCGCGCCTCCCAGCACCTCCAAGTTGTCGATGTTCGCCGCGTAGGCGCAGATGGCACCCGCCAGCGCCTTCTGCTGGGCACCTGCCGCCTGGTGGGCCGGGTTGAAGAAAGGGCCCACTTCCGGATTGTGCTGGAACATGCGCTGGTAGAAATGGCGGGTCAAGGTCTCCCCGTGCTCTTCCAGGACGGGAGCGGTGGCTTTGACGAGGGCGATGGTGTGTGGCGAAAGCATGGGAGATGGATGGATCGGTGGATGGGCGCTAAATAGGTATTTTATTTACCTGTTTAGCGAGCGATTTTTCCCCCATCATCGCGTGATGCTGCTACAGTGCCGGGAAACGTATCGCGCGGAGCCGTGCAGCTCACCTACCACACCGACTACGCCTTGCGGCTGCTCATCTACCTCGTCGCGAGGCCCGGGCAGACGGTGGGCACGCGCGAGATCGCCGAGCACTACGGCATTTCTCCGGACCATCTCATCAAAGTCGCCAAATCCCTGACGCGGGCGGGCTGGCTCGTCTCCAGCCGCGGCGTCGGGGGAGGGGTGCGGCTCGCCGAGCGCACGCCTAGCACGCCCATCGGCGACATCGTGCGGCATACGGAGAACACCCCGCTCGTCGAGTGCTTCCACTTGGAGACCAACACCTGCCCCATCCACAGGGGATGCCATCTCCGGTCCATCCTCCATCAAGCCCACCAAGCCTTTTTCGACGTGCTGGACTCCTTCACCGTGAGCGATTTGGCGAAGAATCCCGGCAGCTTGGCCAGCCCGCTTGGGAAAAAGCCACGCCGGACCCGGTCGTGACGGTCGCTACTCCGGCGTTGTCATTCGTGCGGTATCCAATAGATTCGAAACATTCACCAGAAGTTCCGTGTGTCGGGTAGGACGGTTCGGCCCGAACTGCCGGAAGGGGGTTCTTGGATCCCTGCGCGCCCAACCCCTGACCGGGCCGGTCGGGTCTACCCGCTCGCCGTTTTCGGAATCCGAAAGACTTGGGAAGGTTCCAAAAAGAATCCGGCTCTCCACCCGGCAGCCGGTCTTGATCACACGGTGCATCACTTCGATATGCCAGTGCAGGTCATACCAGCCGGTCAGTTGCGCCGCGTCGGAGCCGCTTGCCACCGATTCGGTGGGCAAATCCATCTCCATGCGCCACCCCCTCGACCATACAAGCGTTTGGTGCCAGCAAATTATATAGATTTGGGTAGCGGGCAGGTCATGACACCGCACCCCAAGGTATGGTCATTCGCCGTCTCGAGGCCAAGTTCGGGTTTCGAGCTTCGGATTTCGGGCTTTCACCCGACGGTCATCTCGGCGCGTTCATCCAAGTAAGCGGCGATGCCGTTGTTTTGGTCGCAGAGGATGACCTTTGGTTTCACTGGCTTTTCCGTGATTTCGAAACCCATCACGATGACCGTCTCGCCCGCGTTGATGAGGTGGGCGGCGGGTCCGTTGATCCCGATGATGCCCGATCCGGCCTCGCCCTCGATGACGTAGGTTTCGAGGCGCACCCCCGTGGTTGCGCTGACGACGAGCACTTTCTCCCCGACCCAGAGGCCCGTCGCGTCGATGAGGTCGCGGTCGATGGTGATGCTGCCGACGTAGTCAACCCTCGCCTCGGTGACGGTGGCGTGGTGGATTTTGGAACGGAGCAGGCTGCGCATGGGGGATGCGACGAAGGTTTCGCAGAACGGGGGATTTGCAAGGGGAGGCTTCTTCGCCCAGATCAGGGATTGCTTTTTTCCCTCCGATTGGCCATGCTCGTGTCCATGGGGAATTCCGATGGCTGCGACCAAGGGCGCGAATGGCACGGATGCACCGCGTTCCGCTGGCTGGCTCTGATCGCGTTCACTGTCGCGTCGGTTTTCGGCTGGCAGTCTTGGCGGGGGAAGACGGAGGAGGAGCCGATCACGCGGCTCGACATCGGGGACGGAAGCGGGCTGATGGGCCACCGCATCCTCGCGGCGGCGGCGATGCTGGCGGCGGAGCGGCCTGTGCGCATCGAATTTGTGCGGGGACAGGGTCGGACCGGGGGGATCTCGGTGATACCGCGAAAGGTGATGGCGGGGATGCCGTGCGATTGGATGTCGTTGGAGGTGACGCAAAACGGAACCAAGATGAACGACGAACCGTTGTCATTGGACGAACTTACCGAGAGACTGGCGACTTATGTCAAAGTCGCGCGATTGACGGACTCCTTGCCGTTTTTCATCCTCCGTGCCGACGAAAAGGCCACAGGCGAGCGCTTGGTGGCTGTCTTCGGTCTGTTGTATGAAGCCGGGATAGTTCATGTGAACTTGCCCGATCCGCTTTTCGAGATGTCCAAAAAGGCTGATCCACCGCGACCGCAAATCATTCCCCAAGCCCATCCGGTGCGGCTGAATTGATCTTTGAAATCCGACAACGCGGTACGAAAAGCGCCGGGAATCGGAACCACCCGGCTCTCAACCCTCAAACCACCCCCCTCTCGATTACTTCAACGGCAAGGTCTCGGTGGCGGCACCGGGGGCGGGCTCGATGCCGAGGAGCTTGCACACGGTCGCGTGGAAGCTGAGCTGCCCGACTTCGCTGGCGAAGGCCCCGGCGGGCGAGTTCGGGTAGCCGGCGAGGAAGATCTGGCCCGACATGCGGCCCGACTCCTCCACGGGATAGCCGTAGGCGCCGAAGAGGCCGGGGCCGGCGGAGGCTTCGTAGACAGGCTCGTCGGCTTTCTCGTCGGCGAAGGAATAGGGGGCCTTGAGGACGAGGACGCGGTCGCCGGTGCGCTCGGGATGCTGATAGGCCCAATTTCCGGGCAGTTCCTCCTTCTTCAGGGGGCGGAAGTAGATGCGCTTGCTCAACTCGTTGTCGAATTTGTTGATGAAAATCTTCCGTTCACCCTCGTTCTCGGGCAGGTTCTTGAAGAAAAGGTTGGCGATGGCGTCGTGGGCGACGATGTCGGCGTTGGCCATCATCTCGGGGCCGAGGAGGTGGGCGATGTTCACGTTCTTCTCGCGCTCGGCGAGGCCGTGGTCGGTGGTGAGGAAGATGACGAGGTTCGCGTCGGGCGGGGCGAGGGTGGCCCATTCCGCCTGGAGGGTGTCGAAGAAGCTTTTCAAGGCCGTGTCGGTCGCGCCGACGGCGGCGTAGGTGTCGTCGGCGCGGGGGCCGTGGGCGAGTCCGGCGCGGAGGATGTCGTCGAGGCGGAGCATGACGAGGCGCAACTTCTCCCCTCCGGCGGTGGCGTCGGCCCGCCATTGCTCCAGCGCCTTGTTGAGGCGGACCTCGTCGGTCGATGCGGGATCGAAGGCGTCGAGGAAGTGGGCGGCCTTGTGCTCGCCCCCTTGGTTCTGCGAGAGGGGCCAGTCGTGGACGAGGGTCTTCACCCCCTGCCTCGTCGCGGTGGTCCAGATCGGCTCGGCGAGGAGCAGCGCGGAGTCAGTGGGTCGGTCGACGATCTCGCCGGAGGGGGTGCGGATGCGGTCGGCGACGATGCCGTGCTTGTCCGGCGTCACCCCCGTGGCCATGGTGGCATGGGCGGGGTAGGTGAGGCAGGGGAAGCTGGGCCGCATCTTGTTCGTCGCGGCTCCGTCCTCGGCGAGCTTCTTGAGAAAAGGGGTTTCGGACTTCTCCAGATAATCGCCCCGGAATCCGGGAATGCTGATCCAGACGACGACGGCAGGGCCGGAGCCAGACCCCTTGGAGACGGGCTCGGGTTCCTCCTGGGGCGTTTCCTCGGGACGGTTGCTCGCGTTCTTCGCGAGCCGGGTGGCTTCGTCGACCCGGCGCTGCTCGGCAAGAAGCCCCTGTGTGGACCGGTCGCCCTCGAAGGAGTTGCGGGTGAACTGGATGCCGTCGCTGCCGCTCCAGAGGAAAAGGAGCATGAAGGAGAAGAGCAGGATCGCGACGAGGGTGAGCAGCGAACTGGCGAGGGATCGGAACATGGCGGGGCGTTTGTTACCCGTTATCCGAAGATGGCCCGGCTTGCAAGTGGCGCGACCAGTTTTCAGCCTTGCCCCCAAGCGGCCCGGTAGACGCTCTCCAGCGAGGCGGCGTCCACCGCCACGGGATTGAAGCGGGCGGTCCACTGGGCGGCGGCTTCCTCGGCGAGCTGGGGGACTTTCGCCTCGTCCACGCCGAGTTCGCGCAGGGAGAGGTCCATGCCGCAGGCGCGGAGGTGCTCGCGCACGCGGGCGGCGAGATCGATTCCGCCGGAAAGCTTGTCGTAGATCGCGGCGGCCTCGGCGTCGGTGCGGTTGAAGGCGATCACATGGGGCAGTATCGTACCGACGGCTTGCCCGTGGATGGTGCCGTAGTGCGCGGTGAGCGGGTTGGCGCAGGAATGGGCGATGCCGAGCATGGAGTTCTCGATCGCGGTCCCGGCGAAAGCGGAGCCGAGCAGCATCCGGGCGCGGGCCTCAAGATCGGACGGCTCGGCGAGGACTCGCGCGAGTCCCGCGTCGAGGAGCTGCCAAGCCACCGCCGAACAGGCCGAGGAGATTTCGTTGCGCTGGTTGCACACCGCCGTTTCGAGAGCGTGGGCGATGGCGTCGATCCCGGTGTGGGCCGTGACCGCCGTCGGCATGGTCACGGTCAGTTCGGGATCGAGGATGGACACGGCGGCGGCGCATTTGGTGTCGCCACAGGCCATTTTGGCATGGGTCTCGGCGTCGGCGATGAGGGCGAATTTCTGGCATTCGCTGCCGGTGCCGGCGGTCGTGGGCACGGCGATGAAGGGGAGCATGGGCTTCGTCGCCTTGCCGACGCCCCAGTAGTCCTGCATGCGGCCGCCGTTGGTGAGGATGAAATTGCAGCCCTTCGCGGTGTCGAGGCTGGAGCCTCCGCCGAGTCCGACGATGAGGTCGATCCTCCCTTCCGCCGCGACAGCGACGCAGCGGTCCACGTCCTCGGTGTCGGGGTTCTCGCGGACTTGGTCGTAGACCACGACCTCGATGCCGACGACCCGGAGGGAAGCGACGGCTCTCTGCACAAAGCCCGTCTTGGCGAGGCCCGGATCAGTCACGACGAGGACGCGTTCGCCGCCGAGCGAGGCGGCCTCCGCTCCGAGGGTGTCGAGTGTCCCGGGGCCGAAGACGACTTTCCCTCCGGCGGCGTGGCGGAAGTCGCGCACCCATTCGGGCAGGTTCAGTTCCGCGCAGAGGGATTCGATGGAAAGGGGATCGGACGGCATCGGGAAGAACCCTAAGGGATCACGCGACCTCCGCAATCTGGAAGGAACGGCGCGTATACAGGAACTCGAAAAGGTTGCCTTCGTGCGGTTGGTTCCACTGGATCCGGTTGGTCGGCACGTTTCCGATGTTGAGGCGGTCGATGTGGGGGCAGTCGAAAAGCCGGTGGATCCACTCGATGTCCTTGGTCACGGCGGTGACAACCAGCGAGTAGCCGATCTTGTCGAGCATTTCGGCCTGCGGGCATTCGACGACGCTGGCGAAGGGGAAGAGGAACTCGCGGATGGCCAGCTCCTGGTCGAAGGAATCGACGCGCACGAGGGTGGGCTGGAGGTAGTTCATCCCGTCGCGCTGCTGGAAGCGCTCGCCCTCGCGGAATTCGGCGGTGACATCGACGGCTCCGTCGGCCTTCAATCCTTTTTCGACGGCCTCGTTGATCCACTCGGCGAACATGGGGTTGGCGAAGCCGGAGAGCTTCGCGTCCGGGTCGTCCTGGGCGAGGGGCTTGATCTCGGCGAGTCGCTTCGCCATGGCGCGGGCGATCTCGTCGCCATGGCGCGGCACGACGATGGTCGAGGTGCAGATGCAGCTGCGGCCCGAGTTCGCGGAGACGGATTCGACGAGGGTGTCGATGTATTTCTCCCAATGGTCGATCTCGTCCTCGCCGATGAGGAATTTCGAGTAGCCGGTGCCGTGGACCTCGATGCGGGGGTCGTTCTCGTATTGCTTCACGGTCGAGTCGTCGCCGAAGAGCATGACCCGGCCCGCGCGGCGGATGATCACGCCGGAGCCGTCGTGCTGCGTCGGGTAAAGGCTGAAGGCCTCGGACGGAGCGCCCGCCTTGAGGAAGGCTTGGATGATGCGCCAAGGGGTCCAAGGCTCCTCGCGTCCGGGCTTCAGCAGCACGGGCACCTTCATGGCGATGGCGGGAATCCAGAGGGCGTTGACCGCAGGGGAGTTGCTCGGGAGGATGACGGCGAGTTCGTTCGTCGTCGCCGAAAAACTGACCGGAGCGCCGCCTTGTTCGCCGTAGCCTTGGTCGAGCACCGCGACGTCGAGTCCCCGCGTGAGGCCGCGGAAAATGTCCTCGATTTGTCCGAAAATGCCTCCCAAGCGCTTCATGTTCATGCGGATGAGCGAATGGGGGAGGCCGCTCGTGGCCGCAAGGGAGAGCACGTAGTCCTCGGGCGACTGCATCGCTCCATCGAGGCCGATGGGCAGGTCGTCGTTCAGGAAGATTTCGCCGGCCCGCTTCGTGATCTCGATGAGATCGGTCGCCTTCATCGCCTTCAGCTTGGCGCGGGCTTCGCCCATCTTGGCGAGATCGTATTTGATCATGTCGGCGCAGGCGAAGCTGATCTCGGCGGCGGCTTCTTTGCCGCCGAGCCGGTTCACGACCTGCACGTCCAGAGATTTGTGGACGCGGCCTTGGCGGAGGATGGGGATGTGAGGGGCGTTCATGGGGAAATTCCTCTTACTCTTTACTCCTTACTCTTACCTCTTACTCGGGTGGGGGAGGAAAGCGGGCTTTGCTTGGGGGGGAGTAAGAGTAAGGAGTAAAGAGTAAGAGGAAGGAGCTCAATACACTCCCTCGATCACCTTCCCCGTCAATGCACCGAAGGGCCTCACATCGCCGACGCCGTCCCAAGGATACTTCCCGTGCGGCTTGCGGCGGATGGCCTCGTCGCGTTCGAGGAAGCGGGGCATGAAGAACTCGTGCGACAGGGTCGTGAGCTCGACCCGACCGTATTCGCCGTAGTCCTTGGTGATCTCGGTCTTCTCGGGATCGACGATGCGGAGGACGGCGCGGGGCTGGGGGGCGTAGTAGGTGACGCTGTAGCCGTTCGCCTTCAACTCGCGGGGAAGGGAGACGGCGAGGCCCATGAGGGTGTTGCCGTAGGTGGGCACGAAGAGGGCTTTGTCCTCGAGCACCTCCTCCTGGAGGAAGCGGACGTATTCCGGAGTCATCGAGGTGCCGCCGCAGAAGCAGCCCTTGATCCCGTGCCCCGCGATGGAGATGCGCTCGCCGATGGAGGCGAGGAGGCGCGGGGTGGTGAAGATGCACTGGATGTCGCGGTGCTTGATGATCTCCACGGCCTGCTCCATGACGTGGGCCTGGTAGCGCTCGGCCTCGTCGTAGGCCTTGCGGGCGATCACTTTTTTCACCCAGCGGGGGTCGCAATCGACGTGGTAGCAGCTCCCGCCGCGGAAGTTGGCGAGGTGCTCGATGGCGAGGCGGAGACGGCGGGGACCGGTGGGGCCGACCATGATCCAGTTACCGCCTTTGGGGAAGAACTCGTCGTCGAGCTGGTGGGAGAACTGCTCGTAGTCGTGCTTGTAGTCCTCCCAGCCGACGCGCTGCTTGGGCAGACCGGTGGTGCCGCCGGTCTCGAAGACGTTGAAGGGGCGGCCCTTGTAGGCGTTGGGAACGAAGCGCTCGTTTTTCTCGTCGCGAAGCCACTCGTCTTGGAAATGGGGGAACTGGACGATGTCGTCGTAGGTCTTCACCTCCTCGCGGGGGTCCCAGCCGGCCTGCTTCTTCCAGTCGAGCCAGAAGGGGCATCCGGTTTCTTCACTGAAGTGCCACGCCATCATTTCGCGGACACGTTCGTCGAGTTGTGCTTTGGCTTCGTCTGCGGTCATTTTTGGAGAACGGTGCGGTGGTTGGACCGCTGATTTGGCGGATCTTCGTGACGGGACTCACTGATCGCCGAAGGCGTAGAGGTGGGTCTGGGTCATGATGTAGAGGGTGCCGTTGGCCACCACGCAGGTCGAGTAGATCGGGGCGGGGAAGGTGATGGAGCCGAGCTCCTCAAGTTCCTTGCCGGCCTTGAGGATGACCAGCTCGCCGTCCTCGTTGCCGATCAGGATCTTGCCGTCCACGTAGAGGGTCGAGCTCCAGATGTGGGAGAGGGTGTCGTGCTCCCAGTATTTCTCGCCGGTCTCGGCGTCGAGACAGTAGATGCGGCCCGAGTAGTCGGCGATGTAGACGAGGCCGTCGTGGATGGAGGGGGTGGAGATGCTGCGGGCGATCTCCTTGAACTGCCAGGCGATGGCGTCCTGTCCGGTGCCTTTCGAGGGGTCGATGCAGGTGACCGCGCCGACGCCCTCGCCGTGCTCGGGGTCCTGGCCGATCACGGCGTAGACCTTGTCGTTGTAGATCACAGGGGAGGAGATGATTTCGGAAGGGCCGGGATAGGTGGCGTATTTGATTGGCTCGCCGTTCTCGTCGAAGCGGTATTCCTTGGGGCAGCAATCGACCTGCCAGAGCGCTTTGAGGAGGTTGAATTCGTCGTCGCCGTCCTTCTCGACGTCGAATTCGTTGGCGTCGAAGCCGTAGACGATGCCGTCGCCGCCGCCGAAGACGATGATCTCCTTCCCGGCGAGCTTCCCGTGCGCGGACGAGGACCAGTTGCAGTGCAGGGTGCGCTCGCTGATGCCGGCGGCCTCCTCCCCGGCCAGTTGGCCGGTCTCGCGGTCGATGGCGATGAAGGTGGGCGCGTTGGGGGCGGGGATGTTGATGTGGGACCAGTCCACGCCGTTGGAGGTGCTGACCCAGACGTATTTGTCGGTCAGGGTCACGGTGCTGGAGGTGATATTGTGCGGGAAGACGCCGAGCTCCGTACGCATGTCGTAGCCCCAGACGATGTCGGCGGATTTCTCGGCGAGGGGGAGGGGCTCGATGGAGCCGACTTTCTCAAGGCCGCCGGCGAGGTATTTGGCCTCGTCGGTGAAGGGGCCGTCGTTGCCGTCGCTCATCCCGTAGACGTCGAGGCAGAGGAGCTCGCAGCGGTTCGTGACGACGTAGCCGTATTTGCCGTCGACGGCCACGGAGGAGCAGATGCCGAGGTATTCCCAGTCGTTGACCTTCCCGGCGTCGAGCTTGGGCACGACGAGCTGCCAGAGGAACTCCCCGCTCTTCTCGTCGAAGCACATCACGATGCTGCGGTCGCCGGTGATCGAGGGGTCGCGGGGCTTCTCGTTGTTGGTGCCGATGAAGATGCGGCCGTCCTTGACCGTGGCGGTGCCGTAGGACTGCGAACCCATCTCGGTGACCCACTTCAGCCCCTTGGCGCCGACGGGCTTGCCGTCCTCGCCGACTTCGCCGGATTCGATCTCGACGGAGATGCCCTTGGCAGGGGAGACCATGTTGCGGGTGCCGTCGCGGCCCCAGGTGGGCCATTCCCCGCCGCCGTCGTCGGCGTGTGCGGAGAGGGAGACGAAGGCGAGGCTGGCGAGGGAACGGAGAAGGGTCTTGTTCATGGCGAAGCGTGCTGGCGGGGAAGGGGAGTATCGGGGTGGGCGTTGCGGGAATCAATCCTCGTTCGGGACGACGGTCAGGTTGTCGACGTAGACGCTCTTCATGCTCTGGGGGGAGAAGCCGAAGATGCCGGGGCAGCCTTTCTTGTGCGCCTCCTTGTGGTGGAATTCGATGGTCCACGCTTCCGGCTCGGGGTCGCCCTTGGGCCAAGCCTTGCCCCGGACCACGCCGCTGCCGTCCTCGGCGACGTCCACGCGGGTCTTCAGGGTGTACCACTTGTTCGCCGCGATGGGGAAGGGCTTGGTCAGCCAGACGCGCTCCTGGTTCGAGCTGACCTCGATGACGTTGGAGTTGCCGACGAGGGAGATGATGTAGCGATGGTTGATCAGGCCGACGACCGACTTGGTGCGGCGGTTCCCGTCGGTCATCACGTCGGCCTGCACCGTGTAGCCGGAGGACTCGGGCGACCCGATGAAGGTGAGGGAGCGCTGGAAGAGGACGCGGTCGAGGGTCTTCGTGAGCACCTTGCTCCCCTCCAGCTCGCGGATGTCGAATTTCAGGCGAGCCCCGATCCAGGAGAGCGGCGGAAAGGCGAAGCCCTCCTCGCCGATCTTGGCGTTCTCGAAATCCACGGTGAAGGGGATCTTCGGGGCGACCCGCCCGCGCAGGATGCCGGAGAGTTCGCCGGAGTGGACTTTCCAAGCGCCCGCGGAATCCTTCGCGTCGGCGGCCGCGGAGATCGTGTTGCCTTCGAAGGAGGCGTCCATCGTCGATTTCACCCGGGCGGTCGGCGGGATGAAGGTCTCCCAAGTGGTCTTCTCGTCGTCGCCGAGCTGGCGGATCGGGTTGCCGTGGGCGTCGGTGACGAAGACGCGGACCGGAGCGGATTGGCCGCCGGTGAGGAGCACGTCGGAGGGCACGGGCATCAGCTTGGCCGGTTCGCCCGGCTCCGGCTGGGGATCGGCGGGGGCCTCGCCGTAGGTGATGCCGGTGTTCTTGATTTCGAAGGCGTAGAGTTTCGCCGTGGTGTGGACGTAGACGCGGCCGTTGCAGATCGCGGGCGAGCCGATCCCGTTGCCCTCGAGCTTGATCGAGTGCTCGATCACCGGCTTGTCCCCGGTGACGTTGATCACGAAGAAATCCCCCGGCTGGGTCGGGATGTAGAGCCGCCCGTCGGCGTAGAGGGGCGAGGCGTGGAGCTGGGAGTTCACCAGTTTCTCCTCCCAGAGGATCTTGCCGGTGGACGCCTCGATGCAGACGAGGACGCCGATTTTCAGCATCTGGTAGATCTTCCCGTCGTGCAGCACGGGCGAGCTCGTGAACATCTCCAGCGGCAGGCGCCATGCCTCCGTCGAAATCGGCACTTTCGGGGCGCCGCCCTGTTCGGGATCGACTTCCCCCTCGATCTTGTCGAGATCGGCGGGGAGGTGGACGGCATACGCCTGACCCGTCTCGGTGGTGTCGATGTTCTCGGTCCCGTGGATGATATAGGCGGTGTCGCCGATGACCAAGGGGGACATGTTGATCCCGCCGACGGTCGCCTGGAAGCGCCACAGCGGCGTGCCGTCCTTCGCGTTCACGCACACGAGGTTGCCGCAGCCCGTCCCCGCGTAAAAGACGCGCCGGCCTTGGCGGGTTTCCAGCAAAGGGGTGCTGAACGAGGAATCCTTCAGGAAGGGGGCTCCGACGCCGGGCGTCGAGGACCAGACCAGCTCGCCGGTTTTCTTGTCGAAGGCGAGGAAGCGGTCCTTCGCCGGGCCGTCGGCGCCCCAATAGCTGGTCACGGCGTGGATGATGACGAGGTCGTCGTCGATCACGGGCGCGCCCGCGCGGGCGTTCGGGAAGGTCAGGCGTCCGAAGCGTTCCATCGTCGACACCTCCCAGACGATGTCGCCGTCCTTCGAGTAGCAGGTCACGAGACCGTGGGCGGTCGCGGCGATCACGTTCTCGGTCTCCGTATCGACCGTGACCGAGCCGATCGTGTAGCGGTCGTAGACCGTGTCGGACATGAAATCGTGGGTGGTGCGCTCCCAGAGGACCTTGCCGGTGGATTCCTCGCGAGCCTGCACGACCTCCACGAGATCGGGACCCTTGCCGCGGTAGCCCCAGGAGTAGAGGCGTCCGTTGTAGATCACCGGGGCTCCCTGCGAGGCGATCTCGTCGGTCCAGACGGGTTCCGGGTTGAATTCGTAGCCTTCGTAGCTCTCCAGGCTCACGCCCGTTTGTAGGGGGCCGCGCCAGTTGGGCCAGTCGCCCTTGCCGAGGCGGGTGTCTTGCGAAAATACCGGGGAAGCGGCGGCTACCGCCACGGAACATGCGATCAAAAGGGGTTTCATGGGCAAAGCTGGCGAAATCTACAGGGCCGCTCCGACCGGACAAACGGAATTTGGCGGAGAATCGCGTCTATAAGGAGGGCTTATCGAAAGGTGCCAGGCTTCCTCTTCCGCGTGGTCTGTTTTTCTGTGCCATGCTTTCGGATTCCGCAGGGATCTTGCGACAGACATGATGAAGGGACTCGCGGAGACTTCTCCATCTGCGAAAATCCGCGTTTCATCCGTGGAAATCTGCGTTCTCCACTTCTCTTGACGCAGATGGGGCGAACTGTCCCCAATTCCGATCACCCTGATCCAGGGAAGTGAACTCTCACGGGCTTGAGACCTCGAGGTGGTCGATGTAGACCGGCTTCAGCGCGTAGGGGGCGGCGGCGGCGCTGGCCCGCGCGAAGCCGAGATCCTCGACCGGCGACAGGACGAGGGTGGGCGTTTCGGGCTGGGCTTCCCCCTCGTGCCAGACCCGCCCCTCGAAGGACGATCCTTTGCCGTCGGCGGCGGGGACGACGCGCAGCTCCAGCCAGACGGGCTTGACGCTGTCCCATTCCCACGGGACGGAGGCGATGGTCTCCTCCTGGGAAACGATCTGGATCGACTTTTCCGCCGGGATGGCCCGGAGCCAGTAGGCGGACGAGGACCCCGCCACGCCGAGGGCGAAACGGGGGGAGGCCCGGCGCGCCTTCTCCCCCCACATCCGCGAGCGGATCATGCCGTGGCTTTTGAAAATGCGGTTCCAGACGAGGCGGCCCTCCACCATCGGCTCGTGCGACAATTCCATCACCGTGCGCCCCTCGCGCGAGACGAGCCGGAAGTTGCCTTGGCTGGTGGACCAGTCGGGCACCGTGCCTCCCGGCTTCAGGGCGGAGAAGTCGGCGAGGCTGCGCGTGGGCGGTGGCGGTAGCTTGAGGGCGGGGGCCTTGCCCCGGTTCGAGAACCAGAGGAAGCCGCCGAGGAGGAGTATCACCGTCATCGGCCCCAAGGCTTGGACCATCCATTTCGAGCCGGAGTTCACGATGCGCACACTGCTTCCATGGGATGCGGCGTTTGCAAATGGCGCATTGTCCGCAAAAAATACTGTTCAAGTGTTGACTTATGGTCAAATGAGTGCAAAAGTGCCGTATGAAAACGAAACGACAGCTCCATTTCGCCTATTTCTGGCAGGGTTTTGTGCATCTCGACGACGGCAGCGAGTGGTTCCTCGCGGATCCCTCGTGGCGGCACGACGTGATTTGGTGGCAAAGCGGCGAGACAGTCAAGCTCGACCGTCACCACGGGCAGACTCTCCTGAGGAACCTCATCCGTGGCGAGACCGTGTCGCTGGAGACTGCGGAGACTGTCGAGTGGAAGCTGGCGGCGTGAGCGCTGTCAGGAATAGGGGTTCATCAAAGGCGTTTCTGGAAACCTGCCCGGCTGTCAGATAGCTCCTGTGGAGAATTCGACGCGGCCCTGCTTGGAAGGGGTGCCCACGGAATTCACGGAAACTCACGGAATGTTTCCCTGTCGAATCTCTTTCCGTGAAATTTCGTGAGTTCCGTGGGGATTTCCTCGTCTTCGGTGCGGTTTCGCTTTTCAATCTCAGCGGGTCGGATTCCCCGCTGCTTGCAGCGAGTAGACTTTTTCGCGGATCGATCCTTCGATCTGCGCCGGGCCCATCGAGGCTGGATCGGGCGTCCAAACGACGCTCGACCGAGGCCACTGGCCTCGGCTACAGGTATCCTCCGAACAACGGGTCTTCCCGTTCGGATTTCGAGCTTCGGATTTCGGATTTTCCCCGCCCCCTCCGCGTTCAGAGAACGACATCTTGGAAGGCGCGTCGGAGAGAAATCAAAGTGCCGGAGGTCGTTCCGCCCGCCTGGAGCCATTCCTCCGGATGGTGGGTGGCCAGGTAGGACAGGATGGCCGTCCGGATGGGGACTCCCGTCGCGCCCTCGGAACGCCCGATGTCCTCGTAGGTCTCCCCGCGCTGGAGGGCGCGGATGGCGAAGGCTCTGGCTTGCTCCCTGTCGTATGGGCTTCCCTTTGCTGACGGGCGGAACGAGTGCATGGGGGCAGGATGGAGATGGACCCGGCCCGACGGACCTCCGGCGACCGCTGATGGGCGCTGATCTTCGCTGATTTTTTGGATCAGCTCCGATCAAGCGTGGATCAGCGGTCCCGGGAAGCGGGTTTCGGGTTATTTCGAGTAGACCGACTTTCCTCCGGTGGGAACGGCGGGCTCCCACAGGATTTCAAAGCCGATGAAGTATTCGCGGGGGGCGTTGACGCGTGCGCCGTTGGGCGAGCGGCTGGTGATCATGGCTTCCTCGAAGAGGTTGTGGACGCCGGCGACGAACTTGGTGCGGTCGTTGATCTGGTAGTGGCCGGCGAGATCGACGATGACGCCTCCGTCGATGAGACCTTGCCGCGAGGTGGTCAGAGGGACCGGGCTGTTGTTGGCCGTGCCGAAGCTGTCGCTGACGTAGGTGGCGGTCAGGTCCAGCCCCCAAGTCTCGGTGTGGAGTCCCGCGCCGAGGGCGAGCTTCCACTCGGGGACGTAGGGGATCCGGTTTCCGGCGAGTGCGCCGGAGTAGATCTCGTCGCCGACGGCGGTGTCCTTGAGGAAGGTCGCATCCGTCCAAGTGGCGCTGGCGAAGAGCGGCAGACGGACAGCCCGGTCCTGGAAGGGGTCGTAGCTGGCGAGGAATTCGATGCCATGCACTTCGGCGGCGCCCCAGTTCTGCGAGTTGTCGAGACCGAGTCCGGCGCGGGTGCTCGCGAGGTCGTCGATCTGGGTGATGAAACCGGTCAGATCGGCGTTGAAGTTGTCGCTGCGGTGCCTCGCGCCCAGCTCGTAGGCGAGGCTGCGCTCGGGCTTGAGAGGGGCGAGACCGACGGGCGTGTTGAGAATGCCGCTGGGCCCCCCGGACAGCGTCAATCCTTCGTGGACGCCGCCGTAGACCGAGTTCGCCCCGTCGAAGTCGTAGTTGAAGCCGACGCCGGCGAGCCACCAGTCGGTGGAGCCGTTCCGCACTTGGGTGATTTGGTTGGGCAGGGCGGCGTTGTAGCGGGTCTCGTGGAGGTCGACGCGCTCGTGGCGGATGCCGGGGGAGACGCTGAGATTGCCGATCTCGATCGTGTCGTAGAGCCAGAAGGCCGTGGCGTCGGCCTGCTCGTAGCGCTTGCTTTCGAGGCCAGGGCTGGTGATCACGGGGGCGGGGCCGCCGGTCGTGACGTTGATGTGGGGCTGGAGGCGGAAGGTGCTGTCCGTGTGCCGGCGCACGCCGAAGTCGAGGGAGTGGTCGAGCGGTCCGGTCTCGAAGCGATATTGCCCCGAAACCTGGACGCCGTAGGCCTCGTGGCTGCGGTTGTTGTCGCGGTAGTTGAGGACGCCGGGAGCGATCCCCCTCAGGATGTCGAGGAGGGCCGGGTTGCCTGTGGGACCAAGCACGGTGTGCGGGCTTTGGCCCCCACCGCTGGAGTTCGCGCCGCCGACGCGCTCCAGCTTTTGCCAAGAGCGGTCGAATTTGTTGTAGTAGCCGGCGGTCTGCAGGTCGAGGTCGTCGGTGATGGCGATGCTGTGCTTCAGATAGGTGCGGTGCTGCGAGGAGGCGATGTTGTCGAGGAAGGTCCCGGCGTAGCGGCGGTAGGGGTCGATGGCGATGTCGGCGTCGGTCAGGCCGGTGTAGCTCTCGTTGGCGTCGAGGCTGGTGTAGCCGTATTTGAACTCGAATTTCTGCTCCAAGGCGGTGTTGGGCTTCCAAGAGAGTTTGACCATCGGTTCGATCAGGTGGTAGCCGGTGTCGTCGGAGCCGGGCCCGATGAGGGGGGAGGCTTCGACCCGCCGGAACCCGTCGGAGCGACCGTAGTAGATTTCGGCGAGGTAGCCGATCTTGCCCATGTCGGTCTCGATGGTGTTTCCATAGTGGGAATGGATCTTGGCGGTGGCGTTGCTGCCGTAGGTGGAGCGCATGTAGAACTGCTCGTGCTCCGGGATCGGGGTCGAGAGGAAGTTGATGACGCCGCCGGTGGTGCTGGGGCCGAACTTGATCTGGCTGGAGCCTTTGAGGATCTCGACGCCGGCCATGCGGGCGGTGTTCGGGAAATAGTAGGTCGCGGGTCCGGCGTAGGGGGCGGGTGCCTGGAGGATGCCGTCCTCCATGATGGTGCTCTTCTCGTTGCGGGTGCCGTCCACGCCGCGGATGGAGATGTTGGGGAAGATGCCGAGGCCGTCCTCGTCGCGCAGATAGACGCCGGGCACTTTGGCGAGGACTCGGTTGATGTTGGTGTAGTTCTGGTCCCGGATGTCCTGGCTCGTCACGAAGAAGCCCGAGCCGGGGAGGGTGTGGGTCGCCTCGGCGCCGCCGGGGATGACGACGGGGGCGAGGGTGTCGTAGACTTCGACTTCGACGGGGCGCGACACGGTGGGCTTCCGCACGGTCTGGTTCGCCGCGCGGCGGACCGGGGTCGGGGTGGAGGTGACGACGGTGGCGTCGAGTTCGTTGGTGGTGTCGTCGATGACGGGCGCGGTCGTCGTCGACGCGTCTTGCGCAAGGGAGAGGGAGGCTCCGGAGGCGGCGAGGACGCATGCGGCCACGCGGGCCGCGCGGAGGAGGGGAAGGGTGGGGCCTTCGCCGGGCTGTTTCCCTCTGGTGGTGTTTTGGGTTCGTTTCATCATTGGTTGAGTGGGTTGCGGGTGCAGGCCGAGGGATCGGATGCTGTCCGTCCTTCGGTGGGCGCAATTGATACCGCGTCTCATTTCCGTCAACGAAGGGGATAGATAATGACAATTTCTTCATCTAACGCCGCCTTGCTTGGGCAGGGATCGATACCGCATTCGCCTCCCGACTATCGAAAACGAATTCGAAAGACATGCGGGATGGACAGTCCGCTTTCCAGAAGTCTCTCGCCATCCATTGAGCGCTTTGTATTCCGAAGAGTCCATAATGACAGTTTTTTCATTTTCTTCATTTTGGCGGAGGCTGACTTAATTCCCAGATGCGACTTTTGATTGTCGAAGACGAGCCGAAGACCGCCGCTTTGCTCGGACGTGCGCTGAGAACCGAAGGGGTCGAGGTGGATTGGTCCGACAACGGCGAACAGGGGCTGGAGATGGCGTCGCAAGGAGGCTTCGACGTGCTGCTGGTCGACATCATGCTGCCGGGCCTCGACGGGCTCAGCCTCGTTCGCGCCCTGCGGGCCGGGGGGATCGCCACCCCGGTCATCATGCTCTCCGCCCGAGGCGAGGTGGAGCAGCGTGTCGAGGGCCTCGACGCGGGGGCGGACGACTACCTGCCCAAGCCCTTCGCGATGTCGGAGCTGATCGCCCGGATCCGGTCCCAGGTGCGGCGCAGCACCTTGCAGAAACCGATCCCGCTTTCGCTCGGCGACCTGACTTTCGAGCCGGCCACGCGGGAGGTGCGGCGCGGGGGGCAGCGTATCGAGCTGTCGCCCCGCGAAAGCCTGCTTCTCGAATGCCTGTTCCGGGCGGAGGGCGACGCCGTCACCCGCCGGGACATCATCAGCGCGGTGTGGGGCTACGACTTCGACACCGGAACCAATCTCGTGGAAGTTTACATCCGGCGTCTGCGGGATAAAGTGGATCGGGATTTCCCCGAGAAACTGATCCAAACGGTGCGCGGCTTCGGATACGCGCTCCGGCTCCGGCCATGACGCTGCGCCGCCGCATCTTCCTCTACTATTCGGCGACGCTCAGCCTCTCGCTGGTGATCGTGGGCTTCTGGAGCTGGTTCGAGCTGAACGAGCACCGGGACATCTTCGTGCGCGAAGGAGTGGAGGCCGCCTTGCAGCACGATCTCCTCTCGGAAGCCATCGAGGTCGTCCTCTACGGGGGGCTTCCCGCGATCCTGCTCGGCATCGTGGGCGGGAGCATCCTGATCGCCCGCGCCCTGCGCCCGATCGAGGTCCTGACCGACGCATTGGAAAAAACCGACGTCTCGACGCTTTCCGATCCCGTCCCGGTCAG
Source organism: Akkermansiaceae bacterium UBA2367 (assembly GCA_002344525.1). Taxonomy (GTDB): domain Bacteria; phylum Verrucomicrobiota; class Verrucomicrobiia; order Verrucomicrobiales; family DEV007; genus Arctic95D-9. The sequence continues at coordinate 22,071 of DDTJ01000060.1, forward strand.
CGGCAAGGGCGGCGAACTGGACCGGATGGCCGTCGTCTTCAACCGGATGAAGGAGCGCCTTTCGCTCTCCTTCACCCAGACGCGGGAGTTCACGCTGAACGCCTCGCATGAGCTGAAAACGCCCCTGACGATCATGCACGCCACCTTGGAGCAAACGATCACGCGACCGGAGGCGACGGAGGCGGAACGGGAAAGCGCCGTCGCCATGCTGGAGGAGGTGCAGCGGCTTTCCTCCATCGTCGGGCAGCTCTCCTTCCTCGCCCGCGCGGATGCGGGACTGATGCCTTTGCACCGGGAGCCGGTCGCGCTGCACGAACTGATGCGGGATCTCGCGGAGGAAATCGCCATCCTCGCCTCCGGCACGGACATCTCGGTGACGATGCCCTGCTGCGAGCCTGCGGTGGTCTCGGCGGACCGGATGCGCTTGCGCCAACTCCTCCTGAATCTCGGGGACAACGCCGTGAAATACAACGAGGCGGGCGGCACCGTCGAGTTGGCGCTCCGCCGGATCGACGGCGGGGCGGAGTTCACCCTCGCGAACACGGGCAAGGCCCTCCCCGCCGATCTCCGCGCACGGGTCTTCGACCGCTTCTTTCGCGGCGATCCCGCGCACAACTCCGCCATCGAAGGCAGCGGCCTCGGCCTCAGCATCGCGCGATCCATCGTCGTGGCGCACGAGGGGAGGATCGCCTACGAGGTGCTCCCGGATGGCCGGACCCAAGTGCGCGTGTCCCTTCCCTCGTAGATCCCCCTCGCTATGGAACGCTGGAAACTCTATGCCTTCGCCGCTGCCCTCTTCGCCGGGCTGACCTCGGTCGTGGCCAAGGCGGGGCTGAAAGCCGTCGGCCCCGATCTGGGGCTCGCCGTGCGCACTGTTTTCGTCTTCGTCTTCACCCTGATCGCCGCCGTCTTCCTGATCGATCTTTCCAAGGCCCCCGCGACCCTCCAAGCGGCCGGATGGAAGACCGTCTCCCTGCTCGCCCTCTCCGCCCTGACCACCACGCTTTCCTGGATCTGCTATTACCGGGCGATCCACGAAGGAGCCGTTTCCTATGTCTCGCTCGTGGACAAAGGCAGCGTCCTCGTCACGCTCGCCCTGTCCGTGCTCCTCCTCGGGGAGCCGATGACGTGGCGGCTCGTCGGAGGCGCGGCCCTGATCGTGGTCGGGCTCCTCGTGCTGGCCGGGGGGAAATGAACGAGGGGCGATCAAGGAAAGCCCAAGGGCTTCGCATGAAATGTGAACACCGCGGGGCAACGATGCCCGTAGAGAAGTTCGTGAGAACTTCTCCCCCGAAGTCCAAGGGACGCCAGCCGAAGTTCTCACGAACTTCGCTACAAGGCTCC
>DDTJ01000060.1:23453-35780 GCA_002344525.1 Akkermansiaceae bacterium UBA2367
GGAAGCGCGGGCACCGGGGGGCGGCGGTGCTGGTAGAGAAGTTCGTGAGAACTTCTCCCCCCGAAGCCCAAGGGACGCCCGCCGAAGTTCTTACGAACTTCGCTACAAGGCTCCGCAGGCAGGAAGAGCGGGCACCGGGGGGCGGCGGTGCTGGTAGAGAAGTTCGTGAGAACTTCTCCCCCCGAAGCCTAAGGGACGCTCTACAAGGCTCCGTCGTCTCGGTCTTTTCTATGACGATTCATGCGTAAGCCTTGGGGCAAGTGAATGCGATTCGCGACGGCTCACGGCGCGACGAGCCATTCGAGGTTGAAGCGGGCGAGGCGGAGGGCGGAGCCGGCGAAGCTCGGCTTCGTGCCAGCGCCGTAGAAGCAGAGGATGGTCCCCGATTTCGTTACGGCGATGTCGGAATAGGCGCTCGGGCCGTCCTCAAGGAGCTTGTTGACGGGCCAGGTCTGGCCTTCGTCGCGGCTGAGCTTGATGTGGAGGTTCTTGCGGGCGCGGCCCGTACCGGGCGCGGGCTCGCCTTCGCGGCCTCCTTCGAGATTGTGGGGATTGGAGAAAAGCAGGAGGCTCTCGCCGCCGTGCTCGTAGCGGACGAGGCCGGCCATGCAGATGGGTTCGAGAAGGGCCTCGTCGAAGCGCGGCGTGCTCCAGTTCGTCGCGCCGTCGGGGCTGGTGACGACGAGGCGGCGGTGGGCCTTGGATTCGCTGCGCGTGTTGAGCATCACGGTCCCGTCCCGCAATTCGACGGCGACGGTTTCGTTGGGGTTGATCCACTCCTCGGTGCAGGGTACTGCGATTTCACCCGCTTGCCAGGTTTTGCCGTCGTCGTCGCTGGTGATCGTGGCGGTGACGCTGGGACGGTGGGCGTTGCCGCCTTCGCCGGTGGAGAGCCAGACGGGCACGACGAGGCGTCCGGTGCGGAGCTGGATGCTGTGGTTCGGCCCGGTCGCGAGGACTTTCCAGTCGTAGTCCTTTTTGAACGCTTCGAAGGTCGCGGTGATCTCGACGGGCTGGCTCCAGGTGAGTCCGTCGTCCTCGCTGCGCTGGTAGAAGGCGCGTTCGTATTCGAGGCAGAAGAGCATGTGGACGGTGCCGTCGCGTCCGGCGATGAGGACGGGATTGTTGTAGGTGACGTGGGCGGGATCGACGCCCTTCAGTCCGGTGGAGAAGGGATTCTTCCGTTTCGGGCCGGGGACGTCGGCGATGCTCTGCGGATCGCTCCAAGTCTGCCCGTCGTCGGTGCTGCGGCGGAGGAGGATGCGGATGTCCGACCAATCCCCGCCGCCTTGGCGCGCTTCGCACCAAGCGAGAACGGTGCCTTTGGCGGTCACGACGATGCCGGGGATGTGGTAGAGGTTGTAGGCCGGGTCTTCGCCGACGGTGAAGAGATCCTGCTTTTCGAGGAAGGGCTCGGCGCGGAGGCAGGAGCCGACGATGGCGAGGAGGGCGAGGGTGGCGAGGGTGGTTTTCATATCGGACTCGGATGTGATTTCGAATGTTGCGCCAAGGGGATGGGGAGCGTGAATGGGAGCCTTTTCACCATTCCCCATCGCGCTGGAATTTCCGTCGCACGTTTTCGCCGAATTGCGCTCCGGCGTCGGCGAGGTTGGCGAGGATCTCTTCGGACGGGAGGCCCGCGCTGCCGCGAGCGGCGGGGATCACGGTCTCGCATTCGTTCGCGTCCATGAAGCGGGAGGCTTCGAGGAGCTGCGTCTGCTCCCCGGGCGCGACGACGAGGAAGCCGTGCTTGTCGGCGTGGATGAGGTCGCCGGGGTTCACTTTTCGTCCGAAGACCTCGACTTCGCAGTTCCAGCGCACCGGATGGACGTGGGCGTGGCCGACGCAAAGGCGGCGGGCGAGGGCTTTGAAGCCGGCGTTGGCCATCTCGTCGACGTCGCGGATGGCCCCGTCGACGATGGTGCCGATGCAGCCGAGGGCGCGGTGGGCGTTGCTGTTGACCTCGCCCCAGAAAGAACCGATGACGCGCGGTGTGTCGATATCCTGCACGCAGACGATCTTGGGGCCTGGCTGCGAGGCGACGTAGTGGCGGTATTCGTTCCAAGCGCCGGGATTGGATTCACGGTGGGATTTATTCGAGGGTTCGATCACCACGGTGACGGCGTAGCCGACCATCGGTCCCATCTGCGGCATGAAATCGCGCGTCTCCTCCGGGTTGAAGGCGTCGGCGGCGGGGTCGCGCGAGGTGATCTGCTCCCAGCCGTTGTAGATCGTGGGGGTATTCCAGCGCTTCAGTTGGAGGAGTTCGGCGTGGGTGAGCATGGGGGATCGAGGGATGAGGGGATGTGGGGGCTCCGTGCGTATTCCTCTACGAAAAAACACGCCCTTCGGCGAGCGCGAATTACCTGTTCTATTCGAGGACAGGGACAGAGGCGAGAGTGGCCCCGGCGATGGCTCGGGGCATGAGGAGGACGCGGCGGGTGGAGGCGCCGGCTCGCAAGTCGGGCCGAGCCACGAGGGTGGCGAGGCGGGAGGCGAAAGCGCGGGGGCTGTGGCGGTAGCGCGAGGGCTCGGGATGGAGCAGTTCCAGATAGGGCGCGTCGTCGCGGCAGATCAGCGAGAGTTCGGCGGGGATGCGGAGCCCTTCGCTTTGCAAGTAGCTCAGCGCGGTGGCGCAATGGTCCGGATGCAGGACGTAGAGCCCCGTCGCGCGAGGCGAGGTCCGGAGGTGCTGGCGCAGGGCGGCAACGACGCCGGATGAGCCGTTGCGGCAGCGAAGTTCGGCGACATCCGCCCTTGTCGCGCCTTCGCGGAAGGCGGCGACGCATTCGGCGTCCCCGGCGAAGGGGCCTTCGGGGCGCAGCACCGCGAGATGGCGGTGTCCGCGCGCGAGAAAGCGGCCCGCCGCGTGTCGCGAGACCGCCCCCAGATCGACCTCCACCTGCGGCAGGAGGACGCCCTCGTGCCGCGATCCCGCGAGGACTGTGGCGGGTCCGCGTTCTTGGAACCATCGCTGCATCGCCGGGGTGGAACGATGGAGGATCCACACCGCCTCCCGCCTCCCGGAGCAGAGCTGACGCAGCAGAGGAGCGGGCTGGGCGCGGTAGGCGTCGGGTTCGACGAGGACGCGGAAGGTCCAGCCGAGCGTTTCGAGCCGGGTCCTCGCCTCCGCGATCCAAGCCGGGGTCGAGGGAGGGAATTCGTTCTCCGGCTTCGCCATGAGGAGGATGGCGTGGCGTCCCGGTTCTGAGCTGTCGCGTCGCGACACGATCTTCCGGCGGAGGCCGTTGCGGGTGCGGAGCCGTCCCTCGTCTTCGAGGAGGCGCAGGGCCGAGCGTACCGTGTTGCGACCGACTTGGAGGAGGGTGGCGAGTTCCATTTCGCCCGGCAGGCGCAGAGTCCATTCACCCTCGTCGAGCCGCTGCCGCAGAACGGCGGCGGTCTCGTCGATGAGGGAGGGACGGCGGGGGAGATTGGGCATGAGTATGAAAAAGGGTTTCCGTCACGCCTTTTTTCTGATCGGGCTTGGATTTTACTCCTACTCATACTCTTCCTCATACCTCCTGCTCAAATCGAATGTTCAGCGACGTTCGAGGGGAGGAGTAAGAGGATGAGGAGGAGTATGAATGATAGGGATTCCCTCGCCAGCCTGCATTTCCCGGCGTCCTACCATTCGCGACCGTAGTTGAGGATGACGCGGAAATCCTCCAGATCGCGCCGCACGGGGCCTTTCTCCTCGACGTGGGCGTAGCGGAGCCGCAGGGAGAGGTCGGAGAGCCAGCTTTCGGGAGGCGCCCATTCCAAGTTGAGGTTACCTTCGTCCCACCGGGAGCTCGTGGCGGCGTCGGGGGCCGATCCGATGACTTGGAGCGCGTAGGCGCTCAGCCCCGGAACGCTCTCGAATTCATAGGCGGCTCGGAAGAGGAGCGCCTCCTCGCCGGCGCGGTTGTAGTCGCTGTATTGCACGCCGGTGAAGCCGGGATGCCCGGCCCAAGGGCTGATGAGATCCCTGTCGCCCCCGGCGCGGGTCCAAGCGGCGGTGAGAAAGAGGGGACCGGCCGGAGCCTCCGCTTTGATCCCGAACTGATGCGCCTCGAATTCGCCTCCGGTGAGCAGCTCGTCGCCGTGGCTGCGCTGGTCGGAATACTGGAAGGTGACGCGGGGACGCCAGTCGGGCGACACGGGCAGGGTGACCTTCATCTCGGCGTGGAGGATGTTGACGATGTCGGGGCTGAGGTAGTCGATCGCGCCGATGGAGAAATCGTCGGACTCGTAGATGCCCCCGACGGCGACGGTCCCGCGGTCGACGGAAGCCCCCGCCGCCTTGGACATGGAGACGAAGTCGTCCGCGTTGTTCGTCTTGATGCGGTGGAAATAGCCGGTTCCATAGCGCAGCCTGCCGCCCCCGGTTCCGACCGGGTGGATCCCGATGACGGAGACCGCTTCGAAGGTGTTCGGCGTCATGCGGCTGTCGCTGCGGTTCAGATAGGGCGTGTCGTATTCCTTCCGCCCTCCGTAGAAGTGCAGGGTGTCGGTGAGTTTGATGTCGGTGTAGAGTTCGCCGAGCACGTCGTAGCCGGATTGTCCGGGGCCGAGGAGTCCGGTGCCGTCCTCGGTCGGATCTCCTTGCAAGTGTTGCGAGGTGTAGCCCGTCACGCCGAAGGCGAAGCGGTCGGCGAGGTAAGAGGTTTTCGCCCCGATCCAGCCGCCGGCGGCCCATGCCTCCTTTCGGGAGCCGTCGAACTCGTCGCGGGAGAGGTAGAAGGAGCGGAAGTGGTAGCGGAACTGGGTGGCGTTCTCCTCGGCCTTGCGCACCGCCTCCTCGTATTCCCCCGAGAAGGAGTCTCGCAAGGAGGTCCGGCCCTGCTCGGCGCTGTTCCGGGCGGAGGCTTGCTGCCCGGCGGCCGGCGGAAGGGGCCGGGCGAAGCAGGCGAGCGCGAGAAGGACGGGCAGGAGGATTCGGCGCGGAGGCATAGCGGAAGCAGGCCCGTAGTCCATAGTCCTTGGCCCTTGATCCAGCAAGGCGGAAGGTGGCGGAGTGAAAGCGCGTCCCCACCCCTTCAGTCGTTAGCCCGCCAATCGCCGGAGGCGTTGCAAATGCTTCGCGGCTGGGGCGTGGTCGCAGTGGTGCGGCAGAACTCCATGCAGATCGACCCCGAGCGCCCGTCGGATGCTGCGTTCCGCCTCGGGGGAGTCCTCGTTGAAACAACGCGGCGGTCGATGGGAGAAGGGGCCGTAGCTTGCGAAGAGATCCCCGCAGAAAAGGAGGCCGAATTTTTCGCAGAGATACCCCGTATGCCCTTCGGTATGTCCCGGGAGATGGATCGCTCGCAGACCGTGCCAGAGATCGAAGGTTTCGTCGTCCCGGACGAGCCGGTCCACGCAAAAGGGCTCGTAGTCGAGAAGCCGTCTGCCTGCCCCTTCCATCCGGTCCACCAGCCGCTTGGCTCCATGGGGCTGGTGGCGTCCGGCAAAACGTTCGCGATCCCCTTCCGGTCCTGCGATCCACGCCCCGTTGCGCCGCGCGAAGCGGGCGGCGTTGAGGACATGGTCGAGATGGCCGTGGGTCAGCAGGATGCCCCGGATCGGCAGCGTTTCCCATCCGCGGGACGCGAGGACTTTCTCCAATCGCGAGGCTGCGCCGATGAATCCGGTGTCGATCAAATAGAGTCCGTCCCCGTCACGGAGCACGTAGAAGCAGACGCCGCAGGAACGGACCTGGGCCAAATCCGGCACGTCCCCGATCATTCACCGCTTCCCGTCTCCCATTTCAACACCGTGAAGACCGGGCGGTGGTCCGAGGCCATCGCGTCGGGGATCACTCTCGCCTCCTTGATGGTGAAAGGATCGCCGGTACGGAAGAAAATGTAGTCGATCCGCGAGGTTGGCTCGTGCGAGGGCACGGTCGGCGCGGCAGGCTGGTCGGTGGCGTTCGTCCATTTCGAGAGGAGGATGCGCATCGGCTCCGAATCCGGGGTGGCGTTGATGTCTCCCGCGAGGATGGTGGGCAGGGCGTCGCCCTCGGAGGCGAGGAGCTGGTTCACTGCCTCGGCCTCGGCGACGCGGTCCTCCTCGACATTGTGCTGGAAATGCGTGCTGACGAAACGGAAGGGCTTGCCGTCCGGCCCCTCGACGGTGACGGCGATGAACCCTCGTGGATAGGTGGTGCGCTCGGGCGTCGCCTCGGTGTAGGGCAGGGGATGGATGAGCGTCTCGCGGACGGGCAGCTTGGTGAGGACGGCGTTCCCGAACAGCCCGCCCTCGTAGTGCTGGGTGGGGCCGTAGTGGACCGAGAGCCCGGTCAGCTCCCCGAGCTTCTTCGCCTGATGCGCTTGGCCGGAGCGGCGCACGACCACGTCGACCTCCTGCAGGGCGACGAGATCGGGATCGACCGCCTTGATGACCTCGGCGAGCCGCTCCAGATCGTAGACCCCGTCGTTGCCTTGGCCGTAGTGGATGTTGTAGCAGAGGATGCGCAGGGCGCCTTCCTCGGCGCGGACGGACGGAGCGGCAAGCATGAGGGCGAGGGAAAGGAGGGCGAGGGAGGGCTTCATGCCCAACCCTTCCCCGTGTCGCGGAAAAACGGAAGGTGAAAGGCGGCGGTCCGGGGCACGCGATGGCGGGAAGGCGCAGACGGCCCGGAGCGGCCCGGGTCAGTCCAGCGCCTTGACCTTCACATTGCGGAAGGAGACCAGGTTCCCGTGGTCTTGCAGGGAGAGGTGGCCTTTCGTTGCCTTGCCGAATTTCTCGAAGGCCGCGAACTTGCTCGCCGCGACTTTGGCGTCCCAATCGGCCGAGCCTTTCACGTATTCCACATACTTCACGCCGTTTATGTAGTGGACGCATTTCTCGGGGGTGATGACGATGTGGAGGGTGTTCCATTCGCCGGCAGGATTGGTCGTATCGACGTCGGGCGCGTAGAGTTGGTAGAGCCAGCCCGACTTCTGCGGATCTGTGCCGTCCACGTTGTCTTGGATCTGGACCTCCGGTCCCGTACGCCAAGGGGTCGCCTCCTCCTCGGTGACGTGGTACATCAGGCCGCTGTTGCCGCCTTTGCTGATCTTGTAGTCCAGTTTCAACTCGAAGGCCCCGTAGGTCTCCTTCGTGATGATGTCGCCGCCGCCTTTTTCGGTCAGGGTGAAGGCCCCGTCGGCGACCTGCCATTTCCCGTCGATGTCCTCCTTCTTGAAATTGCGCCACTGCGAGAGATCCTTACCGTCGAAGAGCAGGGCCCAGCCCTCGGCCTTTTCAGCGTCAGTCAGGGTGTTCGGCTCGTCCGCGACGGCGGCGAGGGCGAAAAGCGGGGCGAGGAGAAAGACGGGGAGTTTCATGGCCGCTCTTGTATCACGGAGCAGTGCTCGCGACAAGGGCGCGATGCGGCGGCAGGATCACGTCCCCGGGTCCATCCGGCGGGGACGGATGAGGAGGACGAGGACGACAGAGAGGAGGGCGATCCCGGCGAAGGCTCCGAAAGTGACGTTGAGCGGCACCTTCCGGTCGTTGAGTATGCCGAAGACCCAGTCGGCCACGCCGCCGAAGGTCATGCTGACGAAATTCATGACCCCGTAGCCCGTCGCGCGCAGTTCGGGTCGCATGATTTGGCAGAGGATGGGCATGTTGTTGCAGTCGAAAAAGCCCCAGCCCACCCCGAAGAGGACCAGCCCGAAAATCGCGAGAGCAAAGGAGTTCGCCGCTGGGGCGTTGCCCACGCTGAAGAGGGCGGGGATGATGAGGGCCATGCCGATGGCGCTGACGTAGATGCGGCCCCGCTCGTTGTGCCGCATCCAACGGTCCGCGAGCCAGCCGCCGAGGATGGCGGCGAGCAGCGCCGACGCCTGCCAGTAGAGCGAAGCCGAGACGCCAGCCTTGCCTTGGCTGATATTGAAGGACTGCTGCAGGATCGCCGGCATCCAGTCGCGCACCACCCAAGCCGCCACCGCCGGCAGGGTGAAGTACGCGACGAGGAGGAGGAAGGAGCGGTTCGTGAATACCTCGCGTGCTGTGGCGAGGATGCCAAGGACGATGGCTGCGAGCTTCTGGATGAAGGATCTGTTTGTGGGGCGCTCGTGCCTGGGCTTTTCCACGAGCGGGCGATCGGACTGCAGACGAGGCGGATTTTTCAGGAAGATCAGCAGAGGGATGGCGTAGAGGATACCCACGAGGCCGGTCCAGTTGAAGGCGGTGCGCCAACCCAGCGAGGGTTCGTCGGCGATATATCCGGCGAAGCCGCCGAGCATGACCCCGCAGTAGATCCCCATCTGGTGGATGCCGACCGCCCGCGAGCGGGTTGGCCCGAGGTGGAAGTCGGTGATCAAGGCGAGGGCCGCCGGGATGTAGAAGGCTTCGCTGATCCCCATGAGGGTGCGAGCCCAGAGCAGTTCGGTGTAGGTGTCCACGCGCCCCGTCCACCAAGTGATGCACGACCACACGAAAAGGCTCGCGCAGACCGTGAACTTGCGGCTGTAGCGGTCCGCGATGTAGCCGCCGACGAGGCTGAAAACCGCGTAAACGAATTTGAACTTGCCCAGCATCAGTCCCCAGTTCGCCTCCGTGCCGATGCTCGGGATGTCGGCCATCACCGAGACCTTCATCGACGCGATCATCTGCCGGTCGAGATAGTTCAGCAGCGCCACGGGGAAGAGCAGCAGGACCATGAGCCACGCCGTGCGCGAGGCCGAGGCCGCCGGGGATTGAAGAGGGTTCATTCGGGAAAGGGACAGGGTTTAACCTGTCCGCGCCACCGTTGAAAGCAAAAAACCTCGAATCCGCCAAGGCATACGCATGAAATGTGAGCATCGACGGTGCTCGTCTGTAGAGAATACGCGAAGCGGATAGCCGAAGGCAATTTCGTGAGAACTTCTCCAGCCGGAAGCCATGGGGACGTTCGGGTCGAAGTTCTCACGAACTTCGCTACTGGGTTCCGCAGACATGATGCGCGGGTACAGCGGGCCGACGCTGCTCGTGCGTAGAGAAGTTCGTGAGAACTTCTCCCCTCCGAAGCTCAAGGGACGTTCTGCCGAAGTTCTCACGAACTTCGCTACTGGGCTCCGTCCTCGCGGCGGACGCTTCATGCGTATGCCCTCCGAATCCGCCAAATCCAAAAAAATGCAGGGTCCACCGACCGGGTGGACCCTGCAAGGAACCGCTTGTTTTTGACTGTAACTGCCGCGTTGCTATTCAGGAGGAGATCCCTCGGCATCACAACCGTTACTGTAGGATTGGACGAGCCGGGCGGAAATTCGTTCGAAGTTTTTTCAGAAAAATGCCACTTTTCCTTCTGCGCCCGGTGAGGTCCCGGGAAAGTCCATTGAACATCAATTACTTATGGCAAAAATCCTTCTGGTCGAAGACGACGAGGACAACATCGGACTCCTCGTCCGGCTCCTCGAACACCACGGTCACGCCCTCTCCGTGGCCCAGGACGGGGAGACGGCGCTGGCCCGCGCCCGCGAGGAGCGGCCCGAGCTGATCCTGATGGATCTCGAACTGCCGCCCACCCCGGCCGACCCGCCCGATCCGAACGCGGGGCTGGAGGCGACGCGCCGCCTCAAGGCCGATCCGGCGACGGCGGGCATCCCCGTGATCGCCCTGACCGCGCACACCATGGCCCACCACCAGGAGCGCATCGCGGCGGCGGGCTGCGACGCCTTCCAAGAGAAGCCGATCCACCCCTTCGAGAAGCTGCTCGACAAGATCGCCGGCTTCACCTCCCGCGATGTTTGAGCAACTGTCAGAAAAGGCCGTAGTCGTCGCCTTGCTCTTCCTCGCCTGGGAGGTCCTCGCCGTGGCCACGATCCTGAACATCGTGATGAAGAGCCGTTCGGCGGCGGGGGCCTGGGGCTGGTCCATGGCCGTGCTGGCGCTGCCTTTCTTCGCGGTGCCGCTCTACTGGGTGCTGGGACGCCACCAGTTCAAGGGCTACATGGAGCGGCTGCGCGAGGCCCGCGCCACGCACGAGGAGGCCTACCGCGAGCACATGGCGACGATGGCCCCCCACCACGCCGTCCTCGAAGGCGACGAGATCCGCTACGGGGGCGTCCTCGAAAGGCTGAGCGAGCGGCGCTTCACCGAGGGCAACGAGGTCTGCCTCCTCATCGACGGCGGGCAGACCTTCGAGGCGATCTTCGAGGCGATCGAGTCGGCGGAGAGCTATGTCCTCGTGCAGTTCTTCATCGTGAAGGACGACGGGCTCGGCAACCGCTTCAGGGAGCTGCTCGAACGCAAGTCGAGGGAGGGGGTGCGCGTCCACTTCCTCTACGACGAGATCGGCAGCCACAAGCTCCCGCGCCGCTACGTGCGCTCGCTGCGCGAAGCTGGGGCGGAGATCCATCCCTTCCACTCGACCCAAGGGCCGAGCAACCGCTTCCAAGTCAATTTCCGCAACCATCGCAAGATCGTCGTCGTGGACGGGCGTGTCGGTTTCGTCGGGGGGCACAACGTGGGTGACGAGTATCTGGGCGTCTCGGAGACCTACGGACCCTGGCGCGACACCCATGTGCGGCTCACGGGGCCGTCGGTGCTGAGCCTGCAGATGGTCTTCCTCGGCGACTACTACTGGGCGACGCGGCAGGTGCCGGGCCTGAACTGGACCACGGTGACGCCCGCCGACGGATCGGGATGCGGCGGGGGGCATTCCGTCGTCCTGACCCTGCCGACGGGGCCGACCGGGGAGATCGAGGGCGGCACGATCTTCTTCCTCAATGCCATCACGCGGGCGAAGCGGCGGCTTTGGATCGCCTCGCCCTATTTCGTCACCGACGAGTCGGTCCGCTCGGCCTTGCAAATGGTGGCGCTGCGCGGGGTCGATGTCAGGATCATGATTCCCGGCAAACCGGACAAATACGTGCCCTGGCTCGCGACCTTCGCCTGCCTCGGCGAGATGGAGGCGGCGGGGGTGCGTGTCTTCCGCTACGTGGAGGGCTTCCTGCACCAGAAGGTCCTCGTGGTCGACGATTGCCTCGCCGCCGTGGGCACCGCGAATCTCGACAACCGCTCCATGCGGCTGAACTTCGAGGTCAGCGCGGTGGTGCTGTGCGAGGATTTCGCGAAGCAGGTCGCGTCCATGCTGGAGGTCGATTTCGCCCGCTGCCGCGAGGTCGGCGCGTCGGACTACACGGATCGCCCCTTGTGGTTCCGGATGCTCGTGCGCCTCGCGCGGCTCTTCAGCCCCGTTCTCTGAACCGATGGCCAAGGAATGAGCGCGACGCGGGGATATTTCGACCACAACGCGACCACGCCGATGACGGCGGCGGCGCGGGCGGCGTGGCTGGAGACGGAGGAGCGCCATTGGCACAATCCCTCGGGCCTCTACCGCGAGGCGGGCGGGGCGGGGCGCGTCCTCGGGGATCTCCGCGCCGAACTGGCGGATCGCTTCGGCATCGACGATCCCGAGCGCGTCGTCTTCACCTCGGGCGCGACCGAGGCGAACAACGCGGTGGTCCGGCATCTCGCGGAGAGCGTCCCGGGCAGGATCGCGATCCCGGAGGTCGAACATCCCAGCGTCGCGGTGGCGGTGGAGGGATGTTTCGGGAAGGGCCGGACCTGCTTCCTTCCGGTCGACTGGGGCACCGGGGCGGTCGATGTGGCGAAACTGGCCGAGGGGATCTCGCGTGGCGGCATTGGGGCCGTCTCGGCGATGGCGGCGAACAACGAGACCGGCGCCTTGCAGCCTTGGCGGGAAATCGCCGCCCTCTGCCGCGAGGCGCGGATTCCCTTCCACACCGACGCGGCGCAGTGGATCGGAAAAATGCCGCTCGCAGGGCTTGGCGAGGTCGGCTACGTCACGGGCAGCGGGCACAAGTTCGGCGGGGGCAAGGGCGTCGGGTTCCTCATCCTGCCCGAGGAGGAGCCGGGCGGGCCTTTCCATGGCTTCGTCGGCGGGCCGCAGGAGCACGGTCGCCGCGCCGGGACCGAAAACCTGCCCGCCATCGCCGCGATGGTCGCGGCCCTGCTGGAGCGGGACGACGAAGCGCTCGGCGTCCTCGCGGAGCGCCAGGCCCCGTTCCGCGACGCCTTCGAGGCGCGGATCGCCGAGGAGTTGGGCGCGCGTGTTCTGGCGGAGAAGGGGCCGCGCCTCTGGAACACCTCCATGTTCGTGCTGCCGCATGGGAAGAACGTGAAATGGCTCGCCCGGCTGAGCCAGCGCGGCTTCGCCGTTTCGACCGGATCGGCGTGCAGCGCGGGCAAGGGCAATCCCTCGGCGGTGATGATGGCGATGGGGCTGGATTACGAGGAGATGGGCCGGGTGCTTCGGGTCAGCGGGGGGGCAGGGACGACGGAGGAGGAGTGGAGCGATTTGGCCGGGGCGGTGCTGGGTGGGCTGGGGTAGGGGATGCCCTCATCCTCTTACTCCTTACTCCTTACTCC
>DDTJ01000076.1 GCA_002344525.1 Akkermansiaceae bacterium UBA2367
GGCGGGGACGCCTCGCCCCACCTTGGGCAAAACCGAAATCCGCAGCCGGAAATTTGGATGGGGGATCTTTTTGCCCATGCGGCAAGCCTCGCCAGACAATTTGATCTCGATTTTGATAATTTTTCAAAATTCTCGTTTCATTCTTGAAAAACTTATCGGTTTCTCGTATTAAATATGGAAATTCAAGTCACCGCTTGTTGCTCCTCGTCCGCCGATGAAGTCTTTTCTCTTTTCCCTCGCCGCCAAAACGGGACTTTTTGCGATCGCCCTTGGTTCAGGCATGCTGGGCTACTTGCTCGTCCACGAGGGCGGGGGAGGGAAGGGGACGGCATCGGCGACGGTGCCGTCGGTCTCTCCGAGAGCGGAGATCGCCCTCGACGCCGAGCCGCACCTGCTCGCCCGCGTCGAATCCCCCGTGGACGCCGCCGGGGACGCTCTCGGGATTTTCTACATCCTCCAAGCCGACGGGGGCATGATCCGCGTCGCGCCCGAAGTTGGCGGCGGCCATGCGGCGGCGACCTACGCGAAGCTCTCCGACGGGCGCACCGAGGCGTCGGGCTTCTCCGGCCTCGCCCTGCATCCGCATTTCCTCCTCTCGGAACAGCCCGGCTATGGCCGCTTCTACATCCTCGTGTCGGAGAAAGCCGGAGCGAAGGCTGTCGATTTCATCCCCGAGTTCGGCGGTCCCGGCGAGCACCACCAGGATGTCCTCTATGAATACACGGTGGAGGACCCCCTGTTGACCGAGTTCCGAGGGACGCGGCGCGAGTTGATGCGCTTCCGCCAGCCCGGCCCCGACCACAATGTGCGCGGGCTCGCCTTCGACTTGCAGGGATTCCTCCATCTCGGCGTCGGAGACGGCGCGGCGGAGACGCTCGGGAAGACCAGCTCCTCGCGCAACGCCTCCTCCCTCGCGAACGCCTATGGCAAAGTCCTGCGTATCGACCCGCTCGGGAGCAATTCCAGCAACGGGCAGTATGGCATCCCCGAGGGCAATCCCTTCCGGCTGGTCACGGACGCCCTGCCCGAGCTATGGGCCTTCGGTCTGCGCGCGCCGGGGAGCCTCGCCTACGATCCCTTCCAGCGCGGGCTCTGCATCGCCGAGGAGGCCAGGCCCGGTCGGGAGGAGATCAAGTTCAGCCTCCACGGCGCCGAGCATTTCGGCTGGGACATCGTCGAGGACGCGGGGAGGCTGAGCCGCACGGATCGCGCCCGCCTCGCCGAAGTCGTGACCGAGCCCGCTGCCGTCCTCGACGGCGATACCGGGACCGCGGGCGGCTTCGTCTATCGTGGCGAGCATTTCCCCTCGCTCGCCGGGGCGCTCCTCTTCGCGAGCCGCGACGGTCGGCTCCTCTCCCTGCGCAGCGGAGACGCCGACGCGCCCGGACGTCTCGCCAAGGTCGATCTAGGGCGCTTCGGGGAGCAAGGTTTCTCCGCCCTGCGCCAAGGGCCGCGCGGCGAGCTGATCTTCCTCTGCGGCGACGGCTCGGTTTTCGAAATGCGCAAAGGCGCTTCGCTGGGAACGGGTGCTTCCGCGCAGCGCTCGCTTTTCTGCGAAGCAGGGTCGGGTGTCCCCAAGGTGACGCGTCTGTAGTCGGCCTCAGTGAGGCCGGGATCGGAGTCCCTACGGCGCTCGACCGAGGTCAGCGACCTAGGCTACAGATTCCCCGCCTATCAATCTTTGCTGGACGTGAGACGCTATCCTCCCAAGCCCTCTTCCTCCACCCGCAAATCCTCCCTCAGCTTGTCCAGCTCGGTGGAGGTCCGCCCCACCTCGGTCTCGGCGTCGAGGGTCTGCATATGGCCTTTGCGCCAGATGAAATAGCCGCAAACCAAGCCCGCGAGGGTGAAGGTCAAGGCGCAACCCGCGTAATATAACGCTCCCGACCCGGAGAAGCCGTCGAAACGGTCGAGTCCGTCGAAGAGGGGGCGCAGGAAATCGGCGGCGGCGTCCCTCATCGGTCAGTTCACGGTCTCGGCGACGGCGACGGGGCTGAGGATCATCTCGACGCGGCGGGCCTTCCCGTCGGAGAAACGGCGGTCCTGCCCGGCGGCCCGCACTTTCACCGCGCCGAGGGGGACACCCCGCTCGACGAGGCGCGCGCGCACCGCGTCGGCACGTCGGGCGCTGAGCGCCTCGCTGAAATCGGGCGTGCCCTCGGCCCCGGCGTAGCCGACCACGGTGACCTCGACTTTCCGGCCCAAGCCTCGGACCGATCTGGCGACCCGGTCGATCTTTTCGGTCTCGGAGCGGGCCGGGGAGGCGGTGGATTCGCTGAAGAACACGGTGAACTCCTCGTCGAGCCCGGACCGCTTCGCCACCGGCTCGGGGGCTGGCGGAGCGGCGGGGGGCGACGTTTCCTTGGGCTTGTGGTGGGAGCCTTGGCCGGGCAATTCGTCGAGCGGCGTGCCTTCCTCTTCGGGGACCGCGGCCAAGGTCTCGTAGGACGGGGCGCCGCCGTTCGCGCCGCCGGGATGGCTGTGCTCTGGAACGGCGGGCAAAATCTCGTTGAGGGACGGGGACACGACCGCCGGACCCGCTTCGAGTGCGGCCAGCCTGTCCTTGAGCGAGGCGATTTCCCCGGCTTGCGAGGTGCGCTGCATCACCACTTCGCTGACGCGATTCTGGAGATCGCGGATTTCCTCGGCACGGGCGGCGAGCTTGGTGCGCAAGGCCTCGATCTCTTTGTCCCGCCAGGCGGTCTCCTGCGCCAGCGTCTCGGCTCCGCTCGTGCTCCGCTCCTCGGCGAGGGCCCGCAGGTCCGTGACTTCGACGAGGAGGGCGGAGACTTCGACCTCCTTCTGGTCGAGGTGGGTGGAGAGTCCGAGGGTGCGCTCGTCGCTGCCGTGCAAGGCTTCCTCCAGTTCGGCGACGGCGGAGGCGGAGAGGCGACGCTCCTCCACTGCCCGGTCGAGTTCGGTCTGGAGGCGGATTGCTTTCCGTTCCAGTTCCCCGGCGGACTGGCGGGCCTCGGCGAGTTCGCCCTCGATCCCGGCCAACTGGCTTTCGCGCTGCCGGACGGTCTCCTCCAGCCCGGCGGCGGCACTGGCGGAAAGGCGGCGCTCCTCCGCGGCGCGGTCGAGCTCGGCATGGAGGGCGGCCGCTTTCTCTTCCAGTTCCCCGGCAACTTGGCGGGCCTCGGCGAGTTCGTTCTCGATCTTGGTCAACTGGCTTTCGCGCTGCCGGACGGTCTCCTCCAGTTTGGCGGCGGCGGCGGCGGAAAGGCGGCGCTCCTCCCCGGCGCGGTCGAGTCCGGTCTGGAGGGTGTCCGCTTTCCGCTCCAGTTCCTCGGCAACTTGGCGGGCCTCGACGAGTTCGTTTTCGATCCCGGCCAACTGGCTTTCGCGCTGCCGGATGGCTTCCTTCAGCTCGGCGGCGGCGGTGGCGGAGAGGCGGCGCTCCTCCGCGGCGCGGTCGAGCTCGGCTTGGAGGGTGGCCGCTTTCTCTTCCAGTTCCTCGGCAATCTGGCGCACCCCGGCGAGTTCGCCCTCGATCCCGGCCAACTGGCTTTCGCGGCGTTGCGCGGCCTCCTCCAGTTCGGCGACGCGCTGGGTGGCGCGGTCGAGTTCGTGCAGAGTCTCGTCCTTGTCGCGGGAGACTCGCTCCAGTTCCTCGCGCAGCCCGGCCAAGGAAACCTCGGATTGCTCCAAGCGCCTGGTCAGCCCGACGATGGTCGCGTTGGCGGTCTCCAAGGCCTCCCCGGCGGCGGCGGCCTCCCTGCCGAAGGCGGTGTGCTCGACCGCCCGGCGGGCCAGCTCGTCTTCGAGATGGGTGGCGTGCGATTCGTAGTGACGAGCTTTGCGTGAATAGGCCTCGGCATCGGCGCGGGCTTGGTTCAATTCGCGGTAGCGCTCCCCGAGGGTGGCTTCGAGGATGGCGATGCGATCCTGCCGTTCCTGGACGAAGTGCGCGCGCGCCTCAATTCCGGCGCTGAGGAGGTGCGATTCCTCGGAGAGGGCCTCCAATTCGCCCTCGGTGGCGGCGAGCTTCTCACGCAAGAGCCGGGCTTGGTCGCGCTGCTGGCGCAACTCGGCGGAAAGGTCGTTCACTTCGGCGCCGCGGTCGCTGATGATGGCTTCGAGCTCCTCCATCTGGGCGAGGGCTTTTTGATAGTCCTCCGCTTTCGCGGCGAGGGCGATGCGCAGATCGCTGAGATCGCGGCGGGCATCGTGCAACTGGGCGGAGAGGGCGGCGTTCTTCTCCTCGGTGGAGGACAGTTCCGCGAGGCGTCCTTCGAGGAGGCCGATGCCCTCGATCCGCCGGTTCAGGGCGCGGCGTACGTCGTAGAGCTCGTGGTGGACGTCGTTGAGCTCGGCTTGGACGGCGGAGCGGCGGCGGCGCAGGGTCTCCAGTTCGTCGAGCCCGGTGCGAGCCTCTTCCAACTCCGCGTCGCGCTTGCCGAGGAGCTCCTCAAGGCGGGCGATCTCGCCCTCGCGAGCCTCCAGATCGGCGGAAAGCCCGGTGATTCGGGCTTCGAGGGCTTCCTTCGCCTCGATGGCGGTGGCTTCGGCCAAACGAGCCTCCTCTCGCAGGGCGGCTTCCTTCGCCTCGGCTTTGTTGCGCAGGGCTGCTTCCGTCGCCTCGGCCTCGCCGCGCAGATGGAGCGCTTCGGCGCGCAACAGGCCCCGGTCGTCGCGGGTCTGCCGCAGTTCGCGCGCCCGCTGGACGAGGAGCGCCTGCAACTGGGCCTGTTCCGCTTCGTCCTTCGGGGACGGCCCCGCTTCGACCAAGGGGGACTCGGCCGGGACCGGCACGGCGATCAGCTTCGCTTCGAGGGACTCGACGAGCTTCACCTGCTTCTCGTAGTCGCTTCGCACCTTGTGGAGTTCGTCGTGGGTGTCGATGAGATCCTGTTCGAGATCGCGGACCCGCGTTTGGAGGGCGTCGGCCTCCGGTTCCGACTCGGCGGTGCCCTTCACCGCGAAAGGCAGCACCGGCAGCTCGGCCATCTTGTCGAGTTCGTCGCGCAATTTCGCCGTCTCGGCCCGCTCCGCGGCGAGGGCCGCCTCCAGCTCGCGCACCTTGGCTTTCGAGGAAAGCTCCTCGGCCGGGATTTCGACGGGGGAGGGGATCGCCGTGCCCGTCGCTTGGAGCTGGCTGCCGAGTTGGGCGATGCGATGGTCGCGCTCGGCGAGGGCGGTCTCGTAGGCGTCGCGGTCGGATTGCCAGCGCACCCGGAGTTTTTTGAAAAGATCCTGCTGCGAGGCCCCGAGGGCGTTCCACTGGCTCGCGAGGTTCAGGTTCTCCTCGATGGCGTTGGCGAGGCGCTGGTTGAAGCGGCCCCAGATGGCCTTGGCGAGGAGCAGCCCGATCCCGAAGAAGAGGATGGCGGAAGCGCCCACGGGGAGCCAGTTCTTCAGGAGGAAGAAGGAGAAATCGTGCATCGGGAAGCGGTGTTGGGAAAAAGGGTCGGGTCTCGGTTCACTGACCGCCCGCCGCGAGCTCCGACTTGATCCGGGAGATCTCGTCGCTGGTCCTCTCGTAATCGGCGAAGGCGGCGCGGTTCCTCTCTTCGACGCGCTGGGTCAATCTACGGGCATTCCGCCAAATAATCCAGCCGCAGAACAGCCCGAAGACCGCGCAGACGGCCCCGCCGATGGCGAGGGTGAGGCCCCAGTCGATCAGGTAGCTCTCAGCGGAGGGGGGGAGGAAACGTTTCATGTGAGGGAAAATCGGGTCACGGGTCACGGGTCACGGGTTCGTTGGCGGGTTTCGGCGAGACCTCGACGCGGCGCGACTTCCACCGCTCGGAGGACGGGACGTCCGAGACATCCTCTCCCTCCGAGACGACGGAGATCGCGGCCTCGGGCAGGCCGAGGCGGACCAGCTCGGCTCGCACCGCCGCGGCGCGGCGCAGGCTGAGCCTCTCGTTGCTGGCGGCGTTGCCCACGTTGTCGGCGAATCCGGTGACGACCAAGTCGATTTCGGCTGCTGCTGCTTTCACCGCCTCGGCCACGGACGCGACCTTGGCCTTCCCCTCCTCTTGAAGGGCGTCGCTGTTCTTGTCGAAGTAGATCGGGAGCGCCTTCAGCGTTTCGGCCAGCTTGATCCGGGCCTCCGGCAGCAGTGTCGGCTTCGGAAAGGGCTGGTCGGCGTGGAGGAGACGGTTCTGGATTTTGAAGGCCGGCGGCAGCAAGTTCACCGCGAGGTTCTGCACCACTTGGCGGTCGGGCAGGGAGACGGTGCGCCCTTCGAGGTCGAGGACGCCGTCCTGGAAGACGAACTTCCCGGCGGAAAGGCGAGGAAGGGTCTCGGCGAAAAACTCCGCCAGCCCCGCCGTCCAAGCGTCGCCCGGCGTCGCGGGGACCGTTTCGAGTTCGTTTTTGATGATCGTGTCGGGAAGCGGCCCTTTCAATTTCGCTTCGAGCGCGGTCGCGAATCCGGGGTCGGACACCTTTCCGGAGAGCACGAGCAACCCGCCTTCGTAGACCGCCGTCAGCGACACCGCCGATTCCCGCGACCCTCCCTCCGTCGCGATGTCGGCGACGAGTTCGAAAGCGGGCGGGCCCGTCCGCAGCGGGACGAGCCGGTCGAGGAACGTCTGCCGTGCCTTGTCGTCGGTGGCGGTCCCGCTCACCCGGATCTGCGTCTCGCCGAACTCGGCGGTCATCTCCCCGCCCAATCCCGCGAGCAGCGCCGGGATGGCCTCCGCGAGCCGCTCCTGCCATGCCGCCGGGGCGCAGGTGTCGCTCACCTCGATGCGGTCGGTCACGAGGAGTTTCGCATCCGCCGCCCGGAACAGCTCCAGCAGAGCCACGCGGTCCGCCTCCGAGGGGAGAACCCCGCCGAGGACGACACCGAAGCGGTTGCGTGTCAATCTCAGCTCCGCCACGCGGGTGAAGGTCTGGGGCGGCTTCACCCGGATGCCGTCGTCCAGCGACTCCGCCCCGATCTGCGCGGCGAGGTCGAGGAGCCCTTTCTTCAAGCCCTCGTTCGGCACCGTGCCCGACACCGCGAGCTTTCCCTCCAGCAGAACCACCTCCGCCGCGCCGGGATGGGCGAGGATCCCCGAGGCGAGCGAGGCGAACTCCGCCATCTTCGGGAAGGGCCGCACCATCGCGTCGAGTTTCGCCTCGTTGTCCACCCCCGCGACGTCGGGAAGGGCGTGGAGACGCGAACCAAGCAGGGAGCGCCCCGCATCCTCCGCGAGAGCGAGGGCGCCCTCGACCCGCACCCGGTCGCTGTCCTCCTCGCGCGACACGGTGAGGCGCGGCGGCAAGGTCGGTCGGATTCCGATCCGGGTCGCCTCCGGCTCCGGCCAGTAAGCTGTCGGAACCCCCTCGCGCAGCAGCCTCACCACGGTCGCGACATCCTCCGGCCGGTCCACCGTGCCGGAAAGGCTCCCGTCGAGGTGGTCGAAAGCGACCGTCACCCCGCCGAAGCCCGCTCCTGAGAGCAGTTCGAGGGATTTCCGCCCCAACTCCTCCTCCACGCTCCCGCGCAAGCCCACCTGCGCGACGAAGGCCGAGCCCGCCACGGCGAACAGGAAAAGCAGGAAAATGGCGAGAAACCGCATGAGGCCGACAAGGTCAAATTCTGACAGTATTCAGATTTTTTAAACTTCTTCAACCCGCAAGGCGGTAGGCAATGAAATGAAATCAAATTTAAGAAAATTTTTCACAGCCATCCTATGGCTGCCAATGATTTCAGAGCCAAAGGCGCGGCTCCATGACAGCCCAGGCCGATGGCCTGGGAACCCGGCCCCGGAAAACGGGAGAGGGCTGAAAGCCCGATCCATCCCGCCCGGCCAAGCTTGCCGCTGGATCGGGCCTCCAGCCCTCCCCCGTCCCCGGATTGTCAGCTTGGCATCCCGGTTTCCAAAGATGCCCTGAAGTCAGTCGGGAAACGCGAATGGCCTCGCTCAACGGAACAAAGCCCCGAGCCAAGCGATGGCGAAGCTGAATCCGGCGGCCCAAGCCATCTGCCGGGCGCAGAGCTTCGCGGCGAAACGCCAGCGCATCTCTCTGCCGATGGCGAGGAGGGTGACGAGGCAGGGCAGGAGCACGCCGGCGAGATAGACGGCGGTGAGCACTTGGGCGGGCGTCTCCAGCCCGACCTTCAGCGCCTCCCAATCGGAGTCGAGCAGGCCGATGGCGAGCCCGTCCTTGCGGATCGAGCCGAGGACCACCGCGGTGGCGGCTTCGCCGGGGAGGTTGAAGCATGCCATGACCGGAGCCAGCGCCACGGCGAGCCAATCCAGCACACCGAGCCAGCTCAAAGTCGCCGCCACGAAGCAGATTGCGACGAAGACGGGCAGGGCCATGAAGACGAACTGCCGCAGCGTTCCCGCCATTTCCCGCCACACCGCCCGCCACGAGGGCGCGTGCAAGGCGTCGGCGTCCGGGAGGAGGAGGCCATTCGTGGCGAGGCGCAGCGCCTTCGGCGTGGTGAAGCGCAGGTAGATCAGCGTCGTGGCGGCGAGAACCGCGAGATAGATGAAGCCCATCCCTCCCATGCCCGCCCCCGCGAAGACCGCGAGGGTCGCGGGGAGCTGGTAGGAGCAGGCCGATCCGAAGGAGATGGCCGAAACGCAAGCCCCGCGCGAGCAGGAGGCGCAGGCCCGGCTCGCCACCACCGCCGGGACGTTGCAGCCGAATCCCATGACCACCCGCACGAGATCGCGCCCGCCGATGCCGAAGGGCCGCAGCCAAGGATGGAGGGCGACGGAAATCCGGTCGATCAGACCCGTCGATTTGTAGATCGCGAGGAGCGCGGAGAAGGCGAGGATCGTCGGGGCGGCGTAGAGCAACAGGAAAGGGAACATCGCGACCAACCCGTAGTCCCCGCCGAACAGGGCTGCTGGCAGGTCCGGCCAAGTCCCGATGCGGGCGAGCAGAGGTTTCAGGAGCGCGGAGAGGGGTTCGTAGAGCCAGTCGGCGAAGCGGTTCGCGTTCACCACCGCCACCCCGGCGGGCAGGAAAAGCAGGCCGAGCGCCGCGAAAGGATTCGAGGTGACGCGCTCGGCGAGCTTGGAACGGCGCGGCGCAATGGCGAAAAGGCCGGAAGGCAGCCGGGGCGGTTCCGCCGGGAAGCGCGGTCCGTCCTCTCGCAGCGCCGCCTCCCGGATGGCCTCCCGCATCGGGCTCCCGACGCGCCGCGCATCGAGGGCGAAGACGGGAACGCCGATCGCCCGGGAAAGGACGGCGGCGTCCGCCTTCGGGTCCACTCCGGCTTTCAGATGGTCCGCGAAAGTCAGCACGACGAATCCCCTCCGCCCCGCCACCAGCGGAAGCAACGTGGCCAGCCCGGAAGCTGCCTCCCCCGCCCGCGCCACGAGGACGACGGCATCCACGGAGCTGTTTCCCTTGAGAGCGGCTAGGGCGGAGAGGCCCGTCGCGGTCTCCGACTCGCGATAGAGTCCCGGCGTGTCGGTCCAGCGCAAACCCTCGTGCGGGTAGGTCTCGCAGGCCAAGGTGGAGCCACGAAAATTCTCCGGTAGGGCGAGGCGTCCCGTGAGACTGCCGAGCAACTGGGTCTTGCCGACGCTTTCCAAGCCGAGGACAACGATCCGGGGAGCGGAGACGGCTTCGCGGACGGGAAGAGAAATGGAGGGATTCATCGGATCGTGGACGGCGGGAGCGGACGCCGCAATTATCGCAATAAATTTGCGTTAAATAAAAATGCAAGTCACTTGCGAAAACTGTGCAAACCCCTTCTTCCACGTCAAGGCCCCACCTTCCTACGATCAGCGCAAGCCACGCAACATTGCGACGGCTTGGAGGACCGGCACGCATTCCACCTCCCGGCCTAGCGGATAGCTCTCCGAGCCGGGATAGACGACGAACTTGCGTTGCGGCCGCATCTCCTCGCAACTTTCGTGGAAGCCCCGCGAGAGCGAAGGCGAGAGGCTGCGCTTGCACTCGAAGACCCATCGGAGTCCGGGACCGAGTTGCAGCACGAGATCGATTTCCGCCCCTCCGGTGCTGCGGTAGTGGAAGGCCTCCGTGCCGGGTGGAGCGGCGGCGATGAGCTGTTCGATCACCCAGCCTTCCCAGCTCATGCCGGCGACGGGATGCGCCAGCAGGTCCTCCAGCGTGCCGATGCCCAGCAAGGCATGGGCCAGACCGCTGTCGCGCACGTAGAGCTTCGGCGACTTGACCAGCCGCTTGCCCGTGTTGGACGACCACGGGGCGAGGCGTCGCGCCAGCAGCAGGTCGCAGAGCAAGTCGATGTAGCGACCCACGGTCTGGCCGCTCACCCCCAGCGCGGCGGCGAGCTTGGCGGCGTTGCCCGTGGCGCCTTGCTCGTGGGCGAGCATGGTCCAGAAGCGGCGCAGTGTCTCGGCGGGAATCCGAGGGCCGAGTTGCGGGATGTCGCGCTCCAGATAGGTGCGGATGAAATTCCGGCGCCATTCCAAGGAGGCGGCGTCGCTCTCCGCCACGAAGCTGGGAGGGAAGCCGCCGCGCAGCCAGAGATCGTCAGCGGTCACTTCGCCCGTCTCCTCCAGCAGCAGCGGCGGCAGTTCCGTATAGGCGATGCGCCCGGCGAGGCTCTCCGACGATTGCCGGAGCAGTTCGACGCCCGCCGAGCCGAGCACGAGAAAACGACCGTTCCCCTTGCCCTTCCTGCGTCCCTCGTCGATCAACCCGCGCAACACTTGGAACAAGTCCGGTACGCGCTGGATCTCGTCGAGGATGACCAGCCTGTCCTCGTAGCGCTTCAGGAACCATTCCGGCTCCTTCAGTTTCGCGAGGTCGGACGGCGATTCGAGGTCGAGATAGAGGCTCGGACGGGTTTCGCCGAGTTCGATGGCGAGCGTGGTTTTCCCCACTTGCCGGGGACCGAGCAGCCCCACCGCAGGATGCCGGGAAAGCAATCCGCCAAGCTGGGAACCAAGGAAACGTGGATACACAACTCTGTAAATCTTCCGTTTTATAGATGATTTGCAAGGTTAAAGAGGAGCCGCAATCGAGAATCCTCGACAACACGCATTTAACGCAATTAACTTGCGTTTAATAAAATCGCAAATAACTTGCGGAATGTCGCTGTTCCCACACGAGAAACGCCATGTCTTCGACGTCCTCATTGTCGGTGCCGGTCCCGCCGGGCTGGGTTGCGCGGTGGCCCTCGGGCAATGCGGAGTGGAGAACCTCCTCGTCGTGGATCGGCACGGCACGGGGGCGTCCTTCCTGCGCTGGCCCCGGCAAATGCGGATGATTTCGCCCTCCTTCCACTCGAATCCCTTCGGCCAGCCCGACCTGAACGCGATCACTCCGCACACCTCCGTCGCCGACTTCCTCCGCACCGAGCATCCCACGGGCGAGCAATACGCCGCATACCTGCAAGCCCTCGCCGAGCACTACCGCATTCCCGTGCGGGAGGGGGTCGAGGTGCGCCGCGTCTTCCGGAAAGGACGCCTCCTCCACCTTGAGACCAGCGACGAAACGCTCCGCGCCCATTTCGTGATCTGGGCGGCGGGCGAGTTCTTCTTTCCGAACGCCGCCTCGGTGGAAGGCGCGGAGCATTGCCTCCACAACAGCCAAATCGCCGACTGGCCCGAGTTGCCCGGCGTCGAGCACGCCGTCATCGGCGGATTCGAGAGCGGCATCGACGCCGCCATCCACCTCGCGCGGGCGGGAAAATCGGTCCACGTCTTTTCCCGGGGCGAACCTTGGCACCGCGACAGCACGGACCCGAGCCGCGCCCTCAGCCCCCACACCCGCGACCGGCTCAAGGACGTGTTCCTCCACGCCCCGGGCACGATCCGCTTCCACAAGCACGCCGATGTCGCCGCGGTCGAGCGGCACGGCGACACCTGCCGGCTCCTCCTCCGCGAGGGCGAACCCTTCGAGATCAGCACCCCGCCCATCCTCTGCACGGGATTCTCGGGCGGGCTGGGTCCGGTGGCGGAGCACTTCGCCGGGCCGGACGTCACGCCCGTCTTCAGCGAGGAGGCGGACGAATCCCTCCGTACCGAGGGACTCTTCTACAGCGGCCCGCTGCTGCGCCACCGCCAGTCGATCTTCTGCTTCATCTACAAATTCCGTGGCCGCTTCGGCGTCATCGCCCGCGAAATCTGCCAGCGCCTCGGCCTGCCTTGGGAGGAGCCTTTGAAGCCATGGCGCGAGCGCGGCTTCCTCGTCGAGGACCTCGCCTGCTGCACCGACTGCACCTGCGCCGTCGAGAGCGCCGCGGAACCCGATCCCGCCCCGGCGGAGGACTACCGCGCCGCCGCGAAGGAGGAGGCGCTCGCATGAGATCCTCTTCCGCCGCCCTGCGGGCCCGTCTCCGAGACTTCACCGACGCGCTCGGGCAGCAGATGTATTTCTGGGGACGGGACGTGGTCCACCCCGACGGCAACCTGCTCTGCCTCCACGGATGCGAACGCCGCAAGTCCGAAGGACTCGAAGGCACGAGTTGCTACCGAAAGGCCCTCGACGGCGGGGCCTTCGTCGAACTCCACGGAGCCTGCGTGGGCCATTATCCCGGCGGCGAGGCCTCGGCGAATTTCCTTTTCATCCGGACGCGGCGGCGCTGCTACCTCCACTCGGGCACGGAGCCGCCCGCACCCGGCCTCTACCCGGACGATCTCCTCGCGACCGGACCCGCCGCTGAGCTCTACACGGCGAGCTGCCGTTTTCTCGACTGGTGGCTCGACTACGAGGACTGGATCGCCGGAGTCACCTCACCCGGCTACCGCGAGGCCTGCCGCCGCGCCTTCGCAAAGCTGCCGAAGTCGTCCCCTTGGCTCGAACCCGAGGCCGCGCTCGCTTGGCTGCGCCGCTTCCGGGACAAGGGGGCAGGGGTGAAGCGGGCGCGAAGAACGGTCTCCCGACGGACCGCTGGGGCAACCCTTCCGACCGGACGCGGAAGGGCTTCGTGAAGGGGGAGGCCCCGTCGTTATCGATGGAGGAAACCTTCGTTCGGTCCCCCGCTCTCGTGGACATGGGGCATGCCTCCGCTCTTGGCGTCCTTGAAGAACTCTTCGCTGGCCTGACGATGCCGCTCCTCTTGTTGGCGCAGTTCCTCCAAGGAAACGCGCGGCTGATTGTAGCGGGCTTTCAGCGCCTCCTCGCGGCTCAGGCTGACGATTGCGTTCATGGGAGGATCTCCAGCCTAGTGGTCCATTCCAGCAAGAATGATGGATGGAGCGCGGAAAAACGCGCCAGCGCTGTAGCCGGCCTCAGTGAGGCCGGACCGAACGTCCAAACGACGACCGACCGAGGTCAATGACCTCGGCTACAGATTTCCCGCCCATCAACTTATTCCAAATCGCTTTCAAAATTGC
>DDTJ01000048.1 GCA_002344525.1 Akkermansiaceae bacterium UBA2367
GGGCTGGAGAAGGTCCCAAGGGTCTGGCTGTTCGCCAGTTAAAGCGGCACGCGAGCTGGGTTCAGAACGTCGCGAGACAGTTCGGTCCTCTATCCTCTGTGGGCGTAGGAGAATTGAGGGGTTCATTTCCTAGTACGAGAGGACCGGAAATGACGCACCTCTGGTGCACCAGTTGTTCTGTCAAGGGCACGGCTGGGTAGCTATGTGCGGACTGGATAAGCGCTGAAAGCATCTAAGCGTCAAGCCATTCCCAAGATGAATTCTCCCTGAAGGATCGTGGAAGACTACCACGTCGATAGGCTGCAGGTACAAGGTCAGTAATGATTTCAGCCGAGCAGTACTAATCATCCGTCTGGCTTGTTCCAGCTTTTCTTCGAAAGTAGTAATCATTTTCTTCTTATACAGTTGTCAGGGATCCGGTATCCGGCGAAGCGCTGGGCATCGTGAAGGCATTCCTGAAGAATTGCCGCCAGAGGTCCGTCCCCTGAACAAAGGGGATGGGGTTCTGGTGGCCATAGCACAGTGGAACCACCCGGCTCCATTCCGAACCCGGAAGTGAAACGCTGTAGCGCCGATGGTAGTGTGGCGATAGGCCATGTGAGAGTAGGTCGCTGCCAGGTTAAAATTAACCGCCCTGTTCGCAGGGCGGTTTTTTTGTGCCCGGGCTCCGGGGTTGCGTCGTCGTATGGCTGGGGCCATTGGTCCCGGTCAGGTGTTGCGTGAAATGATCGATCCCGCGCTCAATGAGCGCGGTTATAGGCGCTGGCACGGTCCCGTCGGGCTTGGGAACTGTAGCCGAGGATTGGCCTCGGTCGGGCGTCGTTTGGACGTTCGATCCCCATCTGCGGAAATTCGCGGGTATTTGCGGCCATCTGCGCCAAAAAAGGAATGGGAGCGCAGATTTCCACGGATGATACGCGGATTGGCGCAGATTTAGGAAGATTCGGAATCTGCAAGCATGGCACCGAGCCGCCGATTGGCTTCCATATCGGGGAATCCCGCCGCGCTTGGGATGGCACGAGGTTTCGGGGGAAGGTGGAAAAATGGATGCTGGTGCCCCTGAGGTGGACGTGGCGCGATCCGGTCGCGTTTTGCGTCCGGCAAACGCTTGACGGATGCGGCATCGATCCGTTTCAATACGGGGATGAACTCTCTTTCCCGACGTTGTTTTTTTGCCGCTGGCGCGATGCTGCCGACCGCCCTTTCCGCCTTTGCCTCGTTCCCCGGATCTGCCTCCGCGGCTTCTTCCGGCCTTAAGGGGCGTTTTTACAAAACCCTCAAGATCGGAATGGTGAAGGACGGGGCGACGTTGGCTGAGAAATTCGTGATCGCCAAGGAGGCGGGTTTCGACGGCATCGAGCTGAACGCCCCG
Organism: Akkermansiaceae bacterium UBA2367; assembly: GCA_002344525.1. Lineage (GTDB taxonomy): Bacteria > Verrucomicrobiota > Verrucomicrobiia > Verrucomicrobiales > DEV007 > Arctic95D-9. The sequence goes on from DDTJ01000048.1 coordinate 1,373, forward strand.
GGCTACGACATCGAGGAGGCGCGGGCGGCGGTCGCGGCGACGGGATTGCCGGTGGACGGCACGGTTTGCGCCAGCCATTGGGAAGTCCGCCACTCCGACCCCGATCCGGGGGCGCGCGCGAAGGCATTGGAGACCTTGCTCGCCGCCCTTGAGGCGACCCACGCGGTCGGGGGGCACACGGTCCTGCTTGTCGTCGGCCATGGCAAGGACGGCAGCCAAGACGAGGTGTGGGAGAGGAGCGTGGCCAACATTTCGCAGGCGATTCCGCTGGCGTCCCGTCTCGGGGTGGGGATCGCGGTGGAGAACGTGTGGAACGAGTTCTGCTACGACCACAAAGGCGGGGCAGACCAGAGCGCCGACAAGCTTGCCGCCTACATCGACGCTTTCGCCTCGCCTTGGGTGGGGATGCAGTTCGACATCGGGAACCACTGGAAGTATGGGAACACCGGTGACTGGATCCGGACGCTGGGGAAACGCATCACGAAGCTCGACGTGAAGGGCTTCTCACGGACGGAGGGCAAGTTCACCCCCATCGACCAAGGCGACATCGACTACGTCGATGTCACAAAGGCCCTGCTGGAGATCGGATTCCACGGCTGGTGCGCTGCTGAGGTGGGGGGTGGCGACCTTGCCCACCTCAAAGGGGTGGCGTCGGCGATGGACCAAGTCTTCGGCTTGGCGGACTGAACCCGGTTGCCCGCCGGGCGGAAGAGGGTCATATCCGCCGGATCTCCGAACTAGCCATCCGGCGGTTGCCGGGTGGGGGGCGTCCCGATGAGCCACTGCGGGGCTACGGAAGGGTAGGCGCGAAGGGCGTTTCCCGAACGGAGACGGCTTGGCAGCTCGCCCCACCTTCGTCGAGTCTGCCGACGACCTTGGTGGGCGGTCCCGGAACGATCAGGGTCCGCTCCGCAATGGTCCAGACCTTTTCGGGAGTTCGTATCAGTCTTCGCCCTTCTTCCCGCCAATACCGAGGACTTTCAGCGCCACGACGGCGATCAAGGCGATGCCGCCGACGATCACGCCGATGAGCCAGAAGGGGAAGCCCCCCTCGTCATCGGCGACAGGGTCGGGGGTCGGACGGCGTTTCGACGCGACGCCGTCCTCGTCCCCATCGTCTCCCTCGTCCGCTTGGGACTTGGCTTTGGGGGTGCTTTTGGTTTTGGGGGCGGACTGACCTTTCTTCGAGGCCGCTTTTTCTTTGGCGTTTTCCTTGCCTTTCTCCGGCGTCTTTTTCGGGGAGGCCAAGGCGGAGAATTCGTCGACCTCGGCGGCGGCGGGCGGCGTGGCGTTTTCCTGCGGGGCGGGTTCCGCGCCGGGTTCGACCGGAGCTTCCCCGGCGGGGGGCGCGGAGCCATCGCCGGCCTCGGATTCGGCCTTCTTCAGGTTGGCGGTCAGGGCCTCGGAAGCCGAGGCGGCTTGTTTCGCCTTCTCCTTCTCTTTCTCCTCCGCGACCTTGGCGTTGATCTTGGCGTTCAGGGCCGCGATGTAGGAGCCGGCACCCTTCGCCCCCTTGCCCGTCGATTTGGATGTGGACTTGGACTTGGATTTGGACTTCGCGTCGCCGCTTTGGACAGCGAGCGCCGTCGCCTCGGCCAACTTGGCTTTCGCCCCGGCGATGTCGTTCGCGGCGATGAGTTTGTCGACTTCGACGAGCTGCTCCGCTTGGACGGCGAGCTTGACGGTGTCGTGTTCGCGGATACGGGCGAGCTCTGTCGCGGCGAGCTTGAGGTAGTCGTCGATGGCCTTCTTGTCCTGCGGATTCAAGCGGGTCCACTTGATGCCCTCCTTCTTGTCGGCGGCGACGCTGTCGGCGTAGGCCTTGTCCTCGCGGGCTCTTGCCGTCTTGAGTTGCTCCTGGACATCCGATGGGGAGGAGGCGAGGGAGCGCTCGTATTCGGCGTTCCTGAACTCGACGTTCGCCGCGAGGGCCTGGACCTGCCGTCCGAGATTGGGCAGGGCCTGTTTGGCGAGCTCCACGGCTTTGGGGAAGGCGGGGGAGCCGAAATAATTTTCCTCGATCACCTCGTATTCCCGCATGGTTCCGATGAGGCTGTTCATGTCGTTGCCTTGCGCGAAGCTCTCCATGCGAACGAGGCGGATGCGGGAGTCGATCAGCTCTTTGTAGGCGATCTTGTCTTGGGGGCTGTACCAGTCGTTTTCGATTTTGACGAAACCGCGCTCCACTTTGTCGAGTTCGTCGGCGAGGATGGTGCGGATCTCCTTGACCTTGTCGGCGTGCTCGCTGCCGGGGAAGTCGCGGAGGAAGGCGTCCGGCCCGGTTTCCAGCAATTTCCGGTAGGCGTCGACGGAGACGAGGGACCCGGTGGGGACGAGGACTTGGACTTTTTTGAAGGCGACGCTGTCGGGCGCCTCCTTGGTGATGCTCTCGATGTCGCCCCGTGCAAGGATCTTGGTCTCCTTGATCGAGGCGGTGACGGGGATCTCGATTTTGACGATGTCGTCGGCTTCGTAGGTGATTCGCCCGGTGAGCACTTGGCCCGATTTCAGCTTGATCTCGTCGGCGGCGAGGGGCGGGAGGACGGAGACCGCGGCAAGGGCGAGGACGGTGGCGAGCGCCAGAGAGGAAAAAGAGGTCGAATTCATGGCTTCGGGAGTTGGGGAGTGTCCCAGCATACAGGAAAGCGGGATCGCAGACAATGTTTTTGGCTCGGAAAAGGGCGTTGGGAACAATTCTTGTCGAGGTCGGGCTGGTTTCGGGTTATCTTCGCGCGACCAAATCCCCGCCGTGGCAACGCTAGCATTGATCAGTCAAAAAGGAGGAGTCGGGAAGACGACGATCGCCGTGAACCTCAGCTACTCGCTGGCCAAGCGAGGCTGGGCGGTGCTGCTCGTGGACGCGGACTCCCAAGGAGGTATCGGCTTCTCCCTGACCGGGAAGTCGAAGGACGCGCCTGGCTACTACGATTTTCTCGCCGGGACGGAGGAGGTCGGGCCTGATCGGCTCGCCGAAACGCTCATCCCGACGCGGCTGCCGGGCCTTTCGCTGCTGACTCGCGGATCGAGGCGTTCGCTCGACCGGATGCTCGCCGGACCGGAGGAGGCGGGCGTCCTCGCCGGGCGGCTCCAGTCGCTCCACGAAGCCTTCCCGGCCCTCGGCCACGACCTCGTCGTCTACGACACGCCGAGCGGTATCCATCCGGTGACGACGGGACTGGCCAAGGCGGTCGATGCGCTGCTCGTCCCGCAGCAGCCCGGGCCGCTCTGCCTCCGGAGCCTGCCCCAAGCCCTGCGTCTGGTCGCGGCGGCCCGCGAGGGGAACGGGGAGGAGGACCGCCCCAGGCTCGCCGGCATCGTCCTGTCGATGGCGGACCCGGAGGATCCGTCGAACTTGGACGATCAGCGCGAGTTCCGCGATTTGCTCCCGCTGGAGATGGTGCTCGACACGGTCGTCCCGGCGCATCGGGATTTCCGCGAAGCCTGCCGTCTTGGCGTGCCGGTGGCGATGCTGCGCGAGCGACCCTCGGCCTGCTCGCTGATCTTCGACCAACTGGCGGCGGAGTTGGAATCCCGCCTTGGCCTCTACGATGACGAACCCCCGCTCAGGAACCGCGAAGACTATGCCCGACTCGTGGATTGATAAAGACGAACTCGAAGAGCTGGTGGGGGCGTTCGCGCCGCGCCAAGGACGTGCGCGGAAAGGCTCCGCGCCCCCCCTTCGACAAGAGCCGCCCTCGGAGACGGGAGTGGAGGAGACCGTGGCTGAGCTCGAGGTAGCGGCTGAACCTGAGACGGTGGTGGAAGAGGTCCTGCCCCCCCTTAATGAGGTCTGCGATCTGCCTGCGGTCGAAATGCCGTCCCAGTCGGAATTCGAGGTGGTCTTCGAACTCGACGATGCCGACGACGACGGAATCGAGGAGCTGTCCGAAGTGTCTGCCTTGCTCGACGAAGCCGCAGACCCCGCTCCCGAGGAGGAGCTGCCCCCGCCCCTCTCCGGAGTCGTCGTGGCCGAAGCGCTTGAAGTCCAGCCGAGAACCGTTCCGTGGTTTCTGGATGGAGGGGAGGAGCCGTCCCCGCTGCGGGATTCCTCCCTTTCGGAACGCGATGCGGTTCGTGCCCTGACCGCCCTCGCCGAGGCCCGGGCCAGGGCCGAGCGGAACCAGCTATTGAGGGCGAGCCGCCCGCCGCAGGACAAGGCGGAGGAGGTCGAGACGAAGGAACCCGAGGAGGCGTCGCCCGCGCCCGATCTGTCCGTGGAGACGCCTGTCGAGGAGGTGGAGACGGAGGAGGAACGTCCGTTGTTCCCTCCCCGCTCGGAGGGGGTGGAGGTCGACAGCGACTTCGCCGCCCTTCATCGGCGGATCGCGTATTTCGGCGAGAGCGCAAGGTTGCGCTTGGCGGCGGCGGGGGTGGCCGTCTGCGACCGCGACGGCCTCTTGCTCTACTCCTCCGAAAGCGGCGAGGACGGGACGCTGGAGACCGCCCTGCTCCTGGAGGTCTCCGGGCGGACCGACCGGCTCCTCGGCTTGGGCGCGGGACGCGCCATGCAGGTGACGCTCGACGGAGGCGTGTGGCGCTGCCTGATCCGGGGGGCGGGCGCGGCGGAGCATCTCTACGCGGGATTCCGTTTGGGGCGTCCACTGGAGCCGAAGGAGATCGACTTCTGGACGGCGGCGCTCGCGGAGGCGATCCACCCGGCTCCGGCGCATCGATAACCCTCCCGCCGCACTTCCCCCCTGTGTACGACGAACTGTCAGTCTCTTTCGAAAATCCGGCGACCGATCCGCTCGGATATAACCACGTCGAGGGGAAGCTCTATTGCGGACGCGACTCGGTCGAACTGCAATACAAGACGAGGGAGCGCGCTTTCCGCAAGAGCGGGGCCGTCGCCGTCGCCTTCGACTACGCCGAAGTGGAGAGGGTCGAATACTTCTCGAAGTGGTTCCGCCCGAAAATCCTCGTCTTCCAGACCCGCAGCCCCGCGAAGCTCGACGGCTTCCCCGGCACCTCGGTCGGGCGCGTCGAGCTGCGGGTGATCCCCGCCTCGCGCCGGGACGCCGCGAAGGTCGCCGACCTGATCCGCTACAAGCAGTCGCTGGCTTTCGTCGCCGAATCCGAATCTCGGCTTGACCGCCTCCGCTCCCAGGAACCATGAAGCCTGAAACGAGCCATGCCGGGAGCTCCCGCAAGACCTTTGCGCTCTGGGCGGTCTATCTCGCAGGGCTCGCCCTCTACGCGTGGCCCTACGGCTATTTCGGTGCGATCCTGATCCTGGAGGCGAACACCGACCGGACCAGCCAGCCGCAAGCGGGGTTCATCGACGCGGCCTACCGCTCCGCCTCGCTCGACCGCGGCGAGGGGAGGCCCTCCATCCTCGGCGACTTCACCCGCGCCTTCCCCCGCTACACTGACGGGGTCGTCGATCCGCTTTTTCCCTGGCTGATGCGGGGCCATGCCGTCGATCCGCCCGACGCCGTCTTCGAGGCGGGGAAATGGCTGAACTTCACTTTGTCGGGCGGCTTGATCGCCATCCTCGCGGTGGTGGCGGCCAGGGCCTTCTCCTTCTCCGGGGCCGCCGCGATCATCCTGATGGGCGGGTTCGGCATCATCTTGGAGCGCTCCGGCCATTTCAGTTCGGACGCGCTCTATTTCCTCCTCGTCGTGCTGACTTGGCTCTGCGCCCTCAGCCTCATCCGGCAGAATCCGCTCTGGCTCTACGGCGTCTTCGGATTTTTCCTGGGCTTGAGCTACCTCGCCAAACCCTTCGTCTGGCCCATCGTGTGGGGCTTCGTGATCGTCTCCGTGCTGCGTTCGCTGCTCGCGGGGGTGCGCCCCCGGCGTGATCGCGAGGAGGCGAGCCTGTGGTCGCCCTCGAACCAGATCGTCGGCTTCGCCATGATGATCGCCGCCTTCCTCCTTGTGACGGGACCGCGCCTCAGCTACGCGGCCTCGACCTTCGGCGATCCCTTCCACAACTATCAAAAATACGCCGCCTGGCTCGACAGCCCGGAGGAGGCCGCCGCCTTCCAGCGGGACCACCCCGGACGGGCCGAACTCTCCGCAATCCCGCCCGGGGGGAGGCCGGGACCGCTCCGCTTCGTCCGGGAGAAGGGCCTCGCCGCCTTTGCGAAGCGGGGCTTCGAAGGCGCCTTCGCCGAGGTGAAGTCAAGCGTGCTCGGGCGGGTCGGGGGCCTCCTCGTCTACGGCTTCGTCGTCTTCCTCGTCGTCGCCGTGATCCACCGCCATGCCGCGAAGCGCCAGGACGAGGAGGTCTGGCGGGTGCGGGGCACGAGCGCCCGCTGGATGCTGCTCTTCCTCGGCAGCGTCGGTGCGATCACGCTTTTCTACGTCGGCATGGGGCACCCCGTGATCCCGCACAACGCGATGACGACCTCGCTTTTCCTCCCCGTGCTGATGACCTTCGTCTGGATCGCGGAGCGGTACCGCCGCCAGCTCCAACGCACCAGCCACGCCACCCTCGTGAACCGGGTCTACGCGGGGCTGATGGCCGGCCCCATCGTCTGGATCACGATCCGCATCCTGCTGTCGGTGAAGACGCCGGTGGCGTGACCACCGCGCTCATCACCCCGCGTCCTGGAGCCGCCGCACCAGCCCCTTGATCTTCCGCGCCGCCCAGACGCGCTGGAAGGAGACCTCCGGCTCGTCGCCCGAGGTGAGGAAATCGACCGTGCCGATCCCGAACATCCCGGCGAGGCCTCGGCAGGTCACGTTGATGGAGCGGATGTCGGCGACGCGGACCTCGCGCGAGCTGCGGGCGAGGAGTCCGGTCACGATCTCGATGCGGCGGGCGCGGATGCGGTAGTCGTGGGTGAAGCGCACGAGGCTGAGCCGCACCAGCCCGGCCGTGGCGAGGCCGAGGCCCGCGAGGGTGAAGGTCGGATCGACGCGGTAGAGCCAGATGCCGCCCGTGACGCCGCCGATGAGCGCGAGGAGGGAGAGCGGATAGGTCAGCACCGAAGGATGGCCGATGTAGAGGAGGCGGTCGCGGTGCGTTTTCGCCGGTGGCGGCTCTGGTGGATCGGTCGGGTCGCTCGGATCAGATGGATCGGTTTGATCTTCTTCATCGTCTTCCTCCTCCCAGTCCAGAAGATCGCGCAGGCGCTCGCATTCGGTCGCGCCTTCGCGCAGGCAGACGTCGTCCTCGGCGAAGTCGCCGCTTTCCAAGCCGTCGAGCAAGTCCTCCACGGTGAACGGCCCCAGCCGCCGCCCTTCCTTGAGGACGTAGACGGCGTCTCCCAGTGGCAGTTCGCCGTCCATCACGGCGCCGCTGCTCCCGGCTCGGGAATTTCGGGAAGGAGGTCGTCGCGGCGCAGCAGGGCGGCGAGGTCGAGGGCGGCGAGGGCGGGGCCTTCGCTGCGCAGGACGATGGCCTCGACCGGGGCGATGCGGTCCATCTCGCCGACGGTGGTGTGGACGAGGCCGCGGATGATGGCCGGGTCGCCCTGCGGCGTCGGGAAAAGGTTCGTGGCGCGGAAGACGAGCCGCCCGGCGTCCCAGTCGAGCTCGAAATTGCCGATGGTCAGGGTCTGGTTCACCCGCATGGCCAGTTCGGCGAGGCGCTCGCGATGCGCCGGGCCGGGGCAGGAGCGCGGCGACTCCGCCACCACCGAGACCACCGGGAGCGCGGGGAAGGACTGCACATGCAGCTCGACGCGGGTGTGGTGCGCCTCGAAGCCGGCGCGGACCACCTCGCGGCCCGAGACTTCGGTGCAGGACCAGCCCGCCTCCGCGAAGACGGAGAGGACGGTGGTGTGGAGGGGGGAAGGGGCGCTCATGCCGATGGCAAGGGAGGCCGGGGCGCGGCGGGCTTCAACTGTTTTTTGCGAGGCGGGGCGCCAATCATCCAAGCCAGGAAGGCCATCAAGGCGAGCGATACGATCCCGCCGACGTGGCTGCCCATCGCGAAGCCGACGGAGTAGAGCAGCGGGTAGAAGAGGAAGGCGATGACCAAGAGCGTTCCGGGGTCTAGGAAACGATAGGGGACGTCGAGATGCCGCATCTTCGAGACGCCGAGATCCAAACCGATCATCGCAAACAAGACGGCGACGAGGATTTCCCCGGCGAAAGAGATGGCTTGACCTGTGAATCCCAGCGACGCGCCGAAGAAGCGGTAGGGCGCGAGGAAAATGAAATACTCGGCGGCGAGCACGGCGATCAACGCAGCCCGCCCGACCACGTTCCCGAAGACCGAGGCCCCGATGACGATGGCGTTCATTGTCGCATTGGCGAGGAACAGCCGCACCGTCTCGATGAGCAAGTCCACCGGCTCGATCCCGCCGAGGAAGTAGCGCAGCAGGGAGTAGGGCAGCATCGAGACCAGCAGCGTCGCGGCGAAGCCCGTCGCGACGAGGATGCGCCCGCCCACGATCTCCTGCAGGCCGAGCCGTGAGGTCACGAGCAGTTCGGCATTCCGTCCCGGACCGAGTTCGCATTGCAGCGAGCGGAACTGGCCGAGGGGGAGGATGAAGACGAAGGCGAGGAAGCTCACCGCCGCCAGCATCCCGCCGGAAAAGGCCGAGACCTTGGCTCCCGAGAGCAGGACCGAGAGGCCCGAGTCGACCAAGGCGGCGAGGAGGGCGCAGACGTGCAGGATCACGAACCCGGCGATGAAGAACGGAGCGCGCAAGGAGCGCCGCAGCTCGCGCACGCAGACCGGGCCGAGCCATTCGGGGAACTCGGCGACGGGCTGGGCCGTGCTGTATGGGCTTTGCCGCATCACATTTTCGGAATTCGGGGCAGTTCTTTCAATCGAACGACCCCCCGTAGCGAAGTTCGTGAGAACTTCGACCCGGACGTAGCTTGAGCTTGGGGGGAGAAATTCTCACGAATTTCTCTACGATGCCAGACACAACCCTGTCGGGTCGCTCATTTGACAGGGTTCAGCACCACCTTCTTCACATCCATCAGGGCCGCGCCCTTCAGCTCCAGCGGCACGATGGCGAGCTTGCTTTCGCCCTTGGTCTTCAACTCGACGGTGCCGAGCTTCACCTCGCGCCAGTTCTGGAACCCGCCCGTGTCCTCGACAGCGAACTCGAAGGTGTGCTCGTTGAGGAGCACGGCGGCGCGGCTGCCGTTGTTCCCGGCCCCGCTGCCGTAGTGGAGGACGACCTCGAACTTCCCGGGGGCGCTCACGTCGAAGACCCATTCGGCCCAGTCCTCCGGGTGCTTCCAGAAACCGAGGCAATCCTTCTCCGGCTTCGGCTCGTAGCGCAGGGCCTCGGCGTAGGTCGTGGCCGACTTCGCGAGCAGTTCGATGGTGCCGTCGATGGATTGGCCATGCGGCTCGGACTCCGGCGCGGGGCGGAAGTGGATGCCCTTCACTTGGAAGGCGGGCACGTTCGACTGGTCTCCGGTGAGGAGGGTCACGGGATATTCGCCCGTCTTGGGGAGGTAGACCGGGCCGAGGACGAGCGGCTCGTTCTCTCCGACGGGATTGGTGCGGGGCGCGTAGCTTTTCAGGACCGCCTCCTCGCCGATCTTGAGCTGCACCCCGAGCTTCGGGCGGACGGAGTCGTAGAGGAGCCCGGCGTGGAAGTTCCCCCAGCGCTCCGCCTTCAGGGTCCAGCTCCAGTTGGCGAAGTGGCTGCCCGGCACGTAGGTCCCGTCCTTCGCGTCGAGGGTGAAGGCCCCTCGGTTGCGGTCGACCTTCCGCGCGAAGTCGGGCGTCTCCTCGGTTTCACGGAGTTCGCCGAAGGGATCGGGCGGCACGTTCGTCGTGCCCGCCTCGGGCGTTTCCTGCGCGAGGAGAGGCGCGAGGGCGAGTGGGAGGAGGGCGAGGCGCAGCGACGTGGCGGGTTTCATGAAGCGGGAGTGTATCGGATTCGCGATTCCGCCGCAAGACCGGAATGCGGGCCGGGAAACTGGCGCTTGAGTCCGGGGGGAAGGGATGCGAATTTCCGGCCTTCCGTCCCCGTAGTTCAACGGATAGAACAAGGGTTTCCTAAACCTTAGATCTGGGTTCGATTCCCGGCGGGGACAGTTTTTCGCTCCTACTCGTCCTCATCCTCCTACTCAAAATCGGCGGAGTAGGAGGATGAGGACGAGTAGGAAGGCTGCGAGCGAGAAGGGAGCGCGGACACTCCTGTCCGCAACTTCTATCACCCGCGTGCTCTCCTCCGAGGCGGATAGGAGTGTCCGCGCTCCTCTATCCCGCTTCGCGGAATTGAATCGGGGCGACTGGATTCGAACCAGCGACCTCCTGGTCCCAAACCAGGCGCACTACCAAGCTGTGCTACGCCCCGTCGCGGCGAGAGTCCGGGGACCGACAATGTCCCGCCTCCGCCCCCGCTTTCAAGCGGCAATTTCCCCGCCACCCGGCCCGCTTTCCGGTTGGTTTTCGCCGCAAAGCGGATAGCTTGTCCGCCCGCAAAACTCCCCAGCCCATGCCGGATTCCCCAGAGCCCCAGCGAAAGACTCTCGAAGAGCGCGCCCAGATGTCCGATCTGGAGCGCCTGCGCCACTCCTGCGCCCACGTCCTCGCCACGGCTATCGCGAAGCTCTGGCCCGATGCTCAGTTCGCGGCGGGGCCTCCGGTGGAGAGCGGTTTCTACTACGACGTCGATCTCGCCCACCGCATCACTCCCGACGACTTCCCCGCGATCGAGGAGGAGATGACGAAGGTGGTGAAGGAGAACCAAGTCTTTGAAAAAGTCGAGGTCTCCCGCGCCGAAGCGCTCGAACTCGCGCAAAAGGGCCGCCTCGCCGCCCTCGCCGAACGCGACACGCCGAGCCGCTTCAAGATCGACCTGCTCCAGGACATCCCCGAGGACGAAGCCATCTCGCTATATAAAAACGGCGACTTCTGGGATCTCTGCGCCGGACCCCACGTCCCGCGCACCGGAAACTGCAAAGCCTTCAAGGTGATGAGCGTGGCCAGCGCCTTCTACAAGGGCGACGCCGCGAATCCCCAGCTCCAGCGCGTCTACGGCACGGCTTTCAAGAACAAGACCGAGCTGGAGGAGCATCTCGTCCGGCTGGAGGAGGCGAAGCAGCGCGACCACCGCAAGATCGGGAAGGAGCTGGACCTCTTCCACATCGACGAGGCGGTGGGGCAGGGGCTGGTCCTCTGGAAGCCGAAGGGCGCGATCCTCCGCCAGGAGCTGCAGAACTTCATCGGCGAGCACCTCGAACGCCAAGGTTACAGCCAAGTCTTCACTCCGCATATCGGCAAGCTCGGACTCTACCGCACCTCGGGGCACTTCCCTTACTACGCGGAGTCGCAATTCCCCCCCGTGGTCGAGCGCGAGAGCCTGAAGGCCCTCGCCGACGAAGGCTGCGGCTGCGGCGAGCTTTCCAACCGCCTCGCCTCGGGCGAGATCGACGGCTTCCTCCTGAAGCCGATGAACTGCCCCCACCACATCAAGATCTTCCAGAGCAACCACCACAGCTACCGCGACCTGCCCGTGCGCCTCGCCGAGTTCGGCACGGTCTACCGCTGGGAGCAGTCCGGCGAACTCGGCGGCATGACCCGTGTGCGCGGCTTCACCCAGGACGACGCCCACCTTTTCTGCACTGAGGACCAGGTGCGCGACGAGATCGTCGGCTGCCTTGAGCTGGTCAAGATCGTCCTCGGCACCCTCGGTATGACCGACTATCGCGTCCGCGTCGGCCTGCGCGACCCCGACTCCAGCAAATACGTCGGCGACCCCGAGAAATGGGACCGTGCCGAGGCCGCCCTGCGCGAGGCCGCCGCGACCCTCGGCTCGCCCTTCACCGAGGAGCCCGGCGAGGCCGCCTTCTACGGGCCGAAGATCGACTTCGTGGTGAAGGACGTAATCGGTCGCGAATGGCAGCTCGGCACGGTGCAGGTGGACTACAACCTGCCCGAGCGGTTTGGCCTCGAATACATCGGTCCGGACAACGCCCCCCACCGTCCCGTGATGATCCACCGCGCGCCCTTCGGCTCGATGGAGCGATTCGTCGGGGTCCTCATCGAGCATTTCGCGGGCAAGTTCCCGACTTGGCTCTCGCCCGAGCAGGCGAGGGTGCTGCCGATCTCCGAAAAATTCCTCGAAACCGCCGACGCCGTCTGCGCAAGCCTCCGCGAGGCCGGAGTGCGGGCCACGGTGGACCGTTCGAACGACAAGGTGGGGGCGAAAATTCGTCTTGCCCAGTTGGAGCGGATTCCGTATATGTTGATCATCGGAGCGAAAGAACAGGAATCGAACCAAGTCTCCCTCCGTCACCGCGACCGCGGCGACGAAGGCTCGCTCGATGTTGGCGAATTCCGCGACCGGGTCGTCGCGGAGATCCGCTCGCGCTCCCTATGACGAGGACCGTCCATCCGCGTCCCGCCGCGTCCGCGCTCCCGCCGGACGCCCGACTTTCCCGCCCCTCGTCCCAACCAGCCGGGGCGGCCCCAACCCACTAACCTGCCGGAGGTACCCTGCCATCGCCAAACAACCCATGAAACGCCGGCCGCGTCCTCCACGGACGCGGATCAACGACAAGATCCGCTGCCCCGAGATCCGGGTGATCTACGGCGAGCACAACGTGGTCCTGCCCACGTGGAAGGCCCTCAACAAGGCGAAGGAGCTGGGCCTCGACCTCGTCGAGATCGCGCCCAACGCGAGGCCCCCCGTCTGCCGCATCGTCGACTACGGCAAGTTCAAGTACGAGCAGTCGAAGCAGAAGAAGTCCGACAAGCCGAAGAAGCGTGAGAAGGAGGTCAAGTTCCGCGTCAACATCGACCCGCACGACTACTCCATCAAGATGATGCACGCCGAGGACTTCCTTGCCCACGGCTTCAAGGTGCGCATCCAGCTCCAGTTCCGCGGTCGCCAGATGGCGCACAAGGAGCTGGGCTTCGCCCTGATGGAGAAGATCAAGGTCGATCTCGCCAGCATGGCCCACGTCGATCTGGAGCCGAAGCTGAACAACCGCAACATCCTCATGATGGTGTCGCCCCTCGCGCCCGAAAAACAGAGGCGGAAGTTCCGCAAAGACGGCACGACCGTCGATCTCGCCGAAGCTGAAGCCGCGATGGAGGCCTACGACGATGACGATGATGACGACGACGACGAGGACTACGACGGCGAAGAGGATGGCGATGACGCCACCGACGAAGTCGAGGACTCGGATGAGGATGAGTCGGAGTGAGTGTCCGGTCCTTGGGTGCCGCTGAGAATTCACCTTGGCATCGCGCCTCAAGGAGGTGTAGTGTCGCAGGCATGAGCGCCATCGAAATTTCGCAACTCTCCCTTCGCGAGAAGTTCCAAATCATGCAGGCGATCTGGGAGGATTTGCGTGGCCACGTTGATCGTTTTGGAGTCCCGCAGTCCCATCGGGATCTGCTGGATGCCCGCCGTCGCAGAGCGGAATCGGGCGAGTCCGAGATTCTGGACTGGGATCAGGTCAAGCACACCATTGGCAAGCGATGATCCGCATCCGCATCTCGGAGGAGGCGTTGGATGATTTGGACGATGGCTATTGGTTCTATGAAATTCAAGAGTCTGGCTTGGGGGACTATTTCGCTTCCACACTCAAGGCGGAAATCGAAGGGCTGAGGATCACGGCGGGAATCCATCGACGGGATTACTTGGACTACCACCGTCTGCTCAGTCGGGTTTTCCCACATGCCGTCTACTACACATTCGAGCAGGACGAGGTGGTGGTATGGGCGGTCGTTGACTGCCGCCGCGACCCGGATTGGATTCGACATCACTTGGACGGTTGAGACCGAAAGGCGCTTGCTTGGATTGACGGATTGCCGGTGAAAATTCCGAGAAAACTCTTCCTCTTCGACATCGACGGCACGCTTCTCGACACGGGCGGAGCGGGTCTCGTCTCGTTGCGCGACGGCTTCCACGCCGCCTTTCCCGAACATCGCGAGCGCCCCTTCCCTCCGCTCGAACTCGGCGGCGCGACCGACGGCGGAGTGGCGATGCATTTGTTCGAGCACTTCGGCCTACCCGACACGACGGAGCATCGCGAGTCCTTCTTCGGCCACTACACCGTGAAGCTTGCCGGACATCTGGCGAGCTTCGCCGAGCAGGGGAGGGGACGGCTCCTGCCCGGCGTCGAGAATCTGCTCGCCACTTTCGAGGAACACGGCCATCACCGTCTCGCCGTCCTCACCGGGAACCTGCGCGAGGGGGCTTCGATCAAGCTGCGCCATTTCCGCATCGACCGACACTTTTCCACCGGGGCCTTCGGTGACGACCACCACGACCGCAACGAACTCGGCCCCATCGCGCGGCGGCGCGCCCGCGAGACCTTCGGCGAGGACTTCGCCCCCGCCGACATCGCGGTGATCGGCGACACCCTCCGCGACATTGCTTGCGCCCGAGCCTTCGGGGCGAAAGCCGTGGTCGTCGCCACCGGAGCCACGAGCCGGGAGCAGCTCGCCGCCGCCGCGCCCGATCTGCTGCTCGATGATTTTTCCGATGCCGCTGCGGTCATGGATGGGATCGAGGCGGTCTTTTCTGATCGGTAGAGGTTTTGTGGAAAAGGCGGGAGCGCCGCAGGAGCATCCTCCATTTTTCCGATTTGCGAAAATTTGCGGGCATTCGCGGCTATTCGCGTCCCAAAACAATGAGGAACGCGAATTTTCGCGAATCGCCACGAATGGGAGAAAGCATCATCCCGATCCACGCTCCAACTCCCTTTTCCCGCCCCAACACGCGATCCGGGCTTGACCTACGCTTGATGGCTCGGTTTCAATGGGGGACCATCCCCGATCTCCCCGCCATGAAGAGACTGCTCGTCCTCTCCCTCCTCCCCGCGTTCCTCCCCGCCGTCGCTCAGGAGGCTACCAAGGCCTACCCCGAGGCCCCCGCCGAAACCGTCCCCGGCGATCTCTTCGTCGTGCCCGAAGGACTCGAGGTCACCCTTTGGGCTTCCTCGCCGCACCTCTACAACCCCACCAACCTCGACATCGACCACGCCGGACGCATCTGGGTGGCCGAGGGGGTCCGCTACCGCAGCCACTACGCCCGCCAGCCCGAGGGCGACCGCATCGTCGTGCTCCAAGACACCGACGGCGACGGGAAATGCGACAGCAGCCACACCTTCGTGCAGGAACCCCTCCTTGTCGCCCCGCTCGGCGTCGCCGTGATCGACAACCAGATCGTCGTTTCCCAGCCGCCCCACCTCCTCGTCTACACCGACGTCGACCGTGACCTGAAATTCGACCCCGCCGTGGACAAGCGCGAGATCCTCCTCACCGGCTTCAACGGGCAGAACCACGACCATTCCCTCCACTCCGTCACCGTCGGGCCGGACGGGAAATGGTATTTCAACTCCGGCAACTGCGGCGGGCGCTTCACCGACAAGTCGGGCAAGACCTTCACCATCTACGGACCCTATCGGCCCGGCCCCATCGGCCCCTTCGAGTTCCCCCACAATGCCGGAGCCCTCGCGGGCACGCCGAGCGACGACGGCCACCTCTACACCGGAGGCTTCACCGTGCGCATGAACCCCGACGGCACCCACGCCGAGATTATCGGTCACAACTACCGCAACGCCTACGAGCAGTCCGTGACCTCCCTCGGCGACGTCTTCCAGAACGACAACGACGACCCGCCCGCCTGCCGCGTCTCCTGGGTGATGGAATACGCGAACTTCGGCTTCGCCTCCAACGACGGCCAGCGCACTTGGCAGGCCGACAAGCGCCCCGGCCAGACCATCGCCACGGCCGAGTGGCGGCAGGACGACCCCGGCATCGCCCCCGCCGGCGACATCTACGGCGGCGGCTCGCCCACGGGCAACGTCTTCTACGAGAACGGCACCCTTGGCGAAAAATGGATCGGCACCTTCCTCGCCTGCGAGGCGGGGAGAAACGTCGTCTTCGGCTACCAGCCGAAGCTGGACGGAGCCGGCTTCAAGCTGGAGCGCACCGACTTCCTGACCAGCAACCCCTCGGGCGAGTTCGCCGGGTCCGACTTCCTCGGCGGTTCGTCCAGCGTGAACAACGAAGTGCGCACCCTCTTCCGCCCCTCCGACATCGCCGTCGGACCCGACGGAGCCCTCTACGTCACCGACTGGTACGACCCCCGCGTCGGCGGCCACCAGGACCTCGACAAGACCTGCTCCGGCGCGGTCTACCGCATCGCGCCGAAGGGATTCAACCCTGTCGTGCCGAAGATCGAACCCTCTACCATCGAGGGCCTGATCGAGGCGCTGAAATCGCCCGCCGTGAACGTCCGCGCCATCGGCTTCCATGGATTGAAAGCCAAAGGCCGCGCCGCCCTCGAACCCGTCGCCGCCCTCCTCGACGACCCGAATCCCTACATCCAGGGCCGCGCCATCCACCTGCTCTACCAGCTCGGCATCAGCGGCCCCCGCGTCGCCGGATACCCCGCCGACCAGCTCACACCCGAGCGCAAGATCGCCGCCTTCCGTGCCATGCGCCGCGCCGGGCTCGACATCTCCGGCAGCGCCGCCGACCTCGCCGGGGATCCCCATCCCGCCGTGCGCCGCGAGGTCGCCCTCGCCATGCGCGATGCTTCCTTCGACCTCGCGAGGGATCTCCTCGTCGCCGTGGCCAAAGGCTACGACGGAAAGGACCGCAGCTACCTCGAGGCCTTCGGCACCGGCGCGACCGGGAAGGAGGCCGAAGTCTACGCCGCCGTGAAAGGCGAAATAGGCAATGACGATCCGCGCCTCTGGAGCGAACCCTTCGCCGACATCGCGTGGAGGCTCCATCCCGTCGCCGCGATCGAGGACTTCCTCACCCGCGTGCGCAGCGAGACCCTTCCCCTGCCGCGCCGTCAGCAGTCCCTCGACGCCCTCGCCTTCATCCGCACGAAAGGCGCCGCCACCGCCATGCTCACCGCCGCCCAGCTCGACACGCCGCTGAAATCGCAAGCCGTCTGGTGGCTCATGAACCGCGTCAACAACGACTGGAAGGACCACGGCCTGATGGAGGAGCTGAAGGCCCGCAGCATCTACGATCCCGAGAAGGTCGTGATCCAGGAGATCATGACCCCCGCCCCCGACGAGGCGCAGCGCGCCGCCCTCACCGTCGAGGCGGTGCTCGCCTTGGAGGGCGACGCCGAGCGCGGCAAGGCCACCGCCGCCCGCTGCATCATGTGCCACGAGATCGGCGGCGTCGGGGTACAGTTCGGCCCGCCCCTCGACGGCTGGGGGAGGACGCAGACCGCCGAAGTCGTCGTCCGCAGCCTCGTCGATCCCAGTGCCGACATCGCCCACGGCTTCGACGGCTCGGTGATTTTGACGAAGGAAGGTAAGACCATCCACGGTCTCGTCATTCAGGAGGGCAACCCCACCATCGTCACGAGCATGGGCGGCGTCACCCAGATGATCCCACGACAGCAGATCGGATCGGCCGAAAAGCTGAACCGTTCCCTCATGCTCAGCGCCGCGCAACTAGGCCTGACCGCGCAGGACGTGGCGGATCTGGTGGCGTTTTTGCGGGCGAATTGAGGGGTGGAGGTTGAATGCGAACCGAGAGTGTGGCAGAGTCCTCCCATGGCAATGCTGGAGTCGCCCGCTCTTCCCGATTTAGTAGGGACCTTTCGGACCTTTGGCGATTTCGGTCCGCTATACGAAATCATCGGCCATGAAGAGGATGGATGGTTGCTGGTGATGGTCGTCGAGACTGGCGAATATTTGACCTATCCACTCGAACAAGCCATCCGCGATCCCGAAGCGAACTGAGTCATGTTCGCGATCGCCTTTGATCTCGTGGTCGCCGATGTGGTGGAGCATCATCCGCGCGGAGTCGCGGCGGCGTATTCCGAAATCGCCTCTGTCTTGGGGCGCTACGGTTTTGAACGGGTCCAAGGGAGAGTCTACGTTTGCGGCCATCCCGACATGGCGAACCTGTTCGCCGCCCTTCTCGCGCTCAAGGCCTTGCCGTGGTTTCCGCTCGTCGTTCGCGACATCCGAGGATTCCGCATCGAGAACTGGAGCGATTTCACGGCCTTGCTGAAGGATGGCACTTCTTGACCGATACGGCGTCCCACCGCTTCCACCTGTCAAAACTCTACGCCCTCGTAAACCTCCGCCAACGGGAACGAGGCCTCGATCTCCGGCAGGGGAACAACGGCGTCCAATCCGCTGTAGTCCTCGCGGGCGAAACCGCCGTCGGGCTGGCGTCGGTGAACCGTGAGGGCGGGTTCGTCCGGTTCCGCGAGAATCAGGACCATCAAGCTTGGGATCGTGAGGTAGGCCTCGCGCTTTTCGGCCAAGTCGATGCGGCGGGTCGATTCGCTGAGCACTTCGACGATGACCACGGGCCGGTCCTGCCATTGGTCTTGGGCGTGGTTCTTATGGCAGACCACCATCGCGTCCGGGTAGTAGAAGCGGGTGTGGTTGAAGAACTGGACGCGGACCTTCGTGTCGCTGTTGAAGGGGCGGCAGGGCTTTCCGCGGAGGGCGGTACCGAAGGCAAGGTAGGAATTGCCAGCAATTTCATTGTGCTGGTTCGAGGCCCCGGCCATCGCGTGGACCTCCCCGCCGAGATATTCGTGTTTCACCTCGGAAACGAGTTCGCCTTCGAGGTAGTCTTCCACGGAAATCGGTGCCGGTTGGCGGAGTGCGGACATCGCAGCCATTCTAGCCTCGAAGGCCCCGGCGGTCAACGGAGCGCCTTGTCCTCCGTTCACCGTTTACAGTCCACGGCCCCTTTGCTACGATGCCTGCCATCGGCATGAAAGCGTCCCCTGCCACCCGCCTCGCCTCCATCGCCGCGCTGCTGCTCTGCGGATGCGGCAAAGAGCCTCCTCCCGGCGGCATGGAGGGGGGTGAAGGCGGGCGAGACGCGCGTCTTCGGGGGGATCGAGATGGTCTGGTGCCCGCCGGGGAGCTTCGCGATGGGGAGTCCGGCGCCGAGGGAGTTCGAGGTGCTGGATTGGACATTCCTGATGGGCGGCGAGGAGTGGCGTCTCGACACTGAAACGAGGCATCGGGTGACCTTGACGCGGGGTTTCTGGCTGGCGAAGACGGAGACGACGCAGATCCAATGGGAGAGCGTGATGGGAGACAATCCGAGCCATTTCAAAGGCCCTGACCTGCCAGTGGAGCAGGTGAGTTGGAACGATATCCAAATCTGGCTGGCGGAGATGAACCGGAAACAGCCCCTGCCCGCAGGCTGGGTATGGGATCTGCCGACCGAGGCGTAGTGGGAGTATGCCTGCCGGGCGTGGACGGGAGGGCCGTATGCCGGAAGCGGACAACTGGATGAGATGGGTTGGCATGAGGGAAACAGCGGAGGGGAAACGAAGGTGGCGGCCAAGAAACGGGCGAACGGCTGGGGGCTTCACGATATGCACGGGAACGTGTGGGAGTGGTGCCGGGACCGATATGAGGAATATCCGGCGGGCGTCGCGACCGATCCCGTCGGCCCTGCTGCGGGTTCGTTTCGCGTGATCCGGGGCGGCGCATGGCTCAACCACGCGCAATTCTGCCGATCCGCCTACCGCCGAGGGGGGTACGCCGGACGACCGGCACGGCAGTTTGGGCTTCCGCGCCGCCATCGTCCCCTCCCCCTGACAAACCATTTGAAAGCCCCGCCTTTTCTGCCATGCTCCCAAGGCCCGTTTTCCAGGAGGGCCGCACCCGCATGGGCAGAGAACGGAACAAGGCGATCCTCGCGCTAGAGGACGGAACGGTCTACCACGGCACCGGATTCGGGGCCGCGACCACGCGCACTGGCGAGGCCTGCTTCAACACCTCGATGACGGGCTACCAGGAGATCCTCACCGATCCCTCCTACCGTGGCCAGTTCGTGACGATGACCTACCCGCTCATCGGGAACTACGGCGTCGGCGAGACCGACGCCGAGAGCGGTGCGGTCCATGTGAGCGGCTTCGTCGTCGAGGAGCTTTGCGACGTGCCGAGCAACTGGCGCAGCGAGCGCTCCCTCCACGACTACCTCCTCGCCGCCGGCGTCCCCGGGATCGAGGGCATCGACACCCGCGCCCTCACGAAGCGGCTCCGCGTCGCCGGGGCGATGCGCGCGACCCTCTGCACCGACGGCAGCCTCGACGCGGACGCCGCCGTGGAGACGGCCCGCCAGTCCGCGCCCATGGAAGGCTCGGATTTCGTGAAGGAGGTCACCACCGACCGACCCTACCGCTGGGACCCCGACGGCGTCCTCAGCCGCGAGTGGACCCTCGTGAACCCCTCCCTCGGCGAAGCCCTCGTCGAGGTGGACGGGCAGATGTACCGGCCCCTGCCCGAGACGAAATACCGCATCGTCGCCTACGATTTCGGGATCAAGCGCAACATCCTCCGCAGCCTGCGGCAGAAGGGCTTCGACGTCGAGGTGGTCGGCTCGCGCACCCCGGCGGCGGAGGTCCTCGCGAAGAACCCCGACGGCGTCTTCCTCTCCAACGGCCCCGGCGACCCCGCCGCCCTCGACTACATCCACGCCGAGATCCGCGAGATCGTGGGGAAAAAGCCCATCTTCGGCATCTGCCTCGGCCACCAGGTCCTCGCCCACGCCTTCGGGGGGAGGACCTTCAAGCTGAAGTTCGGCCATCGCGGCGGCAACCATCCGGTGAAGGACCTCCGCAGCGGCAGGATCGCCATCACCTCGCAGAACCACGGCTTCGCCGCCGACGCGGACTCGCTCCCGGACCATGTTGAGGTCACCCACCTGAACCTGAACGACGGCACCGTCGAGGGGATGCGGCACCGCGACTATCCGGTTTTCTCCGTGCAATACCATCCCGAAGCGGCTCCCGGACCGAACGACGCCTCCTACTTTTTCGAAGAATTCGCCAATCTGATTGATCAATCGCGGTAATCCGTGGTAAAACCGAATCCCTATGGCCACCATCACCATCTACGTCCCGGACCAGGAACCCATCGCCCTCGCTCTCGACGGCTACGAGCAAGTCACCATCGGCCGCGGGCCGGACAACGACCTCGCTTTGAATCACGCCTCCCTCTCCGGCTCCCACGCGGTGATCCACAATGTCGACGGCGTCTTCCAGCTCCAGGATCTCGGCTCGACCAACGGCACCTATGTGAACGGCGAGGCCATCTCCGAGGCCGTCCTCTCGAACGGCGTCCGCGTCCGGTTCGGCGCGGTCGAGGCGGTCTTCGAGGACGAGACCGAGGCCGGGTCTGATTTCGGCACCTCCTCCGGAGGCAGCGGCTATGGCGGCGGCCACATGGCCGAGCTCGCCGAAACCTCGAACCGGCCTGCCGACTTCAAGAACCTCTCCCCCATCGAGAAGGTGGTCAAAAAGAACGTCCTCGGCCAAGTCGCGATGCTCGTCGGGGTTCTCGCGATCCTCGTCGTCGTCGCCCTGGTGGTCCTCTCGGCGATGATGAAGGCGGTCGACTGATCCGAACAACCCTCTTTCCCCTCCGCGCTCCGGCCTTCCGAGCCGGATGTGGCGGCGTTTCCCGAATTCCCCGATTCCCCATGTCCAACACCATCGTGATCGGCGCCCAGTGGGGCGACGAAGGCAAAGGCAAGATCGTCGACCTCCTCACCGAGAAGGCCGATGTCGTCGTGCGGCCCCAAGGCGGCAACAACGCCGGGCACACCGTCATCAGCGACGGAAAGCAATACATCCTCCACCTCATCCCCTCGGGCATCCTCTGGCCGGGCAAGCTCTGCGTCATCGGCAACGGGGTCGTCATGGACCCCTGCGCCCTGCTCAAGGAGATCGACGGGCTTCAGGAGAAGGAAATCGCCGTTTCGCCGGAGAACCTCCGCATCTCCGACCGCGCCCACCTCGTCATGCCCTTCCACCGGGAGATGGACGCGTTCAAAGAGGCGAACCGCGTCGTCAAGATCGGCACGACGAAGCGCGGCATCGGCCCAACCTACGGCGACAAGGTGGACCGCATCGGCTTTCGCCTCCACGAGCTCGTCGGCGATCCGAGCGGCTTCGCGGAGCGCTTCCACACCCGTGTCACCGAGTGCAACCGCCTCTTCGAGACTGTGGACATGCCGCCCCTCGACGCCGAGGCTGCTGCACGCGAGCTTCTCGCCGCGGGCGAGCGCCTCGCCCCCTACTGCGCCGACACGGTGGAAATCCTCCACCGTGCCATGAAGGAGGGCCGCACCCTCCTTTTCGAAGGTGCCCAAGGCACCTACCTCGACATCGACCAAGGCACCTACCCCTACGTGACCTCCTCGAACACGACCTCCGGCGGGGCCTGCACCGGCTCCGGCGTGCCGCCGCAACGGATCGACCGCGTCGTCGGCGTGACCAAGGCCTACACCACCCGCGTCGGCGAGGGGCCTTTCCCCACGCAAAACGACGAGTTGGCCGACCGCTTCCACAAGATGGGCCGCGAATTCGGCGCCACCACCGGGCGCAAGCGCCGTTGCGGCTGGCTCGACCTCGTCCTCGTGCGCTACGCCGCCATGGTCAACGGCTTCGACGAGCTCGCCATCACCATCCTCGATGGCCTCGATGACTGCGACGAGATCCCCGTCTGCACCCATTACGAACTCGACGGGAGGAAGCTCCGCCTCCCCCCCGCCTCGGCGAGGGATTTCGAGCGCGTCGTCCCCGTCTACGAGACGCTCCCCGGCTGGCGCAGCGACATCAGCGGGATCAGCCGCTACGAAGACTTGCCCGCGAATGCCCTCGCCTACCTCGCCTTCATCGAGAAGGAGACCGAGACCCCTGTGACCATGGTCGGGGTGGGGCCTTCGCGCGACCAGACCATCCTCCGCTGAGCGGCCACGCCGCTCTCCCCGCCATGAGCGCGTTCGACCCCGCCAAAAACGTTCCGGGGCACATCGCCATCATCATGGACGGGAACGGGCGCTGGGCCGCCGCCCGCGGACTGCCCCGTCGCGACGGGCACCGTGCCGGGGCCGAGTCGGTCGAGGCCGTCCTGCGCGCCTGCGGCGACCTCGGGGTGGGATACCTCACCCTCTACGCCTTCAGTTCCGAGAACTGGAAGCGGCCCGAGTCCGAGATCGACGCCCTCATGGGCCTGCTCGCCCATTTCCTCAAGGAGAAGACTCCGGTCCTGATGGAGAACAACATCCGGCTCAAAGTGATCGGCCATCTCGATCGGCTGCCTGGGAGGAACCAGCGGCAGTTGGAGAAATCCATCGCCCTTACCGCGAAGAATGACGGGCTCACCCTCGTCGTCGCCCTCAGCTACGGCTCGCGCGAGGAGATCGTGGACGCGGCGAGGGCGCTGATGGAGAAGGCGAAATCGGGCGAGCTGGATCCGGCTGCGCTCGATGTCGAGACCTTCGCGCGGCACCTCCACACCGTCGGCATCCCCGACCCCGACCTCCTCATCCGCACCAGCGGCGAGTGCCGCGTCTCGAACTTCCTCCTCTGGCAGATCAGCTACGCCGAGATCGTCATTACGGACGTGTTTTGGCCGGATTTCCGAAGGCCGCATCTGGAGGAGGCGATCGGGGAGTATCAGCGGCGGCATCGGCGCTTCGGAGGGCTGTGAGGGGCGATTTGTCGTGTGTTTCGAGCGGAACCCGTAGCGAAGTTCGTGAGAACTTCGACGAGCGTCCCTCGAAACGCCGAACGGGGAGAAGCTCTCAGGAGCTTCTCTACAGGTTCCGGTGCCTTTGGATTCCGACCCCCGCCGCCACGAAGACGCGAGAAAAGAGTCTCGCCATCGGCGCGTCGAGCCGCTACAGTGGCGGGCATGACATCCGACACCCCCGCGAACCCCTCCCGCCGCCATTTCCTCCGCGCTGGAACCGCTTTCGGCGCGTCCGCCCTCGTCTCGAACGCCGCCATCGTCCGTGCCGCGACGAACAAGAACAGCAAGCTCCGCATCTTCCAGATCGGCACGGGCAACATCGGCGGGATGCAGCGCAAGGGCCTCGAAGGGCATCCCAAGGTCGAGTTCGCCGGCTTCTGCGACGTGGACGAGACCGCCTTCGGCAAGGTCAAGGACGGATACCCCGGTGCTTGGCATCTCACCGACTACCGCGAGGCCTTCGCCGATCGCGCGGACCAGTTCGACGCCGTCATCGTCGACACCCCCGACTTCCACCATTGCCCTATGATGGTGACCGCGCTGAAGCACGGCAAGCACGTCTACGGGCAGAAGCCGCTCGTCCACCAGCTCGACGAACTGCGCCTCATCCGCGAAGCCCTCGCGGCCCGTCCCGGCCTCTACACCCAAATGGGCAACCAGCGCGCCTGCACCACGGGCCGGATGCAGGCCGTGGAACTGCTCAAGTCGAACCGCTTCGGCCGCCCCGTCGAGGCCCACATTTGGACCGGAGGAATGAGCCGCGGCACCTACTTCGTCGATCCGTGGAGCCCCATCACCCCGGCCACCCCCGTGCCGGGCACCCTGCATTGGGATCTCTGGAACGGCCCGCTCGCCGAGTCCCTGCCCCACAGCGAGGACCTCCATCCGCGCCGCTGGCGCTCGTATTGGGAGACGGGCGGCGGGATGCTCGCCGACTGGGGCTGCCACCTCATCGACCTGCTCTATTTCGCCTACGACCTGCCCGCGCCCGAGACCGTGCAGACCGACACGATGAAGCCCGCCGACGTCTGCCACTCGGGCTACAACCACTCCATCCTCACCTATCCCGGCGGCGGTGACAAATTCGCGAGGGAGAAGTTCGTCATCCACTACACCGACAGCAACATCCGCCCCTCCTTCGCCGCGCTCGGGCTGCCCGTTTCGAAGATCACGGGAAGCTGCACGATGGTGGTCTGCGAGGAAGGGGCCCTCCTTCTCGAACCGGACGGGAAGTTCGAGATCTACCGCAAGGGCAAGCTCGTCGAGAACGAGCCGCTCCCCGAGGTCGAGCCGCGCCAGCACTGGAAGGACTGGGCCGACTGCTGCCTCGGCGAGGAGAAGCCGCTCTGGACCCCCTTCGACATCGGTTCGCGCATCACCGAACCTTGTCTGCTCGCGACCAAAGCGACGCGCTTCCCCGGTGTCGAGTTGCACTGGGACGCGGCGAACTACCGCTTCCACAACCACGACGAGGCGAACCAGACGGTCCTCAAGCGGAGCTACCGCGAGGGTTTCGCGCCGCCGAGCGTGGCGTGATTTCCGCTTCAGCCTCCCCATCCGCATGTCCGACTTCGCCACCATCCTGGGTCGCCTCCACGAGCACAGCGGCGCCCTCCTCGCCGACGCGACCGCGATGCTGCGGCGGCTCGTCGCGGACGCCTGCGGGGCGCTCGCGGCGGCGGAGGGGTCCATCCTCGTCCCCGTCGAGGGGAGGAACGAGCTGCGCTTCTTCGTCTCGATCAATCCCGTGCTGGAGTCTTCGGGACTGTCCATCCCCGTGGACGGGTCGATCAGCGGCTACGTCTTCACGACGCGCCAAGCCATGGCCAAGATCAAGCCCGAGAGCGCCGGGGTCTCGAAGGCGGACGAAGTGGCGCAGTCGAAGACGAGCCATCTCCTCGCCGTGCCCATCGTCGACGACGATCGCGTCTACGGGGTCGCGACCTTCGTGAACCGCACGGAGGAAAAAGGCGACACGCCCTTTTCGATCGAGGAGCTCCGCACCGCGCAGGCCTATGGCGAGATCTACGCGACGGCGATGAAGCTGCACCGCAAGATCGAGTTCTCCACGAGCGTGGCGAGGCTGGAAGTCGCGGAGCACGCCTCGCAGTTCGGCGTCGCCGGCATCCCCGAACCCTCGGAGGAAGTCCTCGCCGCCATGCGCTACCGCCTCCCCGGCCTGCTCGCGGAGAGGGCGGCGGATTTGCCTGAACGCGAGCGGGAATTGCTCTACCGGATCGGGGAGCTGATCGGGGAATACGCCGGAATCGGCGGAGAAACGGTGGCCTATGACCTTTGACGAAGTCCTCGCAACGGGACGCCTCCGGGAATGCTTGGCGACAGGCACCGGGAAGGGCGTCAAAGTCGGCATCCTCGACTCGGGGGTGGCCTCGCACCTGCCCCAGCTCGGGGGACGGGTTCTCTCGAACCACGAAGTCGTCGAGGACCGCCACCAGGGAACCCGCGTCGTCCCCCTCGACCAAGGCGTCGACGTCATCGAGCACGGCACCGCCTGCGCCTACATCATCCATCGGCACGCCCCCGACGCCGAGTTGCACAGCGTCCGCGTCATCGGGCAGTCGCACGGGGCCACCACTGGAAAGCTCCTCGCCGCGCTGGAGTTCGCGGTGGAGCAAGACTGGCAGATCCTCAACCTCAGCCTCGGGACCGAGGCGAGCTACGAGCGCATCGCCCGCCTCGCCGACCGCGCCTACTACCGAGGCCAGATCTGGATCGCGGCGAAGGACAACAAACGGAACAAGGTCGGCTACCCCGCCGGGCTCGCTTCGGTCGTGGGGGTGGACATGGATTTCTTCCAAGACCCCGCCTCCTTCCGCTACCATCTCCAGCGCGAGACCGAGGTTGACGCCTGCGGCGTCTATGTCGAGGCCCCGACCTCCGACGGCGGTTGGCAGCAGTTCACCGGGACCAGCTTCGCCTGTCCGCAGATCACGGGGCTGGCGGCGCGGCTGCGCGAGCATTTCCCGGATTTGACGCCCTTCCAATTCAAGACCGCCCTCGCCGCCTTGCGCGGGAATCTGTAGGCGAGGTCATCGACCTCGCTCGAGTGTCGCGGGGACGTCCGATCCGACCTCAGTGAGGTCGGCTACAGGTGTTTTTCACCCTCCGTCCGCCTCCCGGATCGAAGGCACGAGGCGGGGATCGCGCTCCACGGCATCGAGGAAGGAAGGGTAGCGCGGCACCCAGCCAGTCGCGCGAAGGGCCGCGTTCGAGACGATCTTGTGGGTCCAGCCGCGCTTCCGCTCCGGGTCGGGGGGGGCGAGGGGCGGCAGGGGCAGGCCGAAGCGCGCCGAGAGGGCTTCGTAGCATTCCCGCTGCGTCAGCGGTCGGTCGTCGACGACATTGAAAAGGCCGCCTCGGCGAGTGGCTGGCTCGCATTCCAGCAAATGCCGGATCGCCCCCACGGCGTCGTCGCGGTGGATCTGGTTGAGGAAGCGGCTCGGCTCGACTTCCTCGATCCTCGCGCTGCCGTCGAAGAGCCGGCGCAGATGCACCGACCGCCCCGGACCGTAGATCCCGGCGAGGCGCAGAGCGGTTCCGCCGCTCTCCCGGGCGAGGGACTCCGCCTCAAGCAGGAGACGCCCCGTTTCGCGATCCGGGGAGGTTTCGGAATGTTCACCGACCACCGAACCGTCCGTCTGTCCATAGACGCTCGTGCTGCTCGTGAAGAGGACGGGGACGCCGGGGAAAACCGAGCGCAGATTCCGGATTCCCTCCACGAAAACGGCACGATAGCTTTCGGCCCCGCCCCGGCTCGAACTGGCGCAATGGACGATTACCTCCGGCGCGGCGCGGCGGGCGATCCCGAGCAGCGAATCCCTCTCCGCGACATCGGCGGAGAGCAGGGGATACGCCGCCGGAGAGGACGGCGGGGATGGACCCCGGTGGACCGCCACCACCGACCAGCCGACGCGATGGAGTTCCCCGGCCAGAGACGCCCCGAGGTATCCGTGGCCGACGACAAGGACTCGGAAAGAAGCCATGGGAACGATCCTTCCTCACGAACGCGTCCCCGCCACCGGGTCCGCTGCGGTTGGCGTGGAGACCTCCTCCCTCCGGCGCGCCGGCAGGTCGACGATTTCTTCGGGGGCCTCCATCTCCTCGACCGCGGGCATCCCGGCGACCGGGCCGTCGGGGGACGGGGGGCGGACCGGAATCCCGCCGCCTGTCGGCACCAAGGTCGCGATGAAGAGCAGGTGGACCAAGGTCACCCCGAAAACGATGCAAACGGTCTGGAAGGAAAGTTTCATGGCGGACGGAGGATGCCGGTGGGCGGGGCGGATCAATACCCTCGCAGCGCACCGCCCGCCGACGCCGCCTGACGGGCGATGGGATTCACTTGAAAGGCGTTCGCATCCCCCTCGTCAGCGCGGAGGAGCCGATCCCGGATCGAGTGGTAGCGCTTTGCCTTCTCGTCCGTCTCCCCGGCGGGGGAGGACGGCGGGGCGGTCGGAGCGACGGGTTCCTCCGCCGCGAAGCTGCGTTCGAAAAGCCGCTGGAGGTTGTCGCGGAAACGCTCCAGATCCGCCGTCCGCTTCCGCACTATCTCGCGCAAGGCGTAGCGGATCAGGATCGCGGGTCCCGCGACGAGCAGCGAGATCGCGAGGCAGCCGAGGGCTCCGCCCGCCTTCGGGGCGAGTTCGGTGAAATCCCGCGCCTCGTCGAAGCCTTTCATCAAGGCCCAGACGAATCCGAAAACCCCGAGCAGCAGCGCGGCGGCGGCGATCCCTCGGAGCGCCTCGACCCCCGCCCCGAGCCGCCCCACGGCGTCCCGGAAGCCCGCTTGGAACGCCATGCGGATCGATTCGAGCTGGCGTCCCGACAAGCGGCCCGCCTGCCGGATGCGGTCGCGTGACGCGTCGCGCGGCTCGCGGGAGCCGAGCAGTTGGTAGGCCGTCTCCCGCGCCCCGGCCTGATAGACGAGATGCTTCAGGGAAGCCTCGTCCTCCCGTCCCTCCTCGTAGACCTCCAGAGTCGTCTTCGACTTGCGCAGCCGTTCGGTGAAGGCCAAGTCCGCTCGTCGCGATTGACGGAGCCGCGCCGCCTTCGAAAGGATCGCCACCCAGCCCACGATGGAGAGCATGAAGAGCAGCCACACGATCATTTTGCCGGGGAAGACCGGCTGGTCGAGCGCCGCGCGCAAGCTGGCAAGAAGGGGGATCATGAAGAGATATTTTTAAAAATTCCGCTGAAATCTCTGGGAAATTTCAAAGTTTTATAAAATATCTCAGCTTTATTAATAAAACAAGGCCAAGTTCGGGAAATCGAAGAGGCGGACCTCGTCGAACGCGGTCGGTCGTCCCGCGCCGTCGCTCCGGCGATCGTCAGCCGAGGAGCTGGCCTCGGTCTTCGAGGTTGTTTTCGCGGGACCTTGGCGTAGGCTCCGGGAGGATTTTGTGTATAAAAACGGTGGATAAAACCGCCGGAAATTGAGCATCGAGTCCGCTGAAACCCAAGAGGGCAAGCGCACGCCGGGATGGTGGAATTGGTAGACACGCTTGACTTAGGATCAAGTGCCGCAAGGTGTGCAGGTTCGAGTCCTGTTCCCGGCATCGCGCGACCCGACAGGGTGGATCGGACGACGCAACCCTCTCCGCCCG
Source organism: Akkermansiaceae bacterium UBA2367 (assembly GCA_002344525.1). GTDB lineage: Bacteria > Verrucomicrobiota > Verrucomicrobiia > Verrucomicrobiales > DEV007 > Arctic95D-9. The sequence goes on from DDTJ01000048.1 coordinate 30,373, forward strand.
CTCCCTCCATGGACGACAACCTCGAAGACCTCTACCAGGAGATCATCCTGAGCCACAACAAGCGCCCCCGTAACGAGGGCGCCCTCGACCCGCACAGCCACGAAGCCGAAGGCTACAACCCCCTCTGTGGCGACCGGCTCCGCGTCTACGTGCGCCAAGCCGGGCCGACGGTCGAGGCGGTGCAGTTCACTGGCGAAGGCTGCGCCATCTCCCGCGCCTCGGCCTCGATCATGACCGAGGCGATCAAGGGACTGAGCGGCGCGGCCCTCGACGCGAAGATCGCGGAGGTCGTCGAACTGCTCACGGCCAAGGAGGAGCCGCCCGTCGATCCCTTCGATCTCGGCGAGCTCTCCGCCCTGCTCGGCGTCCGCAAATTCCCCGCCCGCGTCAAGTGCGCCACCCTCGCCTGGCACACCCTCGCCGCCGCGTTGAAGAAAGAGGGCAAGGTCTCGACGGAGTGAGCCAAAGGCGGAAGCCCGTCGGCGTTGGCATATCGCCAGCGAGCAAATTCGATCCCGTTTGTTGCTTGAAAAAGCGAAAAATCTGAGCGAAAAATGAAAAAATGACAAAATTTTGACTATTTAGGCATTTTGAACTGTCTCAACCTGACATGATCTATTCCTTCGGCGGTCGCAATTTCTTTTCGTTCAAGGAGGCCTTCGAGGTCGATTTCCGAGTCAAACCCCAAGCCTCGGAACGCCACATCTTCCAGATGGGAGCCTTGGGGCAGAAATGCAACGCCGTGATGGGCATTTTCGGAGCCAATGCCTCCGGCAAAACCCACCTCCTGCAAGCCTTGGGGTTCCTGCAATGGTTCATTGCGCATTCCGCGCAGACCAAGCCGGATGCCAGGAATTGGGAGAACATCCCGTTTCGCTTCGCGGAGACTCCCGATCCCGTCATCGACCTGTTCGTCGAATTCGAAATGAACGGGCGACACTACCGCTACGACCTCCAGCTCGCGCGAGACCGCATCGCGGCGGAATCGTTGCGAGTGAAGCGGGCCAAATTCGCCCTCGTCTTCGAACGGGAATGGACCGGGAAGGGCTATCGCTTCAAGAGCCAAGATTTCGGTGCTGACGCGCATCGGGTGCCACAACGCCAGAACGCCTCCTTCATTTCCACGGCTCTGCTGCTGGAGAACACCGCCGCGCGTCAGATCGACCAGCTTTTCTCTTCGTGCTACGGCAATCTCTGGGCGCTGGGTCGCAGCGACTGCCACGATCCGCTTACCGAAAACCTCGTCACTACGGCCAAGTTCTTCGCGGAGCACCCGGACCATTTGGACTGGGTGAACCGTCGGCTCGTTGGTTTCGACCTCGGTTTGAGCGGGATCGCGGTGGAAAAAGTTCATTTTCCCACACACGACGGCAAGGAGGAGGAGACCGTGCTGCCGTTCAGCATACACAAGGTCGGGGAGCGGGAATACACGCTCTCCCTGATGGAGGAATCCCGCGGCACCCAAGCCCTCTTCGTCCTCCTGCGCTACATCCTGCCCGTGCTGAAGTCCGGTGGACTGGCTTTCATCGACGAGTTCGAGCAGGGGCTGCACTCCCACATGATTCCGTGTCTGGTGGATCTCTTCTACACCCCCAAGCACAATCCCAGAGGAGCCCAGCTCATTTTCTCCTGCCATTCGGACTACATCATCAACCAGCTTGAGAAATACCAGATCCAACTGGTGGACAAGGACGACGACGGCGTCAGCCGCACTTATCGTCTGGACCAGATCAAGGGCGTCCGCAATGTGGAGAACCACTACGCCAAATACCACGCCGGAGCCTACGGCGGCGTGCCCGAGTTCTGATGCCCGCACCGCACCGTCAGATCCGGACTCGCCGCACCGTCCTCGTCGTGGTGGAAGGAGACACCGAGTTCGCCTTCTGCCGTTATTTGAAGGCGGTGGGTGCCCGCGGGCGGAACATCCAGATCACCATCAGGAACGCCCACGGCGGATCGCCCGACCGGATCGTCGAGTTTGCCCGCCGCCAAATCCGTTGGTCGGCGTTCGACCGGGTCGTCATCGTTTTCGACGACGACAAGGAGTTGAGCACCAAAGGGGAAAAAGCCGTGCGGGGCATCCGTGCCCAAGTCTTCCGCTTCCAGCCTTGCATCGAAGGGTTTTTCCTGCGGCTGATGGGGCGTCCCGTGCCGGACGATTCCTCGGTTTGCAAACGCGATTTCCACCGGCATGGCTTGGACGAATCATCCAAATTGGAGCACGATGCCTACGCTTCGTTGTTTCCCGAGGGACGCTTCGGCTTTTTGCGGGAAGACCCGCAATTCGCAGACTTGTGGGCGGTATTCACCAATACCACCCCGTAGGAAGTGGCGAGGCGGTATTGGAGCCGCAAGCAACGCGAAAGCACTTGTCCGGAAACCGCTTTTCCGGCGCGGAAGCCCGTCGCCGCCGCTTGCCCGCCCCCGTTTCCCCGCTATCTTGCGCGTCCATGCATTCCTTCCACTACCAGAACGGCACGCTCTATTGCGAAGGCGTCGATCTCGAAGCTCTCGCCGACGAGCACGGCACGCCCCTCTACGTCTACAGCGCCGCGACCATCCTCGACCACTACCGCCGCCTCTCCGGGGCCATGTCGGAGCTCGACTGCCTCGTCTGCTACGCGACCAAGGCGAACTCGAACCTCGCCGTGTTGAACCTGCTCGCGAAGGAGGGCGCGGGCTTCGACATCGTCTCGGGCGGCGAGCTCTTCCGCGTCGAGAAGGCGGGGGGCGATCCCGGCAAATGCACCTTTGCTGGCGTCGGAAAGACCCGCGCCGAGATCGAGGCGGGCCTCAAAAAGGGCATCTACTCCTTCAACGCCGAGAGCGAGGCCGAAGTCGCCTTCATCAACGGGGTCGCCGGACAGCTCGGGCTCGTCGCCCCCGTCGCCCTGCGGGTGAATCCCAATGTCGATGCGAAGACGCACAAATACATCTCCACCGGCAAGAGCGAGAACAAGTTCGGCATCGACTTCGCCGTGATCCGCGAGGCCTACGCCCGCGCCGCGACCCTGCCGAACGTGAAGCTGCGCGGTCTGCAAATGCACATCGGCTCGCAGCTCACTTCGGTGAGCCCCTTCGTCGAGGCGGTGGAGAAGGTGCTGCCTCTCGTCGAGGAGTTGAAATCGCTTTACGGCATCGAGTTTTTCAGCATCGGCGGCGGCATCGGCATCGTCTATCAGGACAGCCTTGCCAGCGGCGGGTCGGACTGGTGGATCGACAAGGACGAGAAACCCCTCACCATCGAGGAATACGCGGGCCGTCTCGTGCCCCTGCTCCAGCCGCTCGGGCTGCGCATCGTCCTCGAACCGGGCCGCTTCATGGTCGGCAACGCCGGAGTCCTCCTCACCGAGGTGCTCTACGAGAAGCGCGGCACGGCCAAGACCTTCAAGATCGTCGATGCGGCGATGAACGACCTCATCCGCCCCGCACTCTACGAAGGCCACCACGAGGTCGCCCCGCTCAAGGAGCCCGTCCCCGGCGAGACCGAGGTCGTGGACATCGTCGGCCCCGTCTGCGAGAGCGGCGACTTTTTCGCGCAGAACCGCGAGATCCCGGCGGTGAAGACCGGAGACCGCCTCGCCCTCCTCAGCGCCGGAGCCTACGGCTTCGTCATGGCCTCGAACTACAACTCGCGCCCTCTTCCGGCGGAGATTCTCGTGTCCGGCGACCGGGCGATGGTCGTGCGGAAGCGGCAGACCTTCGAGGATTTGATCGAAGGGGAAGATGTGCCGGAGGATTGAGGGGAAACATAGGGCTCCGAAAGCATTCGCCGATCAAACATTCCATGAAGATCGGCTACATCGCGATGAGCGGCCTCCGGCTGGCGGATGCCGGGCTGCTTGAGCTGGGCCTTTCCTTCCCCGCCGTCTCCCGTCGCGCTCGCGAGATCGAGGCTCTTCCTTCGCTCGGCCTGCTGACTTTGGCCGGGATGTCGCCGCCCCGTTTCGAAGCCGAATACCTCGAAGTGCGGGATATCGCGGAGGTGCCCGACCGTTTCGATGCGGTGGCCCTCTCCACTCTGAGCGCGACCGCGAAGGAAGCCTATGTGATGGCCGCCAGATTCCGGGAGAAGGGGATTCCCGTCATCCTCGGCGGCTTGCACGCCACCCTCGCCCCCGGCGAGGCCGCGAAACATGCCGACGCCCTCGTCATCGGCGAAGGGGAGCCCGTCTGGCCCGAGGTGCTGCGGGATCTGGAGCGCGGCCGCCTGAAGCCGATCTACGACTCCCGCCTCCGGGGCACCTACGATCTGCGCGACTCCCCTATGCCTCGCTTCGAACTGCTCGCGCCCGACCGCTATCCACGCTTCACCGTGCAAACCCAACGAGGCTGCCCCTACGCCTGCGAATTCTGCGCCGCCTCGATGCGGCTCTCGCCGACCTTCCGCGTCAAGCCGGTCGAAAAAGTCGTCGCCGAGCTGCGGCGCATCCAGGAGCTTTTCCGGCGACCCTTCATCGAGTTCGCCGACGACAACACCTTCGCCGACAAGCGCCACGGGCGCGCCCTGATGAAGGCGATGGAACGCGAAGGGCTGCGCTGGTTCACCGAGACGGACGTCTCCGTCGCCGACGATGAGGATCTCCTGCGCCGGATGCGCGACGCCGGATGCCAGCAGGTCCTCATCGGATTCGAAAGCCCCCGCTTCGGACCGCTCGACGGGGTGGAGAGGAACGCGAATTGGAAGGCCCGGCGCACGAGCCGCTATCTGAAAGCGGTGGAGACGATCCAGCGCCACGGCATCGCCGTGAACGGCTGCTTCATCCTCGGCCTCGACGGGGACGGGCCGGACAGCTTCGAGGAGGTCTTCCGTTTCGTCGATGAAAGCGGGCTCCACGATGTGCAGATCACCTATCTCACCCCCTTTCCCGGCACGCCGCTCTGGGCGCGGCTCTCCGAGGAGGGGCGCATCCTCAGCGAGGCGGCGACGGAGCGCTACACGCTTTTCGACATCAACTTCCAGCCTGACCGTATGAGCGTGGCGCAGCTCCGCGACGGGTTCCACGGTTTGGCCCGTCGTCTCTACGCCCCCGAATTCGTCGAGAAACGGACTCGCCATTTCCGCAGCCTTTTGCGAAACTCGATCCGGGAAAGAAAGCTGGCATGACCGAGAGCAATGAGCGAAAGACGATCCGGGCGGTCGATCTGTTTCTCTGCCTGATCGGAAACCGGGGCGCGATCGAGCGCATCGCCGCCGCGCCCGGCATCGTGCTTGCCGCCGCGATGCTCGTCCTCTCCGCCGGGATCGCCCGCAACTACGACCATCTCGACCTGTTGCGGCGGGGGGAATGGTTTGTCGGTCCCTTCGTCGCGTCGTTGGTGACGACTTCCTTCGTCGCTCTTTGGTTGTGGATCGGCCTCCGCCTCGGGAAGGCGGGCCGTGCCGGACCGCAACTGCTCGTGTTCCTGAACCTCGTGTGGCTGACGGCTCCCTGCGCCTGGCTCTACGGCATCCCCGTCGAGCGATACACCGACTTGGTGACCGCGACGAAGTGGAACATCGCCTTTCTCGCCATCGTCTCGCTCTGGCGCGTCGCCTTGATCGTCCGGTCGCTCGTGGTTCTGACCGCCGCCCCGTGGCCCCGCGTCCTCGCCTTGGTCCTCGCGTCCGCCGCCTTGGAGATGGCCGTCGGCTCCTTCTACAAGAGCCTTTCCCTGATCAACATCATGGGCGGGGTCCGTCTTTCCCCGCACGAGGAAATCCTGCAAAGGGCCACCTCCTTCACCGCCACCGCGTCGTTCTGGACCTTCGTCGCCGCCTCGGTCTCCCTCTTCTTCCTTCGCGGGGAGGCCGACCGTTCCCTGAACCGCGTCCCGCGCCTCTCGGCAGGAGCCGCGCCCGCCGTGTTGGCCGCGATCTGCCTGCTCGCGTGGGCCGGAGCAGCAGTGCCCCATCACCGGCAGATCGCGAACCGCGACCGCTTGGAGGCGTTCGTCCGCAAAGGCGATCTGGAAGCCGCGATCCGCTTTGCGATGTCGAAAACGCGGGAGGACTTCCCTCCGATCCACTACCTCCCTCCCGTTCCGGGCGGTTATCTATACGCCCCTCCGTCGAAGCTGCTCGACCTGCTCGAGGCCCTGCCCGCCGACGCGCCCGACTGGCTCCGGGAGGAGTGGACTGGAAATACCATCGAGGCGAGCAAGAGTTTCATCAGGGATACGGAGGGCGGCTATTTCAGGCGGGTCCGGGAACGCCATCCCGACCTTTTCCGAACTTTTGCCGACTATGCTGACGAATTGGAGGGACGGAACGATCTGGACTATCCAGAGCGATCTTGGCTGGAACAGTTCAGGCAAGCGAGCGCGGAAGGAACGGAGGAATGAACGAGGTCAGGTGGTCGCCAACGGATTCCGGACGTGTCGCAGCCACAGAAAGCAGCCGAGGCTCCCGGCGACGCAGATGAGGTAGATCAAGAGCAGCACTTGATCCGCGAGCCGTAGCTCTGGAGGAAGGCTGGCGGCGAACCCGGCCACGACGATGGCCCCCAGCGCCAGCGGGATGAGCCAGCGCGGCATCATTCGCCCCGGCGAACGCAGATGGAGGAAGCCCAGAGCGGCGGCGATCAAGATTCCGGCGACCTGCCCGAAGGCGGGCGGGATTTCGACCCCGTGCCGCCGCGACCACCCGTCGAGCCCGTTGGCGAGGACCGTCGCCGTGGCGAGCCAGACGAGCGCACCGGCGGACACGACCCGTTCGGACGCGGTGACGGAGCGCGGAGGGGCGGAGGCCTCGGGCCGATTGAAGCGATGGAACACGAGGGCGAAAGTCAGGCCCCCGCCCACGCCGATGGACATCTCCCAGAATTTCCACCAATCGAGGTCGGGGCCGACGCCGTAGAAGGTCTGCCAGACCGCTCCGAGGGAAAAGGAGAGGGCGAAGCCCAAGCCCATGATCGATATCACGGCGACCGCGCGGACGTCGCGGCGGAGGGCCTCGAAGGCCAGGAATCCGGCATAGGCCCCGACATGCGGCGCGATGTTCCGGATCGACCCTGCCGCGCGGAGACAGGTCTTGTTGGCGGGATCGGCGTAGAGGCCCTCGTCGTGGAAGGGCAGGAACCAAGAGGGAAAGGCGACGACGATTCCGTAGGCTGCCACCGCACCGACCAGCCCGGCGGCGAGACGCCCCATCCACCCGGCCGCGCCGAGGGGGCGGCGCGGGGCGCACCAAGCCATGAAGACGCCTGTCAGGCCACCCCAGTGCAGGCCGCAGCAGAAGAGCATGGCGTATCCCGTCCAAGGGGCGATCTCGCGGACGCCGTCGGGATAGTCGAGATGGAAGCGTCCTTGGACCCAACTGATATAGACGCCGTAGCCCGTGAGACCGCCGCAGGCGATGCCGAGCAGGATCGCTGCGACGACATGGCCGTGGCCGTAGGGCCGTCGCCGTTCATCGCCGAAGCGCCGCGAGAACCCGAGCCAGAGCATCGCCCAGCCGAGCCCGGCGAGGATGCCGCCCTGCGAGCCGCCGAATCCGTCCGTCCCCCGGATCGTCCAGAAAAAGGCCCCCATCAGGGCGAAGATCGCGGCGGCGGGCCAGAAGGCGGGCTTGCGGCGCGGCGACGGGACGTCAGGAGGGGTGTGAGATGGCAGGTCCGGCATTGCGGGAACCTGCGTGCGCGGAGGCTCCCGGTCAAACCGCCCGGACGCCGGACGCGATTTCGCGGACTTTCCGCTTGAAATGCCCTGCTTTTCTTCCGAACATGCGAATCCGAACGACTCGCTATGAGAAGCGCCGCCTACGTCCTTGCCACTTCCCTCCTCTTCCTTCTCGCGGGAGAGGCCGCCGCCCAGCAGCCCTCGGCCTCCTCCTCGAAGCCGAAGCCGGAGATCCCGCCGCCGTGGAAGTGCCACTATCCGCGCAAGGACCGCAGCTTCTGCAAGGTCTTCCCGAATTTCTCCCTCCGCCACGGCATCTGCAATCCCGACCCCGCGCACCTCGGCCACATCGAATGGTGCCGCGAGGACGTGACCATCACGGAGCGGGACGACTGCGGCAATTTCGAGACCTACGAGGCGGTGACGATCACCTACCGCAAGGTCTATGCGAACGGCGCTTGGGGCGGGAAGTTCAGGAAGACCTATCGCAAGGAGCCTTCGCTGATCACTCCGCCCCTCCTCGCGAAGAGTGTCGCGAAGTGACCGGTCGCGTACGGACCGTCCCGCCATGGAGTTCGACCTCACCGGCGGCGAATATCTGGCTCGCGCCTACAAGCTCCTCGCGGGCCTCGTCACGCCCCGTCCCATCGCTTGGGTCACGACGCAGGACGAGGAGGGACGGGTCAACGCGGCACCTTTCAGCTTCTTCAACCTCCTCGGCACCGACCCGCCCATGCTCGGCTTCGCCCCCGGCGACCGGGAACCCGGCGTGCCCAAGGACACGGCCCGCAATATCCGTCGCACCCGGGAGTTCGTCGTGAACCTCGTCGACGAGTCCTGCGCCGAGGCGATGAACCTGACCTCCTCCGACGTCGGGCCGGAGGTTAGCGAGATCGAGCTGGCCGGGCTCCACACCGTCCCGAGCCGAGCCGTCGCCCCTCCCCGCATCGCCGAGGCCCCCGTGGCCCTCGAATGCACCGAATGGGCCACTCTCGAAATGGGGGGGAACCGCCTCGTCGTCGGCTTGATCCGCCACGTCTTCGTCCGGGAGGGTCTGGTCGATCCCCATACCCTGTTGGTCGATCCCGAGGCTTTCCTCCCCATCGGCCGCATGGAGGTGCCGTCCGGCTACTGCCGCACCCGCGACCGTTTCCAGATGCCGAGACCGAGGTAAAGCCGCCCCGCGGCACTTCCCTCTCGTCGAATCCCCGAATTTCATTTGGCAAAGTGAAATAATTCGCTTCCATTTGTCCATCCCCCCGCGTGGATCGCGGAGGGCTTTGGCCACGCTCCTGCTGAGACCTCCCTTCCATCCCCATCCGCGAACCCCCTTGGCCGACAAACCGACAGACCTGCTCGGGAAGAACTACTTCCAGACCCGGGAGAAGCTCAGCGAAACCATCGAGTCGCTCAACGAACTCGGGCGCGAGAGCGGCATCGACCCGGCCCGGCTCGCCCTGCTGAAAAACCTCCTCGCCAATCTGGAGGACCCCTTCCTCTTCGTCGTCGTCGGCGAGGTCAAGGCAGGCAAGTCCTCGCTCCTCAACGCTCTCTTCGGCGAGGACTTCTGCGCCGCCGACGTGGTCCCCACGACGGAGCGCATCGCCTTCTTCAAATACGGGGCCGAGCCGCACGAGTTCGAGTTCTCCGGAGACATCGTCGAAGTCTTCCGGCCGAACGCCTTCCTCAAGGACTTCAACCTCGTCGACACGCCCGGGACGAACTCGATCGCGGCCGGGCACCAGCAGATCACGGAGCAGTTCCTGCCCATGGCGGACCTCGTCCTCTTTGTCTTCTCCGTGACGAACCCTTGGGGGGCCTCGACTTGGGAGTTCCTCGACCGCATCCATCACCAGTGGAAGAAGAAGATCGTCTTCATCCTCCAGCAATGCGACCTGCGCACCGAGGAGGAGGTCGCCGCCATCCTTGAGCACCTTCAGAAAACCGCGCACCACCGCTTCGGGCAGCATTTCCCCACCTTCGCGGTCTCGGCGAAGAAGGCCTTCCTCGCGAAGACCTCGGGTCTCGACCACGACGACCTCTCCCGCAAAAGCCAGATCGAGGGACTGGAGCGCTACATCGCGGGCACGGTCGAGTCCTCCGAGCCCCGCCTCGTCAAGCTGATCCACGCGTGGCGGGCCTCCTGCTTCGTGCTCGGCGAGATCAAGGAGAAGCTCGGGGCCGCCTCCGAGATCATCCGCGCCGACGACGAACTGCTCAGCGAACTGGAGCCGGCCTGCAAGACCCAGCAGGAGCGCACCCTGAAGAAGTGCGAGCCGCTCTTCGAGGCCTTCGACCAGAGCTTCATGGCCGCGGGCCTCCAGGCCGAGCCTCTCCTCGACTCCGAGTTCCGCGTCATCTCCGCCCTGATGCCGCGCCGCAAGAGCGCCGAGGAGATCGAGGGTCTCATCTTCGCCACGACGATGAAGGCCGTGCGCCGCAGCATCGGGGCCGGGGCCACGGCAGTGAAGGAGGACGTCGCCCACCTCTGGGAGCGCGTCTCCGAGGAGATGCAGGAGCATTTCAACCTCGAACTCAGCGTGGGCGAGGACGGCAGCCCCGACTGGGCCCCGGCCCACCGCCGCATCGAGGAGAAAGTCGAGGAGGCCACCGCCGCCTCCCTGCGCGAGCTGAACTTGCGCGACCAGATCGGCGGGCTCTTCGCGCGGCGTAGCCGTCTCGTCTGGAGCTGCATCTTCACCGCCGTCCTCACCGCCCTCGGCGGGGTCATCCTCACGATGCTGCAGCAATCGCCGTGGAACGCCGCCGCCTTCGGCGTCGCCTCGCTCTTCCTCATTCTCGGGGCCGTCGTGGGGGCGCAGTCGGTGAAACGGGCGCGCGCCTACTACACCTCCATCCTCGACCGCCATCGCGAACTCCTCGCGAAACAGCAGCGCGCCGCCTTCACCGAGGGCACGGCGGCCTTCTACGAGGACTTCATCGCCCTTTTCGAACCGCTCCGGAAGGTCTGCCGCGAGCACCGCGAGCGCTACGAACCGCAGTTGCGGGTCATTCAAGGGACGGAGCGTGCCCTCGCCGAGCTGGAGCGCATCCTCGCCCCGGTGGAGAAAGCCCTCAGTTCCCGGAAGTAGGGGCGAAAACGATGCCGCAGCCCATCGCCTCGGTGCGCGGGTTCGCGACCGGCTTCCCCTCGCGGATCGCGGCGAGGGCGTCGCGCAGGTCGTGGGTCTTCACCTCGCGCTGCCGTTTCGTGGGGCCGAGGTAGAGGTCGTTGATGCGGCCTTGGTAGAGCGCCTTCCCTTCCGGGGAAACGACGACGACCTCGGGGGTGGTCTTCGCGCCGAGCTGCTTCGCGAGTTTCTGCTCCGCGTCGGTGAGCACGGGCGCGGCGATCTCCATCATCGTCGCGTGCTGCTTGCGGTCCGCCTCGGTCACGGTCGTGTCGGAGTGGACGAAGCGGAAGGCGAAGTCGTCGCCGAAGTCCTTCACGATGGCGCTCATCTCCGGGCCGAATTTGTTCGAGGTGGGGCAGTAGGGCGAGATGAAGAAGACCACTGCGGCTTTCTTCCTTCCGGCGTCGAGCGGGGCGACCGGCTTGCCGTCGAGGTCGGGCAGGGAGGCGACGGGTTCGGCGAACGAAATGGTCGCTGACAAGGCGAAGGCGAGGAGGAGAGCGTGTTTCATGCAGACTTGGGTAGCGTCGCTTGCGCCGCTGCGCAAGCGTTGTCCCGTTTCAACCCGATGCTTCGGCAATTTGTCTGGCCTCATCCTCGCGAGGACATGGGCCGCCTCCGCCTGATGTGTGGTTTTAGGGGCGAGAGAGGCGAAGCGTTTTTTTGGAAAAAGTGCGGGGGAGGGTCCGTGAATGTCCCACCCCCGGGGATAAGGTGGGCAAATACGGAGCGATCATGCTTCCCTTGCCGGAGAATTCCGGAGAGGATGGCGCATATCGTACCAATCCACGCCCATCCGATGAAACCTTCCCCCGACACTCCGTTCTACGCGCATACCCATCCCGCCCATCCGGGCGATCAGTCGAAATGGGAACCGCTGTTCACCCGCTTCGGAAACGGGGTAGGGGAGTGCCGGGGAAAGGACTGCGAACTCTGCCGACAGCTCGCGTCGTATCACGGGCACCTCAACAAAGTGGCCTGGTGGGCCGCGAAGTTCGCTTCGGAGATGTTCGCTCCCGGCTCGAAAGAAGCCGAGGCCGCATGGCAATGGGGCTGGCTGGAGGGGCTTTGGCATGATCTGGGAAAGTGCGCTCCCGAATGGCAGGCCTACCTCACCTCCAAGGTCGATATCCATGCCGACGAGGTCGGCGGTGCTCCATTGAAGCGCGAAGACCACTCCAGCGCCGGGGCCATCTTTGCCAACACGCTCCCGCCCTTCGGGCCGCTCCTCAGCTACCTCATCGCCGGACACCACGCGGGGCTGGCCGATGCGGGCTATCTCTTCAACGAGCGCCTGTCCCGCTCCGTCAACCCTTGGCAAGCTCACGCCGAAGCCGCAGGCGTCCCGCTCGATGAACAGCTCCCCATGCCGCCCCTTTCCCGCTGCGACGCGGGCGGCGACGGTCTCGCCTTCCTTGCGCGCTTCCTCTTCTCCTGCCTCGTCGATGCCGACTTCCTCGCCACCGAGTCCTTCATGCAGCCGGAGAAGACCGAGCTCCGCCAACCTTGGCCGGAAGACATTCTGGAGCGAATGCTCGCGGCCTTGGAATCGCACATGGGCGAAACATTCGGTCCTCCCGGAGGCGATCCTGTCAACCAGGCCCGCGAAACCGTCCGCCACGACTGCCTCCGCGCGGCGGAAAGCCCCGGCGGCTTCTTCTCCCTCACCGTCCCCACTGGCGGCGGCAAGACGCTCTCCTCGCTCCTTTTCGCTCTCCGCCACGCCATCAAAAACGGCCAGCGCCGCGTCATCCTCGTCATCCCCTTCACCAGCATCATCAAGCAGAACGCCGACGTCTTCCGCGAAGTCTTCGCCCCGCTCTCCAAGGAACTTGGCCGGGACATCGTGCTTGAGCACCACTCCAAATTCGACCCCGCCAAGGAGACCGAGGCCAACCGCCTCGCCGCCGAAAACTGGGACTCGCCTCTCGTCGTCACCACCAACGTCCAGTTCTTCGAATCCCTCTTCGCCAACCGCACCAGCGCCTGCCGCAAGCTCCACCGCACCGCCCGCAGCGTCCTGATCTTCGACGAAGTCCAGGCCCTGCCCGCGTCGCTGCTCCATCCCATCCTCCGCAGCCTGCGCTGTCTCGTCCACGACCTCCACGCTACCGCCGTCCTCTGCACCGCGACCCAGCCCGCGCTCGACCGACGCGAAGACTTCGCCATCGGCATCCCGCCCGAGGAAATCACCCCCATCATCCAGAACGAACCGGCTCTCTTCCAAGCGCTCGAACGAGTCACCTGCCAAGCTCTCGGTTCGCTCGACGACGACGCTCTCATCGACCACATCATCGGCAACGCCCCCGGCGGCTGCCTCCTCATCCTGAATACCACCAAAGCCGCCCAGACCCTGCACGAAAAGCTCGGCGAAAAGACCAACGCCCTCCACCTCTCCGCCCGCATGTGTCCGGCCCATGTCATCGACGTGCTCGACCAGGCCAAGTCCCTGCGGAAAAGCGGCCGGCCCGTCGTCCTGGTCGCCACCCAGCTCGTCGAGGCCGGCGTGGACATCAGCTTTCCCGTCGTCTACCGCGCCGAATGCGGCCTCGACTCCTTTGCCCAGGCCGCTGGCCGCTGCAACCGCAACGGCGAGCTCCGCGACGAGAACGGGCAACCCGTCAAAGGCCGCGTCTTTTTCTTCCAGCCCGGGGATCATCCGATCCCCAAAGGTCTCGCCGACATCAAAGCCAACGCTGGCATCACCACCGCCCATATCATCACCACCTTCTCCGAAGACCAGCTTCTCACCCCGGAAGCCAACCGCCTCTACTTCGAGCACGCCATTGTCCGCGCCGGGGAAAAATCCGACAATTGGGACAAGTCCCACATCGTCTCCGGCGAAGCCTGTTTCGCCCCGAACTCCCCCGATTTCCGCACCTACCGCTACCAAACTGCCGCCGAGCGCTTCCGCCTCATCGACTCCAACACCCACTCCGTCCTCATTCCCTGGGGCGACAAAGGCAAAGTCCTCTGCGAGGAGATCCGCGACCTCAAGAAGCAGAACCGCGTTCCCAACCGCAGCCACTACCGCCGGGCCCAGCAGTTCACCGTCCAGGTCTACGATGGCGAATGGCAGCACCTCAAGCCTTCGCTCTCCTTCCACTGCGATGAAGCCTTCGCCATCCTCGACCATCCCGAGGACGGCTATCATCCCCACACCGGCCTCAAGCGTCCCGGCGCCGCCAGCGATCCCAACGCCTTCTGTCTGTGAAAAACAGTCCTTCCGATTTTCTGTGCGCCAAGCGACACGACCGGGGGCAGCTCCCCCGGTCGATCCGCCACCTTGGCGTGCTAGCGCATGTTTCAATCCGCGCCGACCAGCCCACGCTCGTTGCGGGGTGGCGACGACAAAAGGCCGATCAATCAAATCTCCGAGATCGGGCAGGCCACTTCGGGACAGTGTTTCAGAATGTCCCTGTCGCGGGTGTGGAGTTTCACGCCGAGCGCCCGTGCGCGGGCCACGTAGGCGGCGTCGTAGAAGGTCAGGTTGCTGGCGTTCGCTTCCGCCAGCACGACCTCGTCCCCACATTCCGCGCAGAACGTCACCATCGACAGGCCCTGTTTCAGCATGGCGAGTCCGTCGTCGGCCCTGATCTTTCCCAAACGCGTGTATGTCCGCAGCACGTTTCCGAATTCGTAGCGGCACAAGGGCAGGGTCGTCCAATTCGGAAACTTTCGCCGCAGACGGATCGAGTGCTCTCTCAATTCCTCCTCTCCAACAAAGAAATCGGCCAGCGCGTTGGCGTCGATCAAGATGGTTCTCTGTTTCATATCCGAATGTTTGCCGAAAAAGTCGAAAGTTCAAAAATTTTTAGCTTGCTATCGCATGAACTAAATATATGCTGCGTGAGCATGAAGGGAACCTTGTCAATCGTCGAAATGACTCAGGCCCGTCCTTCCTTTTTGGCGGAATCGATCTCTTCCGCTGTAAAGAATCCGGTCGCCCGGCTCCTGAGTTCGGTGACTTGGCGGATTTCCCGTTCCACCCGGTTTGCTTGCTCCTCGTCGGTTTCAAACGCCTCGGTCCAGCCCAATTCGGCGATGACCTGCTGGTTCAAGCTCCGTCGGCTCCGACGCGCACGCTCTTTCAGCGCCGTATGGAGGGAATCCGGCAAGTTTCGAATCGTCAGGGTCTTCATTTTTCCATAACCTATCCAAGCGCAGTCAAAACGCAATCATTCTGAAGTCATGTCCTACGGCATCAAACTCCACATCTCGGGCGCTCTTGCCTGCTTCACCCGGCCGGAAATGAAGGTCGAGCGCGTCTCCTACGACGTCATCACCCCCTCGGCTGCGCGGGGCATCCTCGAGGCGATCTACTGGAAGCCCCAGATCCGCTGGGTCGTCGACCGCATCCATGTCCTCGAGCCCATCCGCTTCACCAACATCCGCCGCAACGAAGTCGGCGCGAAGGCTTCCGCGCCGACCGCCGCCGCGATGAAGGGCGAACCCGTGGCGACCGTCGGCATCCTCGTCGAGGACGCCCGTCAGCAGCGCGCTGCCACCCTGCTGCGCGATGTCGCCTACGTCGTCGAGGCGCACTTCGAGATCCTCGAGTTCCGCTTCGAGCGGGGCGGGCCGGAGCTGCCCGCGAAGGACTGCGAGGGCAAGCACCTCGACATGTTCAACCGCCGCGCCCGCAGCGGGCAATGCTTCCACCAGCCCTGCCTCGGCAACCGCGAGTTCCCCGCCCGCTTCCGCCTGCTGGAGGAAGGCGATCCGTTCCCGGAGTGCAGGCTTCCTCCCGAGCAGCTCGACAAGGAACTCGGCTGGATGCTCCACGACATCGCCTATCTCCCCGCCGACAAAAAGGCCAAGGACAGCTTCCTGACCGGCCAAGGCAAGCGCGTCCGCGCCGAACCCCGCTTCTTCAATGCGAAGCTCGAAAATGGAGTCATCCACGTTCCACCCTTCCACACCGCCAACGCCTGAGCCGCCATGATTCTCCAATCGCTCGATCAACTCTACCGGCGCCTTTCCGAGGACCCGGACAACGGCCTGCCTACTCCCGGCTATAGCCTGCAAAACATCAGCTTCTGCATTGTCCTCCGCGAAGATGGTTCTGTCGTCCAGTTCCAAGATGCGCGCAAGTCCGTGACCACTATCGACAAGAAAGGAAAAGAGAAAACGGAACTCGTCTCTATAAATCTGCTTGTTCCGGGACAATCGAAATCATCCGGTCAGGGAATCAATCCCTGCACATTGTGGGATAATTTAACCTACCTGACAGGTTACCCACAACCCGACAAAAACACTGAAAAAGCAAAGAAAAATCGTATTAGAGCACCAAAATGCTTTAATGGGAGCAAAGAGCATCATACTAAATTATTCCATCATCAAAACGTGGATGCCTGCCGGCTCGCAGTCGCCAGATATTTTGCCCGTTACACTCCTGATGAACTATTACCATTCGTTGAATCCCTCCCAGAAGACGCGCGAAAGGGGAATGGCGTTTTCCAACTTACAGGGGAAACTCGCTACGCCCACAAGGGTTATCGATCAATGGAGCAACAAGAGCAAGGCACCTCAAGCGACCGAGAAAATCAATGTTTGGTAACAGGGGAAAGAAAACCGATTGCTCGTCTTCACGAACCCAAAATCAAAACCTTCGATCCAAAGGGCTCCCTGCTAGTCTCATTCAACGAAGCAGCATACGAGTCTTACGGCAAAACAGGGAAGGAAGCGGGGCAAGGCAGGAACTCTCCCGTCTCCGAGGAAGCCGCTTTCGCCTATTGCAACGCCCTCAACTGGCTGCTTGCCCGCAAGGAGCGCCGCTTCCGCATCGGCGATGCCACCACCGTCTTCTGGACCGCTTCGCCTACGCCCGCCGAGACTACGTTGCCTTGGATGATGTCCGGCGTCCCCGAAGCGGAAGACGGCCAAACCAAACAGCGGATACAGGACATCTTGGAAAAGATCGCCCGAGGCACCCTCGGCGGCGACGAGCTCGGCGATCCCAGGACCGACTTCTACATCCTCGGCCTCTCCCCCAACGCCTCCCGCCTCTCCATCCGCTTCTGGCACACCGGAACTCTCGGGGAACTCGTCAAAAATCTTAAACTCCACCTCAATCAGTTCGAACTCGTCCGCCAGTGGGACGAAACCAACTCTCCCAAACCTGAACCCGCTCGCCCGAGTTCTTACCAGCTATTGCTTCAAACCACCCCATTTCGAAATGGCAAATATGATGCAGACCGCATCCCGCCACTTTTGGGTGGCGCCCTCATGCGCAGCATCCTCCTCGGCACCGACTACCCGACGAATCTCGTCACCGCCGTCCACAGCCGGATTCGCGCCGAGCGAGACATCAACTATTTCAAAGCCGCCATCCTCAAAGCATGGCTCATCCGAAACCACCAACAATGGCTCAGCCAACAAAACATCACTATGACAACCGCCCTGGATAAAGACAACCCGAGCGTCGCCTACCAACTTGGCAGACTTTTCGCCGTTTATGAACAAGCTCAAAGAGCCGCGCACGAATACAAGCTGGAACGAACTATTCGTGAAACCATGTTCTCATCGGCTTCTGCGAACCCTCTTTCTGTTTTTGGGCGATTAGACCGACTCAACAAACACCACCTTCAAAAACTCACCACAGGATCAAACCGATTTTTCAGCGAATTGATTGATGAAATTCATCAAAAGATTAAAGCTCCCAATTTTTATCCAGCCTCCCTTGACCTAAAAAACCAAAGCATCTTCTGCATCGGATACTACCATCAACGGCACAATCTCAGCACAAAAAATAAATCCGAAACCCAGCCAACCACCGAAACCGAACCCGCCAACGCCTGATTATTTCCATCAACTCTCAACTATAAACCATCAACCCACATGAACCACCGCTACGACTTCATCTACCTCTTTGACGCACAGGACGCTAACCCCAACGGCGACCCCGACGCTGGCAACCTCCCTCGCGTGGACACTGAATCCGGCCAAGGTCTCATCACCGACGTCTGCCTTAAAAGGAAAGTCAGAGATTACATCGACCTCACAGGAACAGCCAGGATCTACGTCCAATCTCGAGCAGTTCTGAACGCCAGAAACAACGATGCTTGGGAAGCCATTTCCCCTGAAACTCCCCAAAACAAACGGAATGAACGCCCAAAAGATGAGCAAAAGGCAGAAGCGCTCCGCCAGTGGATGTGCAAAAACTACTTCGATGTTCGAACTTTCGGAGCAGTGATGACCAACGAAATCAATTGTGGCCAAGTTCGCGGCCCCATCCAACTTGGCTTCTCCCGGTCGATTGATCCCATTTTTCAAGCTGAGCACACCATCTCTGTATGCGCCGCAAGGAAGGAAGATAAAACCATCGATTCACAAATTGGAATCCAAGGCCGCAAGTTCACCGTCCCCTATGCCCTCTACCAGACCCACGGCTTCGTGAATCCTTTCCTCGCCGCGCAGACCGGCTTCTCCGAGGACGACCTCGAGCTTTTCTTCACCGCGTTGGAGCAGGCCTTCCAGTTCGACCAATCCGCCGCCCGTCCCGCCGGTAGCATGGCGCCTCGCGGACTGCTCGTGTTCAAGCACGACAATCAACTGGGTCATGCCCCCAGCCATACCCTCTTCGATCGTCTGAAGATCGAGTCCTTCGATAAATCCCCCTCCGAGGACGGCAAGCCGCCGCGCCAGTTCGCCGACTATGCCGGACGGATCACCTTCGACGGCCAGCCGCTCGACGACTTCATCAAGTCCGGCGAATCCAAGGATCTCGGCAACGGCATTACCTTGATCCGGCGCATTTGACCTAGGCCATGGCCGACGCCGACTATCCCCATCTTGAAACCGCCCTGCCCGGCTTCGGCCGGGCACGGGCGATGATCAAGGCGTCGGACGACTCCATCTCTCCGCTCGGCTTCGTCGGTACCAAGTTCGACTTCTACCGCTTTGCCAACCGCTTCCGCCTCGTCGTTTGCTTCCAGGGTCTCAGGCTCGATGGCTTCACCGATGAGACCGCCAGCGGCTACGATGCCCTTACTCGGATTTTCTTCGCCTGGTCCGCCTTCGAGCGCTACGCCGAGATGGCGAACGACCGCGCTCCCTACCGTGCGCTCTTTGCCCACCACCCGCGCCGGTACATCTGCGGCCTCGCGGCCCACTGCCGCACTCTCGATCCCCAGCATAAGCTCATCGGCTTCCTCCTCGACCAGTCCATCCTTCCCGCCCACGGGACCTATCTGGCCCGCTACCGAGATGGCCACGACTTCTCCGTCCTCACCCTTGCCGCCAGCATGCGCCACATCTTCGCCCACGGCATCCTCACCGCACATCCGAACGGCCTTCCGGCGGAGAACCTCGCCAACATCTCCCGCAGCCTCGGGAATTTCCTCATCCACTTCGTGCGCACCGACTTCGCCCGCCGTCTGGCCTTGGCAGAAGGTATGTCCCCGTCCTGAGCGTCCTTGGCGGTCGGAAGTCCAGACCTAGATGTTTCTATGTTCCCGGAGGACCAGCTCGTTCCCATCTCCGCCCTGCAGCACTGGCTCTACTGCCCGCGCCAGTGTGCGCTCATCCATCTGGAGCAGGTGTGGGCGGAGAACCGCTACACGGCGGAGGGGCGCGTGCTGCACGAGAAGGCCCACGACGGCCGCGACGAAACGCGAGCCGGAGTGCGGATCGCGCGGGGGCTTTCGGTGCGTTCGCTGGAGCTGGGGCTGACGGGGCAGTGCGATGTGGTCGAGTTCCATCGAGTGCCGAGCGAGGCTGGATGCGAGAGGATCGTGCCCGTCGAATACAAGCGGGGCAAGCCCAAGTCGCACCGGGCCGACGAGGTGCAGCTCTGCGCACAGGCGATGTGTCTGGAGGAGATGCTGGGGCTGCCGGGAGGCAGCGTCGGGGAGGGCTGCCTGTTCTACGGCACGCCGAGGCGACGCACGGGAGTGGTCTTCGACGAAGGGCTGAGGACGCTCACGAAGGAAACGGTTTCCGCTGTGCATGGGATGAGGAGGGGCGGGAATACGCCGACGGCGGAGTATCTGCCGAAGCGCTGCGACGCCTGCTCGCTGGTGGAGCTGTGCCAGCCAAAGGCGCTGCGATTTCGGAAGGGAGCCGCCGCTTGGTTCGAAAGGAATCTGGATCTGCCTTCCGAACGATGAATTTCCGGGGCTGGTTCAGATGGCCTGCGGGCGGTTCGCGGGATTTCCCGGAGGCTCTGGATCGGATGTGCCGGGAGGGAGGGGGATTTCCTGCTCGACATCCACGTGGAAGTTTGCTGTAAGAAACAGTGGCAGGCCCTCCTCCGCGCCGTTCCATCCTCCAATCTCTGTCCAAGTGAAACGCCACCTCAACACACTCTTCGTCACACTCGAAGGCGCATGGCTGCGCAAGGACGGCGCGGCGGTCGAGGTCCGGCACGAGGGAGAGACGAAGCTGCGGGTGCCCCTGCACAATCTCGACGGGATCGCCTGCTTTGGTTGGGATGCCGGTGCCTCCGCCGCGCTCATGGCGGCCTGCGCCGAGGCGGGGGTTACCTTGTCCTTCCATACGCCGCATGGGAAATTCCTAGCCGGAGTGAATGGATTCACGCCGGGCAACATCCTGCTGCGGCGGGAGCAGTATCGCCGCGCGGACCACGAGCCGGCCGCATTGCCCATCGCGGCCAACATGGTCGCGGCAAAGCTGGCGAATACGCGCGCAGTGCTCATGCGGGCGGGACGCGACCACGGGGAGAAGGATGCTGGCAGGGCCTCCGCCCTGCGGCAGGCCTCGGATTTCCTCGCGAGGCGAATGGTGCTGGCGAGACGGTGCGAGTCGCTCGATTCGCTACGGGGCATCGAGGGCGATGCGGCGGCGGTGTATTTCGCCGCGTTCCCGCACCTGATGACGCACGAGGATCCGGAGCTCGTGCTGAAAGGCCGTTCGCGTCGGCCTCCCCTCGATCCGGTGAATGCGCTCCTGTCGTTTCTCTACACCCTTCTGATGCATGACTGCCGTTCCGCATTGGAATCGTGCGGCCTCGACGCGCAGTGCGGCTTTCTCCACCGGGACCGCCCCGGACGGCCCTCCCTGGCGCTGGATCTGATGGAGGAGTTCCGCCCTGTCCTCGCCGACCGGATGGCCCTGACCCTGATGAACCGCCGTCAGATCGGAGGCGGTGACTTCGAGAGGCAGGAGTCGGGCGCCTGCGTCCTGAAGGAGGCCGCGCGCAAGACGGTGCTGACCGCTTGGCAGGAGCGCAAGCAGGAGGAGATCGTCCATCCGTTTCTGGACGAGAGGACAACGGTCGGCCTGCTGCCCCATTTGCAGGCGCGTCTGCTGGCCCGCCATCTGCGCGGCGATCTCGACGCCTACCCTGCCTATCTGATGAAGTGAATGCACGGATTGGAAGACGATGTATATCTTGATCACCTATGATGTGGCGACCTCGGCTGACGGCGGCAAAAGGCGTCTGCGCCAGGTGGCGAAGGTGTGCCTGGACTACGGACAGCGGGTCCAGAACTCCGTCTTCGAGTGCTCGCTGGACCCCGCAAAGTTCGTGGAGCTGAAGCAGCGCATCCTTCGCATCGTCGATCTGGAGGAGGACAGCGTGCGCTTCTACCATCTAGGAAACAATTGGCGGAACAGGATCGACCACTTTGGAAGGAAGGGCGGCTTTGACATCGAGGGGCCGCTGGTGCTTTGATGGAGCTGGCGGCCCGCGAACCCAAAGCGGTGGCGGGCCGCCCAGCAGGTTCGCGGAAGAGCTAACCTGCTTAGTTTCAGTTCTTTGAAAAGAAAAAAGGAAATGGATTCCCGCGACCGTCGGCATCAGCCGACCGGTTCGCGGGAACTGGCTGCTTGAGTTTTCCGAGTCAAGGGATTAGCTTGAGGCGGTCGCTCCTTGCGTAGGAGCGCGGATTGAAACCGCCGCCCAGGCAAGGTCGCGGGCGAAGCGCTCGGTCGCTCCTTGCGTAGGAGCGCGGATTGAAACAGTCTCCTCGCCGGGCCTTTGATGGGTCATGGCGTCGCTCCTTGCGTAGGAGCGCGGATTGAAACCCGCCCACCCTCGACTTCTACGCCTCCTACGCGAGGTCGCTCCTTGCGTAGGAGCGCGGATTGAAACCGTCGCTGCTGAATCCCCGATTGAGGCCTGACGGTCGCTCCTTGCGTAGGAGCGCGGATTGAAACTGCAATTCGTGCCCTCATGATCCCGGCGCGCCCAAGTCGCTCCTTGCGTAGGAGCGCGGATTGAAACAACGTGGCGCTGCGCACGAACGTGACGCTGGCGGTCGCTCCTTGCGTAGGAGCGCGGATTGAAAC
>DDTJ01000024.1 GCA_002344525.1 Akkermansiaceae bacterium UBA2367
CTTATCTTGAAAGCGAATTGGAATCAAGCAGCTCGACGGCCTGGCTCTTGAACTCGGCGGTGTAGCGCTTGCGTTGCTTCTGGTTCATGGACATGGATTCTGGTGGGTGGTGGTCCAGAAATCCAGCTCACCTCAATCATCATTCCCTCCACGAGGACGAACACCCTTCTCCTCTCCATGGACCTCTACGGAGGCATCGCCATGGCCGACCTCGACGCCGCTCGCGAGGGATCGTGGCGGGACCTGACCTACCATTCCGTCGCGCCGGACCAAAGCTGGGGTACCGCCTTCCCTGACCGGGCCTTGGTCTATCCCTCGGGGAGCAATGACTATGTGTTCATCGCAAACGCCGGGATCGATGGCGGAGTCTCGTGGGTCGATCTCGCGGAGAGGCGGATCGCCCAAACCCTGAATGCGCCTCCGGGTCTCTCGGCCCCTGTGTCAGTCGCCGCCGGGCGCTATCTGGTGGCCCCGGTGCCGGGAAAGCTGAAGTCCCGATCTTTCGGCGCGTTGAAAGAAACCCGGCAGCCTCTCGCGGAACTATGTGTTTTCGAAATCAGCGGACGGGGCTCGGCCCCCGCGCTGTCGATGCGATCCGTGCCCCTGCCTGTCGCCGCGGAACTCGCCGCTCCCGTGTCGCCCGAAGCCAACGACCTCGTCCTGCTGTCGTCGGGCAGCGAGTTTCTGGTCGTAAAGGCGGCTACGGGCCAAGTCGTTGACCGACAGGACGCGGCGGGCCGCATCGCCCGCTTGGGATTTCGCTGATCGGTCGTTTTCACCAACTGCGTTTCGACTTCAACTCCCTGCCCATTCCGAAAACTCATGATTCACCGATTTGCCAACATCAAACCCGCCGCATGGCTCGCTGCCTTTGCCCTCGTTCTCCCGGTGGCGCTGCCGGTCCATGCCGACGAACCGGAAGTGACGGGAGTCTTTGTCTTTGCCGATATTCCTCTCAAGGAACTCCAGAACCGTGTCCTGCCCGGCAGCCTTCCGGAGGATCGCGGCATCCTGCTCGGCGGCACAGGCAGCGACATGTATCGCGTCGCCAGCGACCCGGCGAATGTGTTCTATGTCTTGACGGATCGCGGCCCCAATGGCCTGATCCAAGTGGATGGCAAAAAACGCCGCACCTTTCCGGTGCCCGAATACACGCCCGCCATTTTGAAAATCCGCTTGGATGCGCCGGACAAGGTGGAGATCCTGGAATATCTGCCCATTGTCAGCGAGTCGGGAAAACCCGTCACTGGGCTCCCGGCGCTGCCGCGCGATGAAACGCCCTACGACTACGCGGCGCAGCAGCAGTTGGAGCTCAATCCGAACGGGATCGACCCGGAGGGCCTCGTCCGCGCGCCGAACGGCGACTTTTGGATCGCGGAGGAATACGGCCCTTCGATCCTGCGGCTCGACGGGACGGGCAAGGTCGTCAAACGCTATGTGCCGGAGGGCATCGAATGGGCGGGCGCGGACTATCCCATCTCGGGCGTTCTGCCCGCCATCTACGAAAAGCGCAAGCGCAACCGGGGGTTCGAAGGATTGGCGATCAGCCCCGACGGCAAGACCCTGTTTACCGTCATGCAAAGCCCTCTTCACCATCCCGACGCCGAAGCGGGCGACCGCTCGCGCCATGTCCGCATCCTCGCCTTCGACATCGCCACCGAGACCCCGGTCGCGGAATATGCCTATCTGCTGGAGCCTGCGGTCGAATTCGACCCCGAGAGCCCCGATGCGGACGAAATGAAACTGTCCGGCGCGATCACCCTCAGCGCCACTGAACTGTATATTCTCGAACGCACCGACAAAGTCGCCAAAGTCTACTCCGTGGATCTCGCGAAGGGCACCAACCTGCTCGGCACCACGTGGGATGATCCTGCCACGTCGCCTTCGTTCGAGGCGGTGACCGACCTTGCGGGCGCGGGTGTCGTCGTCCTGCCCAAAACATTGATCGTGGACCTCGATGCCTTGGAGGGGATGCCCGACAAGATCGAAGGCATCGCCTTGGCCGATGGCGAGACAATGGCCGTCATCAACGACGATGATTTCGACATGAACGACGCGACCTTCGACGACAAGGGTGCCTTTACGGGCCTTGGCAGCAAATCCAAGGTGCTGCTGATCAAACTGCCGAATCTCCGTAAGCCGTAGCGACCACGGCACACCGGGACGGTTGCCCCGCTCGGCTACCACCGGATGGCTGGATCGGCAGCATCGGATTTCCCGAGGGAACCATCCAATCGTCCAAACTTTTATCACAGCCATCCCATGGGAGGGCAGGGCTTACGCATGAAGTGCGGGCAAAGCGGGCCGGCGGTACTCGTAGAGAAGTTCGTGAGAACTTCTCCCCTCCAAAGCTCGGGGAACACCTGTCGAAGTTCTCACGAACTTCGCTACGAGGCTCCGCAGACAGGAAGCGCGAACACAGCGGGCGGATGGTGCTCGTGCGTAGCGAAGTTCGTGAGAACTTCTCCCTTCCGAAGCCCGAGGGGACGCTTGTCGAAGTTCTCACGGACTTCGCTACAAGGCGCCGTTCTCGCGGCGTCTCGATTTTCCATCGTTTGGTGCGATTTTCGGAAATTCAGGGTTCGCAGTCTTTTCTGTGACGATTTATGCGTAAGCCTTGATGGGATGGTTGAAAGTAGCGAGCCTGGACTCATTGGCTGCAAAAGGGTTTGGGAAGATCTGAAAATGGAAAGGAGGGTGTTTTTGGACCGGAAAACTGGCAATCGGCTCCCAGCAAAGCGAGCCGTTCGCGCCTTGTCAGACAAGGGGGCGAGACCTGCTCTCCGCGCCAAAGGCACCTTCCATATCAGCCTGGGTCAACGGCCCAGCTGACGGTCCGGGGACGGGGGGAGGGCTGAAGGCCCGATCCAGCGGCAAGCTTGGCCGGGCGGGATGGATCGGGCTTTCAGCCCCCCTCGTTTTCCGGGGCCGGATTCCCAGGCCGTCGGCCTGGGCTGGCATTGGGCCGCGCCTTTGGCGCTGAAATCATTGGCAATGATGGGATGCTGTGAACCTTTCCAGACTTGGTATTACGCCTCCTTGGCGGCCTTCCGGCGCGTGCGCCGTTCTGGCTCGGGCGCGAGGGTCATCTCCGGGGTCACGCGGATGCCCATGCGCTTGTAGTAGTCGAGCATCTTCGCGGTGGCGACGCGGCCGGCTTCGAGGACGATCGCGGAGGTGTCGGTTGGGACGCTGGGCTTCGGTTCCATGAGTTTAAAGGAAGTAAGGAGTTCTCGCAGTTCGGCGAGGGAATGGTCCTTGTCCGTGGCGATCTGTTGCGGAGGAGGCACTCGATTCTCCCACACTCCCATTCGTCCGCAAGGGGCAGGTAGTCGTCGAGGAGATGGCGCAAGCTGCGTTCGTAGCGGCGGACGACGTCCTCCGATGGGACGTGATGCCCGCCGAGGCGCACGCGCTCCACCGCCTGCGCCGCCGACCCGATCATCACGTAGTGCAGGACCACGCGGAAGCCGCGGGCCCTCGCCTCGCGCAGCATCGCGACGTAGGTCTTCCCGCTGAGGGTCGATTCGAGGGCGAAGCTCGCGCCCGCCTCGATCATCACCCGGACCTCCTCGATCACGAGACGCCCCGCCTTGAAGGCGCAGAGCGAGGCGCAGAGCGAGGAGAGGCCCCGGGCGATCTCGTCGGCGTTGAGGAAACGCATCAGCCCGAGGCGGGGGAGTAGCTCCTTCGCCAAGGTCGTCTTGCCCGCGCCGTTGCAGCCGCCGATGAGGCAGAGGGTGGGAGTCATCGTCACTCGGTCGCACAGTCCGGAAAGGTGTTCAAGGGGATGGTTTCTTTCGACGGAACTTCCCGCGCCGTATCCGGTTTCATCGGCCATGAAAACCGTCCTTCCGGCCTGTCTCCTGGCTTTCCCCTTCCTCCTCACCGCGCAGGAGAATTTCTTCGACCGCCGGGATGCGGACGGTGACGGAAAATGGAGCCGCGAGGAGCTGCCCGAACGGCTGCGAGAGGATTTCGAGCGCCTCGACACCGACCGGGACGGCTTCCTCTCCCGCGAGGAGGCTGCCGCCGCCCGCCCCAAGCGCCCGAACAGCGGTGGCCCGGGCGGGGGAAAGGGAGGGCCGCGCCCGCACGAAGGCGTGAAGGCGATCCGCGATCTCGACTACGCGGGCACGGGGAATCCCCGGCAGCGGCTCGATCTCTACCTGCCCGAGAAGCGCGAGGGCGAGGGGCCGCTCCCGGTCGTCGTCTTCATCCACGGCGGAGGCTGGCAGAACGGCGACAAGTCCGGCGGCGGAAGGCGCGTCGCCCCCTACGTCGCGACCGGGAAGTATGCGGGCGTCTCCGTCGGCTACCGGCTCAGCGACGAGGCGCAGTGGCCTTCGCAGATCCATGACTGCAAAGCCGCGATCCGCTGGATCAAAGCGAACGCGGCGGAGCGCGGCCTCGACCCGGACCGCATCGCCGTCTGGGGCACCTCCGCAGGCGGCCATCTCGTCGCCATGCTCGGCGTCTCGGACGGGGTCGAAGGACTCGAGGGCGAGATCGGACCGCACCTTGGACAAAACGCGAAGGTGAAATGCGTCGTGGACTTCTTCGGCCCCGCCGAAATGCTCACCTTGGGCAGCCGCCACGACAACCCCAACTCACCCCGGGCGAAGCTCCTCGGCGGTTCGGCCGAGGAGAATCCTAACAAATCCAAAAACGCCTCGCCCGTCGAACATGTCACAGCGGACGACGCCCCTTTCCTCATCGTGCATGGGACGGAGGACCGCACCGTGCCCTACGAGCAATCCACGACTCTTGAGAAGAAGCTCGAAGTCGCGGGCGTCTCGGCAATCCTCCTCACCGTCGAGGGCGGCGGACACGGGCAAGGCTTCGGCGGGGCCGTGGACGAGGCCGTCGCCGCCTACCTCGGGCAGCAGCTCCTCGGAGAAAAACGGGAACTGACGGACGGGACGGTGAAGGCGGGGGAGTGATCGGTCTTCACCATCTGTCGCTGCGGATCGGACGCCCCCACGACGCCTGACCGAGGGCCACTGATTTCGACCGCAGGTTCCCCCGTCGACTTTTCTGACATGACTCGCTAAGGCTGCGGGTTCTCGACTCTCTTACATATCTTCTTCACATTACCAAATGGAATCACGAATTCCTTTTTGTCTCTGGAAAGACGGGTGTTCCGGGCCTCCATCGTCGTTGTATTCAGTATCTCCATCTCTCCAGCATCATTCACTTGCCATTTGCTGTCGGAACCACCTTTCCGATCCGATCATATGGTTCCGTCCGCCTCAAGCACAAGGGTCTGATTCTGCCATTCGGTATGCCAGACACTGCCGACCAGTTCCTTGTACGTAAGCGTCCGATCCAGACCACTC
>DDTJ01000045.1 GCA_002344525.1 Akkermansiaceae bacterium UBA2367
TTTTGAAAGCGATTTGGAATTACTGCCGCAGTCGCGCCATCATTTCGCCTCCCCCTTCTCCGGCGGGGCGGGTAAAATAGGAAAAAGATGAATCGGTCCTGGCCATTTGCCCTGCTCGCGGGATGCCCCGCCCTTTTGTCCGTGGCTGCGGAGGAACGCATCGACTTCAACCGCGACATCCGTCCGTTGATCTCGAACCACTGCGTCGCCTGCCACGGCCCCGACGCGGAGGAGCGCAAAGCCGATTTGCGCCTCGACACGCTCGAAGGCGCGACCGCCGATCTCGGTGGATACGCGGCCCTCGTGCCGGGCAAGCCGGACGAGAGCGAACTGCTCTTGCGCATTCTCAGCGAGGACGACGGGGAAGTGATGCCGCCGCCGAAAAAAGGGAAACGCTTCACCCCCGAACAGGCCGACCTCATTCGCCGCTGGATCGCACAGGGCGGGAAATACGACCGCCACTGGTCCTACGCGCCGCCCGTGAAGCCCGAAGTCCCTCCCGTCGCGGACGCTGCGAACGCCGCTTGGCCGCTCAACGAGATCGACCGCTTCCTCCTCGCCCGCTTGGAAAAGGAAGGGCTGGAACCCTCGCCCGAAGCCGACCGCCGCACCCTCGCCCGCCGCCTTTCCCTCGATCTTACTGGACTGCCGCCGAGCTGGGCCGAAGTCGAGGCCTTCGTGAAGGACGAGCGGCCCGATGCCTACGGGCGCTACGTTGCCTCCCTTCTCGCCAAGCCCGCCTACGGCGAGCATTGGGGGCAGCTCTGGCTCGACCTCGCCCGCTACGCCGACAGCTCCGGCTACCCCAGCGACGAACCCCGCGCCATCTGGGGCTACCGCGACTGGGTGCTCGGGGCGCTGAATCGCAACCTGCCCTTCGACCGCTTCACCATCGAGCAGATCGCCGGCGACCTCTTCCCGAATCCGACCGAGGACCAGATCATCGCCACCGCCTTCCACCGCAACACCATGACCCAGAACGAAGGCGGCACCAGCGACGAGGAGTTCCGCGTCGCCGCCGTGGTGGACCGCGTCAACACCACCCTCGCCGTGTGGATGGGCACGACCATGGCCTGCGCCCAGTGCCACACCCACAAATACGACCCCATCACCCAGCACGAGTATTTCCAGATCTACGCCATCCTCAACCAGAGCGCCGACGCCGACCGCAAGGACGAGGCCCCGCTGCACTCCTTCCTCACCGCCGCGCAGAAGTCGCAGCGGACCGCGCTGGAACAGGAGATCGCCGATTTGGAAAAACGCTTCGCCTCGCCCGATCCGGTCTGGCTGAGCAAGTTCGATGCCTGGGACGCGCAGTTTCCCCGCGACCTCGCCTGGCAGCGCCCGAAGCCTGACAAAGCCACCACCGACACGGCGGGCGATGCGAAGGCCGGGGACGACGGTTTCGTCACCCTCGCCAAGAACGCCGAGACCGCAACCCACACTGTCGAAATCCCCCTCGTCGGCGATTCCCTCGGCGCGGTGCGATTGGAGACCGAGCCTGCCTCCGGCTTCGGCAATTTCGTCCTCACCGCCCTGCGGGCCGAACTCGTGCCTCCGGCGGGAGCGGAGGGGCCGCGAGCACGCTTCGTGAGGATCGAACTGCCCGGCAAGGCCAAGCTCCTCCAGCTCGCCGAGGTCGAGGTCTTCGGCGGAGGAACGAACTTCGCGCTCAAAGGCAAGGCGAGCCAGAGCAGCCAGTACGCCGAGGCCGCCGCCTCGCTCGCCAACGACGGTAGGACCGACGGTGACTATGCGAAAGGCTCCGTCGCCCACACGACACAGCAGGACGACCCGTGGTGGGAGGTCGATCTCGGCGAGGAAACCCCGCTCGACCGCGTCGTCGTGTGGAACCGCACCGACGGCAACGTGGGTTCGCGGCTGGAAGGCTTCCGCCTCCTCGCCCTCGACGCGAAACGGAATTCAGTGTGGAAACAGGAATCCCTGCCCGCCCCGAAGGACAATAGCGAATTCGCCCTCGGCGGCCCCGTCCCACTGACCTTCGCCACCGCCATCGCCGACTACGAGCAGAGCGGATTTCCCGCCGCCTCCCTGCTCAAGACCGGCAAGGACGCGACCGGCTGGGCCGTGGGCGGAGCGACCGACCAAGCGCACCACCTGACCCTCTTGCCCCGCGAACCCAAGAGGGTCGAGCCCGGCTCCAAACTGCGCGTCGTCCTCGAACAGAAGTCGCCGCACAAGAACCATGTCCTCGGGCGCTTCCGCCTCGCGACGACCGGAGACCCGCGCGTCGCCAAAGTCGTCGCCACCCCGGCGGACGTGCTCGCCGCCTTGCAGAAGCCCGCCGCCGGACGCAGCGAGGCGGAAGCGAAGCGCCTCGCCGATCACTACGTCCGCATCCTCGCCCCCGAGAGCGCGAAGGAACGCGCCCGCCTCGCCGCCGCGAAGCGCGAGCTGGAGGCCATCAAGCCCGCCACCGTGCCCATCATGCAGGAACTCGCGGAGAAGGACCGCCGCGAGACCAAGGTGCAGATCCGCGGCAACTGGCAGAACCTCGGCGACACCGTCGAGCCGGGCGTGCCCGCCGCCTTCCATCCGCTCCCTGACAAAGCGCCAAGAAACCGTCTCGGACTCGCGCAATGGCTCGTCAGCCGCGACAATCCCCTCACCGCCCGCGTCGTCGTGAACCGCCATTGGGAGGCGATCTTCGGCACCGGCATCGTCTCGACGAGCGAGGAGTTCGGCTCGCAGGGCGAGCTGCCCTTCCATCCCGAGCTGCTCGACTGGCTCGCCGTCGATTTCATGGAGCACGGCTGGGATGTGAAGCGCCTCCTCGCCCAGCTCGTCTCCACCCGCGCCTACCGCCAGATCTCGCGCGTCACCCCCGACTTGCAGGAGCGCGATCCCGACAACCGCCTCCTCGCCCGAGGCCCGCGCTTCCGCCCCACCGGCGAGCTGCTCCGCGACCAAGCCCTCGCCGTCGGCGGTCTCCTCAGCGCCAAGATCGGCGGCCCCTCGGTGCGGCCGATGGCCCCGAACCTCGGCCTGAACACCGCCTTCGGCCGCAGCAACGACTGGACCACGAGCGAGGGCGAGGATCGGCACCGCCGCAGCTTCTACACCGAAGTGAGGCGCAACGGTCCCTACGCCAGCTTCAGCACCTTCGACGCGCCCAACCGCGAAGTCTGCACCATCCGCCGGGGCCGGACGAACACACCCCTGCAAGCCTTCGTGACGATGAACGATCCCGTCTTCGTCGAGGCGAACCAAGCCCTGGCAAGGCGTCTCGCCGTCGAAGTGAAAGGCAGCGACACCCCCGCGAAGGTGCGCCACGCCTACCGCCTCGGTCTTTCCCGCGAGGCCGACGAAAGCGAAGTCGCCACTCTGGCGAGGCTGCACGACGAGGCTCTCGCCTTTTTCAAGGCGGATCCCGAAGCCGCGAAACAGATGGCCACCGATCCCATCGGCCCGGTGCCGGAGGGGATGGATGTCGCGGAACTCGCCGCGTGGACCGCGACAGCGAACGTGATCATGAATCTGGACGAGTTTCTGATGCGGCCTTGAGAAGAAGTTTTGGACCACGAATGACACGAATGAACACGAATCATCTGCCAGCAGGGTTCATACATACGTGTGAATTCGTGTCCATTCGTGGTGGAGACTTTTTACCTTTTACCTTCCCACCTTTCACCGGGGCGAAGCCCCTCCTCGTGACCCATGACCCGTGACTCATGAACCCTCTCCGCGAAACCCATCTCCGCCTCACCACGCGCCGCCAGTTCCTCGGCAACGCCGGACAGTTCAGCCTCGGCGCCATCGCGATGAACGCGCTCAACGGCCCTGCCCGTGCCTCCGTCGGCGACAATCCCCTCGCCCCACGCCGTCCTCAGTACGGAGCGAAGGCCAAGCGCGTCATCTACCTGCACATGTCCGGCGCGCCGCCGCACCTCGACCTCTTCGACTACAAGCCCGATCTGGTGAAGCACGACGGGCAGGACTGCCCCCAGTCCGTCCTCGAAGGGCGCACCTTCGCCTTCACCACCGGCGTGCCGAAGCTGATGGGCACGCCGCGGAAGTTCGCCCGATACGGCAAGGCCGGCATGTGGATGAGCGATGCCGCGCCGAACTTCCACACCCTCGCCGACGACATCTGCCTCGTGCGCTCCATGCACACGAGCCAGTTCAACCACGCCCCCGCCGAGCTGCTTCTCTTCACCGGCTTCGAACGGCAGGGGCGGCCCTCGATGGGTTCGTGGGCGACCTACGGCCTCGGCTCGGAGAATGAGAACCTGCCCGGCTTCGTCGTGCTGATCTCCAGCGGCGTCCAGCCGAGCGGCGGACAAGGCTGCTGGGGCAGTGGCTTCATCCCCTCGGTCTTCCAAGGCGTGCAATGCCGCTCCAAGGGCGATCCCGTGCTCTTCGTCTCCGATCCCGCCGGGATGGGTCGCGACCTGCGCCGCAAGACCCTCGACGCCCTGCGCGAGCTGAACGAAAAACAGAACGCCGAACTCGCCCATCCCGAGACCGTCACGCGCATCGCCCAATATGAGCTCGCCTACCGCATGCAGACGAGCGTGCCCGGCGTGATGGACATTTCCAAGGAGTCGCCGCAAGTCCTCGAAGACTACGGGGCCAAGCCCGGCGAGGCGAGCTTCGCGAACAACTGCCTCCTCGCCCGCCGTCTCGTCGAGCAGGGCGTGCGCTTCGTGCAGCTCTTCGACTGGGGCTGGGACTTCCACGGCACCAGCGCCGACAGCGGCATCACCGACGGCCTCACCAAGAAGATGGCTGCCACCGACAAGCCCGTCGCCGCCCTCATCCGCGACCTGAAGCAGCGCGGCCTGCTGGAGGATACCCTCGTGATCTGGGGCGGGGAGTTCGGCCGCACCCCCTTCCGAGAGGGCCGCACCGCCGCGAGCGACGTCCTCGGGCGCGACCACTACCCCGACTGCTTCACCCTCTGGATGGCCGGAGGCGGGGTGAAGGCGGGCTACGACTACGGCTCGACCGACGAACTAGGCTTCGCCATCGCCGAGAAGCCCGTCCATGTGCATGACTTGCAGGCGACGATCATGCATCTGCTGGGCTTCGATCACGAGAAGCTGGTCTATCGTTTTCAGGGGCGTGATTACCGGCTGACGGATGTGCATGGGCATGTGGTGGGGGATTTGTTGGCGTGAGAGTCGATCTGCGCCCGCAGTTGAGGAACAAGCTGTTCATCCAGCGGCATCTTGCTGGGCGATCTGTTCGGTGGGAATCTTGCGAGGAAGCAGTTTGAAGCTCTTCCCATCTTGATTGAGATCGTAAAGGCTGGTATCGACAAACCGTTCAAAGAGTTCTTGAACTGACGTTTTGTCGAAATTTTCGGGTATCTTCCAATCGTTAGGGAATTCCACCGAATCTGGATCATTCCATATCGGCGCATAAAAAGAAAGACCAGAATACTCTGGCTCAATTTCCAGCGAACACCGCGTGTCGGAAAATCCGGAACCCTCAAATTCAAAGGCGATTTCGAGATCCAGATTGATCCGAAATTTGGTTCCGCCGATCCGTTTGAATCTAACCAATCTGATATCTACTGGATTGTGGACGCCGGAAACATAAATGCTTCCTTCGCCAACATCTTCGATCGGGCCGAGCTCTCCATTGATTTTCTTCCAGTCTCGAAATGGCAAAATGATTCCTCCTGAAGAGAGGGTCGTATCGATGGTCGTTCCCCACAAATCAGGGTCTGGAGCGCAATCCTCCAGATCGAAAGGTTCAAGAGCAATTCCGATCCCATACCAAATCGTGGGTGGTAATTCGCAATAAGGATTGAAGGCAAGCCTTCCTCCAAAGCTCGCAGACGCCGGCTTCAATTTGGAAGTCGGGAAACGTTTCAAATCATCCATAGCAGGTTGGTGTGTTTTTCGTCCAGAAAGCCAATTGCCCGAGTATGGTTCGCAACCGTTATGCCGCATTATTATCCAGCGATGTCATGGGCCAGATCCTCGCTCGTGTAGTGGATCGGAATTTCTCGCAGACCGAGTTCCTGCTGGAAGTCGAGGCGATCCAGCCCCGCCAGTTCCGCCGCTTGCGCATGGGTCAGCTTGCGAGCCGCATACAGGCCGCAGGCCAGTTCCAGCAGCAGCCTGCGGGGTTCCCCGGCCAAGTCGTCCGGCAGCGCCCTCGCCACTTGATCGGGGATTTCCAGAGTCACTTTCATGTCGTCAGCATACACTCGATCCGCCCTCCGACCAAGCGTTCCTGCAACTCCCAATTTTCACAAGTCTCATCGAAGGGAGCGCGGGCACTCCTGCCCGCCGTCGCAAAATCCCGGCGGCGGAGGCCGCGTGAAATCCGAAGAAGCGGGCAGGAGTGCCCTCGCTCCCTTCTTGACGGCACAAGCGCTTTTGTGGACAATCGGAACAACCCCCGCCAGCCATGCTCCGAACCCTCGCCTGCGCCCTCCTGCTCCTCGCCTCTACCTCCCTCCGGGCCGAGCGTCCCAACATCGTCTTCATCTTCTCGGACGACCACGCCCAGCACGCCATCTCGGCCTACGGCTCGAAGGTGAACGGGACGCCCCACATCGACCGCCTCGCCGCGGGCGGGGCGCGCTTCACGAATTCCTTCGTCACCAATTCCATCTGCACGCCGAGCCGCGCCACCCTGCTCACCGGGCAGTATTCGCACCGCAATGGCGTGCCGGTCTTCAACCGCTTCGACGGCAGCCGCGACCATGTCGCGAAGCACCTCCAAGCGGGCGGCTATCACACGGGCATGATCGGCAAGTGGCACCTCGGGAGCGATCCCACCGGCTTCGACCGCTGGATCGTGCTGCCGGGCCAAGGGGCCTACTGGAATCCGGTCTTCCTCGTCGCCGGGAGCAAGCTCACCATCGAGGGGCACTGCACCGACGTCACCACCGAACTCGGCATCGAATGGATCCGCACCCGCCCCAAGGACAAGCCCTTCTTCCTGATGCTGCACCAGAAGGCCCCGCACCGCTCTTGGGAACCCGCCGAACGCCACATCGAGCAGTTCAAGGACAAGGCCATCCCCGAACCCGACACGCTGTGGGACGACTACGCCACCCGCCCCGCCGCGCTGCCGGTGAACGAGCAGACCGTGGCGAGGGATCTGACCCGCCGCGACCTGAAGCTGACTCCGCCCGACGATCTCAAAGGCCCCGAACTGCGCCAATGGATGCAGACGAAGCCGATGGAGCTCGAGGTGGACGGCAGGATGCTCACGGGCGAGGAACTCGTGAAATGGAAATACCAGCGCTACATGCAGGACTACCTCGCCTGCGTGCAGGGCGTGGACGATGGAGTGGGCCGGGTGCTCGACTACCTCGACGAAAGCGGCCTCGCCGAGAACACCATCGT
>DDTJ01000073.1 GCA_002344525.1 Akkermansiaceae bacterium UBA2367
TACAACTTTATTTAAAATGCTCTAACTGACAGGGAGGGTCGTTTTCGTTTTGATGGCATTGCGGAAAGCTGGCATTGGGTGCGGGCGTCCAAAGCCGACAAACACAGCAGTGGAGTCCATGTGAAGGCGGGGACCGAGGATGCCATCATCCCCCTGACGGAGCCTCCCTCTCTGGATATGGAACCCGAGGAAATCGTCGATTTTCTCGGTAAACCCGCACCTCCGCTGCATGTGGACCACTGGTATCATGTCGAAAATCTCGACCCGGAACATAAAGGGAAAATCCGCATGATCCGTTTCATCGGAAAGGACCGCTCTTTGGTTCATTTTGCCGGTACCGCAAAGCTGATGCAGGAACTACAAGACGAATTCGCGGGTCAAGATGTCGAGTCCATCCTCGTCCACGGGACTTGGCCGAAGGAAGAGATCGATGAAATCCTCGCGGCGATGCATCCCGATTTGACCGCCCCTCTGGTGATCGAACCGGAGGAGGGCGCGATGAGCGAGCCTTCGGCGTGCAAATATGGCTCACCGTCGTGATCGACCGCGAGGGCAACGTCGTGCTTCAAAACAAAAACGGAAAAGGATCGAAGGCAGCAGTGCAGAAGCTACTCGATGCGGAGAAGGAGGCGAAGAAGTAGACCCCAAGGGAGCAAGAACACTCCTGCCCGCATCTGGATGCCTATCCGCTTCCCCATCCTCCGCAGCAGGCAGGAGTGCCCGCGCTACTCTCGTCTTCGCGTCGATCAGGCCAAGGGCAATCCGTTCTCCCGCCAAGCCCGGAAGCAGGTCACGAAGCCAGTCGCAAAATCCTGTGGTCGCTCGGCGATCCAGCGCTCGATGAACTCGGGTGCGAACCAGCGACCACTCTCGACCTCCTTGCCGTGGATGCGGAGGCGGCCCTGCGCCTCGGCGAGGAAGACCTCGATGAACTCCAGATCGGTCGCCTCGGACGCGGGAAGTCGCGCGATCCTGACCATATCCCCTTTCGGCTTCGCCCAGATCTCCTCCCACATCTCGCGCACGGCGCAGTCGTGGTAGCTCTCGCCGGGATCGACGTGGCCGGAGGCGCTGCTGTCCCACTTGCGCGGATGGCTGTCCTTGAGATGGGAGCGGTATTGCAGGTAGATCTCGCCCGCCTTGTTCCTGACAAAGACATGCACGGCGCGGTGGAGGTGCTTTCCCGCGTGGATTTCCCGACGTGGCAGGGTCGCGACGACTTGGTCGTTTTCGTCCACGGCGTCGAGGGACTCGGTCGCTGAGGGAGGCAGCAGGCTGCACGGATGCGGGTCGAGGAGGTTGGAGAGATCGGCCCACTGCGAGAGGGATAGCTCCTCGGCGCGGGCGGTGGCGGGCAGATCGAGTCCTCCGAAGATCTCCTCGGCTTTGTCGGCGTCGAGTTGGAGATTGTTGCGGAGCTGCTTGCGGCGTTGCGAGAAGCCGCGCTTCACGGTCTCGCGGAAGACCTCGGGCGAATGCGGCGCGAGCTCGTCGGGCGGACGCGGGTCGAAGCGCGCGATGGTCGAATCGACGGCGGGGCGCGGATGGAAGAGCTCCGGCCCGACGGTCCGCAGCGTGGCGATGCGCCAGCGCTCCCGCAGCATCAGAGTGAGAACGCCGTAGTCCTTGCTGCGCGGCTCCGCGACGAAGCGGTCGGCGACTTCCTTCTGCACCATCACGACCGCTTCGGTCACCGGGCTGGGCGCGTCGAGGAAGCGTTCGAGGATGGCATTGCCGACGGAGTAGGGCAGGTTGCCGATGAACTTCACTCCGCCTTCGAGGAAGAGGGGGCGCACGTCGTACTCGGTCGCGTCGGCGTGGACGACCTCGACGCCGAGAGGTCCGTATTTCTCCCGCAGATATTCCGCGAGCCGCCCGTCGGCCTCGATCAGGATGAGGCGGCGGCATTTCCCGGCGAGATGCTCGGTCAAGGCTCCGAAGCCGGGGCCGACCTCGACAACACAGTCATCCGGGCCGATCCGCAACTGCGCGGCGATCCACTGCGAGAGGGCCGTGTCGACGAGGAAGCTCTGCCCCAGCTTGCGGCTGGGTTCGAGGTCGAAGCGGCGGAGGAGAGCCTGAAGTTCGGTGAGGTTCACGGGGTGAAGATGCCCACGCTAAGCGGGAAATCAATGCGGGATGGCGGAGGGGATGGGCCTACGGAAGACGCGGAAAACANNTGTTTTCCGCGTCTTCCGTAGGCCGCTCGCTCAATGCACATGCGCCTTCTCCGCCCCGAGGCCAGTGTGCGTCCGCACGCAGAACTCGGCGAACTTCGCCTCGCTCTCGGGTTCGCGCTTGATCAGGGCACCGAGGAAGGCGGCGAGGAAGCCGAGCGGGATGCTCACGATGCCCGGATTGGTGAGCGGAAAGATCGGATCGGCCTGGATGAGGTGCCTTTTCGCTGCGGCGACCTCGGGACCGTCGATGCCCATCACGCTCGGACTCAGTACGATGAGCACGATGCTGGAAAGCAGGCCGACGAGCAGTCCGGTGACCGCTCCGGTGGTGTTGAAGCGCTTCCAGAAGACCGAGAAGACGATCACTGGCAGGTTCGCCGACGCGGCGACGGCGAAGGCGAGGCCGACGAGGAAGGCGACGTTGATCGTCTGCAGCTTGATCGCGAGGACGATGGAGATCGCACCGACGAAGAGCGCGGCGATGCGGGCGACCTTCACCTCCGTCGCCTGGGAGACCTCCTTGCCGTGCTTGAGCACGTTGGAGTAGAAGTCGTGCGCGAAGGAAGTGCTGGCGCTGATGGTCAGCCCCGCGACGACGGCGAGGATGGTGGCGAAGGCCACGGCCGAGATGAAGGCGAAGAAGATGTCGCCGCCGAGGAAGTGGGACAGCTCGGGAGCGGCCATGTTCTCGTTGGTGATGAGGTGCGGCTTCAGCAGGGTGGCCGCACCGAAGCCGAGGAAGGTGGTGAGGATGTAGAAGACGCCGATGATGACCATCGCCCAGACGACGGAGACGCGGGCGGTCTTCGCATCGGGCACGGTGTAGAAGCGCACCAGCACGTGGGGCAGCCCGGCGGTGCCGAGGACAAGGGCGAGGCCGAGGGAGATGAGGTCGAGCGGCCCCCAGCCGCCCGTGACGGCGGCGCCGAACTTCATGCCGGGGTCGAGGAAGTTCTGCGTCACCTCGACGCCGCCCTTCTCGTAGGTGAGGGAAGCGATGGCCTCGAAGAACTTGGCGAAGCTGTAGTCGAACTTCGCCATGACCATGAAGCTGAGCGCAAAGGTCGCGGTCATCAGCAACACGGCCTTCACGATCTGCACCCAGGTGGTGCCGTGCATGCCGCCGAAGATGACGTAGACGATCATCAGCACGCCCACACCGACGATGGCCGCGTTCGGCGTGATCCATGCGTAGTCCTTCAGCAGGGTGCTGACGAGCACACCCGCGCCGATCATCTGCGCGACCATGTAGAAGGTGGAGACGGTGAGGGTACTCAGCGACGCCGCCGCGCGGACGGGGCGGGCCTTGAGCCGATAGGCAAGCAGGTCGGCCATCGTGTATTTGCCCGCGTTGCGCAGCGGCTCGGCGACGACGTAGAGCACGCTGAGGTAGGCAACGAGGAAGCCGACCGAATACATGAAGCCGTCGTAGCCGAAGAAGGCGATCATCCCCGAGATGCCGAGGAAGGAGGCGGCGGACATGTAGTCGCCGGCGACGGCGAGGCCGTTCTGCCAGCCCTTGATGGAGCGGCCGGCGGCAAAGTAGGCGCTCGCCCCGGTGTTCTTGCGGGCGCTCCAGACGGTGATGCCCAGCGTGGCGACCACGAAGGCGAGAAACATGGCGATGGTCATAGGGATCGGGGGATCAGAGGTTTTCCTTGGCGAGGAGCTCGGCGGCGGCGCGATCGAAGGCGGCGGCCTTGCGCATGTAGAGCCAGGCCATGCCCCACGCCATGAAGAACTGCGAGAGGGCGAAGAGGTAGGCGATATTGATCTTGCCGAGGACAGGCTTCTTCATCAGGTCGAGGTGCCAGCCGACGAAGTAGAGCAGGGCGAAGTAGTAGACGAGGAAGAAGACGCAGCAGGGGACGATGAAGCGCCGCTTCGCCGCGAGCAGGGCCTCGAACTCGGGACGTTCGACGATGTTCTCCCAGACTTCGGCATTGCCGCCTTTGTCGGCCGATGGGGTGGATTCCTTCTCGCTCATGGGCCGGGATGTTAGGGATCGCGGCCACGGATGGCAAGCGGGAAATTGCGCGGGAATCCGCTCCGGCCCCGCCCATCGCATCGGACACCCGCCCGAACCTCATTCCGGCGAAGCCCCGGCCAGAGCCTCGATCCCCGCCCGGTCGGGCTTGCCCAATTCGGTTCGGGGCAGTTCCGCCACGACGACCTCCCGCGAGAGGCGCTCGACGGGAGGCAGACCGGCGTTAAAACGCTCCAGCGCGTCTTCCCTGTCGCCCTCCTCGCGCACCAGTACCAACTCGCTCCCCCGGCGCGAGCCGGACAGCGCGACGATCCAGCCCACGATCCCAAAGGCGGCGAGTCGGTCGTTCAACATCGGCAGGGAGACGAGTTCGCCCGAAACTTTCACCGCCCCGTCGGCGCGAGAGAGGAAGCGCAGGTCGCCGCCCCGCAGTTCGCAGCGGTCGCCCGTCGCGAACCAGCCCTCCGCGTTGCCAGCGGGATCGAAACGCCAACCTCCGCCCTCGCGAAACGCGTAGCCGGAGAAGAGGCATCCGCCGCGCAACCTCAGCCGTCCTTCTCCGTCCGTTTCCGCCTCCCAGCCGGGCAGCAGGGGCAGCCATTCGCCGTCGCCGTCGAGGCTCGTCGCCACCTGCGAAGCCGTCTCGGACATGCCGTAGGTGGGCCAGAGGGGCCAGCCCAGCGAACGCGCCTCCGCCACCAGAGCCGGGTCGATCCGCCCCCCGCCGAGGAAAACCCCGCGCAGGCTCGCCGGACACCGCGCCCCGGCCCCGACCAAATCCCAAAGGTGCGTCGGCGTCAGCGACGCGAGCGTGGCCCGCGACTCGTCCACCGCCCGGAGGAAGGCGGCGCCGTCGCGCGTCCACGAGTCCCAAGCCATGGCCGCGACCTGCGCCCCGTTGCAAAAAGCCCTCGCATAGATCCCGAGGCCGCCGACGTGGAAAGTCGGGAGGCCGCCGAGCCAGACATCCTCCGTCTCCAGCCCGCAATGCGCGTTCACCGCCCGCGCCGAGGCGAGGATCGCGGCCTTGGGGAGGACGACGAATTTCGCGCTCCCGCTGGAGCCGGAGGTGGCGAGCACCACGACGGCGCGCAGGCCGAGTTCGCCTTCGAGAAACTCGCGAAGACCCGCCGCCTCGACGGGGCGCTTGGGGTTCAGCCGGAGATCGACGCTCTCCGACTCCCAGTAGGCGGGAGAGATCAAGTCAGGCGTTTCCATGGCAGCGCCTCCAAGAGATCGTCGAAGCCGAGACCTGTTCCACCCGGCGGGAGCAGACGCGGCCCGTCGCAGCGCAGCCGCTCGAAGAAAGGGTCGGACTCGAAGCAGCGGTGGGTGAGAAGGCCGCAGGGGAGGAGCTTGTCGTTTTTCCCGCCTTGCGAAGCGATCGAAGCGAAGGCCGCCGCCCAGAGCTGGCCGAGCGCGTGGTCCATGTTGGAGGTGATGTAGAAGCGCGTCTCCCGGTGGCAGGCATATCCGAAGCGGGCGGGCTTGTAGACCAGCACATCCCCAAGGCGAAGCCGGCTCGTGTGGTCCCGGTCCACCGCGAGGGGCACCCCGGCGTCGCGCAAGGACATCCAGCCCTGTTCCGACCACGCTTCGGGGTCCTCGACCACATCGACCGCGCTCCTCCTCGCTTCGCCCAAACGTTTCCAGAAATCGAGAAACTCGCCGCAGCCGAGGGATTCGTTGAAATCGAGCCGAATCCGCAGACCCGCCTTCGACCAAGCGTCGATCAGAGCCACGACCCGCTCCCCATCCCGGCTTCCCTTGATCTTGGCGACCGCGAAGCCCTCGGACCGGGCGAAGTCCGGATCGTCGCCGTCCCGGACGAGCCAATGGCTTTCGGGGATCGGCTGAGTGAAAAGCGACTTCCCCGAGCGCCTCGCCTCCCCGTCGATCCTCACGCCTTCCAAGGCACCGATCACGAGCGGCGTGTGGAGCGACTCCCCGCTGGCGAGAGACCGCAACTGTCCGTCGAGCGGCAGATCCCCGAACTCCGGCCAAGGATGGAGGCACCCGAAGCCGTCCCCGACGCGGATGAGGGCTCCCTCGTGCTCCGTCCGAGCGCTCGCCGCGTTCAGCGCCTTCGCCGAACGCAGGGTGTAGCGCCAGAAATAGACGGGCTTCATGGCACGAGTTCGCGCAGCGTCGCCGCCACCGCGAAGAGCAGCAGTTGCAGCGCCCCGAAGGCGAGGATGCGGTTGTAGACCGGCCCCGGCCGAAAGCGGAAGACGCAGAACACGATGACCGCCCCGATGGGCGCGGGCAGCAGCCCGACGAACAATCCCTCGTAGGATCGCGGCACGGGCAGATTCCACAGCAGAACGGGGATCAGGCAGAAGAGCAGGATCTCCACCCGCGCGAAGGTCTCGCCGAAGCGCGTCGCGAGGGTGCGCTTGCCCGAACCGCGATCCTCCTCGACGTCCCGGAGGTTGTTCACCGCGATGAGCACGCTCGAATACAGCCCGCACTGGAGCCCGAGCCGCAGGATCTCGCCGCCGCCCCATTCCCCCGTCTGCGCGAAATACGACCCTGACACGGCCACCAAACCGAAGAAGAGGATGACGAAGAGCTCTCCCATCCCCCGGTAGGCGAGCGGACAAGGGCCGCCGGTGTAGCCGTAGGAGAAGAAAAGCGATACCGCCCCGATGGCGACGATGGGCCAGCCCCGCGTCACGATCAGGGGGATCGCGATCAGGGCCGCCGCGAGGCAGAAGCCCAGCGCCCCGATCAACACCGTGCCTGGCCTCAGCATCCCCGAGGCTGTGACACGCCTCGGGCCGAGCCGCTTCTTCGTGTCGGCCCCCTTCGCGTGGTCGATGGCGTCGTTGAAGAGATTCGTCGCGATCTGAATGCAGAGACAGCTCAGCAGCGTACACCAGAAGAGGAACCACGATCCGGTGAAAAGGTTCCCGTCCATCAGCATCGGCATCGCCCCCACCCAAACCGGCACCACCGCCGCCGGGAGCGTCTTTGGGCGAGCCGCGAGAATCCAAGGCGAGAGGTTCATGGCTTCGCTATCTCGAATCCGTTACGAACACTACCACTCGCCAACCTGTAGAGAAATTTGTGAGAATTTCTCCCGGAACCACGCATGGAGGACGCTCTCGGAGAAATTCTCACGAATTTCTCTACCCTGCGGCAAGGTGATGTCGTTTCCACTCTCACTCTTTGTTGCCTTTTACGGAAGCCTCGGGAATCTGGAGAAATCCGGCTTCCTTTTCTCGACGAAGGCGCTTCGTCCCTCCTTCGCCTCCTCCGACATGTAGTAGAGCAGGGTCGCGTTGCCGGCGAGGTCGAGGAGGCCCATTTGGCCGTCGCAGTCAGCGTTGAGGGCGGTCTTGAGGCAGCGCAGGGCGAGGGGCGAATGCTCCAGGATTTCGCGGCACCATTTCACCGTCTCCTCCTCCAGTTTCGCGAGGGGGACAACCGTGTTGACCAGCCCCATCTCCAGCGCTTGCTGCGCGTCGTACTGGCGGCAGAGGAACCAGATTTCGCGGGCCTTCTTCTGCCCCACGATGCGGGCGAGGTAACTGGAGCCGAGGCCCCCGTCGAAGGAGCCGACCTTCGGCCCGGTCTGGCCGAAGCGGGCGTTGTCCGCCGCGATGGTGAGGTCGCAGACGACGTGGAGGACGTGCCCCCCGCCGATGGCGTAGCCCGCGACCATCGCGACGACCGGTTTGGGCAGGGCGCGGATCTTCTTCTGCACTTCGAGGATGTTCAGCCGAGGCACCCCGTCCTCGCCGACATAGCCGGCGTGGCCGCGCACCTTCTGGTCGCCTCCCGCGCAGAAGGCGAGATCGCCCTCGCCCGTGAGGATGACGACGCCGACCTTCGGGTCCTCGTGGGCGAGGTCAAAGGCGGCAAGCATCTCCCGCACCGTCCGGGGGCGGAAGGCGTTGCGCACCTCGGGACGGTTGATCGTGATCTTCGCGATCTGTCCGTCCTCCGAGGTCTCGTAGCGGAGGTCTTCAAAGTCGTGGGCGGGTATCCAGTTCATGCGCGGGGAGCGTGTTCCCGATGAGGGCCGGAGTCAACGGGAGTTGTGGGGGAAACCGGATCGATCCGCCCGCCTCGATTTGATCGCTTCCCTCTTGGGCGACCCCGTGGCACAGTATCGCGAGATTCGCATGAAGAAGCTTCTCCTCATCCTCGCCCTCCTCGCGGTGCTCGCCCTGATCTCCGCCTTCGTCGTGGTCCGCATCGTCGGCCCGCGGCTCGTCTCGGTGCCTCCTCCGAGCGGGGAGCCGCTCGGGGAATACGACTCGCCCCGGCCCGAGGTCTCCCTGCTCGCCCTCGGCATCGTCGTGCCCGTCGGCCTCCTCGACGAGATCGCCAACGCCGAGGCGCCCCTGACCTTCGAAGGGGGCGAGGCGAAGAATTTCCACAAGCGCATCCAGAACGGAGCCTACACCTGGGACGCGACCCGCGGCGAGATCCGCTTCCACAACACCGGGAGCAGCCTCGCCTTCACCGTGCCCTTCGAGGGGAAAGCGACCCTGCAAGGCGAACTCGACGCCTCCATCCTGAAAATCCCGATCGAGGGCAGCGCCGATGTCGCCGGCACCGCCGGGGGAACGCTCGTGCCGGAAGTCCAATCCGACTGGAACGTGAACCCGAATTTCACCCCGGAACTGAAGCTCGACAAAGCCAACCTGCGGCTCGGCCAACTCGGCGGCATCGACATCGGCGAATTTCTCGGCGGCAGCCTCGGCGCCTACCTGCAGGAGGAGGCCGGGAAGATCGCGCCCGTGATCCGCAAACGCTTCGACCTGCGCCGCGAAGCCGGGAAGCTGTGGAGCCAAGCCCACCTGCTCGAGCAAGTCTCCGACGACCCCCCGCTCTGGGTCCGCGTCACCCCCCGCCGCTTCCTCCTCGGCCCCGTCGACTACGGCACGCCGGAGCAGATCGGCCTCGCCGTCGCCATCGAGAGCGAAACCTACCTCGTCAACCGCGCCCCGGCCGCCCCGGAGCTCGCGCCCCTGCCCGAACTGGGTCCCCTGCCGGAGGCGGCGGGCACCGACCTGCGCGTGCCCGTCGTCGTCAGCATGACGGAGTTGAACCGGATGATCGCGGAGGAGGACTTCGACATCGACACCGGGATCGGCACGAGGATCAAGGTCCACGGCCTCGCCGCCGAAGTCGGGCAGGGCGGCTATCTGAACCTAAAACTCGACTTGGAGGCGGACAAATCGCGCCTCGGTCGCGGCGTCGC
Organism: Akkermansiaceae bacterium UBA2367; assembly: GCA_002344525.1. Classification (GTDB taxonomy): domain Bacteria; phylum Verrucomicrobiota; class Verrucomicrobiia; order Verrucomicrobiales; family DEV007; genus Arctic95D-9. The sequence continues at coordinate 9,383 of DDTJ01000073.1, forward strand.
CGGCTCCATCTGGGTGAAGGGCCGACCCGTGATCGACTACGAGAAGCAAACCCTCGGGTTCACCGGAGTCGAACTGACCGTGGAGACGCGCGACAAGCTCACCGGCGTGGCCGCCTGGCTGCTGGAGGGGATGCTCGTGAAGGGCCTCGAAGGGCAACTGCGCGTCGATCTGAACGACTACAAGGAGGAGCTCGACGAGGAGGTGCGCGAGGCTATCGCCAAAGCGGACCTGCCCGAGGGCATCGACGTCTCCCTGCAAAACCTCGAAGTGACCCTCGCCGACATCTACACCATCACCCGCCACGTCGAGGGTGGGGAGCCCGATCCCGGCATCGTCCTCGTGATCCGCGCGACCGGGGACATGAGCACGCGCGTCAGCAGCCTCGACTTCCAACGGGACAAGAATCCATGAGACGCACGTTTTTCGCCGCCGCAGCCGTCGGATTCGCCACTGCGGCGCTCTGCCAGGACGCCGCCCCGCTCCCCGGCACCGCGCCGCTCGACTGGACCGAGGAGGACCCCTCCGTCCGCATCATGGACGGCGCCCATGCCTTCATCGACCGGAAGATCGCCGAGGCCGCGACGAAAACGCCCCGGCTCCCCCTCGACGAGGCGGCGCGGAAGGAATTCGTCGCGAACTCCCGCGAGGCCCTCGCGGGGAAGCTCGGCGTCGTCGAGGAACGGCTCCCCCCGTCTCTCGAATTCGTCTCTGTCGACCCTGTTAACTTCGAGGGCGAACCCGGCACGTCCCTCGTCGCGGAGGGCCCCGGCTTCCGCGTCCACCAGGTGCGCTGGCCCGTCCTGCCGGGATACACCGCCGAGGGGCTCTACGTGAACCCGATCCCGCTGGAGGACGGGGTCGCCTCCCCTCCCCTGATGGTCCTGATGCCCGACGCCGGCGAGACGCCCGAGGAGGTCCTCGGCCTGTCGCCCCGCCTCGAAGCGAAGGAGCGGATCGGTCTGCGCTTCGCGATGGCGGGCTTCCGCCTCCTCATCCCCGCCCCGCTCGACCGGGGGACGTTTGGCGGTTTGTCAGGAAACGAGGAGGCCGTCCTCAAAACGAAGCAGAGCCACCGCGAATGGATCTACCGCCAAGCCTTCCAGATGGGGCGACATCCCCTCGGCTACGACGTGCAGACGATCCTCGCGGCGGTGGACTGGTTCGAAAGGGCCTTCCCCGGCGACCGGGTGGCAGCGGCCGGCTACGGCGAGGGAGGCCGCGCCGCCCTCTACGCCGCCGCCCTCGATCCCCGCGTCGGCCGCGCCTTCGTCAGCGGGGCCTTCGCCCCTCGCGACGCGGCTTGGGCCGAACCCATCGACCGCAACATCTTCGGCCTCCTCCCCGACCACGGCGACGCCTCCGTCGCCGCCCTGATCGCCCCGCGCGTCCTCCTCGTCGAGCACACCCGCTTCCCCGAGGTGAAGGACCAGAAAGGTGATCTCACGACCCCGCCCTTCGCCGAGGTGGAGCGCGAATGGCAGAGCATCGCCACGGTGATGAACGCCTTCTCCGCGCCGCCCTCCTTTTTCCTGACGGAGGCCCACGACGGCGCTCGCGGCGACTACCCCTCGGTCGCGGGCTTCCTCCAAGCCATCGGTCGCGAACCGGACATCGAGCGCACCCCGCCCCTCGCCCTCGTCCTCGAAAAACGCCAGGCCTTCGATCCCGCGTCACGCCACCGACGCATCCTCCTCGGCTTGCAAGAGCACGTCCAAAGCCTCGTCGACGCCTCCGACCGGACGCGCGAGGAGTCCTTCCTCTTCGCCGCCGAACCGGGTCTGCGACCGGGAGGCTGGTCCGTGGAAAAGGAGCATCCCGTCCTCGGCCCGGCGAATTTCATCGTCCGCAGCGAGGAATGGCGGACCCGTTTCGAGGAGGAATTCCTCGGCGCCTTCGACGAGGAGCCGCTCCCGCCGAATCCGCGCACGAGAAAACTGAAGGAGACGGAGGCCTGGACGATGTGGGAGGTCGGCCTCGACGTCCATCCCGGTTTCGAGACTTGGGGCGTGCTGCTCCTGCCGAAGGGGCTGAAACCCGGCGAGCGCCGCCCTGTCGTCGTCTGCCAGCACGGACGCAACGGAGTCCCCCGCGACTGCGTCGATGCGGGCAAGCCCGCCTACAACGACTTCGCCGCCCGCCTCGCCGAGCGCGGCTACGTCACCTTCGCCCCGCACAACCTCTACCGGGGCGAGGACCGCTACCGCTGGCTCGACCGCAAGGCGAACCTCGTCGGCGGCACCCTCTTCACCTTCATCGTCTCCTCGCACCGCCAGTGCCTCGCTTGGCTGAAATCCCTGCCCGAAGTCGATCCGCAGCGCATCGCCTTCTACGGGCTGAGCTACGGCGGCGAGACGGCGGTGCGCGTGCCGGCGGTGATCCCCGACTATTGCCTCTCGATCTGCTCGGGCGACTTCAACCAATGGACCCGCAAAGTCGCCGACCCCGATTTTCCCGGCAGCTTCATGAAGAGCGTCGAGTGGGAGATGCCCTACTGGAACCTCGGCAGCGCCTACGACTACAGCGAGATGGCGGCCCTGATCTTTCCGCGCCCTTTCTTCGTCGAGCGCGGGCACCACGACCGCGTCTCCACCGACGCCTGGGTGGCGCACGAGTATGCGAAAGTGCGCCACCTCTACGCCCGCTTCGGCCTCGCCGACCGCACCGGGATCGAGTTCTTCCACGGCGGGCATTCGATCCACGGCGTGGGGACTTTCGAGTTTCTGGAGAGGCACCTCGGGAAGCCGTAGGGTGGCCTACGGAAGACGCGGAAGACGCGGAAGACGCGGAAGACGCGGAAGACACGGAAAAGGATTGGAGCGCTCAAACGGTTTTCTTTCCTGTTTTCCGTGAGGAGGTTTTTGCGCCAGTTCGTCTTGCCCTCCGTCTCCCGATCTGTCTATGATCGGGCATGATTCGTCGATCTTGGAGAAAGGCGCTCGTTTTCGCGGCATTCGGCATCTTGCTCGCAACGACCGCCTGGGTCGTTGACCATCTCCAAAAACAGGCACGCCCCGATGAGGAGGTCGTCCTGTGGTCGGACCTCCGGAACAGACCGGATTCCGAAATCGGGATTCTCCAGAGCGACCTGAAACTGGCGGACCTCGACGAAGTGGTCTTCAAGGAGACGCCTTTCTCGGAATGCCTCGCACAGCTTCAGCGAATGATCGTGGACGAGCATCCCCACATCGCACCGATCACGTTCCAAATCGAGGAGGAGGTTTCGCCAACGTCTCCCATCACCCTCCATCTCCGCGAAGTGCCCGCGTTGGAGGCATTGCAATACCTTGGAGGGCTCAATTCCGCCAGATACGATCTGGAGCTTGGTCGGACCGTCGTTTTCGACGTCGGCTATCTGGACAGAGAACGGTTCCGGGAGGAAGGGTGGTTTCGTATTCCTCCCGGTTTTTTTGAGGGCATCGATCCATCAGCGGAAACAGCCAATGTGCGCGACCAACTGCAACGACTCGGCATCGCGCTCGAAAGCGGCGAAGTCTCCATCTACTACCCGAAACGGGGGCTGCTTTGGGCCTCGGCGGACGTGGACAATATGGAGGAGATCGACTTTCTTGCTTCCAGCATCTTCTACGATCCCGAACCGCCTTGGAACGACCGACTCATGGAATGGCGGTATCGCCAGACCTCACGGCTCCGCCCCGCAGCCCCTGCGGCCCCCGTTCCTCCCGGTCCAGCCAGCGGCCAAGGCTTGCCCGACCCGTTTGGTGTCCCATAACGAAATTCCCCTTTCCGCGTCTTCCGTAGGCCCCCTTCCCCGTCCCTGTCCCCCCGCATTCACGTCCGTTTGCCCCGCGACGATCCGGGCCTTATCGTTCCTCCTCCCCCCGATGATCCAGCGGTCCATCCCCATCGCCTACTCCCATCGCGTCGCCTTCACTCACGGGGCCTTCGACGCGAAGAACCACACCTTGCGCGACCTCGTCGCGGAAGGATGCGCCCTCGACGGGGCGGCGAAAGTGCTCGTCCTCCTCGACGCGGGCGTGGCCGAGGCCGACCCGAGGCTGGCCGGGCGCATCCAGCAGTATTTCGCGGCCCACGCCGACACCCTGAACCTCGTCGCCGATCCCCTCCTGCTCCCCGGCGGCGAAGGCTGCAAGAACGACTGGCCCCTCGTCGAGCGCATCTGGAAGGCGGTCGAGTTTTTCAAAATCTGCCGCCACTCCTACATCATCGCCATCGGCGGAGGGGCCTTCCTCGACCTCGCCGGCTTCGGCGCAGCCACGGCGCACCGGGGCATCCGCCTCATCCGCATGCCCACCACGACCCTGAGCCAAGGCGACGGCGGAGTCGGGGTGAAGAACGGGGTCAACCACTTCGGCAAAAAGAACTGGGTCGGCACCTTCTCCGTACCCTGCGCCGTGGTCAACGACCTCGACTTCCTCGCCACCCTACCGCCCCGCGCCTGCCGCGACGGCCTCATCGAGGCGATCAAGGTCTCGCTGATCCGCGACCGGGCCTTCTACGAATTCCTCCTCGCGAACGGCCCCGCCCTCGGCCACCTCGAAAAGCGGCCGCTGGAGACAGCGATCCGGCGCAGCGCGGAGAACCACGTCGACCACATCGCCACCAGCGGCGACCCCTTCGAACACGGCTCGGCGAGGCCCCTCGACTTCGGGCACTGGGCCGCCCACAAGCTGGAGCAGATCTCAGATTTCTCGGTGAGCCACGGCGAGGCCGTCGCCATCGGCATGGCCGTGGACCTGCTCTATTCGGTGGAGACCGGCCTGCTCCCCCGCGCCACGGCGGAGGAGATCCTCGCCCTGATCGAGACGGTCGGCTTCGAACTCTGGTCCGACGAACTCGACCGCGAGGAGCGGGGCCGCCCCGTCGTCCTCGCGGGCTTGGAGGAATTCCGCGAGCATCTCGGGGGGCGGCTCACCATCACCCTCATCCCCGCCATCGGCAGGAAAGTCGAGGTCCACGAGATGGACGAGCGAGCCATCCTCGCCGCCCTCGCCGAGTTGAAGCGGAGGGCGCGGAAGCCTGTAGCCAGCCTCACTGAGGCCGGATCGGGTGGCCAAACGACGCTCGACCGAGGTCAGTGACCTCGGCCACAGATCCCGCCCCGAAGGCCGCGTCGGCGCTGTAGCTGGAGACATCGAACGCGGACCGGGCGTCCCCCGAATGCCCCGAATGCGCCCCCGCCCGCCGAATTCCGCGTCCCTCACGCGATTTTCCTTGGAATTTGGTTGGTTTTTCTTAAAAAATGAGGAATCCTACCGATGGTCCTTTCCCCGGCCACTCCATGTTCACTCCTTGGCGATTCGATTCTGACCCCGGTCACGCGTTTTCCCCCGGACGAAAGCAGAGGCGCTCGGAACCCTCGGGCCCCCAACTGGTTAAGAATCGATGAAATTGTATATTGGAAACCTGTCCTACGACACCTCTGAGGCTGAACTGCGTGAATTCCTCAGTCCCTTCGAACCCATCCTCGATCTGCATCTGCCGATCGACCGCGACAGCGGACGCCCGCGCGGCTTCGCCTTCGTGACGCTCTCCAGCCGCGATGCCGGCGAGGCAGCCATCGCCCAACTCGACGGCGCCGAACTCGGCGGTCGCAACCTGAAGGTACGGGAGGCCGAAGAACGCCGTGGTCCCGGAGGGGGCGGCGGAGGTGGCTACGGTGGCGGTGGGGGAGGCGGCGGACGCCCCCCGCGCGGCGGTGGCTACGGCGGAGGCGGGGGAGGCGGCGGCTACGAACGTCGCGGCGGTGGAGGTGGTGGTGGCGGCGGTCGCCATCGTGGAGGCGAGCGCGGCGACTACCGTGGCGAACGCGGCGACCGGGAATACCGGGGCGGTGGTGGTAGCGGCGGCGGCGGCCGGGAATACCGGGAGCCGCGCGGTGATCGCGACGACTACGGCGGCGGCGGTGGCAAACGCTATCGCAGCCTCTGATCCGGCCCCCCGGCCCGCCATCGCTTTGCTTTCTTCGCCTGCGGATTCCCCCATCCGCAGGCCCCTTTTCTCCGTATTCCCCCCATTCCCTGATATGATTCCCAAATTCCCCTTGGATCGGGTCAACTGGTTCACCAGTTCCTTTCTTATCGTCACCTTCTTCACCGCCCTGATCGGGGTGCCGATCTACGTCGCCCACCACGGGCTCGATCTGTTCCAAGTTCTCCTCTTTATCTTCTTTTTCATCGCGACGGGGATGAGCATCACCCTCGGCTACCACCGCCTCTTCGCCCACAAGGCTTTCCAAGCGGGCCGGGGGGTGAAGCTGACGACCCTGATTTTCGGCGCGGCGGCCTTCGAGGATTCCGCGCTCGACTGGGCCTCGGACCACCGCCAGCACCACAAGCACGTCGATCACGAGGACGACGATCCCTACAGCATCTCCCGCGGCTTTTTCTGGGCGCACATGGGCTGGATCTTCTTCAAGCTCTACCCCCGCCCCCTCGCCAACGTCGCCGATCTGAAAAAAGATCCCCTCGTGATGTGGCAGCACCGCCACCACCGCCCCCTCGGCGTCCTCGCCGGACTCGCCCTCCCGGCGGCGATCGGGTGGCTCTACGGCGGCGCGACCTCCGCCCTCGGCGCCTTCCTCATCTCCGGCATCGCCCGCCTCGTCTGCGTGCAACATTGCACCTTCTTCATCAACTCCCTCTGCCACACCATCGGGAAGCGGCCCTACGACTCCGGCACGAGCGCCCGCGACAGTTGGCTCATGGCCCTTTTCACCTTCGGTGAGGGCTACCACAACTACCACCATTCCTTCCAGCACGACTACCGCAACGGGGTCAAGCCTTGGCAGTGGGACCCCACGAAATGGGCCATCTGGACCCTCTCGAAGCTCGGCCTCGCCACCGAGCTGCGCCGCGTCCCCGAGGCGAAGATCGTCCTTGCCGAACTGCGCGAGATGAAGGATCGCGCCGAAGCCCAGATCGAAAACGGCAAGGGCTGGAAAATCCCCAGCCCCAACTTGGAGGAGGCCTACGCCACCCTGCTCGAACTCTCCCAGCAGCTCGCCGAGGGCTATCACGAGCTGGAAAAAGCCGTCGGCGACCGCATCAAAGTCTCCAGCGCGGCGCTGAGCCGCTGGCGTCAGTTGGGCGCCGATGTCGGCGATCAGATCCTGCTCCTCCGCACCCTGCAGCCGGGGCTGGCGTGAAGCCTTTCTCAAGGCGGTCCTGAATTCCGACGAGGCAGGACGACGGGACCGCCGATCCGCGAGGGTCGCGGCTGGTCCATCGGGACTCGAAAGAGGAATTGAAAAACGAGTTTCTTCGGTTTCGGTATCGTATGAAGAACCTCCCCCGCCTTCTTTTCATCGGTTTCGGACTGCTCCTGCTGGCCGGTTTCCTCTCCTCCTGCCATTCCCATGGGCATCCCTCCTACGGATACGGCCATCCGGGTTATTCGAGCGGCTACTACCACACCTACCGCTACGTCCAGCCCGCACCCCGCCACCACTATCACCGGGACAGCCACGGGCACCGGAACCACAACCACGGCCGGAACTGGCACCGGGACAACCATGGCCACAGAAGCGGCCATGGTCAGGGCCACGGGAACAGCCACGGTCATGGCGGTCACGCCCACCGCGACGCCAACTATTCCTCAGGATCTCACTCCGGCCATTCCGCCCACTCCGGGCATGAATCCCGCGGCGACGCCTACGGCCATCGCCATCACGGTGGCGGAGGCGGGCATTCGGGATACCACCACCGCCGTCGCTGACCCCACTGTTCAGCCGGGAATCAGCCCCGGCCAATAGTGGGCGTCGGAACCCGGACGCCGACCGAAGATACCTTGGCCCACTCGCACGACGGTGGCACCTTCCTCGATAGCCATTTTATAGTCGCCCGACATGCCCATGGACAGCTCGGGCAGAAGCCCCGCTGGCGTCTGCCCGCTGAGATGATCGCGGAGGGACCGGAGACGCTCGAAACAGGGGCGCACCCGGGCGGCGTCCGGCGAAAAAAGGGCCAAGGTCATGAACCCCCGGGGGCGCAGCCTCGGGTAGGCGGGCAGCGCGTCCAAGAATGCCTCCACCTCGTCCGGGGCCAAGCCGAACTTGGTGGCTTCCCCCGAGGTGTTGACTTGGATCAACACGTCGATCTCCCGGTCCTCGGCGAGGAGCCGCTCGTGCAGAGCCTTGGCCACGCCCAGACTGTCGAGCGCCTGGAACTCGCTGGCGAAACGGGCGACCTCCTTCGCCTTGTTGCGTTGCAGGTGCCCCACCACCGTCCAGCGGATGGCGAGATCCGCCATCGCCTCGGCCTTCGCCTTGGCTTCCTGCACTTTGTTTTCGCCCAACTCGTCCAAGCCCAAGGCATAGGCGATGCGAAGAACAGGCTCCGGCACCGTCTTCGAAATGGGCAACAAGCGGACCGACCCGGTCGGACGACCCGCACGAGCGCAAGCCGCCTCGATCCTCCCACGAACCTCGGCGAGGTTGTCCGCGATGAGGGCCTCGGGGTCGGAGCCGAAACGCTCCCTCAATGAATCGGGATCAATAGCCATCCCCTACTGTAGCCATCTCCCGGAACAAGGCGAGGGCAGATGCGGGAGGAGGGCCAAGCGGAGCGAAAAGAGCAGCAACCCGTTCGGATTTCGAGCTTCGGATTTCGGATTTCGAGACTCGACTTTCGACTTTCCCCGCGCCGGAGCCTCTCTACAGTGGAGGGCAGCTTCCCCCCGATGCACTTCGCCGCGCCCCAATTCCTCTTCCTGCTGCCGATCTGGCTGCTCTTGGGCTGGCGCTTCCGCCGTCTCGAACTGTGGAGGCCGCTCCGCGCCGTAGTGCTGCTGCTCCTGACCCTGCTCCTCTGCGACCCGCGCGTCTCCCTAAAATCGGGCGGCATCGACCTCTGGGTGCTCCTCGACCGATCCCGCTCCGCCCAAGACCTCGTCGATGCGGGCGAGCTGGAGTGGCGCACCCTGCTCGAACGCACCCGTCCCAGCGAACGGCACGGGCTCCACTTCCTCGACTACGCCGGCGAGGTCATCCCCTTGGGCCGAGGCGAAGGCGCGATCTACTCCGGCGACCGCGACCAGACCCGCACCGCCCTCGCCCTCCACGAGGCCCTCGCCCGCATGGACCCGAAGCGGCACAACCGCGTCCTCCTCTTCTCCGACGGCTACAGCACCGAACCCCTCTCCGGAGCTGCCGCAAAGCTGATCGAAGCGGGCGCGCCCCTCGACTACCGCCTCCTCCGCTCGCCCGAATCCGTCGATTACCGCGTCGCCGCCGTGGAGATGCCTGAACGGGTCCAGTTCGGCGAACCCTTCATCGTCGAGGCGCGGCTCGCGGGCACAGCGGACGGCACCGTGCCCATCGAAATCTTCCGTGGGGAAAGCCGCCTTTACGCCGGGGAGATCGCGGTGAAAGGCGGCGTCGGGCGCTTCCGCTTCTCCGACCGCATCGCCGAGCCGGGCGGACACCGCTACGCCGTCTCCATCGCCCCCGCCAACGACGCCCATCCGGGAAACAACCGACGCGAACGCTGGATCGAGATCACGGGCGGCCCGCGCCTCCTCCTCGTCACCGCCTACCAGGACGACCCCCTCGCACCGGTCCTGAGGGCGCAGGGCTTCGACGTCGTCGTCGTGGAAAACCCGCTCTCCCTGAACCCCGGAGCCCTCACCGGAGCCAGAGCGGTGATCCTCAACAACGTCCCCGCCTACGAGCTGCCGGGCGATTTCATCGGGGCGCTGCCCTTTTTCGTCAGCGACCAAGGCGGCGGACTCCTCATGGTCGGCGGCCATCGCAGCTTCGGATCGGGCGGCTACTACGAGTCGGCCATCGACCCGCTCCTGCCCGTCTCGATGGAGTTGAAAAGCGAGCACCGCAAGCTCGGCGTGGCCATGGCCATCGTCATGGACCGCTCCGGCTCCATGGGCATGACCACCTCTAGCGGACACACCAAAATGCAGCTCGCCAACGAAGGCGCGGCCCGGGCCGTCGAGCTTCTCGGCAGCATGGACGCCGTCACCGTCTTCGCCGTAGACAGCCAAGCCCACCAAGTCGCCCCCCTCCTCAACGTCGGCCAGGGCCGGGGCGAACTCATCAGCCGCATCCGCCGCATCGAATCCATGGGCGGCGGCATCTTCGTCTACACCGGGATGAAGGCGGCTTGGGACGTGCTCAAGAATGCGCCCCTCGGGCAGCGGCACCTCATCCTCTTCAGCGACGCATCCGACTCCGAGGAGCCCGGCGACTACATTGCCCTGATCGAGGAGATGCGCGCCGCCGGCACCACCGTCAGCGTCATCGGCCTGGGCGGTCGCGGCGATCCCGACGCCGGGCTGCTCGAGGACATCGCGAAGCGAGGCGGAGGCCGTGTCTTCTTCACCGAGATCCCCGGCGAACTGCCCAACATCTTCGCGCAGGAGACCGTGACCGTGGCCCGCTCCTCCTTCATCGAGGACGCGACCGGGGCGAAATCGACAGGCCGCTGGCACGAACTCGCCCGCCGCGAAGCCGAATGGCTCCCCGAAGTCGACGGCTACAACCTCAGCTACCTGCGCGAAGGCGACCAAGCCGCCCTGATCTCCGCCGACACCTACGCCGCCCCCCTCGTCGCCTTCGGACGGCGCGGCATCGGACGCACCGCCGCCGTCTCCTTCCCCCTCGGCGGCGGCTTCTCCGAGCGCACCCGGAACTGGGCGCAATACGGCGACTTCGTCCAGACCCTCGCCCGCTGGCTCATGGGTGACGAAGTGCCGCCCGGACTCGGTCTGCGGCACCGCCTCGTCGGGTCCGAGTGGACCTTCGACCTCTTCTACGAAGCCGATCCCTGGGAGGCCCGCCTCGCCACCGCCGCGCCGCGCGTCGTCGTGCAGAGCGGCTACCGCGACGGGAGACGCCGCGAGTTGACTTGGGAACGCCTCGCCCCCGGCCATTACTCCGTCTCCACCTCCCTCGAAGCGGGCGCTCCCGTCCGCGCCGCCCTCCAGGTCGCGGGTTCCGCCATCCCCCTCGGCCCCGTCGTCGTCGGCTCCGACAGCGAATGGCAGTTCGACGAGGAGCGCGTCGCCGAACTGCGCGAGACCGCCCGCGCCAGCGGCGGCGGCGAACTCCTCGACCTCGGCAAAGCCTGGCGTCAGCCCCCCGCGCCGAGCGAGGAGCCGATCCGCACGCCCCTCCTCGTCGCGATCCTCGCCCTCTTCCTCCTCGACGCCCTCGTCACGCGGACCGGCTGGAAACTGCCGCGTTTCCTCCCCTCCTTTGTCTTCGCGAAACGCGCCGCCCGCCCGGTTCCGGTGAAAGCGCAAGCTACGCCCGAAACCGCGTCCTCCCCTGCCCCGCCCGCGCCCCCGACACCCGAACCCCCGCCGCCAGCGGACGGCGATTCCCGGAAAAGCCGCTTCCAACGGGCGAAAAAGCGGCTTTGATGCCTGTGGCCAACCCTATTGCTTGAACGGAGGACAAATTTCGCGCTTTTCAACTTGCATGCGGCCCGGATCGGTTTTTGTTCAAAAATACACTGATTTGAAATGTCGCGCCGACCTGTAGGAATCGATCTGTTCGCCGGAGCCGGGGGGATGAGCCTCGGATTCGAGCAGGCCGGATTCGACGTGAAGGCCGCCGTCGAGATCGATCCCGTGCATTGCTCGGTCCACGCCTTCAACTTCCCCGAATGCGCAGTCATCCCTGCCTCCGTCTCCCGGATCACCGGAGGCGACCTCGAAACCGCCATCGGCGGAGGTCCTGTCGATGTCGTCTTCGGCGGAGCGCCCTGCCAAGGCTTCTCGCTCATCGGAAAACGCATCCTCGACGACCCGAGGAACGCGCTGGTCAGGGATTTCGTCCGCATCGTCGCCGAAGTCGATGCGAGCTGGTTCGTCTTCGAGAACGTGAAAGGCCTCACCCTCGGCCACCATCGCAAGTTCCTCGACGAACTGCACGAGGAATTCGACCGGGCGGGCTACCGTGTCCAGAATCCTTGGCACGTCCTGAACGCGGCGGACTACGGCGTACCGCAGAACCGGGAGCGCCTGATCCTCCTCGGGGCGAAGAAGGGCCTTCCCCTGCCACGATATCCCGAGCCAACTCATTCGCGGTCCAGCGCAGAATTGATGGGATACCGCGCCACCACCTGCCGCGAGGCCCTCGGCGACCTCCCCGACGCCGACGCCTTCGCGAGCTTGGAGAGCGGCGACTCCGTCGCGACGCGGGCTTGGGGCGAACCCAGCGCCTACGCCACGGAAATGCGATGCCTCGACGAGGCCTCGTGGCATTTTGGATACCGCCGCCTCTGGGATCCGGGGATTCTCACCTCAAGCATGCGCACCCATCACACGGACATCTCGAAACGGCGCTTCCTTGAAACCGCACCGGGCAGCGTCGAGCCGATCTCCCGCTTCTTCCGTCTGCCGCCGGACGGCCTCTCCAACACCCTCCGGGCGGGAACGGACGGAGCGCGCGGAGCCTTCACCAGCCCCCGCCCGATCCACTATCGCCACGCCCGCTGCATCACCGTGCGGGAGATGGCCCGCCTCCACGGCTTCCCCGACTGGTTCCGTCTGCACGTCACCAAATGGCACGGTGCCCGGCAGGTGGGCAACGCGGTCCCCCCGCCGCTGGCCCGAGCGGTCGCCACCGCCCTGATGGAGGCCATGGGGTTCCGACCAACGCGCCCGCGACGCCGGCTCGGACTCGGGGACCCCGCCCTGCTCGCCTTCGACCTCTCCCAAGCCTCGGAGTATTGGGAAGTCGAGAAGCCGAATTCAAAGCGCGACCGCAAGAGCGGCGCACGCAAACGCAAGCAGGAGGAGATCGAGGCAACCCGGCTGTCCGCCGGATTCTGAACCCCCATGCAAGTTCCCAAAGAAAACCGCTACCAAGCCCTCTTGGAGAAAATCTTCTTCGACCGCTTTTCGCAAGGCGACGAAGAAGTCGTCTTCGCCCGCGAGGACATCGAGGCGGCGGCGGAAACCCTCGGCATCCGGCTGCCCAAGAACCTCGGGGACGTGATCTATTCGGTGCGCTACCGGACCGCCTTGCCCGAGTCCATCCTCAAAGAGCAGAGCGGAGGCAGGGAATGGGGCATCGAGGGCGTCGGACGGGCGCGATACGCCTTCCGCCTCCGCAAGGTCAACCGGATCGTCCCGAATCCCGCCCTGCTGGCGATCAAGATTCCCGACGCGACTCCCCAGGTGATCGCCGCCAACGCCCTCTCGGACGAGCAGGCGCTTCTGGCGAAAGTGCGCTACAACCGCCTCATCGACCTTTTCCTCGGACTGACCTGCTACTCGCTCCAGAACCACCTCCGCACCACGGTGAAATCGATCGGGCAGATCGAGATAGACGAGCTGTATGTGGGACTCAACCGGAAGGGCGCTCAGTTCATCATCCCCGTGCAGGCCAAAGGCGGGAGCGACCGCCTCGGCATCGTCCAGACCGCGCAGGACATCCAATGCTGCGCCGAGAAGTTCCCCGATCTCGTCTGCCGCGCGATCTCGACGCAGTTCATCTCGGACGACCTCATCGCCCTGTTCGAACTCGCCATCGACGGAGACGACTTGAAAGTGGTCGAAGAGCGGCACTACCTCCTCGTGTCGGCCAACGCAATCAGCGGGGAGGAGCTACGGCGCTACGCGAACAGTTGACCTGCGTTTCCCGCCAAGTCTTGCGACCGCAGCCCGAAGCCGATTCGGCTTGTCTCTACAATCCTCCGCAAACCGAGTCCCACGCGGGATCCTTTCCGTGAAATCCCATAAATAACCTTGTCGTTTCGACAGGGCGCCCGCTACAATCCCCTCCGAAACTCCTGCCATGAACAAACCCATCCTCCTCGCCGCCACGGCCACCCTCGCCACCGCCTGCCTCCTCGTCGCGCAGAACCCTGCCCCCGAGAAACCCAAGACTTGGGAGGAGAAGGCCGCCGAACGCTTCGGAGCGAACCCCACCGACGAGCACAAGGCCCAGATCGAGGCGAACCTGCCCGCGGCCACGGCTCAGCCGAAGTCGCCGCGCAAGATCCTCGTCTTCTACCGCTGCGAAGGCTTCATCCACACCTCCATCCCCTTCGCCAACCACGCCCTCGGGAAGATCGCGGAGACCACCGGCGCTTACGCTGCCGACTTCTCCGACCAATACGCCGTTTTCACGAAGGAGAATCTCGCCCAATACGGCGTCATCGTCTTCAACAACACCACCGCCCTCGACCCCGACGAAGCGCAGCGCGCCGCCATCCTCGACTTCATCCACGGGGGCAAAGGCATCGTCGGCCTCCACGCCGCCGCCGACAATTTCAACAAGTGGGAGGAGGGCGTCGCCCTCATCGGCGGCATCTTCAACGGCCACCCCTGGAACGCCGGAGGCACCTGGGCCTTCAAGGTCGAGGATCCCGGCCACCCGCTCAACGCCGCCTTCGGGGGCAAGGGCTTCTGGCATAAGGACGAGATTTACTGGTACAAGCCCGAGAGCTTCCAAGGCCGCGAGAAACTGCGCGTCCTCCTCAGCCTCGATTTCTCCAAGGCCGAGACCCGCAAGCCCATCGAGAACGAGAAGGAGTCTCCCAAGCTCCTCGGCAAAGCCCCCGCCGACGTGGACGTGCCCGTCTCCTGGTGCCGCGAGGTCGGGCAGGGCCGCCTCTTCTTCACCAACCTCGGCCACAACGACCTCACCTTCGCGAACCGCGCCGCCCTCCAGCACATGCTCGATGGCATCCAATATGCTCTCACGGATCTCGACGCCGACGCCACGCCCTCCGGCAGCGTGAAAGTGGAGGTCGCGACCGCGCCGGAACAGCCCTGACTGGACCCTGTCGAACTGTCGACGCAACCCTCTTTGATCACCGAAGTCCCCGCGCCAAGGAAATGAATCGAGCCTTTTCCCACATTCCCGTTGGAATGCTGGGCTTTTCGTTCCTCCTCCAAGGCTGCGCGGACCGGGAACCGTCCAGCCAGCCTCAGGAGGAAGCAACGGCTGAATCGATCCGTACCGGGCAGGAAATCACCGAAGCGGCGGCATCCGCCGTCAATCGTGAGCTTCGATGGAATCACCACACCACTGGGAGAGGTGAATTGGTTCGTCTCTTCCGGCCCTCTTTTCCACCGGATGAACGACGTGATTTCGTCACCGAAGGCGAGGGTAGACGCCTTCATATTGCCGTCGTGCGATACGGCCCGTCTTTCAAAGCGTTCGCCATCGACAGGAAAAATGGATCGGTCGATTCGGATTTTTCCGGAGATTCGTTTGAGGAATGCCTCGCAATGGTAAGAAAGCGGTTCGAATTCACAGGGGAGTTCAAGAGATCTGAGGATTGCGCATGGCCATGACCATTTCCAATCCGATCGCCTGAACTCCGATCCCATTTCATCGTATCCTGACAATGCTCCAAGACTACCTCCGATTCGCCGAGAACACCGCCCGCGAGGCCGGGGCTTTGACCTTGGAGTATTTCCTCACCGACGCGGCGCGGCCCGAGTTCAAGGCCGACGACACGCCCGTGACTGTGGCCGACCGGCGGGCCGAGGAGCTGATCCGCCGCCACATCGAGGAAACCTTTCCCGACCACGAGATCGTGGGCGAGGAGTTCGGCGCGTCGTCGGGCGGGTCGGAGTTCCGCTGGATCATCGACCCGATCGACGGAACGAAGTCCTTCACCCACGGCGTGCCGCTCTACGGCGTTCTCCTCGCCTTGGAGATCGAGGGGAAAGTCGAGGTCGGCTGCGCCCACTTCCCCGCCCTGAACGAAACGATCTCCGCCGCGACCGGGCACGGGGCTTGGTGGAACGGCAAGCCCGCCCGCGTCTCGGAGGTCTCCGACCTGAGCCGCGCGGTCTGCGCCCACATCGACACGGCTTATTTCGGGAAGAACGGCAAGGGCGAGCCGTGGAAGCGTTTGCAACAAGCGGTCTACTACAACGCCGGCTGGTGCGACGCCTACGGCTACCTCCTCGTCGCGACGGGACGGGCCGAGATCATGGTCGACCCGGTCATGGCGGTGTGGGATTGCGGGCCCTTCCCGCCGATCTTGCGGGAAGCGGGAGGATATTTCGGGGACTGGTCCGGCAACGAGGGCCGCATCGACGGCGGCGAAGCCCTCGCGACGAACGCGGCGCTGCGGGATCAAGTGGTGGGCTTGTTGAAGGGAGCCTGAAAAGCGTTGGCGACATGGACACGAACGCACGCAAAGGGACGGCAACCCCGCTTCGCGCCTCTTTCCACCTCTCCCTGCTCCTCGCCATCTTCCCTGCCGTCGCAGCCGAGCCTCCTGAAAACTTCCGCCGAGAGAATCTCGTCGCTTGGTGCGTCGCCCCTTTCGACGCGAAAAAGCGCACCCCGCACGATCGGGCCGCGATGCTGTCCCGCCTCGGCCTGAAGCGTGTCGCCTACGACTGGCGCGAGGAGCATGTGCCCGAGTTCGAGATCGAGTTCCTCGCCTACCGCGAGCACGGCATCGAGCTCTTCGCCTTCTGGAAGAACCATCCCGAGGCCAAGGCGATCTTCGAACAGCTCGATCTGAAACCCCAAATCTGGGTGCCCCTGCAAACCGGGAAAGGACTCTCGAACCAGGAGAAGGTCGCCAACGCGGTCGAGTCCCTCGTTCCCCTCGCCCGCGAGACGGCGGAGCGGGGCTTCGCCCTCGGGCTCTACAACCAGGGCGGCTGGGGCGGACTGCCCGACAATCTCGCGGCGGTGAGCGCGGGGCTGCGCGAGAGGGGGTTCGAGCAGGTCGGCATCGCCTACACCTTCCACAACGCCCATCCCCGCATCGGCACTTTCGCCGACGATCTGAGGAAGATGCGGCCCCATCTCCTCTGCGTCTCCCTCAACGGCATGGCCGACCCGGCGAAGAGCGACATTTCGAAAAGCGAGAATCGCATCAAGCCTCTTGGCACCGGCGAGCACGAGGCGGCGATGATCGCCGAGCTCATCGAGCAAGGCTACGACGGACCCGTCGCCATCCTCGGCCATGTCGCGACCCGCGATGCCGAGGAGGTGCTGCGGGAGAATATCGAGGGGCTGGAGAGGATTGTTGGGGGTCTTCCTTGATTCCACTCCTTACTCCTTACTCCTTACTCTTACCTCTTACTCCTCGTCGTTGGCCAACCGTTCTTCGGGGAGTAAGAGGTAAGAGTAAGGAGTAGGAGATAAAGTCGAAAGAAACCCCTCAACCTCCCCGAGCGTCGGGAGGAATCCCCTGCCCCCCAACCCGGTCGCCGCCATCGCCGCGGCGGCCGAGGCACGACGGGCGCAGACCGACAACGGCTCCCCCCGGACGACCTCCGCGAGAAAAGCCCCGTGGAACACATCGCCGCATCCCGTGGTATCGACGACGCGAGGAACGGCGAAGGCGGGTTGATGGAAGCTCGTCCCATCGCTCACGAGGAACCAACTGCCGCGCTCTCCATCGGTGATGCCCGCCAGTTTCACCCCCCGTCGCGCGAGACGCCGTAGTTGCTCCTCGCGCTCCCCCGCCCCGACGGCGCGGTCCGCGAAGTCGGCGGCGACGATGAGCAGATCAACGAGGGGGAGCAGCTCCTCGAACTTCGGATCATAGCGATGCGCCCCGCCGTCGAAGGAGACGAGCCCGCCCGCCTCCCGAACGATCCGCGCCGCCGCGAGGCAGGCGGGCCAGTGGCGTCCGTTGAGGTGGAGGACGCGGCAGCGCCGCAGGAGATCGAGCGGCAACTCCTCCTCGGCGAGCGGGGTGGCATCGCCTTCGTCGTAGATCAGGTGGCGCTCCCCGTCGGACCTCCGCACCAGCACGGTGCCCAGCGTGCTGCGGCGACCCGCCTCGTGGAGGAGGTGGCCGACGAACACACCGAAGCGCTCGTAGTCCGCGCGGAGAAGGTGCCCCCGCCAGTCGTCGCCGACGCGGTCGAGGAGCGCGGTTTCCGCCCCAAGCCGGGCGGCGGCGCAGAGGGCCGTGGGCACCGGACCGCCGCCCATCGTCGCGGACTCAAGGACGCGGGTGACGCCGCCCTGCGCGGGAAAGGAATCCACGACTTGGACGCAATCGAGCACGGACATGCCGAACCCGACGATCCCTGGCGCCGGCTCCCGGGGCATCAGTGGCTGTGGCCCTTCAGCCACGAGACGACGGCGTCGGTCATTTGGACGAGGCCGTCGCCGCTGTAGACGTGGTCCACGCCGGGAAGGATGACGATCTCCTTCGGCTCGTAGGCGCTCGCGTAGATCTCCTGCCCCTCCTCGACGGGCACGACGTCGTCGGCATCGCCGTGGACGATAAGCCAAGGCACCTCGATCTTCTCGGTCTTGGAAAGGACGTTGCCGATCTTGGTGAGGTCGTCGGCGAAGGCTTGGGAGAGGGGGCAGTCCTTGTCGTCCCACATGCAGCCCTTGCCGGGCTTCTGGTCGCCGAACTCGCGTTCGAGGAACTGCTTGGTGTGGACCATGCCGGAGAGGGAGACGAGCAGTTCGATGCGCTCGTCCTTCGCCGTGGCGAGCACCCCGACGGCAGCGCCCATGCTGTGGCCGATGTAGCAGACGCGGTGGTAGCCCTCTTCCTCCGCCGCGTCGACGATGGTCTTGAGATCCTTCACCTCCTTCGTGATGGTGCTGTCCTCGAACTTGCCGCCCGACTTGCCGTTGCCGGAGAAGGAGAAGCGCAGAGCGTTGAAGCCCGCCTTCTCCAGCGCCTCGGCGAGGCCGACAGCCCAAGGGCGGTCCTTGTTTCCGGTGACCCCGTGGCCGATGATGGCGAGGAGGGAGGTGTCGGAAGGATCTCCGTGGAACTCGTAGTCGAGGGTTTCCTTGGAGGAATTGAGGATTTCGAGATGCATGCGGTTCAGGCGGACGGTTGTCGCGATAATTTGCGAGGGCGATCCGAATTGTCTAAGCGAAAAAAACGGAAAAAGACGCCGGGCGCTCTTTTCTTGGCCACCCGTCCGGGGACTCAGAATTGGGTGTCAAAGACCCGGACCTCGCGGAACCACGGGGAGAAGGACTCCACAAAGACGCCGTGCTCCGGATGGACTTGGTAGGCGTCGTGCTGCGCGACGGAGTCGAACTCAAGGACGAGCGCGTAGTCGAAGGTGTTTTGCGTGACGGGACGGACCGGGGTCGCCGCGGCCTTGCCGAAAGAGCCCGCCGCGACCACGTCGATGCGGAAGAGGGCGCGGAGGCCCTCCTCGAAGGAGGCTTTTTGTTCGTCGGTGAGGGCGGGATCGAGCCAGAAGTAGACGCTGTGTCGGACCATGGCGCGGAGATTAGGCGAAGTGCCGCGCCGAATCAACACAATCTGGAAATCCGAAGCCCGAAATCCGGACGCTGAACCGCTACGCGGGACCGCTGATTGGCGCTGATCCGCGCTGATTTTTTTCCAAGCCCAGAAAAATCAGCGGCAATCAGCGAAGATCATCGGTCGCCGGAGGCCATTCGGATTTCGGGTTTCGGATTTTACTCCGCCACGAGCGCCTTCGTCGCGTTGTGCAGCATCACTTGGATGTGCGGGGTGTAGAGGTCGGGTTCGAGGAGGAAGGAGTCGTGCCCCTTCTCCGAATGCACCGTGAAGTAGAGGTGCGGCACCGAGGCGCCCTTGAGATGCTCGACGAGGGCGGCCTGCTCCTCGGGGTAGAAACAGTAGTCCTCGTCGATGCTGAAGACGAGATACTGGTGCCCCGCCTCGCGGGAGCGTCCGAAAAGGTCGGCCGCGTCCCTCGCGCCGCCTTCGCCCACGGGGTCGTAGCGGCTCCATGCCTCGCAGATGCGCAGGTAGGTGTTCGCGTCGAAGCGGTCGGTGAACTTCTTCCCCTGGTGCAGCATGTAGCTTTCGACGTGGTCGTGGGCCTGATACCAGGCGAAGCGGTCCCCCGGCTGGATCACGTCATGGCTTGCGCGGCGCTCGATCGCGTCGAGGTGGACGAAGGTCTTGTGGCTGATCATCCGGGCGAGGGAAAGGCCCGTCTCCGGCGCGCCGCTCTCGTAGTAGTCCCCGGCGCGGAAGCTCGGGTCGTTCTCGATGGCGAGGATCTGCTCCAGGAGGATGATGCGGTTCAGCACCGTGGTCTTCACCCCCGAGGCGATGGAGATGACGAGGCGGGTGCGCTCCGGGTAGGTCGTCGCGAAGGTGGTCGCGCCGAGCCCGCCCGTCGACGGCCCGACCACCGCGAGGAGTCGCTCGATCCCGAGCCGGTCGAGGAGCATGGCCTGGCTGCGCACGATGTCGGAGACGGAGACGTGGGGAAAGGAGGAGGCGTAGCGTTTTCCCGTGGCCGGGTTCATGCTCGACGGGCCGGTCGAGCCGTAGCAGCCGCCGAGGTAGTTCGCGCAGATGACATGGTAGCGGGTCGTGTCGAGAGCCTTGCCGGGACCGATGAAAGGATCCCACCAGCCCGGCACGCATTCCTGCGTCCAGAACTCGTTCTCCTTGACCCAGCGGTTGGTCCCCGCGGCGTGCTGACTGCCCGAAAAGGCGTGGAAGAGCAGGATCGCGTTCGACCTGTCCTCGTTCAATTCGCCGTAGGTCTCGTAGGCGATCTCGACATGGTCGAGCGACTCGCCGCTGCGGAAGACGAAAGGCTCGTCCCGCGTCGCGAGGATTTCGAAGCGGGTTTCGACAGATCCTATCTCACTCATCCAAGGCTTGGGGGTGGAAAGGCTAACCCACATCGGCGGGAACCGCCACCCTTTTGGGCGTCATACGCGCCCGCCTCTCGCGCGGCTTGCAATCCGGGGCGGCAAGGTGGATGAATACCCCTCCATCCCATGAGCCGGAAGAACCCCGCCCCTCCGCCTTCCCACGCGAAAGGCCTTTTCGCCACCTTCCTCGTGCTCGGCGGTCTCGCCGCCGCCGCTTGGTTTCTCTACGATCCCTGGCTGAAGCCCTATGTGGAGAAGTTCACCGGGGGCACCTCCTCGAACGACAGCAGCCACGTGATCAAGAACCCGTCGGACGTCCCCCCGCCCCCGGTCGCGAAACCGAAAACGGAATCTGCGGGACCCTCGACGCCCGCTCCGGCGACGCCCGCCCCCCCAGCCCCGAAATCGGAATTGGAACTCCTCTTGGAGGCGAAATACCCCATGCCGGAAATCCCGCCGCTGACGGCCATCGTCGACGAATGGCGCAACGTCCCGCCGAAAGCCTATCCCGCCGAGGTGACGGCGAAGGAGGCCGTCGCCTTCCAGCTCGTGGTGAACGGACAGGCGGTCGGGTCGAGCAACGTCGCCCCCGGCACACCGTTGAAGCCAGTGCGCCTCGTGGGTGGGCGGCTCTTCGTCGCCTCGCCCGCCGACCCGTCGATGAGCGCCGAGATCGCCGTGGACCAGACCGATTTCAAAGAACGCATCGAGGCCCGCTACCGACAGTTCGTCGAGACGAAACGGCAGGAAGTCGAAACCAAACGCGCCCGCGCCCGCCAGATCCTCGCCGCCGATCCCGCGAAGCTCGACCTCCTCGTCGGCAAGGCGGCGCCTTCCGTCGGCAACGACGACGGCGGGGATCCCCGCGTCGCCCCGGTGAAGGCGAGCCTGAAGGCGGGCGAGGTCGCCAGCGCGACGTTCGAGGAGGCCCGCTCCTTCCACTGGAACGGTTCCGAGACGATCCGGGGCGAATACGCCGGGACCTACGACACGGTGACGGTGCGTTTCGAGATCGACACCATTTTCGGACGCTTTCCCGTGGAATACAAAGCCCTCCTCCGGGGCGGCCGGGTCCATGCTTGGATCGACCCGGTGACGGAGGACCGCATCTGATGAAAAAAACGACCAACTCCCTTCCCCCCTTCGCCGCCACCATCCTCGCCCTGCTCGCGGCGACGACGGCCCCGGCGCTCGATCCCATCGCGCCCATCGTGCGCATTCTCCCGCCGGAGGAGGGTGCTGTCGCCCTTCCACCGGAACTCCGCGACCCTCTCGAAAAACGCGTCTCCTCCCTCTCCGAGCAGATCCGCAAGATCGAGCGGGACCCCCACGCCGCCGATGCCGCAGTGCTGGTCAAAGCCGTCGATTTCGCCCTGAGGAACGGCGAATTCTACTCGGACAAGGAGTTTCCCCGCGCCGCGACGATGCTCGATCTCGCCGACGAGCGCCTCCGCGCCCTCGGGAGGAAAGGCCAGCGCCCCTGGCTGAAGCAGCGCGGCCTCGTCGTCCGCGGCTACCGCTCGCAGATCGACCAGTCCTACCAGCCCTACGGTCTCGAAATTCCCGAATCCCTCGACCTCTCGCGTCCCGTCCCCCTGCTCGTCTGGCTGCGCGGCCGCGGCGACAAGGCCACCGACCTGCACTTTCTGGAGCAATGCCGCACGAGGAGCCAAGCCTTCGGCGGTTTCTACAAGGAGCAGGCCGAAGCCATCGTCCTGCACCCCTTCGGACGGCATTGCGTCGGCTGGAAACACGCGGGCGAGATCGACGTCTTCGAGGCGATCGAGGCGGTGATGGCCGACTACTCCATCGACCCCGACCGCATCATCCTCGCGGGCTTCTCCATGGGCGGGGCCGGCGCCTGGCACATCGGCGCCCACTACCGTGATCGCTTCTGCGGCGTCCACGCCGGGGCGGGATTCGCAGAGACGAAGGAATACAACCGCCTCACCCCCGACAAATACCCTGCGGTCCACGAGCAGACCCTGTGGAAGGTCTACGACGTGCCGGAGTATGCCGCCAATTTCCTCAACGGCCCCCTCCTCGCCTATTCCGGGGAGAAGGACAAGCAGAAGGCCGCCGCCGACCTCATGGCCCGCGAACTGGCCAAGGTCGGCCACGAGCTGCGCCATGTCGTCGCCCCCGACACCGAGCACAAATACACCGCCGAAGCCGTCGCGGAAATCGGCGAATGGCTCTCCGAAACTTGGCGAACGGGCCGCCAACGCCCGGCCCGGACGATCCGCTGGCAGACGCCGACCCTGCGCTACGGCGGCTACGATTGGCTGCGGCTCACCGGGCTGGAGGCGCATTGGACGACCGCCTCCGCCAAAGCCGAATGGGACCGTGAGAAAAAACTCATCACCCTCGACCTCGCAGGTGTCACCGCTTTTGAGATTGCTCCGGGACCGGGCCACCGCCTCGCCGGGACGAAGATCGAGATCGGCGGGGACACCCTCACCGCCGCGTCTTCCGGCTCTCCCGCCACCACCCTCTCCCTCGTCCGCCGCGACGGGCGCTGGACTTGGGGCCAACCGGACCCAGGCTCGAAGCGTCCCGGCCTCCAAGGCCCCATCGACGACGCCTTCCTGAGCCGCTTCGTCGTCGTGCCGCCCGACCGGGTTCCGTCCGATCCGAAAACGGCGCGCTGGACCGCCTTCGAACTCGACCATTTCCGCTCCCGCTGGCGCACCCTGATGCGCGGCGAACTCCCGGAAAAACGCGCCGACCAGATCGACGCCGAGGACATCGCCGACGCGAACCTCGTCCTCTGGGGTGATCCCGAATCGAACCCCCTCATCGCCAAGATCGCAGCGAAGCTGCCCGTCGTGTGGCAGGGCGGCTCCTTCACCCTCCGGGGCGAAACCTACCCGCGCGGCGAGCATGTCCCCGTCCTCGTCTTCCCGAATCCGCTGAACCCGGATCGCTATGTCGTCCTCAACAGCGGCCTCACCTTCCGCGAAGGCCACGACCGGACGAACTCCCAGCAGAATCCCAAGCTGCCCGACTGGGCCGTGATCGGACTCGACCGCGACCCCGACGCCCTCTCGCCGGGCCGCGTCGTCGCGGCGGGATTTTTCGACAAGAGCTGGAAGTGAGATCGATCGATCCGCCTTCATTTCAAAGATGGTTGAAATGCCAGGACTGCCGCCCGGTGTCGGACACGACTACGGAGAACTCCTGCGGCGATGGCGGGAGCTCGACGGGAGCAGCGGCCTGATCGTCCGCACCCTCTGCGAAGCGGGCGGCCATCCCGTGCTCGCCGTCGAGAGCGAACGCGCCGCCTCCGGCGAGCCCGGCGGCCTTTACCTCAGTGCCGGAGTCCACGGCGACGAATGCGCCCCGGTATGGGCTCTGCTGGCGTGGGCGGAGGGCGCGTCCGCGATCCTGCGGGAGCGGCCCGTCGTGATCCTCCCCTGCCTCAACCCCGTCGGCCTACTCTGGAACACCCGGCTCGACGGGGACGGGATCGACTTGAACCGATGCTTCGAAAACGGTTCCCATCCCGTGGTCGGGACGTGGCAAGGCTTCCTCCAAGGGCGCCGTTTCGAAACGGCCATCAACCTTCACGAGGACTACGACGCCTCCGGCATCTACCTCTACGAACTGACGCGCGGGGAATCCGCAGGCGACGCCCTGCTCGCCGCCTGCGAAGGGATCATCCCGAGGGAGCGGGCGGGCGAGATCGACGGATCGCCTTTCGCGAACGGATTGCTGGTCCGGTCCACGGAGATCGAGCAGGTCGTCGCGGAACGGCTCGGCGGTTTTCCCGAAGCGGCCTATCTCTTTCTGAAGCACGCCGGGACGGGCTACACCTTCGAAACGCCGAGCGAACTGGATTTGACCCGCCGCATCGCCGCGCACCTCGCGTTTTTGGAAGCCGCCACCGCCTGTTGAATCTGGCCCAGTCGGTGCGGGTCGGGGGAAAACCCCCGCCCCCATCACGCCGCTTTCCCCCGCGCCGATTTTCGGCCATATTCCGGCCATGCCCCTGCACCTCGATCCCCTGTCGCGTCGCCGTTTCCTCGGCGGTTCCGCCGTCCTTGTCCTTTCGCCCTTCCTCCGGGATTCCGCGACGGCGGCGGAGTCCGAGACCTGGGCCTTGCTCTCGGACACCCACATCGCCGCCGACCGGACCACCGTCGTGCGGGGAGCCGTGAACATGGCCGACCACCTCCAACGCGTCGTCGCCGAGGTGCTGGCCGAAAAGGACAGCCTCGCCGGAGTCATCATCGACGGCGATTGCGCCTACCTTGATGGCAAGGCGGAGGACTACGCCACCCTCATCGAACTGCTCGCCCCCCTCCGCGAGGCGGGGCTGCCGATCCACTTCACCATGGGCAACCACGACGACCGCGAGAAGATCGCCGCCGCCCTCGGGGAGGCCACCGGAGAGCCACCCGTCGCGGGCAAGCGATGCACCCTCATCGAAACCCCGCTGGCGAACTGGATCCTCCTCGACTCGCTGCGCTACGTGAACCAAGTCGAGGGCGAGTTCGGCGCGGATCAGCTCGCTTGGATCGCCCGTCTCCTCGACGCCCATCCCGACAAGCCCGCCATCCTCGTCGGCCACCACAATCCGCAGTTCCTCCCCCCCGACGTGCCCGGCGAGGAAAAGCCCAAGATCACCGGCATCCTCGACACCGAATCCTTCTTCGAGACGATCCGGCCCCGCCCCTCCGCGAAGGCCTACATCTACGGCCACAGCCATGCCTGGAAGCTCAAGCAGGAGGAGGACGGCCTGCACCAGGTCAACCTGCCGACCACCGCCTACGTCTTCAACGCCGCCCATCCGAGCGGCTGGGTCCGCGCCACCGTGACCGCCGGAGGCCTCTCCCTCGAGCTCCGCTCCCTCGACCCCTCGCATCCCGGGCACGGGAAAACGCACGACCTCGCCTGGCGCTGACCCTTCCCCACTCCCCCCCTCCCGGAATGCCCCTCCTCGGTCGCATCCAGAACTTGGTCGCCCTTCGCGAGTCGGACCACGGCCTCTACCTCGACGGCGATATCCTCCTGCCGACCCGCGAGGTTCCGGCCGGGACCGAGCCGGGCGACGAGGTGCGCGTCTTCATCTCGCGCGATTCCGAAGACCGTCTCGTCGCCACGACGAGGCTGCCCCTCTGCCAAGCCGGAGACTACGCCGGGCTGAAAGTGGTCGAGGTGAACCCTCGCCTCGGGGCCTTTCTCGACTGGGGTCTCGTCAAAGATCTCCTCCTCCCCTTCGCCGAGCAGAGCAAGCCCGTCCGCGTCGGGGAGACCGTCGTCGTGCGCGTCCTCATCGATCCGAAGAGCGACCGCCTCATCGCCACGACCAAGCTGGGACGCTATCTCGACAAGACCGCGCCGCGCTACCAGCCCGGACAACCCGTCTCCTTGAGAATCCTGGAGCGCACCCCGCTCGGTTGGAGCGCCATCGTCGAAGGCAGCCACCGCGGACTGCTCCACGCCAACGAAGTCCACCGCCCCCTCCAGCCCGGCGAGGAGATCGGTGGTTTTGTCAGGGAGGTGAAGGAGGACTACAAGATCGACCTCTCCCTCGAACCCGTCGGATTCGGCCGGGTCACCAGCCTTTCCGACCGCATTCTCGAAGCCCTCCGCAACGGGGGCGGGCGCATCGAACTCGGCGACGGGAGCACGCCCGAAGCGATCCGCGAAGCCTTCGGCGCGAGCAAGAAAGCGTTCAAAGCGGCCATCGGCTCCCTCTATCGCCGTCGGCTCGTCGAACCCGGCCCCCATTCCCTCGTCCTCCTCACGCCTTCGCCAAAGGCGCGGGGCAAAGGCCATCCCACGAAATGAGCGATCCCCCCGCCACCCCGCCCCTCGACGCGCTGTCGCTTCGCCTCGCGGCGGCCAACGCCCTGATCCGCCGCCGCCGCAGCATCAAGCCGCAAGCGATGGACCAACGTCCCGTCGATCCCCGCCATCTCGCCGCCATCCTCGAAAATGCGAACTGGGCACCGACCCACGGCATGACCGAGCCTTGGCGCTTCTTCGTTTTCACCGGGGCCGGGCGCGAGCGGCTCGCCGATTTCTGCCAGTCCCTCTATCGCCGCCTCACCCTCGACGACGCCTTCCGCCAGGACAAATTCGACAAGCTGCGCTCGCAGCCCCTCCTCGCCCCCGTCGTCGTCGCCATCGCGATGAAGCGGCAGGAGATCGAGAAAATCCCCGAGATCGAGGAGGTCGAGGCCGTCGCCTGTTCCGTCCACAATATGCACCTCACCGCCTCGGCGCTCGGCATGGCCGCTTTCTGGTCCACGCCACCCCTCGTCTACAGCGACGAGATGCGGCAATGGCTCGGCCTTTCCGATCCCCGCGACAAATGCCTGGGGCTTTTCTACCTCGGCTGGCCCGCCTCCGAAACTTGGCCCGAAGGCCAACGCGGGGACTTCTCCGGAAAAATCGTCCACATTGAGGGGTAGCGTTCTCCGCCACCCCCGCCTGGCAGCGGCAGGCATAGCAGGAAAAGGGCCGCCAGCCGTTTCATGCGGGGAGTACGCCCGGAAACCGCGACGGAGTCCGCGAGAACTTCGACCGATGGCATCCCGACAGCAAGGTCCACCGTCGTTCCACTATTGCCATCGTCCCGACGACGGGCTAAAAATGCCCCCCATGAGACGCCTTCTCCTCCCTCTCCTCGCCCTCGCCGGGCTGGCCGCCCCCGCCTTCGCCATCACCCCGGCGGAACTGGAGGCGCGCTTCAAGCAGCTCCCCACCGTGCCCGAGGACGAACTGCCGCCCCTCAGCAACCAGCCCGGCCCCTTCCGCGGACTGATCCATCACGAGGGCCTCGAAGGCCACACCTGGGTCGCCTTTCCCTTCGTCGAGAACCCCGGCAGCTTCGGCTTCGACCCGCAGGGCCGCCTCTACGTGGCCGAGGCAAACCGCTTCTGGCTCGGCGTCCCCGACCTGCGCGGGGCCAACGAACTGATCCGCGACGACTTCAAGGCGGTGACCGTGGCAGACCGCCTGACGATGTACCAAAAATACGCGGCGAGCTTTCCCGAAGGCTGGTTCAGCCGAGTCGCCGACCGGCTCATCCTCCTCGAAGACCGCGACGGCAACGGAGCCGCCGACCATCGCTCGCTTTTCTCCGACCGCTTCAAACGCCCCGAGGACGGCATCGGCTTCTCCATCCTCGCCGACGACGGCCATGTCTATTTCACCTGCATCCCCAGCGTGTGGAAACTGCGCGACACCGACGGCGACGGACGCGCCGACGAGGAGGAGGAAATCTCGACTGGCTACGGGGTGCGCGTCTCCTTCATCGGCCACGACCTCCACGGTCTCGTGCGCGGGCCGGACGGTCGGCTCTACTTCTCGGTCGGCGACCGCGGCTACCACGTCACCACGGCGGACGGGAAGACGCATCCGGGTTCGGGAGTCGGGGCCGTCTTCCGCTGCGAATCCGACGGCTCGGGACTGGAGCTCGTCTGCACGGGGCTACGCAACCCGCAGGAGCTCGCCTTCGACGACCACGGCAACCTCTTCACCTTCGACAACACCGGGGACATCGGCGACAAGGCCCGCCTCGTCTACGTCCTCGAAGGCAGCGACTCCGGCTGGGACATGGCCCACCAATCGCCGCACCACTACGCCACGCATCTCGATTGGGGCGGCTTCCGCCCGGAGAAATCGATGTGGGTGGCGGAGCGTATGTTCGACCTGCACAACGAGGAGCAGCCGCAATGGGTCTATCCGCCCGCCTCGCATGTCGCGAACGGTCCCTCCGGCGTCACATGGCTGACTGGCGAATCGCTGCCCGAGGATCTGCGAGGCAAATTCCTCCTCTCGAACTACCGCGGCGCTTCGGACAACTGCAATCTGCTCCTCATCGCCACCGGGCCGAAGGGCGCTGGCTACGTCGCCACCGAGGTGGGAGAGCTGGTCAGGGGCGTCGGCGCGAGCGACGTCGAGCTCGGCTACGACGGCAAGCTCTACATTTGCGACTTCGGCGGCGGTTGGAGCGTGAACGAAAACGGCTCCATCCAAGTTGTCGCCTCGAAAGACCCGGCCCAGCGCGAGGCCGGGGCGAAGGTCGCGGCCTTGTTCAAAGAAGGCTTTTCGCAACGTCCCGCCGCCGAATTGCGCGGGTTCCTCGACCATCCCGACCGCCGCGTGCGGCAGGCGGCTCAATTTGCGCTCGTAGATCGCGGGGAGGAGGGGCTGGCGATTCTCAAAGAACTCGCCGGAGGCAACGTCGATCTCATCCCCCGGCTCCACGCGATTTGGGGGATCGGTCAAGCGGGCCGACTCAGCGTCGAGGTGGCGGACACGCTCTTGCCCCTGCTGAACGACGCCGAACCCGAAATCCGAGCCAACGCCGCCCGCGTTCTCGGCGACCTGCGCTTGGAAACGGCGAGAGGCGCTTTGCTCGAAACGCTCGCCAAGGACGAATCCCTCCACGTCCGATCCCTCGCCGCCATCGCCCTCGGACGCATCGCCAAGCCGGGCGACGCGGAGGTTACGAAAGCCCTCTTCGCCGCCGCCCTGACCAACGGTCAAAGCGAGCCCGACATCGTCCTGCGTCACGCGATCCTCGCCGCCCTGTCCGAAGTTGTAACCGAGGCCGAAGCCGTCGCGAAAGCCGCCTCGCCCTCGCGCGAGGAGCGCCTTCTCGCCGTGCTCGTGCTGCGGCGGAGGGAAAGCCCCGAGTTGGCGGCCTTCCTCGACGAGAGCGATCCCCTCGTCCTGCGCGAGGCGATCCGCGCGATCCATGACACGCAGGCCCTCGACAGCGCCGCTGGCGAGCGTCTCGCCGCCTTCCGCAAGGGACTCGCCGATCTGCCCGAGACCATCCAGCGCCGCGTCGTCGCCGCGAACTACCGCCGAGGCACGCCCGCCCACGCCCTCGCCTTGATCCAACTCGCCGCCGACGGCGGACTCGCCAAATCGGTGCGCAAGGCCGCCTTCCACGGATTGAAGCAATGGGAGGCCGCTATCGACACCGACCCCGTGCTCGGCCATTACCGGCCCCAAGCCGTGAAGGAAGGCCGCTCCTTCTCCGCCCTCGCGCCCGGCCTCGCCGAACCGCTGCGGAAATTCCTCGGCGATCCCCACGACCCCGAGCTGATCGCCCTCGCCTTGGAGTTCGCCACCGGCGCGAAGATCGAACTCGATCCCGCGACCCTGCTCGCCCAAGCAGGAAACGAAACCCTCGCCCCCGGATTGCGCGTCGCCGTGATCGAAAGCCTCGCCGCCTCGCGGCCCGAGGGCGCCCGCGAGCGCGTCGCCGCCCTGCTCTCCGACAAGGCGGTCCCGGTCCGCGCCGCCGCGATGGAAGCGGCCTTCGCCCTCGGCCTCGAAGGCATCGCCGCTCAGGCCTCCACCGCCGTCGCCGACGCTCCCCTGCCCGTCGCCCGCGCCGCCATCGCCGGGCTGGCAAAAGTCGATCTCGAATCCGTCGTCGGATTATGGAAAGAGCGCAGCACGAAGCTGCGGCCCGGCCTCTGGCTCGACGCCTATCTCGCCCTCAACGAAAAAGGCCACGCCCAAGCCACCGCCCACGCCGCCTCAGCGACGAACGCAGTCTTCCTCCTCGGGCTGGAAGGCGGCGATCCGGCGGCGGGCGAAATCGTCTTCAAGAATCAGGGCGCCTGCCTCCAATGCCACAAGGTCGGCGGCGAAGGAGGGGAAGGCGGCGGAATCCAAGGCCCCGACCTGCGCGACGTGGCGAAGCGCCTGTCGCGGGAGAATATCCTCGAATCCGTCGCCGATCCCGGAGCCGAGATCAGCCCCGGCTACGGCATGACCACCGTGACCCTGACAAATGGCGAAGCCCTCATCGGCCGTCTCGCCGAGGAGAGCGAGCAGCGCGTCGTCGTGGTCGGGCTCGACAACAGCCGTCGCGAGATTCCGCGCGGAGGGATCGCGTCCGTCGCCCCGCCCGTCTCCGCCATGCCCCCGATGGCCGCAGCCCTGCCGCCACGGGATTTCCGCGATCTCGTGGCCTTTCTGGCCTCGCAGAAAGGAGGCAAGTGGACCGCCGAAGACGCCTCGCACGGCGACGAGAAAATCGCGAAGTGAGCTTCAACGAGACAACGTGGAGTTATGAGCGGATGAGATTCCTTTCCGCCATCCACTTCAGGTAGCCAGACGCGCAGGCGTCGAGGTTCTCCAGCGAACCGCCTCCGCGCAGGGGCGAGCACATCTCGAAGGTGGCGACTCCGTCGAATCCTCCGTCGCGCAGCCCTTCGAAAAAGGCGGCGTAGTCGATGAAGCCCGTGCCGAAGGGCACCGCCCGCACCCAATCGACCGCTTCGCGCTCGTAGTTCACAAGTTCGGGCCGGTAGCGGTGGCGCGGCACTTTGATGTAGTCGGCGTTGGTCGTGATGACCGTGTGCGGCGCAGCCAGTCTGGCGGCTTCGTAGAGCGCCTCGCCACGCAATGCGGGCGACCAGGCGTCGAAGCCGAGCTTGCAGTTCGGGCGGTCGATGTCGACGAGCAGCTCCAGCAGCGCCTCGGTGTGCAGGGCGATATCGTGATGGTTCTGGATGGCGACGAGCACCCCGTGCGCGGCGGCGCGGTCGCACATTTCGCGAATGGCGGCGACACAGCGCTGCCATTGCGCCTGCGGGTCCTGCCCCCCGGTTTCGTAGGCGGTGAAGATGCGCACCACCCCCGCCCCAAGCTGGGCGGCGAGGCGGGCGAGCGATTCGACATAGGCGATCTGAAATTCGACGAGGGGCACCTCGCCACCGACACCGGCGGGCGGCGCAAGGTTCGTGTAGGCACCAAGCACAGCGCAGCGCACCTTCGCGGCCGACAGCGCCTCTTGGATGGACCTCACGAACTCCGGGGTGGCGTCCAGCGGCGAAAGATGCGGACGCTTGCCCGCGATCATGACGGAGGGGTAACCAAGCCGCCCGGCCCGGACGATGAAGTCGGCGAGGCCCAAGGCGGATTGGCCCCAGAGGCCCCCATAGCTGATGGAGAAAAGACAAGGTTGCATGGGAAAGGCAACGAATCGGCTCCTTCGAGCGTCAATTCTTCGGTTCCACCGCCAACTCCGCCTCGGGCACGAGCTGGATCTCCACTTCGGCACCCTTCAGGAACTTGTCGAAGAAATCGTTCATCAACCGGATCACTTCCGGTTTGCCGAAGGCGGGTCCGCCATGCCCGGCCCCAGGCAGGGTTTGCAACCAGACCGGCACGCCCTTCGCCTTCAGCGCCTCGGCGAATTGCGTGCTCTGCGCATACGGCACGAGCGCGTCGTGTGTCCCGTGGAGGATGAGGAAGGGCGGATTGCCTTCGCCGACGTAGGTCGCCGGGCTGACGGCTTTGGCTTTCTCCTCGTCGTCGAGGCGGGTGCCGATCAGGGAGGAATAGGGATCCTTGGGCGAATTGAATTCGAAGACGTTCTTCACCTTGTCGTCCTCCTCGGCCTGCCGCACCACGTTGACGAAGTCGGTCGGGCCGAAGATGTCGCAGACCGCTTGGACTTGGTCCGACTGGTCCTCGTTCCCGCCGATCACGGGGAACGCGCCCTTCCCCCCGGCGGTCCCGACCAAGGCGGAGAGATGCCCGCCCGCCGAAGCGCCCACCACGCCGACTTTCTCCGGGTCGATGTGGTATTTCTCGCGGTTCGCCCGCAGCCAGCGGATCGCCGCTTGGCAATCCTGGATCTGCGCGGGGAACTTCGCCTTCTGGCTGAAGCGGTATTCGATGCTGGCCACCGCATAGCCTTTCAGCACCATCCCGACCACCGGGCACGGGAACTTGCTGCCTCCCATCCAACCGCCCCCGTGGATGTGGACGACCAGCGGCAGCGGATGCTCCGAGGTCTGCTCAGGCAGGTAGAGGTCGAGCCGTTGCGCTTCGTCGCCGTCCGGCACATAGGCGAGGTCACGCTCCATCCGGACGCCCGGAGGCAGATTGGCCGCCTTGGGCGCGGGTTCGGCGGAGAGCGTCTGATGGAGGAAAACGACAGCGGCGAGCAAATGGAATGGCTTCATCGGAGAGGGCGGAGTCTGGTGTTCGGCACGCTAAGTCCGTGTGGGAAACTCGCGAGATTTTTTTCAAATTCGAGGCGTGTGGTGACTGCCGCGCTTGCGCCGGATCAGATCGCCACGGCGTAGAGCGTCATCTCCGCGCGGCGACCGCGGATGGAGACGGGATCGAGCGCCCGACCCTCCGGCTTCCGCTCCGCCGCTGTCCAAGTCGCGGCGGAGACGAGGAGGGAATAGCCGAGCTCCTTGGTGAGGCTCTCGATCCGGGCTGCGGTGTTCACAGTGTCGCCGATGGCGGTGTATTCCATCCTCCGGGGCGAGCCGATCGTGCCAACGACGGCGGGGCCGGTGTTGACGCCGACGCCGATCCTCACCGGGCCAAAGCCGTGGAATTCGAGTGTCTCGCCAAGCTCGCCCAAGCTACCCAGCATGGCGCGTCCTGCCGCGATGGCTTCGTCCGCGTGCCGGGATTGCCCCGTCGCTCCGAAGATGGCCATGATTCCGTCGCCGACAAGCTGGTTCACGATACCGCCATTCGCCTCGATGACGGAGGTCATGTGCTCGTGGTAGAGGTTGAGAAAGCGCACCGCGTCGACCGGGGCGAGCGACTCGCAGCGGGTCGTGAAATCCCGGATGTCGGCGAAGAGCACGGTAACGACGCGCTCACTCTGCCCAGCCCATCCAACGGCGCGGCGGAGTTCCTCCACCCGAGCCGTTCTCCTCTCCGAGCGGACGGGAGGAGTGAACAGGGGTACCCCCAAGAGGCCGCCGACCAGCAACCACGTCACCATCGGCGCTAGAGAACTGGCCATTCCGACCAGTCCCGTCTCCGAGGCTTCCGTGATTCCGGCGCAGCTCGTCGCCAGCAGGCATAGCGATAGTTTGATTGCATTCATGGTGGATGTCGGATTGAGTTTTCGGGAATGCCTAGTTCATACGAATTCAATCCCATGCTCTTCGGCGATACTGGTGATGGTCTCCATGTCCGGCCCGTCGGGTCGATGAAAGGGCTTCTCGCACTGCGAAAAGAAGGACTCCAGCCCTGCGGGGGTGGCCAGCACGCAGATCTTTCCGGTGGTGCTTCCCACATTCCGGAACGAATGCGGCCGTTCGCGCGGCAGATACACCGCCATGCCCGGCCCGCCCTCGATCCAACGGCCTTCGGCATGGAAGGCGAAGCGCCCCTCCATGACGATGAGGATTTCGTCCTCGCGGTGGTGGATGTGCATTGGCGGGCCGTTGTCGGGCGGGATGAGCATATACCAGGCGCTCAGCCAGCCCTTCGTCTGTGCGGCGCTCAGGAAGCATTCCGATTGCCCTCCGAAGCAAGGGCGATAGCTGGCGTTTTCAGGATGATAGAGGGTGGGGGTCATGGGATGCAGGTGTTGGGATTTCATCGTGGTCGAGTCAAATAGCGATGGCATTCTGCCCCGGCGATCCTCTTTGGTAAATGCTACCAAGGGTGAAGGCGTTTGCCTCCGGCCTTTCCTCAATGGGACGAAAGGCGTATCACCGCAGGACCAACCGTGAACAGGGTCGCGAGGGTGACCGAACAGGGTCAACTGGATAAAATGACCGCATGTCTGCGGAATGCGTTTGGCATCGGGGTTGACCTCGGCAAGTTTCAAGGCAATCCTTTCATGAATGAACCAACTGGCCAAAAAACTCGAGGCGATTCGCCGCAAGCAGCGGCCCGTGAGTTCCGAAGTCTTCTGGGCGCAAGTGAAGGCGTTCCAGGACAATCCGGAACCGATCCCGACATCCTCGAACAGCTCGGAGGTCTCGAAGCCTGGGCCGAAGCACGAGGAGAGCTTGCTGGCGGTGGATGGCTGACCGAGGCGCAGTGTGGTGGAGCGGAGCACTTCATCCAGCACGCGGCAGGAGACGAGCGTCTCGTCAAGGTAACCTATCCGGGCGAATACGGACTGCGGATGCGTCTCGTCCTGCCTGCCGGAACGATGCCGGATCGCCTTTCCGACGCCATCGGGCTTGGTCCCGCCACGCCACTGCAATATCTGGACCGCCTGGCGCTCCACAATGACCTCTTTGGTGACGATGTGGAATTCCTGGGACTGGTCCGCCAGCGTGGCAGGTTGAGCATGGTGATTTCCCAAATTTTCCTTCGGGGCGAAAAGCCCGAGATCCCCCAGATCGAAAGCTTCATGGCCGACAACGGCTTCCGCAAGGCGGGGGGAGAGAACGTCTACTTTCGCACCGAAGACCGTCTGGCGGTGTTCGATGCGCACGCCCGCAATTTCGTGCTGACCGAAGGAGTGCCCGTGCCCTTCGACGTGATTCCGCAGTATGTCAGCGGTCGCATGGAAGCGCTGCTGGCACTGTGGGCGCGGAAATAGCCGGGCGGAAGCGCCTGTCGCAGGCATCTCGCAGGCCCTCCGCAAAGCGCAGGACCGCCGCCATTTCCACAATGGAACGAAAGGTGTATCGCCACATGCTTTCCAAGCCATCGCGGGCATGGCATCGTTCGGCATGAACGAAACCCCCGCCTCATCTGCCACGATCTTTCCGCCGGGCGCGGACTGGTTCCGGCTGCTCTTCGAGCGCAGCGCGGAGGCGATGACTTTGTTCGACCCTGTGAACGGCATCTTCCTCGCGCACAACGAGGCGTCCGCGCAGGCGATGGGCGTGGAGGACCCGGCGGAGATGAACGGCCTTTCGCCCAATGCCTTCGCGCCGGAGTTCCAGCCGGACGGGCGGCGCTCGGAGGACGTGACGCGAGAGGTGATCGCGCTGGCGATGGAGAAGGGCACGCACCGCTTCGAATGGCAGATCCTGCGCCGCGACGGCACCCTCACCTTCTACGATGTGGTGCTCACCTCGCTGGAGCTGGAAGGCCGGCCGATGCTGCTCACCGCCGGCCGCAACATCGACGAGCGCAAGCGGCTGGAGGAGGAGCTGCGGCTGGCGGAGGGCCGCTGGCGGCGCGTCTTCGAGCAGGCGCCGCTCAGCATGCAGATCTTCGCGCCGGACGGCAGCACGCGCGAGGTGAACCGCTCGTTCGAGAAGCTCTTCCGGCTCATCCTCACCGACCTCGACCATTTCAACATCCGCACCGACGCGCAACTGGCGGAGGCGGGATTCGGCGAGCAGATCGAGCGCGCCTTCACCGGTGGGGCCTCAGTGATTCCACCGATCCCCTTCGAGCTGAAAGCCACGCCCGAGCAGCCGGCGCGCGGCGTGAAATGGATCGGCTCCACCATGTTTCCCGTCTTCGACAGCCTAGGCCGCATCGCCGAGGTCGTCTGCGTCCACGAAGACGACACCGAGCGCAAGGTGGCGCAAGAGGAGGTGCGGCAGCTTCACCAATCGCTCGAGCAACGCATCGCCGAGCGGACCAAGGAATGGCAGGCGAGCGAGGAGAAATTCCGCCTGCTCTTCGAGCTCTCGCCTCTGGGCATCTCGCAGATTGACTGGGAGGGGCGCTTCCTCCAAGTGAATCCCTCCTTCGCCCGCACCGTCGGGCGCACGCAGGAGGAACTGCTGCGGATGACCTACTGGGAGATCACGCCGGAGAAATACCGGGAGCAGGAGCTGCAAGTGCTGGAGACGATCCGGGAGCACGGCTACACGGGCCCCTTCGAAAAGGAATACATCCACGCCGACGGCCATTCCATTCCCATCGTGCTCTATGGCGTGCTGGTCCGCTCGCCCGACGGGCAGGAGCAGCTCTGGGGCATCACCCAGGACGTGACCGAAAGCCGTCGCGCCGAGCAGGCGGTGCGGGAGTCCGAACGCAAATACCGGCTGCTTTTCGAGACCTCCAGCCAAGGGGTGATGCTGCACGACGAGCACCAGTTTTTCGCCGACGTGAACCAGGCGGCGGCGGGGATCTTCGGCCTGACGCCGGAGGCGCTCATCGGCAGGCATCCGGCCGAGCTGGCCCCCGAGTTCCAGCCCGACGGCCAGCGCTCGGCGGATGTCGCGCAGCGGCATATCGCGCATTGCCTGGAGCATGGACTGGCGCGATTCGAGTGGACGCATCTCCATTCTCAAGGGTACGAGCTGCTGATGGAGGTCGTGCTCAGCCGCATCACCGACGGCGACCTTCATCTGGTGCAGGCGGTGGTGAGCGACATCTCCGAACGCCGCCGCGCGGAGACGGAACTGAAGAAGGCATTGGAACGCGAACGCGAGCTGAACCAACTCAAGAGCGACTTCGTGGCGATGGTATCGCATGAGTTCCGCACGCCGCTGGGCATCATTCAGTCCTCGGCGGAAATCCTCGACGACTACCTCGACCAGCTCGCGCCCGAAGAGCGACGCGAGCAGCTCGGCTCGATCACCAAGAACGCGCGCCGCATGGCCGGGCTGATGGAGGACGTGCTGCTGCTGGGCCGTCTCGACGCCGGGCGCATGGAGTTCCGGCCCGGCCCCATCGATCTCGCCGCCTTTTGCCGACGGCTCGTCGATGAAGTGGACTCCGCCCTGGAAAGCCGCTGCCCCATCGAATTCTCCACCGAGGGACTGCCTGCCGAGAGCCGGGCCGACGAGCGCCTGCTGCGCCACATGCTTGTCAATCTGCTGACCAACGCCGTCAAATACTCGCACGAAGGCGCGGCGGTCACCTTCAAAGCCAGCGCCACTCCGACGGGCGTGCGCTTCGTCGTGAGCGACCGCGGCATCGGCATTCCCGAGGAGGAGCAGCCGCACCTGTTCGAGTCCTTCCGCCGAGGCTCGAACGTCGGTGCACGGCAGGGTACCGGCCTCGGCCTCGTCATCATCAAACGCAGCGTCGAGCTGCACGGCGGTACGATCCACGTCCACAGCCGACCCAGCCAAGGCTCGCGCTTCACCCTCGACATTCCGCTTCTTCCCCTTCCGACCGAACCATGAAAACGATCCTCATCATCGAAGACGAGCCGGAAATGCGGCGCAACCTTGCCACCATCCTGCGGCTGGAAGGCTTCCGTCCGCTCACCGCCGCCCACGGTCGCGAAGGCGTCGCGCTCGCCCTCGCCGAACGGCCCGACGTCATCCTCTGCGATGTGATGATGCCCGAACTCGACGGCTACGGCGTACTGGGCGCCTTGCGTGCCGACTCCGTGACGGAGGCCACACCCTTCATCTTCCTGACCGCGAAAGGCGAGAAACCCGACATCCGTGCGGGCATGAATCTCGGCGCCGACGACTATCTGACCAAGCCGGTGGCCAAGGCCGACCTGCTCGCCGCCATCCATTCGCGGCTGAAACGTGCTGGGCAAAGCGGCGGCGGAGGCTTCGAGCCGGACTTCGACTCTCCATTGCCCTTGGAGAAAGCCTTCGGCCTGACCCCGCGAGTGGCCGAGACCCTGCTCTGGCTGGCCCAAGGCAAGACCAACGGCGACATCGCCACCATCCTCGGCATCAGCGAGGCCACCGTGAAGAAGCACGTCCTCGACATCTTCGTGGCCCTCGGCGTCGAGACCCGCACGGCCGCCTGTCTGCAAGCATTGGAGGTGCTCGCGGGGCAGCGCAGAAAGTGATTGGGCCGGCAAATGCCCGTCAGGGCTTATGCCCACTTCGTTACATTGAGGTTTGGACCACGGATGGCCACCAATGGACACGAATTTTCTTGATCTTTGAGGTGATTGCAAATCACCCGCTGCCAGACCGGATTCGTGAGCATTCGCGGAGATTTTCGGCCATTCGCGTTTGAAAAAGATGAGAAACGCGAATTTTCGCGAATGGAACGCGAATCGCCGCAAATGGAAGAAGGTCCTGCAATTGACTCCTCTATCTATGTAATGAATCTGACGACGACCTCGGCGGGAGGTTCGCAATCGTCCAGATCTTTTCGGGATTTCGTATTATTTCTTCAGGTTGCGTTCCGCGGCGAGAATTTCGATATTTCGCCTCTCGATTTCGGACATCCGCTGATCGATCAACTCCATCGTCATCGCCGGGTCGGGTTGGAACCAGGAGAATTGGGAGAAATGCTTGCGAATCTCCGCCGCCGAGGCGGAGGAGAAGGCGAAGCCGTAGACGGCGTAGAGTTCGTTGATCGCGTATCGCAATTGCCCGAAGGACATCGCCTTGACCTCCGCTTCCGTGAGGAGCCGCTCGCTCGCTTCAGGGTAGCGGCGTCCCTCCAAGCGGGGAGCCCTCGCCATCGCTGCGACGGGTGCTTGCGGCGGGGCCAACACCGGAGGTCTCGCGACCAGCGTTTGAGGAACGGTTCCGGGCGAGGGTTCCTTGCCCGCCAACACAAAATCAAAGGCGCGGTTCGCGTGGCGGAAACGGGGCTGCTGGACTCCTTCGGAGAGTTCGATCACCTTCCCCGAAACGAAGGAAAAAAGCTCCGTCACCGTAATCGCCCCATCACCGTTCCGGTCTGCGGTCTTTTCCCGAATTCCTGACAAAAAGAAAAAAGTGAAGAGTCCGTTTTCCATCCCGGCTCCCTCAAGGGCGAACTCAAGCGGTCCCGCCGCGCTCAACACCTGCGCCCCCACCTGACGGCGCAGATCCCGGAACCCGTAGCCGACCTTCGCCCCCCCGGACGCTGGCGACGTGGTGCCGGTGTTCACGACCCGGAGCGCTCTCACCTCGGTGCCATTCTGCGCCGCAACACTGGAGGCGCTCTCCAGCCGTTTCAATTCGCCCGGCGTTAGCTCGCCCGCGTGGCAGCAGTCCATCAGGATCACCCTCCGCAGCGCGGGGATTCCTTCGAAGAGCGACTCGATCTCCTCGTAGGCGACCCCTTTCGCGGCGAAATTCTCGAAGTCCATATCGGCCGGGCAAAAGAAGAACTGGTTCGTCGCGGCCTCCCGCACTCCGTGTCCGGCGAGAAAGACGAGGGCCAAGTCGTCCGGACCTCCTTCCTCGAAGAAGGCTTTTGCCGCGAGAATGCCCTCCTTGGTCGCGGCGGAATCGGTGAGCCGTTTGACCTTCACCTCCGCAGATCCCCCGATCTCGCTGGAGAGGACGGAAAGGAGATCGTCGGCATCCTTCGCCGCGAAGTTGAGATCGTAGTCCGTGCCCAAATAGTCGGAGACGCCGATGGCG
Source organism: Akkermansiaceae bacterium UBA2367 (assembly GCA_002344525.1). Lineage (GTDB taxonomy): Bacteria > Verrucomicrobiota > Verrucomicrobiia > Verrucomicrobiales > DEV007 > Arctic95D-9. The sequence goes on from DDTJ01000073.1 coordinate 48,849, forward strand.
AGGAGACGAACGACCCTGCCCCGCGCCGCCGTCCGGTTCTCGTAGGTCAGGGTCTCCCGGATCGATTCCATGCCTTCGGAATCCATCACCGAAATCTGGATCTCGTTTCTCCCCGAGACGAGAGGCACCCTGACCTCGCCCGAAAACTCGGGTGCTCCCGTGAGGGGCGCTCCCGCCTTTCCGAAGACGGGGACATGGTTCACCCAAGCGAACAGCTTCACCAGCCCGGACGAACCGCCCCGCGCCCGCGCCGAGATCGTCAGGGAGCCTTCCGATTCGGATCGGATCGCTGCGCTGACTTCGGGGAGCGCCTCCGCCAGCTTGAAAGACGTCGTGGAGATGCCATGAAGGAGCAGCCTGTCCTCATAGGCCTCGCGGGCGTTTGCTATCCGCGAACCGGATGCGCCGAGGATTTCGAGGACGAGATGGGGCTGGTTGAAATGCAGGTCGAATTGCTCCAGCGGGTAGGCCCGTCCCTCGGAACGCAGCGCGATCGCTTCCTCCGCGCCACCCGTGGCCATGAAAAAGTGATCCGGGGTGGAAACGATCAGTCCGGTCTCGTGATACCCTCTTGCGTTCACCTTTGCACCCCCTGTCGCGGCGTCGAAGAGGGTGAGGAGCCCGTCGTCGGAAACGGTGTAAAGGGAGCTTCCGTCAGGATCGACCGAGAGGTCTTGGATCGCGCCGATGGGCCGATGCCACTCCACCCTCGCCCCGGCGCCCGTGAGCCTCAATTTGGCGAGGACGCGGTCTTTGATCGCCGACATCGGCCCCTTGGGGTGTCCGAAACGGCCCACCAAGTAGAGGACATCCGACTCGCGCCCGAAACTGAGGCAGTCGGCGTAAATCCATTCGTCGCGGAAGAGGAGGCTCCCGTCGCGCAGGGAACGAACCTCGATCCCGTAGAGATCGGAGGCCCTGCCGGGCAGGACATCCCAGGACAGAGCGCAGGCCGTCCCGTCGCTGCGAGCAATCAGATCCCGGACCAGATGATGGTCGATTTGATAGGGTGAACTGGCCACCGCCGTGGGCTGGCCAGAGGCATCGACGAGGCACAGCACCTCCATCGGATCACCTCCGGCAGGGGAGAGACCGCCCGCACCGGCAAGCGGCCTCGTGCCCGCGATCCGCCTCACTTCATCCACGGGGAAGGAACGGACCACGGAAGCCCCCGCCTCCGCATAGGGGTCCACATCGAAGCCCGGAGCAAAACGAACCCCGTCCGGCGCTGTCCGGGACGGGACCGCGTTGCGCACGCTTTCGAGCAGATCGACATGGACGAGCGCGGGAGGGCCGTCCCCCGACACCTCGTCGAGATAGAACGACTGACTGTCGTGAAACCGGACGGGGGCCTTTTCAAAACGGACGACAGGCCGGCTCTCGACACCATCGGGCAGCAGAGTGGGGTCTTCATCGAAGAGGTATCCGTCATCCGACACCGCCGTCCGCATTCCCGTGACCGGTCGGTTTTCGACGGGGAGACCCGACGCGATCTCATAGGTGAATTCGATCTCGCCCACATATTTCACACGAACGATCGCCTGCAAAAGGCGCTCGTCCGACGACACGACAAAGGCCTCCGCGATCCCTTTTCCAGCCCCCTCGTCCATCGCGACGGGAATGCTCCGATAGAGAGCCTTCGACTTGTTGTCGTAGATGTCGATGAACTCCCCGCGATTGATATACGTGTAGCGGCTTCCGACGATGGACTGGTAGCCGGGCTGGATATCCTGCAAAACCGGGTCCAACTCCCGGCACTCGCCCGTCGAGGCCAGAAGAAAAAGGCATCCCACGAGCAACGCGGGAAGACGGGGGGAGGAAGGGGCAATCAAGACCATTTCGGAAGGAGCATCGCCTCCTTGGATCGGTTCGGTCAACGATTTTCGCATGGGAGCGGGTGTCGGAAAACCGCTGGCCCGAATAGGAATGAGGCGGAAGTCTCCAAAACTGGCCAATGCGTCTGTTTGCACCCCGACAGGGCGCTCTCCCGATCCTGCGTTCTTCCATTGTCGTGCATGTGGACCTCGCCTACGTTTCCCATCTCTCATGTCAGCCCCCGTTCTCGACTCGCTTTCCGGTTGGTTCTGCGTCCGTTCCCGTCCGAAGAGCGAGCACATCGCCGCGCGCAACCTTCAGCAGTTCGCCCATCTCGACGAGGTCTTCTGCCCCCGCATCCGCTACGAGAAGGCAACGCGCCGGGGTCGGGTCTGGTTCGTGGAATCGCTTTTCCCAGGCTATTTCTTCGCCCGCTTCGATCTCGAGGAGGATCTCCGTGCCGTGAACGCGGCCTCCGGCGTGACGGGGGTGCTGCATTTCGCCGACTTCTATCCGCAAATCCACGACGACTACATCCGCGAGCTGCGCGAGGAATTCCCCGAGGAGGAGAACGCGATCCGCGTGGTCCATCAGCAGATCGAACTGGGCGACGAGATCGTCGTGACGGAGGGGGCGCTGAAGGGGTTGAAAACGATCGTCACCCGCTTCGTCGGAGCCGGCGAGCGCGTCGCCGTGCTCCTTGAGTGGCTAGGACAGGAGCGCGAAGCGGAGGTCTCCCTGCGCTCGGTGATGCGTCCCGGCGACATCCGACTGGAGATCCGCTGAAGGCACGCCGCCTTTTCCGATGGATTGGCTGCGCCTCCGCCCTACCGATCCCCCATCCCCGTCCACTCCACCACCGGCTTTCCCGCCGCGTCGCTGGCGGCGAGATCGACGTGGAAGGTCGCGCTCCAGTCGTGGATCTCCTCGGCATCGACGAGAGCCTGCTCGACGCGCCAGATCCGCTTGGCCTCGTCGGCCTCCACATGGAAATGCTTCGCATTCCTCGCCTCGGGATCGAACCGCAGCAGGCCCCCCGCTTCGCGAAAGGCGGCGATCCTTGCGAGCGGGCTGCCCGTGGCCTCCGCCGCGATCCCGACCGATTCCAAGGCCCCGGCCTCGTCGCCCTGCCAGAGCCGCTTGAGGAAGTCGAAGACGAGTCCGCGCACTTGGCGGGTGAAGGCGGCGCGGTCGCGCGTGATCGCCGCCGGTTTCGGAGGGGCCGCCTCCTGCCGCTCGACCGGGGGCGCGAACTCCCCGCTCCGCATCCGCTCCCACTCGTCGAGCAAAGTGGAGTCGATTCCGCGCAGCATCGTTCCGAAGAAGAATTCGGCCTCGTCGAGGTCCATCGTTTTCAGCCCCGGCGGCACGGTCTGGACGAGCACCTTGTAGACCTCGGAGAGGTGCCGCAGCAGCACGGCCTCGCTGCGTTCGAGGCCGTAGACCTTGATGTAGTCCTCGAAGGACTGCCAGTTCTCGAACATCTCGCGGGCGATGGACTTGGGCCGCACCGAGGCCTCCTTCGCCCAAGGGTTGCGCGTGACGAAGTCGTTGTAGGTCGCGTAGATGAACTCCTTCCCCGGCTGGGGATGCTCGACCTCGTCGAGCCTCTCGATGCGCTCGTCGTATTCGATCCCCTCGGCCTTCATCTCGGCCATCAGGGCGGTCTTCGCCTTCTCGACTTGGCGGCGGAGGAGGGTCGCCGGGTTTTCGAGGATGGCCTCGATCAGGGAGATCGCGTTCAAGGCGTAGTCGGGCGCGTCGAATTCGAGCTTTGTCAGGGCCTCGATCAGGTAGAGTCCGAGGGCTTGGTTGAGGGAGAAGTCCTCCTGCAATTCGAGATGCAGGGCGACCTTGGCGGGGCCGCGTCGCTCGGATTTTGGGAGGATTGTCAGGATCTTTCCCTCGACCAGTCCCCGGAAGAGGGAGAAGGCGCGGCGGCGCAGCTTTTTCTTCGCCGCTCCGCTCTCGTGGCAGTCGCGGATGAGCTTCCGCAAGGCGAGGCAGCCGTCCTCGTCGCGGCGGGAGAGGACGTTCAGGATCAGCCCGTGGTGGATGGCGAAGCGCGAGACGAGCCGCTCGGGTTCGGACCCGATGAGGCTCTCGAAGGTGCTTTTGTCCCACATCACGAAGCCCTCGGGCGGCTTCTGCTTCACGAGGCGGTTCTTGCCCCCTTTCTCCGCCGCCTTCGCCTCGGCGCGCAGGTTCGCGATGACGTGGCCGGGCGCTTGGGCGACGACGTGGCCGAGGGTGTCGAAGCCGCGCCGCCCGGCACGTCCCGCGATCTGGTGGAAGTCGCGCGACGCGAGGATCTTCGTCTTGTCCCCGCTGTATTTGAAGAGCTGGGTGAAGAGGACGGTGCGGATGGGCACGTTCACCCCCACACCGAGGGTGTCGGTGCCGCAGACGACCTTGAGGAGCCCTTTCTGCGCGAGCCGCTCGACGAGGACGCGGTATTTCGGGAGGAGTCCGGCGTGGTGGATGCCGATGCCGTGGCGGATGAACTTCCGGATCTCCTTGCCGTAGGGGCTGCGGAAGTCGGCCCCGGTCAGCTCGGCGGCGATGGCCTCCTTCTCCGCCTTGGTGCAGTAGTTGCGGCTCATCAGGTTCTGCGCCGACTCGGCGCAGGAGCGCTGGGTGAAGTGGACGAGGTAGATGGGGGCGCGGCCCTGCTCCACCAGTTCCTCGACTTTCTCCTCAAGGGGGAGGAGGTCGTTGTATTCGAATTCCAAAGGCACGGGCCGCTGCGCCGATTTCACCAGCACGGTCGTCGCCCCGGTGAGCCGGGTGAGTTCCCTCTCGAAAAAGGCGGTGTCCCCCAAGGTCGCCGACATCAGGAGGAAACGCGCCCCCGGCAAGGCCAGCAGGGGGATCTGCCAAGCCACGCCGCGCTCCGGGTCGGAGTAGTAGTGGAACTCGTCCATGATCACGTCGTCGATCGCGGCGCTTGCGCCCTCGCGCAGGGCTTGGTTCGCGAGGATCTCGGCGGTGCAGCAGATGACCGGGGCCTGCGGGTTCACCGTGGCGTCGCCAGTGATGAGACCGACCCGCTCCGGCCCGAAGACTTGGCAGAGGGCGAGGAACTTCTCGTTGGCGAGGGCCTTGACCGGCACGGTGTAGAAGCTGCGACGCCCTTGGCAGATCGCGCGGAACTGCGCCGCGAGGGCGACGAGGGTCTTGCCCGATCCGGTGGGGGTGTTGAGGATGACGTTGCGGTCCGCGAAGAGTTCGAGGATGGCGGTCTCCTGATGCTCGTAGGGTTCGATGCCCGACTCGACGAGGTAGCCGAGGAAGGCGTCGAGGACCGCGTCGGTGGTGGCGGGTCCGTCGAGGCGGAAGGAGTCGAGATCGGGCATGTCGTCGGCGGGGTTCGAACTCCGCGTCACTTCGCCTTTCTCTTCCAAGCCTTCACGTAATCGATCTGGAACTCGGCGGGAAAAACGGTCTCCGGCGTCGGGGCTTCGGCCCATCCGCCGACGGCGAGGTTGAGGAGGAGGAACATGGGGCCGTCGGGCACCTGCTCCGTGCTGCGGTGGCGAAGCGTGCCATCGACATACCAGCGGATCTCGCCCGGCTCCCACTCGACGGCGGCGGTGTGGAATCCCTCCGAGAAATCGACGCCCTTGAATTCCCCGCTCTGGGAGAGGTTCTTGCCGCCGGGGTTGGCGGGGTCGGCCCAGTGGTGGGCGAAATGGATGTTGTCCGGCTCGTGACAGAGGATCTCGAGCACGTCGATCTCGGGCGGCCAAGCGGGCGGCTCGGGCAGCAGCCAGAAGGCCGGCCAAAGCCCGCGACCTTTCGGGACTTTGCAGCGGACTTCGAAGCGCCCGTAGGTCTGGGAGAACTTGCCCGTGGTCGTCATCATGCCCGAGCGATAGTCACGCTTCGCCCCGTCGTAGTAGGCGGGCTCGTCCTCGCAACGGATGCACAGGATGCCGTCCCGCACCTCGAAGGCCTTCATGATGTAGGCTTGCAGTTCGTCGTTGCGGACGATGCCCCAGGGGTCCTGCGGAACCCATTTCGTGCGGTCGAGTTCCTCGCCGTCGAAGTCGTCGAAAAAGGTCAGTTCCCATTCCGAGGCCTCGCAGGGAATGGAAAGGAGCAGGACGAGAGGAAGGGGGAGAAGGAGCCGCCGCATCCCCGAATCTCCCCGCCCGACGGGCCTCGCGCAAGCGCCGGGTCGGTCGAATCAGAAATCCTCCTCGCGCCACGAAAGGAGGTTCGGCCCCTCCTCGCCCGGCTCCTTCCTCAGCAAGCCGTGCCCGTCGAGGAAGGCGTCGATCTCGGCGAGGACGGCCTCGTAGGAGACGGGATCGACGTTGAGGTTGAAGAAATCGCGGTCCCTTCCCTCGAACTCGACGAGGCGGCAGGGGCTCTTTTTCCGCTCCATTTTCTCGACAAAGGCGCTCGCCTCCTCCATGGGCACGACGCGGTCGGCGTTTCCGTGGAGAACGAGCAAGGGCGGTTTTCGCGAGCCAACCAGTCGCGACAGGGACAGCGACCGGGCTTCGGCGGCGTCGACGCAAAGGTCGTAACCGGGGCCACCGCGAACCACGTCGAAAATCGCGCTGATCAGGACAGCCGCATCGGGCCGGGAACCGGCAGGGTCGAAGGCGGACTCGGACGTGGGGAGCGCGGCCCCGAGCGAGGCCGCCCCGGCGAGATTGGCCCCGGCCCCGGCTCCGACGGCGATGAGACGCGCGGGATCGAGGTTCAACTCCGCCGTCTGCTCGCGCGCGTAGCGGATCGCGGCGCGGGCGTCGGCGTGCGATTGCGAGGGGCTGGAGCCGGGATGCGAGGCGCGATGGAGGTATTCGACAAGGGCACAGACCGCCCCACGCCCGACGTAGTGGAGCGCGTGCGGGGCGAACTGGACGACGCTGCCCCGGTCCCACGCGCCACCGTGGAAAAAGAGAAAGACCGCTCTCGGCCCGCCTTCGCGGAGATCCTTGGGGAGGAACCAGTGCAGGGCCAGCTCGCCGCCATCGTCGAGGGTCTTGTATACGGAGCGGCGGGCCTGCTCCAGCAGCAGCCTTTCCCGGTCCTTCAGCCAGTGGAAGTCTTTTTTCATTGCGCCACCCTGCGCCGAGACTAGGACGCGCCGGGACGATTTCAAGCTGGAAAAGAGGCGGGCCGATGCGCTATCGTCGGGTCATGCACCTTTCCCGTCTCTTCGTGGCCGCCGCCCTCGCCGTCTGCCTCGCCCCCCTCTCCGTCCGTTCCCAAGCGGGGAACGCCTCCGCCACGCGGCCCGACAACAGCATCCGCGTCAGCCTCGAATCGGCCTACGACGCCTGGCGCCGCGCCATGGACGCCGGCGATCTCGCGCTGTGGGAGCAGACCACCGCCTTCTCCCGGCAAATCGAGACGCGCAACCGCATCGTCTCCCAGAAGCTACCCTTCCCGCAGGCGCTCTTCGACGATCCCGTCGGCTCGCCTTCGCTAGGCGGACTCATCGCCCTCGGCGTGCTCTCCACTGGCGACACCGCCACCGCGACCTACTTCGGCAAGGCGAATTTCGGCGAGGAGCCGGGCGTGCCCATCTCGGACAACCTCCTCGTGCTGCACTTCCTCCGCGAGGAGGGCAAATGGCTCTTCGACAACCTCCGCATCGTGAAGATCGGGGGCGACGCCGAGCTCCTCCTGCAAATCCGCAACGCCGACTTCTCCTTCCTCAACGGCGCGGAGTTCCAGCCCGCGCCCTCCCTCCCCCCCCTGCCTCAGCCGGTCGAGACCCCCGCCTTCGTCGCCGAGGCGTGGATCGACTCGACCGGGCACGAGGTCACAGTCACGGTGAACGGCCATCTCACCGGCACCTTCAAGAACGCCAAAGTCACCGAGCTGGTCATGGGCGGGCTGCGGCGCGGCGGCAACAGCGTCAAAATCGAATCACGCCTCCTCCCCGAAGCCGGGCGGGGTGGCAACAGCCCCAAGGTCGAAGTCGCCATCTACGCCGCCGAGGACCCCGCTGGCCAAGCCAAGCGCGTCTATCATTTCCGACCGACAGCAGCGGTGCCGCCCGTCACCACCGAGCAGTTCGAGGTCGGCAACTGACTCCAACCCTTACGCCCCCTTGGCCGCCCCGTCCTTCGGCGGCCACGTCTTCGGATCGAGGTGGGAAAGCACCGAATACACCCCCTCCTTCTCCACAGGCAAGAGGGTCTCGTCCTTTTCCAGCATTGTCCGGAGGATCTCGACGAGGCGGGGATGGCGCTCGGCGTTCGCCAAGAGCGCCTCGTGCGCGAAATGGGGCAGGTGCTTGTAGAGAGGCACATATCCATCCGGCACATCGACGTCCTCCGGCTTGTCCGGGGCGTCACGGAAGCGGAAGGCGATGACGATGCGGCGGATCGCGGTCTCGGACCCGGTGGCGTAGTAGAAGCCCCAGAGCATGTCCATGGTCCCTTGCTTGTCGAGAGGCATCTCCAATATCTTCCGGGTCTCGCGCTTCTGCTCGTCGTAGGCCGACCCGAAGGCGTCCCGCAAGATCGTGTCGGCCTCCTCCGTCCGCGAGAAGAGCATCGCGGTGTGGAGCACCTGCATCTGCTTGGGATCGAGGCCGGAGAGCGCTTCATACCACTCCTTCAGCCGCTCCCGGTTCTGCCGGATCACTTGGCTGGCGAAAGCGATCAGGGCGGGCTTGGCATGATCGTTGTCGAGCGTGCCATCGCCGGCCCAATCCTTCATCTGCTCGACGAAGCGCTCCGGATCGGGATTTTCGTAGTAATGTTCGAGCCAGTCCTTCTCCCCCGACGCGGGACCGGGCGGGGTCTCCTGCGGAATCGCGATGGACGGCAGGATGGCGAGGACGAGCAGGAGATGGGGAAAAGAGAGGCGCATTGCGATGAGAGAAGCACAGACGGGGACGCTTTGGCGAGCCGAAATGTTCATTTTCTGCTTGAATCCCTGGCAGAAAGCGTAAATTTCCCACCCCCACCATGGCAAAACAAAGTTGGATCACCCGGAACCAGCGCAAAGCGCGCACCGTAGCAAAATACGCCAAGCTTCGCGAGAAGCTGAAGGCGGAGAAGGACTACGACGGTCTCACCCTGCTGCCGCGTGATGCCAGCCCGACCCGGGTGGTGAACCGCTGCGAAGTTACCGGTCGCCGTCGCGGCTACCTGCGTCGCTTCAGGATGTCTCGGATCACCTTCCGCGAAATGGCCTCCCACGGTCTCATCCCCGGCGTGACCAAGTCCAGTTGGTAAGCGAGTCGCCCTCGTGACCGAAACGAAGAGGCGGAGCCGTCAGGTTCCGCTTTTTTTGTCCCTTGCTCTCGGGCTTCGAACTCCGGATTTTGGGTTTCGGATTTGAAAGTCCCCGCCGACAGCGGATGTTTCCCCATGCCCCTCTACGAATACATCACAACGGACTCGGAGAAAGGCTGCCGCATCTGCCGCCAAGGTTTCGAACTGCGTCGCCCGCTCGACCGCCCGCCGCTGGATCTCTGCCCCCTTTGCCGGAATCCGGTGAAAAAGCTCCTCTCGAAGGGCGTCACCTCGCCCAAAATCGCGAAACCCCTCTCCGTCACCGACGCGAAGAAAGCGGGCTTCACCGTCTTGGAACGCCGCGACCAAGGCACCTACGAGAAGCTTTGAGCTTGGAGGGGGGCTTTCCAAGTCCCCACCGCTGGTTTTGCGTCGGTTGGCTCCGTCCCAAAGCTTCCGCCCACGGGGACTTGGAAAGTCCCCCTCCCAGTAGAGATCCCCTCGAAAGCCGCACGAAAAAAGGCCGGGCGACGCCCGGCCTTTTCCGAATTGAGTCCGTTGCGTGAAACTTCCGCTCAGCGGGCCGCGTCGGCTGCCGCCTTGGCGGCGGCGGCTTTGGCGATGATGTCGTCGGAGATGTTCCTCGGACAGGGCGCGTAATGCGAGAACTCCATGGAGAACTGCCCGCGACCGGAGGTCATGGTGCGGAGGTCGCCGATGTAGCCGAACATTTCGCTGAGCGGGGCATCGGCCTTCACGCGCACCCCGGTCGGGCCGGAGTCCTGCGATTTGATCATGCCGCGGCGGCGGTTGAGGTCGCCGATAACGTCGCCGACGTGGTTATCGGGGGTAAAGACGTCGATCTTCATGATCGGCTCCAGAATCTGTGGAGCGCACTTGGGAATGGTCTGGCGGTAGCCGGCCTTCGCCGCCACCTCGAAGGCGATGGCCGAGGAGTCCACCGCGTGGAAACCACCGTCTAGCAGGGTCACCTTGAAGTCGAGCAGGGGATAGCCCGCGAGGGTGCCCTTCTCCTTCGAGAGGCGGAAGCCCTTCTCGATGGCGGGCCAGAATTCCTTGGGCACGTTGCCGCCGACGACCTTCGATTCGAAGATGAATCCGGTGCCGGGCTCGCCGGGCTCGATCATGTAGTCGATCTTGCCATACTGGCCGGAGCCGCCGGACTGCTTCTTGTGGGTGTAGGAGTCGTTCGTCGCCTTGGTGATGGTCTCGCGGTAGGCGACCTGCGGCGCACCGACCTCGACCTCGACCTTGTGGGTGCGCTTGAGGATGTCCACCTTGATGTCGAGGTGCAGTTCGCCCATGCCCTTGAGGATGGTCTCGCCGGTCTCCTGGTCGGTCTCGACGTGGAAGGAGGGGTCCTCGCGCACCATCTTCGCGATGGCTTCGCCGAGCTTCTCCGAGGCGCTCTTGTCCTTCGGCGCGACGGCGATGGAGATGACCGGATCGGGGAAGACCATGGGCTCAAGCGTCGCCGGGTCCTTCGGATCGCAGAGGGTGTGTCCGGTCTGCACGTTCTTCAGCCCGACGAGGGCAACGATGTCGCCCGCCGAGGCTCCGTCGAGCTCCTGGCGCGAGTTCGCGTGCATCTCGACGATGCGGCCGACGCGCTCGGTCTTTCCGGTGAAGGTGTTCAGCAGGGTGTCGCCCTTGCTCAGCTTGCCGGAGTAGACGCGGGTGAAGGTCAGGGCGCCATACTGGTCGTCCATGATCTTGAAGGCGAGGGCGCGCAGCGGGGCGTCGGGGGTGACAACGGCGAACTTGCCGGTCTCGTTGCCTTCGAGGTCGACCTCGGGCTGGGGGTTCACCTCGGTGGGGCTGGGGAGGTAGTCCACGACGGCGTCGAGAACGAGCTGCATGCCCTTGTTCTTGAAGGCCGAACCGCAGAAAGTGGGGAAGAATTTCAGGGCAATGGTGCCTTTGCGGATGCACTTCTTGAGCGTCTCGGCATCGGGCTCGTTGCCTTCGAGGTAGGCTTCCATGACCTCGTCGTCCTGCTCCACGGCGGTCTCGACGAGCTCGGCACGGTATTGCTCGACCTTGTCCTTCATGTCGGCGGGGATCTCCTCGATCTTGTAGTTCTCCGGCTGGCCGGAGTCGTCCCAGACCCACGCCTCGCGGGTGATCAGGTTGACGACGCCCTTGAACTGGTCTTCCTCGCCGATGGGCAGGACCATGACGAGCGGCTTGGCCCCGAGCACTTTCTTGATCTGCTCGACGACGCGGTAGAAGTCCGCGCCGATGCGGTCGAGCTTGTTCACGAAGATGATGCGGGAGACCTTGGAGTCGTTGGCGTAGCGCCAGTTCGTCTCGGACTGGGGCTCGACGCCGCCGGAGCCGCAGAAGACACCGATGCCGCCGTCGAGCACTTTCAGGGAGCGATAGACCTCGATGGTGAAATCGACGTGGCCGGGAGTGTCGATCACGTTGAAGCGGTGGTCGTTCCAGAAGCAGGTGGTGGCGGCGGACTGGATCGTGATGCCGCGCTCGGCCTCCTGCTCCATGAAGTCCATGGTCGATTCGCCGTCGTGGACCTCGCCCAGCTTGTGGATTTTGCCCGTGAGCTTGAGAATGCGCTCCGTGGTCGTGGTCTTGCCGGCGTCGACGTGCGCGAAAATGCCGATGTTTCTGTATTTGGAGAGGTCTGTCATCTACTGGAGGGTTGGGATCGAACCGAATTTTTGGAGCGGGTAGTGTTGTGCAAAGCGGCCCGAAGGCAAGCGGGAATTAGTTGGGGCCTGTGGAGGCGGCGGCCCCGCCGCTTCCACTCTCCTGCTCATACTCCCTACTCCTTACTCTTACTCCTCCCTGCTCTAGCCCAAAATCGGGGAGTAAGAGTAAGAGTAAGAGTAAGGAGTAGGGAGTATGAGCAGGAGGGGTTCCAAGCTACACCCCCCGCAACCAAGCATAAACCGCATCGCCGATCTGCTTGTAGCCCGCCGGAGAGGGATGGACGCCGTTGTTCTGCCGGGTCACTTCAGTTTCCGTCCGGGCATGCGCCGGAGCCGTCGCCGAGGGGAAGCCGTGGACCGGGTCGAGATTCAGATGCGCCGGGACGAGATCGATCCCTGCCTTCTCCCGCCCCGAAAAGGTCTCGACCATGCGCCCGACGAGACGGTGGCGGTTGCGCAGATACTGCCAGCGGGTCTGGTTGCTGCCGTAGTTCGCCCCGAAAGCGTCCTGGCTCGCGGCGGGCGGCATAGGCAGGAGGAGACCGATGCGGGTGTCCGCCCCCGCCTCGCGGATTTGCGCGAGGAGGGTCTCGGTGTGGCGGACGAAGAGGTCGATACGCTCCTCGATGGTCTCGTCGGTGGCGTGAAAGGTGTCGTTGCAACCGAGAAGGATCGTGACGAAATCGGGGGCGGCCCCCTCGTTGAACTCGCCGTAGTAGCGGGCGAGGTCGAAGCGGGGCTTCTCGTCGGACGGGTCTTGGTAGAGGAAGGGGCTGCCGCATTCCTTGGCGGGACCGCCGCGGGCCTTGCCAGTGTAATGGGTCGCGAAGCGCTTCGCCGTCCAGCCGCCGTAGCCTTCGTGGCGGACTTCGCCGAGGGGCTTGCCCTCCTCCGCCCCCGGACCGCGCGTGCCGACGAGCTTCAGGGGCAGGCCGTCCTCCTTCGCGAGCTCCAGCACCCGCGCCGGGTAGACCGAGGCGGCGGTGAGGCTGTCGCCGACGATGAGGAGGCTGAGAGGCCGGTCGGGAGCGCTCGCCAACGCCCGGGGCCGCACCCGCACCGTGGTCGAGGCGCGGGCGACGACCGCGTTGCCGCCGTCCCGCAGTTCGAGGCGCAGGGCGTGGTCGCCGACATCCTCCGGTTTTGGCGTCCAAGTCCAGCGGGCGTTCTGCTGCGCCCCTCTCGCGGAGACGACGTCCGGCACGACTGCGGCGGGATTGAGAAGGAGGAAGGCGTTCTCGAAATAGAGGTTCGCCTCCAACCTCTCCAGCGCATGGATCGCCGGAGGGAGGAGCAGCCTCGCCTCGCCGGGGAGATCGCCGTTTTCGCCGCGAGCGGACAGGAAGGCGAGCAGGAGGGGCAGGATGGGGAAAAGGCGGTTCATGCGGAAACTCTCGGTAGACGGGGAAAGGCGGCAAGGGGCGGAAATCGGGCGGGCGCTTCTCCGCCGCTACTTGGCCACGGCCATCGCCTCGCGGGCGTCCGCCTCGATCCGCTGCCAGTCCCGCGCTTGGATGGCTTCGCGGGGGGCGATCCAGCTCCCGCCGACGGCGGCGACGAGGTCGGAGTCGAGCCAAGTCTTCAAATTGCCGAGATGGATGCCGCCGAGAGGCACGAACTTCGGCCCGAGATGGGCGAACGGCGCGGCGATGTTTTTCAGATGGGCGAGGCCACCGGCGGATTCGGCGGGGAAGAACTTCAGGAGACGGCAACCCTCGCGGATCGCGACATCGACGTCGGTCGGGGTCATCACGCCGGGACCGAAAGGCAGGCCCGCCTCCGCCGCCCGGCGGATGATCTCGGGATTCACCCCCGGCGACACGCCGAACTCGGCCCCGGCGGCGAGGGCGGGCGCGATCTGGTCGGTCGAAAGGATCGTGCCGAGGCCGAGGCGCATGTCGGGGCAGGCCGCACGGATCGCGGCGGCGGCGGCGAAGGCGGCGGGGGTGCGCAGCGTCAGCTCCATCGCGGTGACGCCGCCGCGCAGGAGGGCCTCGGCGAGAGGCACGGCGGACTCAGCTTCATCGATGACGAGCACGGCGATGAGACGGGCATCGGCGAGCGCCTGGCCGATGCCGGATTCGGGGACGAGTTGGCTCATGGGGAAGAAGAGGGCGGAGGCTGGCCCGGCTTTCGGCGGGTTGAAAAGGATGGACACGGATGGGATACTCCCTTTCATGATTTTTCAAAGCCTTCTTTCGCGCCGCGCCGGGATCGTCGGCATGGCCGCCCTGCTCCCAGCCCTCCCCCTCCGCGCCCAGCAAGGGGACCGGCCCGACCACGTCATGGCCCCGCCCCCGGCGTATTGGAAGATCCCGCCCGCTCCCGTGGTGCCCCCCGACGAGGCCGCCGCGACCATGACCCTCGAAGACGGCTTCGTGCTCGAGCTCGCCGCCGCCGAACCCATGGTCCACGACCCCGTCGCCCTCGCCTTCGACGCCGATGGTCGCATCTGGGTGGCCGAGATGCTGGGCTACATGCCCGACATCGACGGCAAGCTGGAGGAATCGACCTACGGTCGCATCGCCGTGCTCGAAGACACCGACGGGGACGGAAAGGCGGACAAGCGCACCGTCTTCCTCGAAGACTACCTGCTGCCCCGCGCCGTCGCCCTCGTCGACGCCGACCGCCGCCTCCTCTTCGCCGACAACGAACGGCTCTACGAGGCCGAAATCCTCATCGACGGCACGGGCGCGATCCGTGCGGGCAAGGTCGTCGTCGTGGACGAGGAATACGCCAAGGGCGGCAATCCCGAGCACAAATCCAACGGGCTCGTCCGCGCCCTCGACAACTGGATCTACAGCGCGAAATGCGACGCCCGCTACAAGAAGGTGGACGGCGCCTGGATCAAGGAGAAAACCGAGTCGCGCGGCCAATGGGGCATCGTCCAGGACGACTACGGGCGCCTCCTCACCAACACCAACTCCAACCTCGTCTCCGTCGAGGAGGTCCCGCCCGGTGTGCGGACGCGGAATCCCCACTACAGCTTCCGCGCCCCCGTCGTCTCCACCGTGAAGGACCAGAGCCTCTGGCCGGGGCGCATCAATCCCGGCGTCAACCGCGGCTACCTCGAAGGCACCCTCGACGAGGAAGGCCATCTCGTAAAGCCCACCGCCGTCTCCGGTCTCGCCCTCTACCGCGGCGACCAGTTCCCGCTCGAATACCGGGGCCAGCTTTTCATCCCCGAACCCGCCGGGAACCTCGTCAAACGCCTCGCGGTGGAGACGGCGGCGGACGGCTTCCGCACCCTGACGAGCGCCACCACCGGGCACGAGTTCCTCACCTCCACCGACGAGCGCAGCCGCATCGTCAACGCCCACCTCGCGCCCGACGGCTCCCTCTACCTCATCGATCTCTACCGGGGCATCCTCCAGCACCGGGTCTACATGACCTCCTACCTCCGCGCCCAGGTGATCGAGCGGAAACTCGACGAACACATCGGCCTCGGACGCCTCTGGCGGGTGACGCACCGCGACGGCAAGCGGGATGCGGAGCGCCCCCGCCTTTCCGGCGAATCCAGCGCCGCCCTCGTCGCCCGCCTCTCCCATCCGAACGGCTGGTGGCGCGACACCGCCCAGCGGCTCCTCGTCGAGCGCGGCGGCGACGAAGCGGTCGAAGCGTTGAAATCCCTCCTCGCCGACGGATCGGACGAACTCACCGCGATCCACGCGGTCTGGACCCTCGAAGGACTCGGGAAACTCGATCCCGCGACCTTGAAGACCGCCTTTTCCCTGGGCCATCCCCGCGCCGTCGCCGAGGCCGTCCGCGCCGCCGAATCCCTCGCCGGGACGGAGCAAGCCGACGCCGCCTTCGATCTTCTCGCCAAGCTCGCCGGGAGCGAAAGCCTCCACGTCCGTCGCCAGCTCGCCGCGAGCCTCGGCCTCTTCGGCGAACGCGCCGTGCCCGTCCTCGCCGCCCTCGTGCAGGACCACGAGAAAGACCAACTCATCGGCGACCTCGCCGTGAGCGGGCTGCACCGCCACGAACTCGCCCTCTTCAAAGCCCTACCGCCGAAACACAACCTCCGCCCCCGTCTCATCGAGACCTTGGTGAAACGCAACGCCAAGGGGCAGTTCGCCGAACTCACTGGCCTGCTCGGCGATCCCGGCGAATTCCGCGCCCTCGCCCGCACCTCCGCCGCCCAGCGCCGTGGCGACGGGGCCGTCTCCCTCCTCGCGCTCGTCGCCGACGCCGCGACCGATCCCGCCGTGCGCAAAGCCATCGTCGAGGGCCTCCTCGACGGGGGCAAGGACAAGGCCTTCAAACCCATCCCCGTGAAAGCGCTCGACGAACTCGATCTCGCCCTCGAACGCGGCCACCTCGACGCTCCGGCGCGGCAGCGTCTCGCCGCCCTCTTCCAAGTCGGCAGCGGCGAGGAGGAGGTCTTCCTGCTCACCGAGGAGCACCGCCGCCAGTTCAAAGAGGGCGAAGCCCACTACCAGCGCATCTGCCTCGGCTGCCACCAGATCCACGGCAACGGCCAACAATACCTCGCCCCTCCCCTCGTCGGTGCGGAGTGGGTGCTCGGGCCGGAGCGGCGGCTCATCGCCCTCGTCCTCGACGGCGTCACCGGCCCCATCGAGGTGCTCGGCAAGACCTACACCGCGCCCGAGATCCAGCCCGTCATGCCCGGCCTGAGGCTGAACCCCGAGTTCACCGACGAGCAGCTCGCCGCCATCATGACCTACGTGCGCAACGCCTGGGGCAACGGAGCACCGCCCGTCTCCGCCGGGGCCGTGGCCCGCTACCGCGAATCCGTCGCCCCCCGCGCCCCGTGGACGCCGGAGGAGCTGATGAAGCTGGAATGATGGAAGAGGGTGCCCAGCCCAGCGTCCCCTTCGTCCATGGAAACCCACCCAGCCGCGCCCGCATTCACCGCCGACTCCCTCGCCGCGTGGAGCGAGGAGGACCGCGCCGCTTTCCTCGAAGCCGTCGACGCCTCCGACTACTCCCTCGCCGACTGGATCGAGGCCCTCGCCGCCTTCGACCTCTGGCTCGCCGGACGGGGCGAGACGCGCCGCCCCTGGCGCGGAATCGTCGGCTACATCCACTGCTGCACCTTCCAAGCCTCCCCCGGAATCGCTTTAGGAAACTTAAAAGTCATTGTTCATCAATCACTTATCGAATTCGGTTTCCATTTCATCGACGGGTCGCAGGATTGAGAAGATTCAGATTCTGCGAATTTCGGCGAAGAAAAGGGTAGGCAGGCCGGGGCGGATGTGGTAAGATAGAGTTCTATGTCAACCACACGTAGAACACGTTTCTCCCGCCGGGTTCCAGATCACGTCACCGACGAACTGGTAACTGTCCTCTCCGACAAACAAACCTTCGGGTTTAACGACTTGTTCGAGGTCGTCTACGAAAACCTGAAAGCCCGCAATGCCGTCAGCGGGGGCGAGGAGATGCTGCGGCTGAGGGCTTACGAGAAACTCCAGAACCTTGTCACCCGCGGTCTCGTCGAGAAGAAGGGCAAGGAGTATCGCGGTCTCGAAAACATCCACGAAGCCTCCAGCGTCCCGGCAGCGTCCTGAGGCGGGAGTCTTCGACCCTGTTTCATCGCCGACCCGACCCTGCTCCGTCCTTGGCGGAGGGGTCGGGACTGCCATCGGCCTCGCTCAAGGGTCGCAGGGATGTCCGATCCGGCTTCTGTAGCCGAGGTCATTGACCTCGGTCGAACGTCGACAGGGATGTCCTATCCGGCCTCAGTGAGGCTGGCTACAGCGCTGGCGCGTTCTTCGGGGGTGAACCCTGTAGCCGAGGTCACTGACCTCGGTCGAACGTCGACAGGACACCCGCCCCGAATCTCGCTACAGACGGAGTTGTGAATTCGTCTGGACGCGGCGCTTGATCCCGCTACATTCCGTCGGTTCCGGCCCCGCCCCGGACCGATGGATTTTCATGCCATGCTTACGGACTACCTCCCCGTCATCGTCCAGATCGTGATCGCCTCGGGTTTCGCCGTGGCCACGCTGATCGCCAGCGCCCTTCTCGGAAAGCGCGCCAGCCGCAACCGCGTCAAGGACTCGGCCTACGAATGCGGCATGAACCCCATCGGCGGCGGACAAGCCCGCTTCAGCGTGAAGTTCTACCTCGTCGCCATGCTCTTCGTCCTCTTCGACATCGAGGTCGTCTTCCTCATCCCTTGGGCGACGGTCTACCGCGAGCAGATCGCCGGCGGCGCGATCGTCTTCCTTTTGGGCATGCTCGGCTTCGTCGGCATCCTCTTCATCGCCTACCTCTACGCGCTGAAAAAGGGCGCTCTCGACTGGCGCCGCTGAGAGCGGCCCCGGCAACCCCCGTCATCCGCTCAGATGGTCCACTACATCGCGCTCTTCCGGGTCGGCAAGGCGACCTCCGACGAGGATCTCGAGGAGCTGATCCGCGCCAGCCGCACCTGCTTCCACCGCGTCCACGAGGCCCGCAACTTCCGCTCCGGCCGCAATCTCGATGCGAAGGGTGAGTTCGCCTTCTTCCTCTCCGCCGATTTCGAGAGCCGCGACAAGTACGCCATGTTCCGCGAGGATCCCCACTTCGTCCGCTTCGAGAACGAAACCCTCAAATCGAAGACGACGAGCCGGGTCGAGCATCTCTACGAGACCGAGCCGGGCCGGGATCCGAAGTATTCGTGATTCCGCGAGACCCGCCGGAGGCGGAAACTGTAGCCGAGGCCACTGGCCGGTCGAGCGTTGTTTGGACATCCGGTCCGGCCTCAGTGAGGCCGGCTACAGCGCTGGAGCGTGTTTCCACGATCTTGCCCGTCATTCTTGCTGACATGAACCACTGGGGAACTCACTGAAATTTCTTTTCCCATGCCTGAAATTCCGTGAGTTTCCGTGGGCGGCCCCTCCAAGCAGGGCCGCAGCGAAGTTCGCGGGAACTTTCGGCGAGCCTCCCCTGAAGCGCCGGTCGCGACCGTTCGAGCCGAACGGCCCTACCCACGCCCGCTCATCAAAAAAATTTCGACCGCTTCGCGGTCGGAAGGGGGGGTAAAGCCGCCGATGGCGGCTGTAAAGGGTAAGGGAACCTAGCCGCCGGCACCGACGACCACGACAATACGGAAGCCGNNCCAAGAACCGCCGCGCAGCACACGGTATGGAGTGCCATCCGAATGTTTCTCATTTTTGAGAGCCGGAAACTCCCTCAACGCATCCGCGTCGTTCATCGAAGCCTTGTAGAGATCCTCGCACCATTCCAACACATTCCCCCCAAGGTCGAAGAAGCCGAAGCGATTCGGCTCAAAGCTCGCGACCGGGGAGGTTCTCGCGTAGCCATCCCGGTAACCGCTGAGGACTTTGAAGTTGTTCGACGCGAACGCGCCGACCGAGGCCTCGCCGCCCGCGTAGTTCCCGGCCCCCGGCGGCGGGGGCCACGCGTTCCCCCATGGGTATTTCTCCGACCCTACCGCCGCGCTCCACTCGGCGTCGCTGGGCAGGCGGTAGGCCAGCCCCGCCTCCTCCTTCGTCAGCCACTGGCAGAAGGCCCTCGCGTCCTCCTGGCTCACGCAGACCACGGGATGGTCGGGCGTCTGCGCGGCGGAGCTGGGGAAGCGCGGGTTCCGCCACGACCCGCCGACCTGCTTCCAGCCGCCCTTCTCCAGCGTGTAGGCCCCCTTGCTGGCGTCGTGGCCCGTGGCGTTCACGAAGGCCTCGAAATCCCGCACCCGCGTCGGCGTGCGGGCCATCCACACGCCCGCCACCCCCGGCACGGGCACAAACTCCAAGCCCAGCGAATTGACGAAGGGGGCCGCCTTCGTCGCGGCCCGCAGACGCGCCGCCGCCGGGGACGAGGCCGCGAAGCCGCCCGGCCCGGCGGGGTCGGGGCGGGCCATGGCGCCGGGAGCGGCGGCCAGCTTGGCACGGGCCTCCTCCAGCTCGCGCTGCAAGCGCCGCTCCGTCTCGCTCATCGCCGCCATCGCTGGCGCGGCGGCGTCGAGGAAGCGGTGCTCGCGGAAGATCTGGCCCGACCCGTCGAACTTCATCCACGGCACCTGCGAGCCAGCCGTGACCTCCTTCACGCGGTCGCTCACCGCGAAGAAGGCGTCCATCAGGTTCCGCCCGCCCCGGGGCAGCACGTCGAGGAGGGCCTTGGTGAGGGGGCCGTGCCGCTCCCCGTCGCTGGCGAGGGCGCTGGCGCGGCCGCGAGGATCATCAGGGTGTCCGCCGGGACGCGATCGTCGGCGTAGGTCGCCAGCCCGCCCCCGGCCCGCGCGCCCCCGCCCGCCGCGCGGGCGGCGGGCCGCTCGCGGCAGCAGTCCATCAGCACCACCTTGGCCCCGGCGCTGCTCTCGGCCAGCTCGCGGGTGAGGTCGGCGAGATTCACCCCCGTGGCCCGCAGCACGGCCTCGGAGGCGGCCGCCTCCCGCACCTCGGCGTCCACCGGCAGCAGGAAGTTCTCCCGTCCATCGAGGCTCTCCATGCCGTGCCCGGCGTAGTAGAGCACCACGATCCTCGCCTGCGCGGCCTTGGCCTTGAACTGGCCGAAGCTCTCGAAAAGCGCCACCCGTCCGGGGTTCTCGGCGTAGACGACGCTCTCCTCGGCGAAGCCAAGCTGCGAGGTCAGCATCGCCTTCACCGCCGCCGCGTCGCGCACCGCGTTCTGCAAGGGGGCGGAAGGGTAACCATCGATCCCGATGACCAAGGCGGCACGGTCGGAGGCGAGGGCGGGAAGGGAAAGGAGGAGGGCGAGGGTGAGGAGGAATACTTTCATTTTTTCAGGACTCGCTGTGGGGTCAGGGTAGCGGGGGGATTGGCTCTTGGGAAGTCTTTTCTGACTCTTACTCGTTACTCCTTACTCNNAGGAGTAAGGAGTAAGAGTAAGGAGTAAGAGAAAAAGCAGGAGAACGCTGAAAACTGAATAAAGAACTAAAAAGCAAAGCGTCCCATCAAATCCCCCGGTTCCTCCAACCCGACCCAAACCCGGATCAAATTTCGCGGCACCCCCCGCTGCGCGGCCCAATCCAGCTCGCGATAGTGCGCGAGAAGGGTGTAGGGACAAGCAAGGCTGAAATTCGTCCCGAGACCCGGCCCTTTGGAAACCCGCAGCGCATCATAGAACGCCGCCGCAGCCGCCTCGCCCCCGTGCAATTCGATCGAGAGGAGGCCGCCGTAGCCGCCGCCGGGCCGCCGGGCCGCGTCGTAGAACTCGCGGCGGACGAGGGAGGGATGCCAAATCGTGGCGACCTCGGGGCGCGAGCGGAGCCACTCGACGAGTTCGAGGGCGTTCTCGTTGGTCGCCTCGACCCGCTCGGTGAAATGCCGCGAGTTCCGCTCCAGGACGATGGCGTCGCGGGCGAAGAGCGGACTGGCCGCCTCCTCGGCGGGCAGGGTGGCCTTCAGTTCCGCGTGGAAGGGCGAGGCCGGGTTCAGGACCACCGCCCCGCCCGCGACGTCGCCCGCGCCGGAGAAGAGCTTCGTCAGGCTGGTCGTGACCGCGTCGGCGAAGCGGAAAGGCTCGACATTGACCGCCGTGGCGACGGTGTCGTCGATGACGAGGGGCACACCCTCGCGCCGCAGGATCGAGGCGATCCCGGCGAGGTCGGCGGTGTGGAGGAGGGGATTGCTGGGCAGCTCGGTGAAGACGGCGGCGGCTTGGCCTCCGGCGGCGAAATGCGCCTCCAGCTCCGCGACGCCGCCGGACTCGGAGGGCAGGGTGAGATCGACGACCCCGCCCCCGAACTGGTCCTGGATTTTGAAAGAGTCGATGTAGGGGAACTCGACCTGCGCCGTCGGCGCGCCGGGACGCCCCGACGCGAGCAGCCGATGGACCGCGGAGATCGCCCCCATGCCGGAGGAGAACAGGAACACATCATCCGCCTCCGCGCCGGGATGGAGGGCGGCGATCCGCTCGCGGAGAACGCGGTCGGCCTGCGCCCCGGCTTCCGCAGCGGCCGGATCGAGGGGAGCGTCGGCGAGGGCCGACTCGGCGAGGCGACTGCTGACGATCTCGCCGCCGTGCTGCCAGTATTTCCAAGCGGTGTCGTAGGCCGATTCGTCGAGGAGGACGGCGGTGAGGCCGCCCCATCCGTAGGACTCCAGCCGGGAGGAGGCCCCGGCGCGGCGCTTCACGTAGTCGGCGCAGCGCCAAGCGGCGGCGAGGGAGGGGAAGACGAGGGCCGACTCGGGCGTCTTGGAGTTCTTCGCGAACTCCGCCTGGGCCGCGAGGAACAGCTCGGCCACCCAGGGATGGGCGACGAAGCGCGGGTAGCCGCTCTCGAAGGTCTCGATCACCTCGGGGTCGCCCTCCTCGTAGCCGATCACGTCCCGCCAGCGCGGCAGGCACACGGAGACGGCGTGGTCGCTCTCCGGGATAGCGAGGCCGAGGTCCTCGGGTCGGCAGAAGGGTTCTTCGAAAGGGTCGCGTGCGGGCATGTCAGGAGGAATGGCACTCGGTTAAGGCTCGGCATCCGATCCAAACGCGAAGCGCGGTAGGGACGCCTGGCTCAGGCGTCCGCCGCAAGGTCGCGCAGGGCATCCATGGCGGACGCCTGAGCCAGGCGTCCCTACCATTTCGCTTAACCGAGTGCCATTCATGTCAGGAGACGGTTGCCAGAGCTTGGCGGACGTCGGCGACGAGGTCCTCGACCGTCTCCAGCCCGACGGAAAAGCGCACCAAGGAGTCGGTGATGCCGACGGCCTCGCGACGCTCGCGCGGCACGCTCGCGTGGGTCATGGAGGCGGGGTGGCAGCAGAGCGACTCGATCCCGCCGAGGCTCTCGGCCTTCGGGAAAAGCTGGAGCCGTTCGAGGAAGGCGAGCGTCTCCCCGAGGTCGAGCCCGAAATCCGCCGTGACGATGCCCGAGCCGCCGCGCATCTGACGTTTCGCCAGCTCGTGCTGCGGATGCGAGGGCAGGAAGGGATGGCGCACCGATACCGCGCCCGTCTCCTCCTCCAAGAAGAGGGCGAAGGCGAGGGCGTTCTCGCTGTGGCGCTCCATGCGGAGGGCGAGGGTCTTCAGCCCGCGCGAGACGAGCCAGCAGTCGAGCGGCGCGGGCTGGAGTCCGAGGGCCTTTTGCGCGAAGACCATCTTCGCGTGCCATTCCTCCGAATTCGTGGCGACGGCCCCGGCGAGGGCGTCGGAGTGGCCGTTGGCGTATTTCGTGAGGGAGATCAGCGAGAGGTCCGCGCCGAGTTCGACGGGGCGCTGCACGTAGCTGCTGGCGAAGGTGTTGTCCACCAGCAGGGGCGCGCCCGCCGCATGGGCCGCCTCCGCGACGGCGGCGATGTCGATCACTTTCAGGTTCGGGTTCGTCGGCGACTCGATCCAGACGAGGGCGGGCGAATGCGAGGCGAGGGTCTCCAGCGAGGCCGGGCCGGTGAAGTCGAGGTAGACGACGGAGACGCCGAACTTCGCGAAGACCTGGGCGAAGAGGCGGAAGGTGCAGCCGTAGAGGTTCTCCTCGGCCACGACGACATCGCCGCTTTTCAGGGTCGAGACCACGGCGGTGATGGCCGAGACCCCGCTGCCGAAGCAGGTGGAGAAGGCCGCGCCCTCCAGGCTGGCGACGGCGCGGTCGAGGAGCCGGAAGTTCGGATTGCCCGAGCGGGTGTAGTCGAAACCGTTCGGATTGCCGTATTCGAAGGTCGAAGTCAACCACACCGGCGGGATCACCGCGCCGGTGTCGCTCACGAAATCGCGTCCAAGATGGATCGCCCGGGTTTCGAATCCGGCGTCAGGGTCGATGGCCATGCCGGAATCAACAGGGTTGGATGCGGGAGTCAACCCCCTAGCGTGGCATACCGTGGGGGAAATCCGAAATCCGAAATCCGAATGGCCGACTGCTGATCTTCGCTGATTTCCGCTGATCCTTCCGGGGCTTGGAAAAAAATCAGCGGAGATCAGCGTCAATCAGCGGTCCCGCGTAGCGGTTCAGCCATTCGGATTTCGGGCTTCGGATTTTCCACCTTGCTTCCCGCCCCGCCTCCCCTACCTTTGCCGCCTTTCTTCAATCCCCTACCCTCATGAGCCAGCGCCGCGTCCTCGTCTGCGACCCCATTTCCGAAAAAGGCATCGATCTGCTGACCTCCCGGGGTCTCTCCGTCGATGTCAAGCTGGGCCTCAGCGAGGCGGAGCTGGTCGAGAACGCGCCGAACTACGAGGGCATCATCGTCCGCTCGGGGGTCAAGATCACCGCCCCCGTGATCGAGGCCGGGGCCGGCGTCCTGCGCGCCATCGGTCGGGCCGGGGTCGGGGTGGACAACATCGACATCCCCGCCGCGACCAAGCATGGCGTCGTCGTGATGAACACTCCGGCGGGCAACACCATCTCCACCGCCGAGCATGCCTTCACCCTGATGATGGCGCTCGCCCGCCACATCCCCCAGGCGCACCAGTCCGTCGTCGAAGGCCGCTTCAAGGAGGGCCGCAAGGCCTACGCCGGGGTCGAGCTTTACAACAAGACGCTCGCGATCCTCGGGATGGGCCGCATCGGGAGCGAGTTCGCCCGCCGCGCCATGGGCTTCGGGATGCGCGTCGTCGCCTACGATCCCTACCTCGCCGCGAGCAAGGCCGCGGCCATGCGCGTCGAGCTTTGCGAGACGGTCGATGAGGCCGTGGCCCAAGCCGACTTCATCACCCTGCACATGCCGAAGACGCCGGAGACGACCCACCTCATCAACGCGGCGCGCATCGCCCTGATGAAGCCCGGCGTGCGCATCGTCAACTGCGCCCGGGGCGGTCTCGTCGACGAGGCCGCGCTGCTCGAAGGCATCCAATCCGGCAAGATCGCCGGGGCCGCGCTCGACGTGTTCGAGATCGAGCCGCCCGCGCCGGACTACGAATTGCTCACCCGCCCCGAGATGGTCTTCACCCCCCACCTCGGCGCCTCGACCGAGGAGGCCCAGGAAAACGTCGGCATCGAGATCGCCGAGGCCATCGCCAACCGCCTCCTCCGCGGCGAGGTCGTCAACGCGGTGAACATGCCCAATCTCGACGAGGCCACCCTGAAGCTGATCGGCCCCCATCTCGGCCTCTCCGAGATGCTCGGCAAACTCGCCGGCCAGATCGCGCCGAAGCAGTCGGACGCTTTCCGCATCGAATACACCGGCAAGGTCGCCGAGATCGACACCACCCTCGTGACCCGCTCCGCGTTGAAAGGCTACTTGGAGACCGGGGCGACCTCCGGCTCGGCGAACTACCTCAACGCCCCCTCCCTCGCCGAGGGCCGGGGTATCCGCGTCACCGAGAGCCGCCCCGCCGAGGCATGCGAGTTCACCGACCTCATCACCGTGACCGTCGGCAACGACAAGGAGAAGGCGACCGTCTCCGGCACCTTCTTCGGCAGCCGCCCCCGCGTCGTGCGCATCGACCACCACCACCTCGACGCCACGCCCGAGGGGCACCTCCTCATTTTCGAGAACACCGACGCCCCCGGCGTGGTCGGAGCCATCGGCCGCGTCCTCGGAGAAGCCGACATCAACATCGCGAACATGTCCCTGAGCCGGAACAAGGTCGGCGGGCAGGCCCTGAGCGTGCTGAACCTCGACTCCGCGGTCGATGCGGGGACCTTGGCGAAAATCCTCGCCATCCCCGGCATCCAATCCGCGAAGACGGTCGTGCTGTGAGCCGGGCCGATGCGGAGGGAGCGCGAGCACTCCGGCGTTTGACAGCCGCCCGGATCGAGCGTTTACTTCCGTCCCGCCCGGACCGGGCGGGACTCCAAGCGATGGCGAGGTCGCCAAGTGGTAAGGCCGGGCTCTGCAAAAGCCCTATCGCGGGTTCGATTCCCGCCCTCGCCTCCATCGCGGAATTCCTGCAAGCGCCTTAGAATCAACGGAAGGCGACCACGTTCGTGAGGGCGGAGAGGCAGGGGTTTCAACGACGTTCCGAAGCGGACGCGCTCTCACCTCCCGGCCGGGACCGCCGCCTTGGCCGAGACCTTCACAACGATGGCGGTGTCCCCGTCCTGCCCCTCCTTCGCGCCGAGGAACCGGCGGTTGAATTCCGCCTCGGCCCCGAGGAAGCCGCCGACACGTCCGATCTGTTGGTTCCGCACGGAAAGCACGGTATGGAATTGCTTCAGGTCGATCTGCTGCGGCTCCGTCTCCGATCCCTCCAGCTTCACTTCGAGCCGGGGCATGAGGTCGAGATCGACCACGCCCGCCCCCACCCTCGGGCGCACCACCACGGAGGTCGTGATCCGCGTCGTCGAGACGATGGGCAGGAAGACGCCACCGGTGTTGATGAAAGGCGCGAAAAAGAGCGGATCGCCCACCTGCCCCGGCACCGGAACGGTCCCGACGGAGCCGGAGGGGAAGACGCCGGAGCCGTATTGGACGAAGCCCTCGAATCCGGTCGATTCGGTCCGGATGTCGAGAGTCACCGATCCGTCGGGGTTGAGGTATCCGCTCGATTCGCTGACGACGCCGAGGCTGCGCCGCTGGAACTTCGTCGGCGTCGCGGGGATGAATCCGGCGATGCCGCCGTCCGGCCCCACGAGAATGGTGGGCGGGGCGAAGGCGACGGGGAACGGCACGTCCTGCGCCACCGTAAGCGAATGTTCGCGAACCGGGAGGCCGGTGACGAACTGAAAGTCGAGCGACACCTCGGCGGGCGGCAACTCGGCCTGCGCGAGCGCCTGCTCGGCGGCGAGGACGCCCTCGGGCGTGTCGATGACGAGGACCGCGCCTTGGTGAGGGAGCATCACGAAGCGGCCCTGCGGCGAGAGAACCCCCTTCAACACAGGGCGCACCGCCTCGATAGGCGCGAAGGCGACGTCGATCTCCTTTTTGACGGTGCCCTGCCCATGGACAGAAAAGGTGGCGAAAAAAAACGACGCGAACGCTGCGGCGAGGAATCGATGGCGCGTGCGTTTCATGCCGCCATGATCGCATCCCCGGCTTCGGATGGGAAGCCAAATCGAAGCCGGGAGGTCAAAAATAGAACGGCCCCGAACTGCGAATCTCGGATTCCTCGTCCTCTTCGTCAACCGTCTCCTCGTCCTCTTCGCCATCGGGTTCGGCGGTCGACGCATCCTCCTCCTCGTCGTCCTCTTCCCCACCCGCGTCCTCGTCGAACTCGAAAAAGCCTTCGAACGCTTCCTCGTCCTCCTCTTCCTCCTCGTCGTCATCATCCGCCTCGAAGAGGGACACGGGTGGCTCGGGCGGGACGATGGACCGCTTCTTCTCCTCCTCGATCCCCTCGATCCCCTCACCCTCCTCGGGGGCGGGATCGGAGTCCGGCACGACGATGACGGGCAGATCCTCCGCATCTTCATCCACCTCGTCCTCCTCTTCGGTTTCGTCCGCCTCTTCCAAATCGTCGACCTCGAAGGGCGAATCGTCGGCAGGAGGGACGGACACCACGGGAAACGCCTTGGCCGTGAGAGGAACCGCATGAAGGGACGAAGACGGAGCCGACTCGATCACGACTTCGGTTTCTTCGAGGTCGATCGGCTCAAGGATCTCCTTCGGCTCCGGCGGAGGCAGGTCGGCGCTCTCGTCCTCGCTCTCCCATTCGGACAGCAAATCGAACGGCTCAAGGGCATCGAATGGCTCGAAAGCCACCTCGATCCCGGGACCGACGGCGCAGGGAAGCTCAATGGCCTCCTCGTCCTCCTCAGGAGCGTCGTCGAAGATCGGTTCCTCCTCGTCCTCTTCGGGGAACGACGGTGCGATGACGGCGCGGAGCGATCGGGCGGGCGAGGCGGGGGGATCGGGCGGCGGCTCGCCGGGGCGCACGTCCCGCAGGATCTCGGCGAGCGCGCCTTCGAGGGAGTGGGCCTTCTCGCGGACGAGCCCGGCGGGACGCGCCGCCTCGGCCACCGCGACGAGGATGAAACGATGGACCGTCTCCTTCAAATAGATGAGCCGTCCGCCCCCTAGATGCATACTCTCCAGAGCCCCTCCCCCGCCGAGCCGCTCGACGAGGGCGCGCATCGCCCCGCTGGCCCCGGCGACAAGGGCGGAGATGACCTCGACGCCCACCTCGGGCTCGCTGGAGATGCCCGCGACCAGCGCCCCGCTGCGATCCACGACGAGGGCCGACTCCAGCCCCGCGTCCTCGGCCAGCTCGCGCAAGAGGTCGTCGGCCCGGGCCGCGGTCTCCTCGTCGATTTCGAGAGGCACGGCGGCGGTGATATCCGGCCCGTCATCGGGCGGCTCGCTGTCTCTGGTTTCCATGTTGGGCTCCGTGGTCCTTGGTCCCCGATCATCGGCCCGCCTCGGGGTACTGCGGCACCGGCCAAAGGCTAACGGCTGAGGGCCAAGGGCGCTTTAGCACGCCTCCCCGCAGGAAGGGAAGCGTGGAATATGCGCAGGATTTCCCCGGAAATCCAGTCGAGGGTGGCGAATACTTGATAGCCGGAGACCGCGCAGGCGAGGAAGGCGGGGTCGCGCACGTCGAAAACCTCGTCGAAATCCTCGGGCGGCAGGGCGTCGGCTTGGTCGCGCTTGTTGTATTGCCAGGCGACGGGAATACGCCCGGGATGGAGGCCGTTCGCGGCGAGGGCCTCGCGGCAGCCCTGCCAAGCTTCGAGGTTGGCCGCGAGCCGGGCGCGGGAGGAGTCGGCCACGAAAACGACGCCATCGGCCCCGGCGAGCACGCTCTGGCGCGTCCCGGCGAGGAGGCGCTGACCCGGCACCGCGTAGAGCTGGAAGCGGGTGCGGTAGCCCGCGACGACGGTCTCGTGGACGGGGAGGAAGTCGAAGCAGATGGTCCGGTTCGTCTCGGTGGCGACGGAGACGAGATCGCCGCGCAGGGCCGGGTCGAGGCGGCGGTGGATGTACTGGAGGTTGCTCGTCTTGCCACCCTCGGGCGGACCGCAATACACGATCTTGAACTGAACTTCTCGCTTGTCGTGTCGGACCAGGGCCATGGCGGATGCGGGGCTTATTCGCGCAGTTTGGCGAGGCTGCGGGCGACGAGGATCAGCTTCTCCCGGACTCCCGGCGTGAAGGCGGCATTCTCGTGGTGGACGGTGACGCAGCTCTCGCCCTCGAGGAAGAGACTGACGATGCCCCGGTCCGTCTGGAGGGTGAAGGTGCGGGCCTCGGGCAGGCCGGTGAGCTTGGCGAGGCTGCGCAGGGTCGCGACCATCTCGCGGGCCTCGTCGCCGACCCGGCTCTCCTCCTTGCGGGAGGCTTGCACGAACTTCCCCGGGACGGAAAGCGAGCAACTGACGATGCCCGGCAGGTCGACGACTTTGCGGGCCACTTTCGAGAGGGTGAAGGATTCGCCCGTCGAGAAAATCGCCCGCAGTTCGAGATCGCGGAGATCGTCGCTGGCTTCCGCTATCGGCGCTGCTGATGCCGCCGGGCTTGCCAAGGCCGAGGGGACGAAGTCCACCGGAGCGGCGGGAGTCGGCACGGTTTCGGACACCGCTGGCTCGGCGAGGGCGGGCTGGGCAGGTTCGGGCTTGGCATCGAAAAGCGGCTCGAAAGGCGGCACGGTCTCGTCCCCCCGCTCTTTCGGGGAGACCTCCGCCTTCGGCTCCTCCGCGCTGGCGGGCGCGAAAGCGGTGAACCCGGCGGCGAAAGCGCCACTCGTGTCCGGGAGCGGGGCGAGGGGGGCAGAAGGGGCGGCGAAGCCCTCGAACGGGGAAGCGGGCGATGCGGGAGCCGCAGGAGCCGGTTCAACGGGGGCTTCGGACTTGGGCGGCGCGGGAGCCGACTCGACAGGCGCGGACTGGTTCAGCAGATTCCCGATGCTCTCGAAAGGGGCGGACGTCGAAGGAAGCGCGTCCTCCTTCCCGTCGCCGAAGGCGCGACCGCTGAACATCGCGCCCCATACCCCCTCGGCCTCCTTCGGTTTTTCCGGCGCGACCGCTTTTGTCGGTTCCTCCACCGCATCCGATTTTCCGGGGAAAGGGATGGAGGCGTCCGCTTCGGCCTGCTTTGAAAAAGGCGTCGAGAAACCCGACGGACTCCCGAAGGGGCTCGGGCGAGCAGGCACGACCGGATCGGGCGATTTGTTCCCCATCGGCACGACAGGAGCGTCGAAGCCTCCCGCGATCTTGCCCGGGCCGGTCCCGGACGGAGCAAAGGGATTTCCCGAGGCAGGGGGAGTCGCCTCCGCGGAAGCCGCCGGAGACCAGAAGGGGTTGCCCGACGGCACCTCCTCCGGGGCCAGACCGGCGGAGAGCTTCGCTTTCCCGATATGGGGACTCCGCGTCAGGGTGGCCGAGGCTTCCTCCACCGGAGGCGTCGCCCCGAGACGCGGTGGCAGGGTCACGACCGAATCGTTCAACGGCGTGATCTCCGCGGCGAAGAGCTCGGGACAGGCTTGGTAGATCGCGGACAGCGGCACGTCGAGAACGCCCTCGTTGGACAGGGGCACCCGCACCTCGCGCTCCATCGGGATTCCGCTCTGCGCGGCGATGGCTTTGGGAATGTAGGGGAGCAGCTCGCTCACGAGGAAGGTCAGCGAAGGAGTGCTGGCAGTCGGTCCGCCCCCGAGATTCCCCCTCGCCGCCGACCCGTCGCCCGGGGCGGAAAATCCGTTCGGAATGGCGGCGGTATCGGAAGAAATCTCGAATTCGGAATCGTCCGGTGAAAAGATGTTTCGGAACGAGAAGGACATGGCGGTTCTACCGGATGGAGCACATTCGAAGAGATTCTCACAAACGACAGGAGCTTCGAAATGGAATTGCTCCGAGTTTATGATTTTTCTAATAAACCAGCCTATATGGAAGAGGCTGTTTTATCAAGACATTTTTATATTTAAGACCACCAAAAAAACCAAAAAAGCCTCCGAAAGGGGCATGAAGGGGTGGGGAACCCTCTTTTCTCCCGGTCGCCCCGCCCTCAAAGGATCCACCAGAGCATCGCGACGAGGGAGCCGTTGTTGATCGCGTGGGCGGTCATCGGGGCGATCAGCGAGTCGCGCCATTCCCGCAGCAGGGAGAAGCCGATCCCCATCCCGGCGAGGGCGGGGATCGCGAAGAAACCCTGCGGATGCAGCGCCGCGAAAATCAAAGAGGCGAGCAAGGCCGAGGCGAAGAAACGGAAACGCCCCCGGAAATAGCGCTGCAAAGCCCCCCGGAAAAAGATCTCCTCGAAGACCGGGGCGAACCCCGCCGCGAGGGCGAGGCAAGCGAGCTTCATCCAGAGGCCGCCCTCGTAGATCCAGCCGACCACGGGATGGGCTTGGGGTCCAGGCGGCCCTCCCCCACCCGCGCCCGCGACATTCTCTCCTCCGCCAGCCATCAAGCCCGCGATCAACGTCAGGACGAGGGTCAAGGCAATGCCGATGGAGGCGATCGCGAGCACGCCGAAGTAGCCGACGAAGCCCGCCCCGATCTCGCGCCACCAGCCGCGCCCCCGGTGCAGACCGATCGCGGCGCGGAAATCCGCCCATCGCAGCCCCCGCCACCGGGGCCAGAGCAAGGGCACGACGACCGCCGCCACGGAGCACGCGATGGCGGCCCACACGCCTAGCCAAGCCGAGACGAGCGCCCCGGCGGTCATGATCCCGAGATAGAGGGCGAAACACTCCAGCAGCACCCCGCCGTGGCGGGCCGAGGGAACGAAGGCGTTCGCCCGTGCGTCGTTCCGCACCCGACGCCAATGCAGCACGAGCAGGACCGCGCCGGAGAGCAGGGCGAGGCAGACGCCCGTGACGAGGAGACCCAGCACGGCGAGGACGATAAACGAGCGGGTTTTGATCTCGCCCTCCTGCGGCGGTGGGGCCAGCCCCGGACCCCGGGCGAGTTCGGCGAACCAGCCGAGACGGTCGCGCAAGCGTTCGCGGTCCTCCTCCCCCACCCCCTCGCGCACCGCCTCGTCGGTGAGTCCGGCCAGATCGCCCGAGTCGCCGGAGAAGCGCTCCAGCAGCGAACCCAACCCCGGCGATGCCGGATCGACGAAGCATTCCAACAAAGCCAAGGCCGCGACCGCCCGGTCGCCCGACACCATCCCCGCGAGATCGTCAAGGGCCTCCCGCGAGGACGAGGGATCGATTTTCGCCGACGCGATCACGATCTGGGCCTGCAATTTCAACAAGGCGAGATCGGAGGCGCTCGCGGCGGGCGGTTTCGTCGTCCGCCCCGGTTCCTCGACAAACCAGCCAGCCACTTTGTCGAAAGGGATCAGCGCGAAAAACACCAAGGGCCACGCCCACCACGCCGCCTTCCTCTCCACGGGCAGGGGCGGGGGCAAGGGCACGGTTTCCCACGCGGGGGATTCGCCGGGTGCATCGTGGCTCATCGGAGCAAAGAGGGTCGGATGGACGACCCGACCCTGTCAGGTCCGCCCGGCGGGAGGAGGCGAGGTCAACCCTTCACGTCGTAGCAGACGAGATACTCCTGGTCGCGCAGGTAGAGCTTGCCGTCGAGGACGAGCGGATGGGTCCAGACCTTGCCCTTGGGATTCCGGTTCGGGCTCTGCGGGTCGAGCTTGAACTGCCCTTTCTGCTTGTAACCATTGGGACTGATCTCGACGAGGGTGAGGGTGCCGTCGTCCTCGTTGAGGGCGTAGAGGTGGCCGTCGGCGACGTGGACGGAACCCTTCAGGGTGAACTGGCCCTTTTCGTTCCAGACCATCTCGCCCGTCTTCCAATCCTGGCAGATCAGCCCCTTCGCGTCGGAAAAGCCGTAGAGGTGGTCGCCCACCTTGATGACGCCGCCGTGGTGGTTGACCATCGTCTTGTTCTGCCAGACGTCGCTGGCGGTGTTGTCCGCACCGATGCGGATGAGCTTGCAGCCGATGCCATAGCCGGAGGAGATGTAGATCTCATTCCCGTCCACGATGGGGGTGGGGATGACGGCGACCTTGCCCTCCCAAGGCGAACTCCAGACGATGCGACCGTCGTCCGCCGCGACGCCGACGACCTGGCTCTCGAAGAGTTTCACGTATTGCTTGATACCGTTGATCTCGGTCACGAGGATGGTGGCGTATTCGGCCTTGCCGGGCTTGAGTTCGGAGGTCTTCCAGACGACCTCGCCGCTCTTCTTGTCGAGGGCCACCATGCCCGCGTCGCTGCCGCCGGGGGCGAGGATGAGGTTCGGCCCATCGACGAGGGGGGATTCGGAGAAGCCCCAGCCTCCCATCTGCCCCTTGAAGTCGTCGACGAGGTGCTTCTTCCAGATCACCTTGCCGTCGTCGGCGCTCAGGCAAGCCACGGCGCCTTGGGAATCGATCGCGTAGACTTGGCCGTCCGACACCGTCGGGGTGCTGCGGGGCCCGTGCCCCCAGCCGGTGTTGTAGCCCTCCTGCGTGTCCTTCGAGATCGCGGAGGCCCAGACCTCCTTGCCCGTGGCGGTGTCCACGCAGACGACGGTCACGTCGTCGCCGCGCGTGCCGAGGGTGTAGAGCCGACCATCCACGATGCTGTAGCCAGAATAGCCGAAGCCCGCGCCATCGTAGACCCATAGCTGCTTCGGCCCGTCTTTGGGCCATGTCTTCAGCAGGCCGGTATCGGGCGAGATGCCGTCGGCCTTCGGCCCGCGGAAGGCCGGCCACTGGCCTGCGCCCGACGAGGAGGTGGCGAGCTTCTCAACCGAGGCGAGGTATTCCTGGTCCTCAAGGCTCAAGGCGAGCACCTCGACCTGCCCGATGTTGCCGTTGGGCAGTTTCAGGTGGACTTTGCCGCCCTCGACCTTGATCAACTCGGCCTCGATGGTCTTGCCTGAGGAGGCTTGTTTCCAAGTCCTTGCGGACAACGGGGCGGCGAAAGCGAAAAGTAGGGCAACGACGGGCAGGACAGGCTTCATGCCGCGAAAATCGCCGATTCCCTTGGAAAACGCAAGTCACGTGAATTGATGGGGGAAAATCCGAAGCTCGAAACTCGAAATCCGAAATTCTGGCTGGCCCTTTCCTCCATTCGCGATGATTCGCGGCCATTTGCGAAAATTCGCGTTTCCCATTTTTTGAACGCGAATGGCCACGAATCATCGCGAATGGCCACGAATCCCGACCGACGGAGGGGCTGCCCTCAGCATCGCGGGCGGGACGTTTTCGCCTTTTGCGTTCCGGCTCCACCCATGCGAAAGTCCGGCCATGTTCAAGCGACTCGGCAACCTCATCCGCGGCTTTTTCGGCCTGTTCGTCTCCGACCTGGAAAAGAAAAATCCCGAAGCCCTCCTCGAATTGGAGAAGGAGAACCTGCGTAAGCAGATCTCCGAATACAACAAGGGCCTCGCCGCTCATGCCGCGCTCTGCGAACGGCTCATGTCGCAGGTGAAGAGGGAGGAAAAGGACCTCCGAGAACTCACCGCCAAGGCCGCCGCCCATCTCAAGGCGGGGAACCGGAAGCTCGCCGGCGAATACGCGCTGCGCCTCCAGCAGCTCAAGGAGTCCCATGCGGAGAACGTCGCCGAACTCACCGACGCCGAGAAGACCTACGCCGAGCTGAGGAAGGCGCAGGAGGTCGCGGTGAAGGCGGCGAAGGACAAGATCGAAGCCCTCTCCCGCGACATCGACCAGACCCGCATCGCCAAGGCCACGGCGGAACTCAACGAGATGGCCGCCGGAATGATCAACGAGATCGGCGGCTCCGGCGACACCCTCAACCGCCTCGAAGAGATGGTCCGCGAGGAGAAGGAGAAGGCCAAGGGACGCGCCCGCGTCGCGAGGGACAGCATCGACACGGGCGATCTCGAACGCCTCGAAACGGAACGGGCCGCCCTTGAGGAGCTAGCGCTCGCCGACTTCGCCGCCGAGGCGGGCATCGTGCTGGAGGACGAGACGGGCGATAGCGACGCCCCGCCCGCCACGATGGACGAGAAGGCGATGTGAGGGACGGCGATGCTTTTCACCTTTCGCTTTCCACTTTCTGCCTTTTACTTCCTCCTGCCCCGGCCTGAGTCGCCGACGAAAACGCCCATGGAAACGCCTCCCGCCCTCGCCGCCCCTCCGACCTCGAAATGGCCGACCGTGATCGGCGCGATCGCCATCGTATTCGCGGCAGGTGGCCTGCTCCAATCGCTGCTCGCGCCTCTTGGGCCGTTCATGGTCCGCAGCCAGATGCAGGAGTTCGCCAAACAAGGGGCGGATCAAGGCCGGATCGACGAGTATCTGCGGCAATTCGGAACTTTCGCCTACACGAATTCGGCGGTCCTTGGGGCGGTCGCCGTGCTGCTACTGGTCGGCGGCATCCTGCTGATCAAGCGGCGGCGCGTCTCCCCGCTGCTGCTGCAAGTCTGGGCGATGCTGAAGATCGTCGCGGGTGGATTCTTCATCTTCAAGCAGATGGCGATCTCGCGGCTGCAAATGGAGATCATCTTCGATGCGGTCCCCGGAGGCGGAGGCCAAGAGGCGCAAGCCGTCGGGCAAATCACCTCCTATGCGATGTGGATCGGCCTTGGGTTCGGCCTCCTCTGGATCGCCGCCTTTCCCGTTTTCCTGATCGTGTGGTTCAACCGCCAACGGATCAAGGATCAGGTCGGTGCTTGGTGAGCGAAGGAGGTTGTCGATAAACTTCCCTGTACCTGTTCTCGAAAAGCCTAAGGAGGACCACCTCACGAGAAGTATCGACGAAGCAACCATCCGGGGAGAAGTTCTCACGAACTTCTCTACCATCCTCCAAGCGGGTCGAAGACGAAGAAGGGCACGGGAAGGACATTCGGGAAATTCGACGAGGCCCCTTGAAGCATCGACCGGGAGAAGCTCTCACGAGCTTCTCTACCATGCCTTCCGAAGCTACTCCTTCTTCTCTTTTTCCTCGGGTTTCGGCTCCTCCGCCGGCTTGGCGGCGCCTTCCGCTTGGTCCCCCGTCGCAGGAGGCGGGGCGAGCTGCGGGAGGACGGGTTTCACTGCGAAGGCCTGGAACTCGGCAGGCATCGAATCCTTCCCGAAACGGCGTCCGTAGAAATAGGCGATGCTCTGCATCTGATGGAGGGCGGCTTCGTTCTGCGCGGCCACCTTGGGATCCCCCTTCTGGATGAGCATGGCCGCCCCCATCGCGAGTTTGGACAGGAGGATGTCGTTACCGTAGGCGAGGGTGAAGGAGCGGTAGTAGTCTTCCAAGGCGTTGTCCTTGGCTCCTTCGGATTCGTAGACCTTCGCCCTCAGGAAGGAGATCTGGGCGAGTTCGTTCGGCGGCAGTTCCGTGAAGTTCGGGGACTTCAAGAGCTTGGCGTCCCCGGTGACAGGCTCCTGGTAAACCGCGAGGGCGGTCTTCAATCCCGCCCAATCGCTCTGGCCGTAAAGCGCCCAGAGCTTGTGGAATTCGAAGGGCCGCTTGTAGGCGTCGGGGAGCTTGGTCGCGATCGTGGCGGCAGGGGGGGAGTTCACGAGCGGAGCGAGGACGGCGTACTGCCCGGCCCGCTTGAGGCTCTCCATCTGGTAGAAGAGCGCCTCAGAGGCGAAGTTCTTCGGCGCCCCGAGGAGGATGGCGTAGTCGCGGGCGACCTTCCCGAAGGCCTCGGCGGCCTCGTGGTACTGGCCGGCCGCGAACAGGGCCCTCGGCCCGCCGAGCTGCTCTGTCCTTTCCTCGAAGCGGATCAGCTTGTCGAACTCCTCGCCGCGAATCTTCGAGTAGGGCACCAGTTGCGCCTGGCCGCCGGAGGCAGTGGCGAAGAGGATGCCCTGGTCGTTGGCTCCTTGGACGAAGCCTTGGGGGTTGCCCCCCTCGGTCAAGGCGAGGATCGCGGGGGTCTCCCGGACTTGGGCGGAGAGGACGCCGGGAAGCAGCGCGGCTCCCCAGCAGAGGAAGGCATGGAGCGTTTTCATCGGGTGCTTCGCAGGGGTTGTCACTGGGGGGCGATGCCCAGTTCCTTGAGGATGGTCTGCTCCTCCAAGGGGGTGATGTTGAGTTCGTTCTTCAATTCCGGAACGTAGCGGCGCAGACGCCCTAGGGCGCCGGAGGGCGCGTCCACCTGCTCGTCGAGCTTCTGCCATTCGTAGATGCGCTGCACGCAGAGCTTGTAGAGGGCGAGCTCGCGCTGGCGCTTCAGGGCGATGGAGATCGGGTTGTCCAGCTTCATCGCCTTGATGTCGGCGAGGGCGTTGGCGACATGGCGCTCCCATGCCTGGGTCACCCAGTCCTTGTAGGCGTTGGCCGTCGAAAGAACGGAGAGGTAGGCGTTGCTCGCCTCGGCGGGGTTGCCGAGCTGATCGTAGACGAATCCCAGCTTGAAGGTCGCCTCGGCCCGCTTGGCGCGCTCTTTGGAGAAGTAGTCCTTGTTCTTGTTGATCGCGTCGAGGGCGGCGAGGGCCTCCCTCCACTCCTTGTTCCGCATGTGGAGGTCGGCGAGATTGAGATAGGCTTGGGCTTTGAGAGGGCGAGCGTCGTCGCTGCCGTCGTCGATGATGCGCTGGAAGCGAGCACGGGCCGACTGGACCTTGGCGGGGTCGGCGGCGCGCATCTCGATCTTGCCGAGTTCCATCTCGGCAGGGCCTTTGAAAGTCTCGGCCTCGGGGGTGGTGCGGGCGAGCAGCTCCTCGAAGTAGGGCACGCCGAGGAAGGGATTGTCCGTGCCGGCGAAGTAGAGTCCGATCTGCTGGAGGGCGAATTCGGTGAGCTCGCGTTTCTCGAACTGGCGGAGGTCTTCGAAAATCGCCGTGATGCGGGGCTCGAAGGCCACGTGTTCGGGGGTGTCCTTGGTGGTTTTCTTCTGCGCATCCTGCAAGACGATGACCTGCTGGATCTTCAACCAAGTCTGGAGGGCCTGGTCGGCGGGGTCGGCACCGGGGAAGTTCGCGAGCGTGGCCACGGTCTTCTCCATGTCGCGAATGCGGACGGATGCCTCGCTGTAGGAGCCGAGCACCTGGCGGAGGAGGAGGACGTCCTGCCGCTCGGGCGGACGGGAGCCGAGGGCGATGATGGCCTTCTCGGCGTTCGCCAGCGCCTCCTCGCCCCGGTTCGCCGCCTCGAGGGCCTCGATGGCGTGGATCGCCATCTGCGGCTCGAAGTGGGTGCCGGCGTAGGCGGGGAAGAAGGCGTCGTAGCGGGCGAGGCCCTGCTCGGGCTGCCCGTCCTGGAAGTGGATGTCGGCGGCTTTCCAAAGGGCTTCGCCCCCCACCTCCTTGTGGAAGGCGGCGCGGTCGGGGTCGCCCGACTGCGCGGTTTTGGCGGCCTCGGCGGCGGCGAGGTAGGCCGCGAGCCCGGCTTGGCGCATCGCGGCGGACTCCTCCGGCTGGTCGTTCTTCACCGTGTCGGACTGGTTGAGGAGGGCGTCGCCCTTCAAATTCAAGATGCGACCAATATGGATGGTCTGGGGACGGGCCGCGACGAGCTTGTCCGCGTTCTCGACCACCGCCGGGTAGTCCGCGAGATTGAAACGGGCGATGACGAGCTCGGCGAGGGCGGTGTCGAGGAAGCGCTCGGATTCGGGGTAGGCTTTGAGGAAGTCCTCGTATTGCTCCGCCGCCTCCCGCATCTTGCCGAGAGTGAGGGAGTTGCTGGCCCGATGGAACATCACCGCCTCGCGGTTCGACCCTTCGGGGTAGGACTTCACGTATTCGGCGAAGGGTTCCTCGGCCTCGGCGTGCTTTTGCGTGGCGTAGAGGGAAAGGGAGCTGAGGGAGTCGGCCAGTTCCCGCTCGGGCGAACCCGTCGCGTAGCGATCCCGCACGTTCTCCGCGATGCGGACGACCTCGTCGTAGGCCTGCGAGGTGAAGAGGGAGTGGAGCATGAAGGTCGAGACGTTGTCCCGCAGGGGGTGGTCCTTGGGCGCCTCGGCTCCGAACTTCTCGCCGAAATACTGGGCGGCGGGATAGTCGCCGAGCAGGGAGGAGAGCCGCGACGCCTCGTGCAGGATCTCGCCGCGGAGGGCGGGATCGATCCCGGGATACTGCTCCGCTAGATACCAGTAGATGGCGCGGGGGGCGTAGGTGTTGCCGAGGCGCTCGTAGCAGGCCGCGACGAGGCGCAGGACCTCGGCGTCGGGATGGACGGGGGCCTTCTCCCTCTCGACGAGCTGGTCGAGGAGGGCCTGGAACTGGGTTGGCACCCCCGCCCCGACGGGCTGCCGCGCCACGGCGAGGAGCACGTCCCGGCGGACATCCTCGATGGTGGGGATGTAGGAGAAGTAGCGCAGGGCCAAGGAATAGAGCCCCGACTTGGTCGATTCGAAGCCGAGTTTGCGGAGACGGTCGACAAAGCCGAAACGGAACTGGTCGATCGGCTCGACATGGATGTATTTCTCGTTCTTGTCGAGGAACTGGTGGCCGCGGTCCGAGATGCTCTCGATGGCGTCCCCGTCGCCCGCGACGCCGTTGGCTTGGTCGACCCACGCGAGCCCGAGCTCGAGCACCCCTTGCATGAGGAACTGCGGATGCACCTTCCACGCCTCGCGGTTGTCGAAGAGTTCCTGGACCAGAGCCAACCCTTCCTCGACCCGGCCCAGCTTCATCAAGGAGGTGCCGTAGCGGAGCTTGTAGCTGTTGCGGACCTGGACGATCTCCTCCTGGGGGGGATTGGAGGCGAGATACTCGTCGTAGAGCCGGAGCGCCTCGGCGTGGTTGCCGAGTTGCGCCTCGCAGAAGCCGAGCTGGAATTTCGCGAGGTTGGCGCGGGGGTTGGGCTTTCTCGCCTGGGACAGAACCTGCTCGGCGATCTCCGCCGCCTTGGCGGAGTCCCCGAAGGCTTTCTTCGCGTCCTCCCAGCGCTCCTGCGGCAGCAAGGTCATCCCGTAGTCGAAGATGATCCCGCCAGCCTCGGCTCCGTAGTTCTCGAAAAGCCTCTCCTGCCCCCCTTCGACTTGGAACAGGCGCTCGAAGGTCGCCGAAGCTTCGGCGTGCTGGCCCGCCCCGTTCTGCTCGATGGCCTTGTGATAGAGGACCTCAAGGCTATCCTCGTCGTCGTCCTGCGCGGACAGGCGGAACCCGGCGGAGACGGCAAGAAGGATGGAGAGAGCGGCGAGGGCCGCTTTCCGGAAGGAGGTGGCGGGATCAGGTTTCATCGCGTTGTCGGGACGCTCAATCCTCCGAGAAGCCGGTGATCGTCACCTTCTGGATGTTGACACTCTTGTCGGCGAGCGCGTTCAAGACGTCGATGAAACGCTGCCCTTTCGCGGCGTCGTCGGCCGAGATGATCACCGTCGGGTCCGTCCCAGTGAGCTTGGCGGCCTCCACGTAGGAGCGGAGCCGGTCCACCAGCATGGGGACCTCCCGGGTGGTCGCGTCGGTGTCGAGCACCTCGTCGTTGAGTTCGACGTGCCCGGCCGGGTTCACCTTGACGGTCGCCATGTCGATCTTCACCTCCGACGGCGCGGTCTTGGTGCTCGAGGGCATCGTCATGGCGAGATCCCCCTCGATGGGCTCGAGGGTCGAGGTGACGAGGAAGTAGATGAGGAGCAGGAAGCTCATGTCGATCATCGGCGACATGTCCAGCTCCGGATCGGGCAGCGGGGGGAAGGCTTTTCTCGCCATGGTCGGATGGGGGATGGGATAGGGTCACTTGCTGTCCACGGCGAGGCTGCCGAAGATCACCTCGCTGACGCCGGCCGCGCCGGACGCTTGGACGACCCGCTTGATGATGCGAGTGTCGACGTCCTGGTCGGCGCGGAGATTGAGCCGGGTGGGCGAGACTCCCCTCTCCTCGTTCTGGATGCGGGCCTGCTCGACGTAGTCCTGGATCGCGCCGGAGGTGGGGAGTTCCATCCTGTCCATGCCCCACACCGTGCCGTCGGCGAGGATGTTGACGACGACACGACCGGAGGCGTCTTTCGCCACCTGCGAGTTCTTCGCGATCGGCGCGTTGACCCTCCGGTCGATCTGCACGGTGATGAGGTGCGAGGCGACCATGAAGAAGACGAGCAGGAGGAAGGTCAAGTCGATCATCGGCGACATGTCCAACGGCACGGACTCCTCCATGTCGGAGGCGGCCTGTTTCTTGCGGCTTGCGGCCATGGGAGAACGAGGGGTACGAGACGGCTCAGACTTCGGCGATGCCCTCGGGGACCTTGGAAAGGGCCTGGTCGGCGTTGACCGTGACCACGGCTGCCTCCAAGCCCTCGATCACCACGTTCTGGGCCTCGCTGACGAGCCTGTTGTGGCGGTTTTTAAAGGTGTAGTAGACCAGGAGGGCAGGGATGGCGACGACGAGGCCGCCCGCCGTGGTGATCAGCGCCAAGGAGATGTTCCCGGCGAGGGCGCCGGGGTCCGAACCGCCGCTGAGCCCCATCGAGTCGAAGGCGAGCACCATCCCCGCGACGGTGCCGAAAAGGCCGAGCATCGTCGAAGTCTGCGCGATGACCGAGAGGTAGCCGATGAGGATGTTCATGCCGAGGCCCTCCTTGGTGACGAAGTCCGACATCGCGTCCTCGACCTTGGCGCGACCGAGGGTCTCGGGATCGGTGGCGTCGACCTGGACGTAGGCGTGCGTGGCGAGGCGACCGAGGAAGGAGCTGTTCTGGGAGGCCACGTCGATGGTGCTGCGCACCTTCACCTCGGACATCAGGTCCAGGATCTCCCGCTTCAGCCCGGCGGGGACGAACTTACCCTTGCCGAGCTGGAGGGTGAGGAACACCGAGAGCGTGATCATCCAGAGGGACAAAAGGCCGATCGGGACCATGAACCACCCGCCGCCGATGATCATGTCCATGAGGGAGGTCGGTGCCTTGGCAGCCTCGCCGCCTTCCGCGGCGGCGGCGGCCGGGGCGGCGTCCTGCGCCCACAGGTCGGGGGTGGAAAGGGAGAGGATCGCGAGGACGCCGAAGGCGAGGAGGAGCAGGGGACGGGTGCCGGTGGAGGACATGTTAGGGGACATCAGCGGGGTGGTTTGTCGTTCAGATTTCTGGCAGGGTCCGTTTTTGATGCATTTCGCGAAAAGTGTAAAGGAAAAAAAATCGCACCCTGCCGGAAATGCGAAATCTCGACCAAGTTTCACCCCTGCTCCACCCGTTTCGTGCCCGGGCGCACCGCCGGGATCACGGCGAGTTCGGCGGGTACGGCGTCGGCTTCGTAGACGGGGAATTCGATCTCCATGCAGGAGACGACGGGGTAGTCGCCCACGGTCTTTTTTCCGGAGCGGTTCACCACGACGAAGACGCCGGCGACGGTCCCGCCCTGCGATTCGATGAAATCGGTCAGTTCCAGCAAGGTGCCGCCGGTGGTAATGACGTCCTCGACGAGAAGGAGCCGCTCGCCGGGACGGATCTCGAAGCCGCGCTTCAGCTCGAGCTGGTTGGTCGCGGCGTTGCGCTCGGCGTAGATCGTGCGGGCGTGGAGGGCGAGCCCGACCTGCTGTCCCACGGGCACGCCGCCCATGGCGGGGCTGAGGACCACGTCGACGACGCCGAGCGCCTCGATCTCGGGCACGACCTGCTCGATCATGCGCTGGAGCTCCCAGGGATGCTGCACAAGCTTGCCTTTCTTCACGTAGTAGGCGGAATGCTTCCCGCTGGCGAGGATGAAGTGACCCTCCTCGACCGCTCCGTAGTCCTTAAGCAGGGCGATGGTTTCCTCAGGTGACTTGGGCAATTCGGTGCGCATAATCTCGGGCTTTTTCGGCGAAGGAGAGGTGCTCGTCGGCGTAGAGAATGCCGCGGGAGACGTTGACGACGGAGGGGGCGCTGCGCTTTGCCCCGCGCAGGGCCTCGAGGTCGCCGCCTTGGGCGCCGAGTCCGGGGATGAGCAGGGGCACGTCGGGAAGGCGGTCGAGGATGTCACCGGAGGCGTTGGTGAGACCGAGGACGAGGCCGGCACTCCCCTCCCCCGCCGGGGTCGCGGCGGCGCGGGCGGCGAGTTCGCCGACGAGTTCGAAGACGCGGCGTCCGTCGGCGAGATCGCGCAGTTCCAAGTCGACCGCACCGGGATTCGAGGTCACGGCGAGGAGGTAGACGCCCTTGCCGGGAGATTGCAGGAAAGGCTCGACCGAGTCGTAGCCCATGTAGGGGCTGAGGGTCACGGCATCGACGTCCCAGTTCTCGAAATAGGCCTTGGCGTAGTGCTCCTGGGTGGTGCCGATGTCGCCGCGCTTCGCGTCGAGGATCACGGGCGCGCCGGTGGCCTTCATCTTCGCGATGAGGTCTTCCACGAGCTGGTATCCGGGAACCCCGAGGGCCTCGAAGTAGGCGAGGTTCGGCTTGAAAGCGGCGGCGAACCCGGCGGTCTCGCCGATGACCCGTTCGCAGAAGCTCCCGAGGGCCGCGACCGAATCGTGACGGTCGAGGCGCGGGTCGATCCCGACGCAAAGAGCGCTGCCGATGTCGGCGATGCGTTGCTGGAGGCGGCGGGCGTAGGTCATGGAGGAGGCGCCCTGCGGGCGCGTGAAAGGTGGGAAAGTAAAAGGGGAAAGGTGACAATTGCAAAACCTTCTTCCCCCATTCGCGAGCATTCGCGTTTCATTCGCGGAGATTCGCGTTCCCCCTTTTTTCAGACGCGAATGACCGCAAATCTTCGCGAATGGCCGCGAATCCGGACTGGTGGAGAATGCTTCCGGGGACGGATCGTCGATCATCAATTTTCGCGAATTTCCCTACCCAATCGCCCCCGTCCCGACCGATAATCCCCGCGATGCGTTTCATCCTCCTCCTCGGCGGCGCGGCGGCGCTTGGCTGGCAACTCGTCTGGTCGCACCATCTCGGGCTGGCGCTCGGGGCCTCGGCCCGCGGCGTCGCCCTGACCGTGGCCACGGCGATGGCGGGGATGACGGCCGGGGCGATCCTCTGCGCCCGGCTCCTGCGGGGCGGGAAGACCTTCGACCCGATCCTGCTCTACGGGGCGCTGGAACTGGCCATCGGCCTCTGCGCCCTGATCCCCGGCCTCGCGGAGGACGGGATCATGCAGCTCGACGGCGCGATCCACCGCCGCTGGCCACTCGCGGCGACGCCGTTCACCCTGCTCGCCCTCTCCGCTTCGATCGGACCGGCCTGCCTCGCCATGGGCGCGACGGTGCCGGCGATGGGGCTGATCGCGCGGTCGCTCGACCGCCCGCTCTCGCGCCTCTACGCCTGCAACACGGCGGGCGCGGCGGCGGGCGTGCTGCTGGCGGCCTTCGCCCTGATCCCGAATCTGGGCCTGCGCGGCACGACGGCGGCGCTGGTCGCGATGCACCTTTCCCTCGCCCTCGCCTGCCTGCTGCTGGGAAGGCGCAAGACGACCGCAGTGGACGATCCGTCCGACGCGCCCCCGACGCGGACCCGGCACGCCTTGGCCCTGGCCTTCCTCTCGGGCGGCGCGGCGTTCATCCTCGAGGTCTCGTGGTTCCGCTCGCTGCGCTCGGCTTGGTTCAGCACTTCCGACAGCCTCGCGGTCATGCTGTTCTGCTTTCTCGTCGCCTTGGCCCTCGGCGCGGCGGCGGCTCCGGTGTGGCGGCGGAAAGGATGGACGATCTCGCTGGCCTTCGCGGGCGCGGCGGCGCTGGTGGTCCTCGC
Source organism: Akkermansiaceae bacterium UBA2367 (assembly GCA_002344525.1). GTDB lineage: Bacteria > Verrucomicrobiota > Verrucomicrobiia > Verrucomicrobiales > DEV007 > Arctic95D-9. The sequence continues at coordinate 92,756 of DDTJ01000073.1, forward strand.
GACGCCGTTGCTGGGTCGCTTCGATCTGGTGGACGCCTTCCAAGCGAAGGGGGCGTGGCGGCAGCTCAGCCGGACGCTCGCCGGTCTGGCGGTGATCGGGCCTCCCGTGGCCTTGATCGGCCTCTCGCTCCCGACCCTGCTCGACGAGGTCCGCCGCCCCCGGGACTGGGCCGTGCTCTACGCGGTTAACACCCTCGGCGCGGTCGTGGGGGCGAACGCCGCCGCCTGGCTCCTCCTCGAATGGATCGGCCCCGCCGCCGCCTCGTGGGTGGCCGGGGCCTTGCTCGCCCTCGGCGCGTGGATCGCCGCCGGATCCCGAGCCGTCGGAATCTATGCGGCCACCGGCTTTGTGCTCGCCTTAGCGGCGGCGGTCTGGTTCGAACGCGGCGAATGGCGGCGGGTGCCGGGGGCGGGACGCTCCTTTTCGGGACAGATCGAGCTGATCGAGAGACGGCACGGCCCCGACGCGACGATCTCGGTGGTCGGTTACGAGGGGGGAAAGGCTTTGTTCATCAACGGCTTCGCCACCACCGCCGAATCGAGCGGATCGACCGGAGCGTCCGATCCGCGCTTCCGCTACATGGAGTCGATCGGCCGCCTCCCCATGCTGCTGCATCCCAATCCGCACGACGCGCTGGTGATCTGCTTCGGCACGGGGCAGACCGCCCACTCGGTCCGCGACGAAGGGCCGCAACGCCTCGACCTCGCCGATCTGAACGCGGCCGTCTTCGAACTGGGGCGGCATTTCGAGTCGAACCACAGGGTGCTCGACGATCCCCGGGTGCGGAAAGTCGTGATGGACGGACGAGCTTGGCTGCGCCGGACGGAGCAGGACTACGACGTCGTCACGCTCGAACCCATGCCTCCCTTTTTTAGCGGGTCGAACGCGCTGTATTCCACGGAGTTCTACCATCTCGTCCACTCGCGGCTCCGTCCCGGCGGCCTCCTTGCGCAGTGGTTCCCGCTGCACCTGATGACACCGGAGCAGGCCAAGTCCGTCGCCGCGTCTTTTGTGGAGGCCTTTCCCGACACGATCCTCTGGATGGACCCCGGCAGCCTCAGCGCCTCGGGATTGCCCGACCAAGGCATCCTCGTCGGACGCAAGCCGCTGGAGGGGGAAGCGGCGGGGAGCTTCCGGGAGGAATGGCCCGGATACGCCCGCCCCTCCGAATCGGGGCGGCGGAGCCTCACGGCCACCGAGGCGAAAGGGCAGGTCGCGCTCGACGCGGAGGGCCTGCGCCGTTTCGTAGCAGAGTCGGTTCCCGTGACCGACGACAACCAGCTCCTCGAATACGGTTCATCGCCCTACCGCGAGAGCCGCCGCGTGGCGGAGTCGATCCGGGAAATCCATGCCCGGATCGGGGAGGCGAGGGCAGACGGAACTCCGTAGCGACGTTTGAAACACCGGCCAAGAGAAGTTCTCACGAACTTCTCTACCATGCCTTCAAGCAGAGCCGTAGCGAAGTTCGTGAGAACTTCGACGAACGTCCATTGGCACGCCGACCGAGGAGAAGCTCTCACGAGCTTCTCTACACCCTCGCCACAATCGCATCCCCCATCTCGGCGGTCCCGACCTTTCGCTGACCCTCGCCGCCGGTGAAAATGTCGCCGGTGCGGTAGCCCTCGTCGATCACGGCCTTCACCGCCGCGTCGATGGCCTCGGCGGCCTCGTGCTCGCCGAAGGAGAAACGCAGCATCAAGGCCACGGAGAGGATCTGGGCGATGGGGTTGGCGATCCCCTTGCCCGCGATGTCGGGGGCGGTGCCGCCGCTGGGCTCGTAGAGACCGAAGTAGAGGCCGTCGCCCTTGCTCTCGCCGAGGCTGGCGCTGGCGAGCATCCCGAGGGAGCCGGCGATCATGGCCATCTCGTCGCTGAGGATGTCGCCGAAGAGGTTCTCCGCGAGGACGACATCGAAGTCGCGGGGACGCGCCACGAGCTGCATCGCGGCGTTGTCCACGTAGAGGTGGCTGAGCGAGACGCCGGGGAACTCCTTCGCCACCTCCTCGACGGTGCGCCGCCAGAGGAGGCCGTTTTGCAAAACGTTGGCCTTGTCGATGGAGCAGAGTCGGCCCCCGCGCTTCTCCGCCGCCGCGAAGGCGACGCGGGCGATGCGCTCGATCTCGCTTTTCTTGTAGACCATCGTGTCGATCGCGACCTCCTCGCCGTCGCGGGTCTCGATGCTCTTGGGCTGGCCGAAGTAGAGGCCGCCGGTCAATTCGCGCACGCAGAGCACGTCGAAGCCGCCGGCGATGCGGTCCTCCTTCACCGGGGAGGCGTGGGTCAAGGCGGGGAAGCAGACGGCGGGACGCAGGTTCGCGAAAAGGCCGAAGTGCTTGCGCAGGGGCAACAAAGCGCCGCGCTCGGGCTGGAGGTCCGGCGGCAGAGTCTCCCATTTCGGACCGCCGACGGAGCCGAAGAGGATGGCGTCGGCCGCCTCGCAGGCTTTCACCGTGTCCTCGGGCAGGGGATGGCCGGTGGCGTCGAGGGCGGCCCCGCCGACGAGGCGCTCCTCCGTCTCGAAGCGGAGGCCGAAACGCTCGGAGACTTTCCCGAGGACCTTGCGGGCTTCGGACATCACTTCGGGACCGATGCCGTCTCCGGGCAGCACCGCGATCTGGTAGGTTTGGCTCATAGGTGGCGAGATGAAAGGCCGGATCGGGCGGGGCGCAAGGTGAAATCCAAAGCTCGAAATCCGAAGTCCGAATCCCGGAATGCGGAAAAGGGGCGATCCGACGACGACAGCCCCCCTCTCTCCCCGTTTGCGGAAAGCCCGATCCCGCCGCATCGTGGCGGCGAATGAAAGGCTTGGTCTCCGTCGTCACCGCCATTCTCCAGGATCGCGCCAGCCGCACCAATCTGAAGTCGCTGCTGCGCCTGCTGGCCGTCCTCCTCGGACTGGTCGTCCTCTTCAGCGTGCTGTTCCACCTCCTCATGATCCGGGAGGGCCAGGAGCATTCGTGGATCACCGGGGTCTACTGGACGCTGACGGTCATGTCGACCCTGGGCTTCGGCGACATCACCTTCCAGAGCGACCTCGGCCGGCTGTTCTCCATCGTCGTGCTCGTCACCGGCGTCATCTACCTGCTCGTGCTGCTGCCCTTCACCTTCATCCAGTTCTTCTACGCTCCGTGGATGCGGGCGCAGGCGGCAGCCCGGGCTCCTCGCGAACTGCCCTCCAGTTGGCGGCAGCACGTCATCCTCACGAACTACGACGCCGTCGCCTCTGCGCTGATCCCCATGCTGGAGAACTACGGCCACCCCTACATCGTGCTCTGCCCGACCCCGGCGGAGGCGCTCGCGCTGGACGAGCGCGGGGTCAAATCGGCCGTCGGGGATCTGGACGACCCGGACACCTACCGGAAGATGCGAATCGACCGAGCCGCGATGCTCGTCTCGACCCGGGGGGACATGGTGAACGCGAACGTGACCTTCACCGCCCGCGAACTGGCTCCACGCCTCCCCATCGTCGCCTCGGCGGATTCCGACGCCTCCCAGGACGTGCTGGAGCTCGCCGGAGCCACCCTCGTCCTGCGGCTTGAGAAAATGATGGGGCAAGCCCTCGCCCGCCGCATCAGCCTCCGGGATTCCGACGCCCATGTCATCGGAAAGCTCGGGGGGCTCCACATCGCGGAAGCCGCCGCCGCCGGCACCGCCCTCGTCGGCCAGACCCTGCGGCACAGCCAGATCCGCTCCAAGACCGGAGTGAACGTCATCGGCATCTGGAACCACGGCCGCCTCGAGTTCGCCAGCCCCGACCTCGCCATCACCGAGCACACCCTGTTCGTCCTCGCCGGGACGAAGCAGCAGTTGGACTCCTTCAACACCACCTTCACGACCAATGCGGAGACGAAACCCCGCGTGCTCGTCATCGGCGGGGGCCGTGTCGGGCGCGCCACCTACCGCGCCTTGAAGGAGCGCGACGCCTGCTGCATCTCCATCATCGAGCGCAATCCCGAACGGGTCCGCGGCATCCCCGAGGCGATCGTCGGGGACGCGACGCAGATGGACGTGCTCAAGCTGGCGTCGGCCCGCGAGGCCACCTCGCTCATCATCACCACGCACGACGACGACACCAACGTGGCCCTCACCATCTTCTTCCGCCGCCTCCGCAGCACCTTCCACATCCTCGCCCGCTCCACCCTCGACCGGAACGTCCCTACCCTCCTCCGCGCCGGCGCCGACCTCGTGCTCTCCTACGCCTCGATGGGGTCGAACACCGTGCTCAACGTCCTGCGTGGGTCCGACCACCTCCTCCTCGCCGAGGGGGTAAACATCTTTCCCGCGACCATCCCGCCATCGATGGCGGGGCGGCTCCTCTCGGAACTCGACGTCCGCGCCCAGACCGGATGCAGCATCATCGCGGTGGAGGCGGGCGGCGAACGCGTCGACAACCCCCCGCCCGACTACCGCCTGCCCCCCGCCGGCCGCATCTTCCTCATCGGCGACATCGCGGCCGAGGAGAGGTTCCTCAAGATATTCAAACCGGATCTGTCGCCTTCCAAACGCTGGCGGTCGGCGGGAAGGCGGAGTCAATCCAATTAGCGACAACCAGCGGTCGCCGCAGGCCAAACCCGACGCCCGGAAACCCACGCTTGCGCGGTGCCTCCATCAGGGGCATCCTCCCCCATCCACCCCCGCATGCTTGCCGAACTCCTCTCCCCGGAAATCCGCACCGTCATTCTCGAAGCCCTGCCCGTGATCCTCTCGCTGATCATCATCGAGGGGCTTCTCTCCGTGGACAACGCCCTCGCCATCGCCGCGATGGCCTCGCACCTGCCCGGGAAGCAGAAATACTGGGCCCTCCGCGTCGGCATCCTCGGGGCTTACTTCTTCCGGGGGCTCGCCCTGCTGCTGGCCCAGTTCATCATCGAGAACCCTTGGTTGAAGCTGCTCGGCGCGCTCTACCTCATCCACCTGATGGCGCACCATTTCGCGGAGCGCCACAGGCGAAATAAAGCCGAGGCGGAAGCCGCCGCCGCGGACGAGGCCCGCGCGAACGGAGAGGCCGTCGCCGCCGTCGGGAAAGTGGCGCAGCGGGGCTTCTGGGCCACGGTCGCCTCCATCGAACTGATGGACCTGAGCCTCGGCGTGGACAACGTCGTCGCTGCCGTCGCCCTCAGCGACGAGATGTGGGTGGTCTGCACCGGCGTCTTCATCGGCATCCTCGCGCTGCGCTTCATCGCGGGCCACTGCATCCGCCTCATCGAGAAATTCCCCGTGCTGGAGCACACCGCCTTCCTCCTCATCGGTTTCGTCGGCCTGCTCCTCGTCACCGAACTGAGCTTCCACTACGACATCAAGACCTACCAGAAGTTCGCGGGCATCGTCGCGATCATCGCCCTGACCATCTGGTTCTCGAAGAGCGCCGCCGTCCAAGCGGTGATGAAGCCGGTCAACGCCGCGCTGATGTGGCCCGTGCGGCTCTACGACCTGACCCTCGGCGTGGTCGTCTGGGCGGTGCTCGCCCCCTTCCGGCTGTTCTTCCGCACGGCGCGCCTGCCCCTGCCGACGCAGGAGGTCGAGCAAGCCGCCGAGATTCTGCGCGAGGCGAGCGAACGCGAGGCGAAGGGGGAGTGAGGGCGGAGTTGAGCGGGCTGCGCCCGGCGTTCACGGAGTCACCCCCAAGGCGGGACGCGTGAGCTTGACCCCTTTGCTCCGGGCGTGGTCGATCATCTCCGCCACCGCTTGTTTTCGCCGCTTCTCCGGCAGGAAATTGATCCGGGCCAGCTCTTCGCCGAAGGCGCGGACGTGGAAGTCGCGCATGATCCTGCGACAACGACGTCGTTGCGCCGCAGTCAAGGTCACTCGGGTTTCGCTCTGTCCGGCTTGGTTCATAGTCCGTCGAAGTTGTATTCGGCTGCTGGCAACCATTCTACCACGTCGGCGCCAACCGTCACGCCCACATTTGCCTTGGCTTCCGCCACCATTTGTTCCAATCCATAGTCCCGGAGCGGATGGAAGGGCAGGTGTTCCAGTGCGCATTCGAGCCGTAGCGCGTGGGATTCGGCGACTTCCAGATCGCGCCGTCCGGACGAAGCCCTGCGCACGGCGCTCACGTAGGGACGCAAATGCTTCTGGTAGATGCGGATGCGCAATTCGTCCAGTTCGCTCCAGAAGGCACGTTCGGCGAGCAGCAGGCGCTTCACCCGGAGTGTGTCGGTGAACGGAGCCAGCCCGAGCAAGGGACGCAAGCCCATGAGACGCTCCGTCGGAGCCGGGTGTTTCATGAAGCGGCGCAGAATATCCGCGTCGTGGAGATGCAACCAGCCTTCCAGATCCCCTTCTTCCAGCATCTGGCCGCCGAGGGCCGTGGCGAAGGGCCAATCCTTTTCGCGGTTGGTTCGCTTCATCTCCGCCACCACGTTGGGGCAGGCGTAGATGCCGTGCAATTGCCGGTCCCACGGCGAACTCCCTCGCGGCGCGATGCCGAAGATGTCCAAACAGGTCTCCTCGGGCTTCGTCCTCCAAGTGAAGTGCGAAGTCCACCCTCCACGCATCCAGCGGGCGTCGAGGGGCGGGGAGAGGTGTCCGCGGTAGTTCGGCGACAGGCCGCGCAGCAGGGTTCCGGCGATGAGGGCGCGGAAGTCGTCCGACTTCGCCGCATCGCAGAGCACGTCGCAGTCCTTCGTCGTCGCGGCGACGCCGAAATGCACGCAAGCCATGCCGCTGGTGATCGCGCAGGTGATGCCGCGCGACTGCGCCGTGGCGACGAGGCCGGAGAAGAACGACTCCAGTTCAGCGTAGGGAACCATGTCTCCATGATCGCCCATCATGCGGAATAGAAAAGCGGAAGTGCCCCCTTTAACCTCCCCGCCACGCCTCCCCAGCCCTTCCAGATTAACAGAATCGTTAACCTTCTGTCATCTTCGGGTCGGAATCAGACCCAAGCTTGGACGCGCTCGTAGAAGCGATCTCCATGCGTCCGGATTCCCCATCTTTCCATGCCAAGGAAGCCATCGCCCTCGGCGAGGTGGTGGACGACGCCATCATCGACGTGGAGAACATCCTGCGCCGCCTGCGCTCGCGCCGGGAGGACGAGTCCTTCCTCTCCGTCATCCTCTCCGCCTCGCTGGAGGTTCGCAGCGCGGTGGTCTATGCCAGCTTCATCGTGGCGCTGGTCATGCTGCCGGTGTTCTTCCTCGACGGGCTGGCGGGCAGCTTCTTCCGCCCGCTGGCGCTCGCCTACGTCCTTTCCATCCTCGCGTCGCTGGTCGTGGCGCTCACGGTCACTCCGGCGCTGAGCTGCATGATGCTGCGCAAGACGCCGCGTGAGCACCGAGACGGGCCTCTCCTCCGCGTACTCAAGCGGCTCTACGCCCGCGTCCTGCCGTGGTTCGCCGCGCGGCCCCGCACCATTCTCGCCGCCAGCCTCGCCATGCTGGCCGGGACGGGCTGGCTCTCCACCCGGCTGGGGCAGGAGTTCCTGCCCAATTTCCAAGAGCGCGATTTCCTCATGCACTGGGTGGAGAAGCCCGGCACCTCGCTGGAGGCCATGACTCGCATCACCATCGCCGCCAGCCGCGAGCTGCGCTCCGTGGAGGGCGTCCGCAACTTCGGCGCCCACATCACCCGCGCGGAGCTGGGCGACGAAGTCGTGGGGCCGAACTTCACCGAGCTGTGGGTCTCGCTCGATCCCGAGGTGGACTACCACACCTCGCTGGCAAAAATCCAGGAGATCGTGGACGGCTATCCGGGGCTCTACCGCGACGTGCAGACCTACCTGCGCGAGCGGGTCAAGGAGGTGCTCTCGGGCGCGGGGGCCAGCATCGTGGTGCGCCTGTTCGGTCCCGATCTCGCCACCCTGCGCAGCGAGGGCAGCCGCATCGGCGACGCCATCGCGGACGTGCCCGGCGTCAAGTCGCTGAAGGTGGAGGCGCAGATGCTCGTGCCGCAGATCGACCTGCGCATCCACAACGAGCGGGCCGCCTTCCACGGCCTCGACGAGGCCTCCATCCGCCAGGCCGTCACCACCATGATCAAGGGGCGGAAAGTCGGCGAGATCTACCAGGAGCAGCGCATCCACGACGTGGCCGTCTGGAGCGTCCCCGAGGTCCGCACCGACCTCGCCGCGCTCAAGGAGCTGCTGATCGACACTCCCGCCGGCGTGCCCGTGCGCCTCGCCAACGTGGCGGACGTCGGCATCTCCCCCGCCCAGAACGAGATCAAGCGCGAGGGCGCCTCGCGCCGCCTCGACATCACCTGCGACGCCGAAGGCCGCGACCTCGGCTCCGTGGTGCGGGACATCCAGCAGCGGGTCGCGGCCCTCGACTTCCCGGCGGGCTACCATATCGAGTTTCTCAGCGAGCACACGGCCCGGCAGAAAAGCTCCCGGCAGATTCTCTGGCTCAGCGCCGCGTCGCTGCTCGGCATCATGGCCTTGCTGCAGGCGGATTTCCAGAAAGTTCGCCACACCGCGCTCGTCATGCTCAGCCTCAGCTTCTCGCTCATCGGCGGGCTGCTCGCCGCGTGGCAATGGGGCGGCGTCATCTCGCTGGGCTCGCTCGTGGGCTTCGTCACCGTGCTCGGCATCGCCGCGCGGAACGGGATCATGCTCATCAGCCACTACCAGCACCTCATGGAGCACGAGGGCATGGACTTCGGCCCGGAGCTGATCCTCCGGGGCGCCCTGGAGCGCCTCTCCCCCATCCTCATGACCGCCGCCTGCGCCGGGCTCGCCCTCGTGCCCATCGTGTGGGAAGGCGACGTGCCCGGCCACAAGATCGAGCACCGATGGCCATCGTCATCCTCGGAGGCCTCGCCACCAGCACCCTGATGAACCTGCTCTTCCTGCCCGCCCTCTTCGGCTGGCGGCGGGGTGGGAGGAGCGCCTCGTAGCGCGAATCTGAACATGGCATGCTTTCGATAGAACAAGGAGCGGCGACGCAAAGCATGGTAGGGACGCACCGCCGGGGCGTCCGCGTCGGTCGGGCGTCCTCCTTGCATCGGCGGACGCCTCGGCGAGGCGTCCCTACCGGACCTTCCTGGCGGACATTCCTCCTGACATGATCGGAGAATAGCGGACAGTTTCCCAACCATGCGAATCCCCCTTGTCGAAGACGATCCCAAGACCCGCGAGCTGCTCTCGAAGGGGCTGCGCGAGGAGGGCTTCGTCGCCGACGCCGTCGCCCACGGCCTCCTCGGCGTGGAGTCGGCGGAGGACCGGGCCTACGACCTGATCGTGCTCGACATCATGATGCCCGGCTGGGACGGATGGAGGACCATCGCCGAGCTGCGGGCGCGGGGCATCAGGACGCCCGTGCTCTTCCTCACCGCCCGCGACAGCGTGCCCGACCGGGTAAAGGGTCTTGAACTCGGGGCCGAAGACTATCTGGTCAAGCCCTTCGCGTGGTCCGAGTTCCTCGCCCGCGTCCGCAACATCCTGCGACGCCAGAGCCCCCCGGAGTCGGAGGTGGGATTCCATCCCGACGGCAGCGGCGTCATCGCCATCCACGATCTGGAGATCGACCTGACCCGCATGAAGGCCCGGCGCGGCGGAAAGCCGCTCGACCTCACCGCCAAGGAGTTCCAGCTACTCGCCTATCTCGCCCGTCGCAGCGGGCAGGTGCTGTCCCGCACCACGCTCGCCGAGCAGGTGTGGGACATGAATTTCTCCACCGACTCCAACGCGGTCGATGTCGCCATCGGACGCCTGAGAAAGAAGCTGGACGGAGTCGGCGAGACGAGGTTGATCCATACCATCCGGGGCTTGGGCGTCACCCTGGAGTTCCGTCCATGAGCACCGGAAGCAGCATGGCGCTCGGCACCCGCCTTCTCCTCGCCATCACCGCCGTCGCGTTCCTGACCCTGTCCATCGCCGGGTGCTACCTCGACCATGCGATGCACCGGGGCCTCGTCCACGAGCACGAGGAGCTGCTGGTGGACCATCTCGCCGCCGTCCGCAAGGCCGTGGCCGCCGACACCACGACCTTCCACGAGGTCAAGGAGCTGCTGCACCTCACCACGGGTGCCGACAAGAACGAGAAAAGCTACGGCGCCCTCGTCGAGGCGGACACCGGCGACTGGCTCGCCGAGACTCCGGGATTCCGCACCGCCAGTCCCCCGCTGTCGGCATTTCCCCCGCCCGTGGACGCCTCGGTGGAGGAGGCGCGGTCGCCACCGCCACCAACGGCGAACGGCACCCCGTCTACATCACCTCGGCGCTGGTCCCTCGACCGGGGAACACGGCCCCGATCATCTACTACTACACCATCGATGCCAAACCGGAACAGCATTTCGAGCAAGTCTTCCGCATCAAAATTGGAGCGGCCGTCCTTGGCGGCACGATGCTCATCGCCGCACTCGGCTGGATCATCGTCCGGCGCGGGCCGGCCCCGCTCCACCGCATCACCCGGCACATCGAATCGACCACGGCGAAGGTCCTTCAATCCACCGGGAGCGACGACGCCATCCCGCCCGAGTCCGCCCAGAGATGGCCCCGGGAACTGGCGGCGCTCGCCTCGGCCTTCACCGACCTCCGCCATCGGCTGAGCCATGCGTTCCAGCAATTGCGGCAGTTCTCCGACGACGCAGCCCACGAGATCCGAAGCCCGCTCAACAACCTGTTCAACCTCGCGTCGCTGGCCTTGCAGCGTGAGCGCACGCCGGAGGAATACCGCGCCGCCCTGGAGAGCACTCTGGAGGAATGCGAGCGCCTGCGGGAGCTCGCCGACGGCCTGCTCTTCATCTCACGGGCCGACCACCGGAAAAGCGCCCTGACTTTCTCCACCTTCCCCGTCGACGAAGCCATCCAGGAGATCATCGACTACCACGCGGGGCTTGCCGCCGACAAGGGGGTGGCCTTGCGCGTTCAGGCAAGCGGAACGCTCACCGCCGACCGCATGCTCTTCCGCCAAGCCCTCACCAATCTCGTCAGCAACGCCATCCGCCATACCCCGGAAGGCGGACGCATCGACATCTCCTTCGGCCCTGCGGAGGGAGGCTCCGGCGCAGCCAACGCGCTCGTCGTCGAAGATACTGGCGAAGGCATCGCCGAGGCGCATCTGCCGCACCTCTTCGACCGCTTCTACCGTATCGACACCGCCAGAACCCATGACGACGGCACCACGGCGCAGACGGGACTCGGCCTCGCCATCGTCAAAACCATCGCCGACCTCCATCATGCCAAAGTCTCCGTGTCCAGCGAGGAGGGAAAAGGCACCCGGTTCGTCATCCGCTGGCCCGTTCGTCATCCGCTGGCCCCGGAGTTAGACCGTTTGCCAAAATTTTCTGCCGTTATTCAGAGTGGGTTCGACACACCGATCGGATCGTTTTCGGTGTGGAAAGAAGTTGTTTGATGGACGCTTCGAGTTTGTCCGCCAGTTCATCCGAACGTTTTGTGATGAAGCCTGCCAGGTAATGACTTTTTAGGTGCTGCCAGAGCCTTTCGATCGGATTGAGGTCGGGACTGTAGGGCGGCAGGTAAAGAGGTTTGATGTGGTACCAGTTCAGCGATTTGGAATGATGCCAGCTGGCGTTGTCGAGAACCAGCCAGATCGGTTTGCCGCCGTCGGGAACTTCCTCGGCCATGGTATCGAGGAATGCCTGGAAGACCTCCGTGTCGTTGTGCGACACAATCAGGCTCACCAATTGTCCGTCCCGGGGGTTGACCGCCCCGACCACATTCTGCCGGATATGTCCGCCATAATATCCCACCGTCGGTCGCGTTCCTCGCTTCACCCATTTTTGACGCGATCGCGGATCTCCTTCAAAGCCTGCTTCGTCTCCAAAAAACACTTCGCATCCGTCGTCCTCGAGGAGCCGGAGAAGTTCACCCACAAAGGCATCGCGCCGGTCTTCCCACGCATCCCGATCGGGTGGCTCCGGCATGGGACGGGGAATCTTGCGCTTGTAGCCGTGTTCGTGGAGATAGCGCACGACGGTGCGGTAGGAGAACCCTGCGTCAAGGTTTTCGTTGAGCCAGCCGCAAAGCTTGCGTGCCGTCCAATGCGTCTGTCCGGCTAGCGATGGATCACCCCGTCGATGCCGTATTCGTTGAATCGCGAAACCCACAAACGAACCGTTCTTTCACTGACGCGACTGTTGCGAACGACCAGTTCATAGGGAGTTCCGATCATGAGCAAATGCATCGCATTGAGCCGCCGGAAACTCTTGAGATCGGGACCGCAATCCATCGCCCGTTCCAACTCCGCGAAGGAACAGTTCTCCGGATTGGGAAGATCGTGATAACGTCCGATCCATCACCATGACTGATGTAATATTTAGTACAAGTCATAATTCCGCTTTTCGGCAGAAAATTTTGGCAATGGGTCTAGAACAGGAACGACGACCGAAATCATTTCTTATGGTTTTTCCATTGCATGCTTTGAAAACGTGGAGAAACCATTTCATCGACGGATTTGCCGAGCAGGACACTGGCTGCCTTGATTTCAAGTTCCGGCCCGGGTGGATGGCGGAGCGGCAAGCCAAGGTCTGGTGGTGGCTTCGGGTTTTCTTTGCGGTGCCAAGATGACGCCGGAAAATGACTAGGACATTACGGATTATTAACAATTCCGTTAAGGCGCGACGGACGCCGCAAGCCAAGCTGCCGTGCCCGGCCCAAGCACGAAGCCGGGCGTCCCGTGGACGGAACGCGCAGCGACCAAGCCAACGCTAGATATATTGCGCCGCTGCCTAGCCCGCCGCTTCCGGTGACGGGGAGTCCTCCGGACCGCTCGGCGGCTCCTCCGCCTTCGCTGCCGGCTTCTTCCGATAAGCGAGCCACTCCTCGCCGAGGCGGTAGCTCACCGCCAGCAAGGTCGGCCCCAGAAAAATCCCGATCAGCCCGAAGGCGAGGCCGCCTCCGACGACACCCATGAAAATGAGGACGAAAGGCATCTTGTTGCCTTGGCTGATGATGAGGGGACGGATGAAATTGTCAACCGAGCTGACCACGAGCAGGCCCCACAGAAGCATGAAGACGCCCATGCCGACGGAATCGTGCTGGAAGACCCAAATCGAGGCCGGAATCCAGATCAGGGGCGGCCCTCCCGGAATCACGGAGATCAGGAAGGTGATGAGGCCGAGGAGGACGGCGGCGGGCACGCCCGCGATGGAGAAACCGATTCCGGCGAGCAGGCCCTGGGCAATGGCCGTGCCGAGGATGCCGTAGACGACGCCGCGGATGGTGCCCCCGGCGACATCGCGGAGGAGATGGTCGCCCCGCTCCCCGGCGAGGCGCTTCGCCACCGCGAGGGAGCGGTCGCCGAGCTTGGCCCCGTCGCGGAAAAAGAAAAAGGCGAGGAAGATGCTGAGAGACAGCTCAAGAATTCCCTGGCCGAGGGTTTTCCCGACCTTCAACAACCAAGAGCTGAGCGGGTCCACGAACTGCTCCATCGCGAGGAGGAGCTGCTTGCTGTCGGCGGCATACTCGTTCCACACCTCCACGATCTCGCTGCCCACCCAGGGAATCCGACCGATCCATTCCGGCGGGACGGGCGGCCCCTGGCGGAACCACGCCACCGTGGCGGCGGCGAACTCCTTCACGTTGCCGGCGAGAGTCAGGACGATGACGAGCGAGGGGACGAGGAGCACGACCGTGATCCCAAGAGTCATCAGGAAGGCCGCGACATTGCGGCGTCCCCGCGTCCATCCGAGTAGGCGACGGTAGGCGGGCCAGCTCGAAAAGGAGAGGATCACCGCCCAGAGCATGGCCGAGAGGAAGGGTCGCAGGACGAAGAAGCAGCCGAGGACGACCAAGGCCAAGACCGCGAGGACCGCGATCTGGTCGGTGCGGGCCGCGTTGCGGAGGCTGGGAAGGGACGGTGGCATGGATCGCGTGCGGGACGGCCCCAGCTTCGCCCAGAACGCCGCTTTTTCCTCCCCGAAATCTTCGCATCAGGCGATGAACGCCACGAAAAGACCGCCTTTCCGCCCGTTTTCAGCCTTGAGCGCGAAGCAAAGGCGCAATAGGATCGGCGACCATGAAACGCCTCCTCCGCATCCTCCTCTGGTTCGGCATCTCCGCGCTCGGCGCCACCGCCGTCGGATTCTCCGCCTTCCACAAGGGGGAGACGATCAACGCCCTCTGGCTCGTCGTGGCGGGACTCTGCACTTTCGCGGTGGCCTACCGCTTCTACAGCAAGTGGCTGATCACCAAGGTCCTCGTCCTCGACAAGGCTCGCGCCACGCCCGCCCACACGAAGAACGACGGCAAGGATTTCGTCCCCACCAACAAATGGGTCGTCTTCGGCCACCACTTCGCCGCCATCGCCGGACCCGGCCCGCTCGTCGGTCCCGTCCTCGCGGCGCAGTTCGGCTACCTGCCGGGGATGCTCTGGATTCTCGTCGGGGCGGCCCTCGGCGGCGGCGTGCATGATGCCATCGTCATGTTCGCCTCCATCCGCCGCGGCGGCAAATCCGTCGGCCAGATGCTCAAGGAGGAGGTCAATCCCGTCGTCGGCCTCGTCGCCATGGTCTCCGTCCTCGCCATCATGACCATCCTCCTCGCCGTGCTGGGGCTCGTCGTCGTCAAAGCCCTGGCCGAAAGCCCCTGGGGCCTCTTCACCATCGCCATGACCATCCCCCTCGCCCTGATCATGGGCGTGGCCCACACCCTCTTCAAAGCCAGCGTGCGGGCCGTCACCATTTTCGGCATCGTCGGCCTCCTCGGCAGTGTCTACGCCGGAGGCTACCTGGAGCAGTGGGGCATCGCGAAGTATTTCCTTCTCGATGGCAAGGACCTCGCCTGGTCCATCATGATCTACGGCTTCGCCGCCTCGGTGCTCCCCGTCTGGATGCTGCTGGCGCCGCGCGACTACCTCAGCACTTTCATGAAGATCGGCACGGTGGCCGTCCTCGCCATCGCCGTCGTCTTCGTCGCGCCGCATCTGCAGATGCCCAAGTTCACCCAGTTCACCGACGGGGGCGGCCTCGTCTTCGCCGGCAAGGTCTTCCCCTTCGTCTTCATCACCATCGCCTGCGGGGCCGTCTCCGGCTTCCACGCCCTCATCTCCTCGGGCACGACGCCGAAGCTGCTCGACCGCGAGGACTCGATCCGCAGCGTCGCCTACGGAGCCATGGTCACCGAAATGCTGGTCGCCCTGATGGCCCTCGTCGCCGCCTGCGCCCTTGAGCCCGGCCAATACTTCGCCATCAACGCCGGCGCGGCCAAGGTGGTGCAGAGCGATCCGTCGCAGGGACCCGCCGTGACCGAGATGATCACCGCCGCGGGCTTTCCCGTCACCGTCGCCGGCATGGACAAGCTGGCCGAGGACATCGGCGAGCACACCATGTTCGGCCGCGTCGGGGGTGCCCCCACCTTCGCCGTCGGCATGGCCCACATGTTCTCCAAGCTCTTCGGCGAGTCGGTCATGAAGTTCTGGTACCACTTCGCCATCATGTTCGAGGCCCTCTTCATCCTGACCACGATCGACGCCGGAACCCGCGTGGGCCGCTTCATCCTCCAGGACTTCCTCGGCGGCGTCTGGAAACCGCTGGGCAACACCCGGAGCTGGCCCGCCAACGCCTTCTCCTCCGCGCTCCTCGTCGCCGCCTGGGGATACTTCCTCTATCAGGGCGTCGTCGATCCCCTCGGCGGCATCAACACCCTCTGGCCGCTCTTCGGCATCGCCAACCAGCTCCTCGCCGTCATCGCCTTCTGCCTCGGTACCACCATCCTGATCAAGATGGGCAAGACGCGCTATCTCGCCGTCACCCTCATCCCGCTCGCCTTCCTCATGGCCGTCACCTTCAGCGCCGGCTATATCAAGCTCTTCGACGCCAGTCCCACCCTCGGCTTCCTCGCCGAAGTGGACTCCTACAACGCGAAGATCGCCGCCGGAGGCACCGCCGACCAGATCGCGGAATGGACCACGCGGAAGTTCAACGCCATGGTCAACGTCACCGTCACGTCCTTCTTCCTGATCGCCGTCGCCCTCATCTTCCTCGGTTGTCTACTGGAATGGATCAAACTCCTCGGCGGCACCAAAAAGGCCGTCCTGAAAGAGGACCCCTACGTCCGTCTTCCCGAAACCGCGTGAGTCCGAACGCAGACTTCCCCCCGCCATGAAGTTCGCCCTCGATGCCGTCGTCCTCCTCGCCTACTTCGCGATCATCGTCGGAATCGGGCTTTCGCAGCGCAAGAAGAGCAACAGCGTCGAGGGCTACACCCTCGGCGAGCGGCAGATCGCGTGGTGGGCGGTGCTCGCCTCCATCCTCGCGGCGGAAATCAGCGCGGCCACTTTCCTCGGGGCGCCGGAGTCGGGCTACACCCATCGCAACTGGGCCTACGCGCAGTTCGCCATCGGCACGATCATCGCTCGCATCATCGTGAGCTTCCTCTTCATCCCCCTGTTCTACCGACACGGGGTCATCTCGCTCTACGAATACCTTGAGACACGCTTCGGCGGGGCGACACGCCGCTTCGCCTCGGCCACCTTCGCCATCACCCGCGTCCTCGCCATCGGCACCCGCCTCTACGTCGCCGCCATCGTCGTGGTGCTGGCCTGGGAACTCTGGAACGGACCCGTCATCCCACAACAGAAGTTCCTCATCTTTGCCGTGGCCCTCACCATCCTCAGCCTGATGACCGCGATCTACACCATGGTCGGCGGCATCCGCGCGGTGATCTGGACCGACTTCATCCAAGTCTCCGTCCTCGTCGCCGCGCTGGCTTTCACCATCTTCTTCCTCCTCGGCAAGCTCCCCGAAGGCTGGACCTCGGTCCAAGCGGTGATGGAAAAGCCCTATTTCTTCGACTTCGCCAAGCCTGCGGAGCCCGGACTCGCCGCTTGGCTGCGCAACGTCCTCACCGCCGACTACACCCTCTGGACCGCCGTAATCGGCATCACCTTCCTGACCATGGCCACACACGGCATCGACCAAGATACCGTGCAGCGCATGCTGACCGCGAAAAACCGCCGCCAGAGCGCCCTCGCCACGATCATGAGCGGCATCATCGACCTGCCCGTGGTCAGCGCCTTCATCTTCATCGGCGTACTCCTCTACGCCTTCTACCTGCACCATCCCGACCCCACCCTGCCCCGCGCCACCGACGGCACTTTGGAAACGCGGAACGTCTTCCCCCACTTCATCCTCACGCAGATGCCCGCCGGACTGCGCGGACTCGTCGTCGCCGGGATCATGGCCACGGCGATGGGATCGCTCAGCACCGCGCTCAACGCCCTCGCCACCAGCTTCGCCCGCGACTTCCTCCTCTACCGCGCCCCCGAGGACATGCCCGAGTCCCGTCGCGTCGCCGCGCTGCGCTGGAGCACCCTCGGCTTCGCCATCGCCATCATCGCCGTCGGCGTGGTCACCTCCTACTACGTCACCTACCATCCCGAGACGCAGATCATCCCCCTCGTCCTCGGCATCCTCGGCTTCACCTTCGGCTCGCTCCTCGGCATCTTCCTCGTCGGCATCTTCTTCAAACGGCGCGGCAACGACGTCGGCAACGTCCTCGCGATGATCCTCGGCTTCGTCGCCGTGGTCTTCTTCAGCAGGGCCGACTTGCAGACAGCCGTCGGGATCGAAGCTCCCCTCGTCCTCGCCTTCCCTTGGCGCATCGCCTGCGGCGCACTCGTCACGATCCTCGTGTCGGTGTGCTTCCCGACGCCGAAGGGGCGGGTCGATGCGATGGAGGCAGTGATCGAACGATAAAACGCAGACGGAACCAACGCGGCACCGTCACGAACCCGGATCGGCCCGCCCATCCCCGCCGCGCGTCTCCCCTCCCGCTGCCTTCCACGAGAGGATGCCGCGATGGAGGTGATGGATGCGGCGGAAGCCCGCCTCGCGCAAGGCCGGGAGGGCGAGGCGGCTGCGGAAGCCTCCGTCGCAATAGACGAGAACGGGCTGGTCTCGGGACAGGCCGTCAAGCGAAGCGACTTCGAAGCCCTCCCCGCCCATGGCGAAAGGGGCGTTGACCGCTCCCGGCAGCCGGGCCACCCGCCAACCCCATTCGGGCCGCACGTCGAGGACGATCAGATCGGGCGTCTCGCGCCACAACCCCAGCGCCTTCCTCGCCCGCACGTTCGCGACGAAGTCCTCCGGCGAATCGCAGCGGAACAGCCGCCGGTTCCAGAAATGCTCGAAGAGGTGCCATCCTCCGACGAGGAGGGCCAAGCCTGACAAAACCACCCAAACAGCGGTCATCGCTCAAGGAGCCCCCAGCGCGCGGATGCGCTCGGCCACGGGAGGGTGGGTGTAGTGGAGGAAGACGTAGAAGGGATGCGGGGTGAGGTTGCTGAGATTGTCGCGGCTCAGCTTGCGCAGGGCTCCGGCCATGGCTGCGGGGTCTCCGGTGGCCTCCGCGGCGTAGGCGTCGGCCTCGAACTCGTGCTTCCGGCTGAGCCAGTTGCCCGCGACGGAGAGCACTTCGTTCATCGGCGACACGAGAATGACGAAGAGGACGAGGCTGACGTAGACGGAGGTCTCCTTCACCCCGAAGGCGTCGAAGAGGGCGTGGTTGTTCATCATCTGCCCGAGGAGGAAGAACAGCGCCCCCGTGGTGAGCGTCCCGATGACGAGCGATTTCACGATGTGCCCTTTTTTGAAATGGCCGATCTCGTGCGCGAGCACCGCGACGAGCTCCGGCTCGGTGTGCTTTTCGACGAGGGTGTCGAAGAGGGCGATGCGCTTGCGCTTCCCGAAGCCGGTGAAGAAGGCGTTCGACTTGGCGGAGCGCTTCGAGCCGTCCATCACGCTGATCTCGGCGAGGGGGTAGTCGCATTTCCGCGCCATCTCCTCGATCGAGCGGCGCAGGCTGCCGTCGGGGAGCGGCTCGTATTGATTGAAGAGCGGCAAGATCCAAGTCGGCGCGACGTAGGCGAGGAGCAGCGAGAGGACGGTGACGAGAATCCAGCCCCACAGCCAGGCAAGGGGCACGGACTGGAAAATCCAGATCAGAGCGGCGAGCAGAGGAGCGCCGAGGACGAAGGCGAGGGCCGCGCCTTTGACCAGATCCGCCACCCAAACCCCGAAAGTAGCGCGGTTGAAGCCGAAGCCCTCCTCGATGACGAAGGTCTCGTAGTAGTCGAAGGGCAACCGCAGCAACCCGAGCCCGAGCACAAGCGCGGCGACATAGACGAGACCCGCGAGAACAGGGCCGCCATTGCCGACGAGGTCGCGGACGCGACCGTCGAGCCAGCCGAAACCCCCGAGGCACCAGAAGACCAGGAGCACCAGCAGAAAGAAGCCCCCCCGCCCGATCCCGAAAACCGCCTTGGCGCGGGTGTATTCCTGGGAGCGCTCGTAGGCCTCCTCGTCGACGACCTCGCCGAACTCCCCGGGAATCCCAGAGCCGAGGGATTTCAGGTTCAGCAAGGTCGCGAACAGATCGACCTTCCAGAGGACGACGAGGGCGAGGACGATGGCGAGGAACCAAGCGTTGATCTGCATTTGCTTTCGTTTACGGCAAAGCGGGGCGATGGGCAATCGGAAAGGGAGAAGGGCACATTTCAGTCTCCCGACGCTCCCGCCCGCCGATGTAGCGAAGTTCGTGAGAACTTCGACGAACGTCCCTTTGCTTCGAAGGGGAGAAGTTCTCACGAACTTCTCTACAATGCGGAACGGCGCAGACCGCTGCCTTGGAAGCTACAGCCTCTCCTCCAAACAATACAGCCACTCCATCCGCCCGCCGGAATTCGTCGCGGTGCGAATGAAAACCTGCCCGCCGACGAAGACGGGCGTCGCGAAGCCTTCGTCGCCGAGAGTGTTTTCCGCGAGCTTGGTGAACTGGCCCGGATTCGGCGCGAAAACATGGGTGATGCCCCGCTCGTTCATCGCGTAGATGCGCCCCCCAGCGAAGACGGGCGAGGCGCTGACCGGGCCGCCAAGGCGCATCTTCCATTTCTCCTCGCCCGTGGCCGCGTCCCAGCAGTGGGCGATGCCCCCGTCGTTGAAGGAGTAGAGGTGCCCGTCGTGGTAGAGCAGGGACTGCTCGTAGGACTTGTCGCCGTTCTTCCACGCCACCCGCGGCGTCCCGTCGAGGCGCACGGCGACGGTCTCCTTGTTGGGGAAGCCGCCGCTCGCGAAGACGGTGTCCTCGTTCCACACCATCGTCCCGCAGGTGGCGGCGGTGCAGCCATCAACCTGCCAGAGCAGCCGCCCGTCGGCGGGATCGTAGCCGCTCACCTTGGCCGCCCCGCTCAGCAGGATCTGCTCCCGGCCCGCGACCCGCGCGACGATGGGCGAGGAGTAGCTCGTCTTCACCCTCCGCTCCGTGCGCCACAAGTCCGCTCCGTCGCCCGTGCGGAAAGCGGCGAGCCAGCCGTCGGCGGCGAATTCGGAAGAGACGACGATCTTGTCCCCGTGCAGGGTCGGGCTCGGCGCGTAGCCGAAACCGTAGTCGCATTCGTAGGGCCCCGCATCCCGCTGCCAGAGGCGCCCGCCTTGCAACGAGATCGCGGTCAGGAAGACGCGGCCCGAGTTGTGGAAGGCGGCGTAGAGGTTCCGCCCGTCCGAGGCCGGGGTCGGGGTCGCGGCGCTGTTCTTCTGGTGGAGCCTCTCCGGCAGCCCTCCTTCGTGAGCCCGCTCCTTCCACCTCAGCAACCCGTCGGACCGCGCGTAGGCGAGGACGAACTGGCCGTCGCCCTCCGCCGTCGTCACGATCACGAGATCCCCGACGACGACGGGACTCGACAGTCCCCGGCCCGGCACATGGGCCTTCCACTTCACGTTCTCCGTCTCGCTCCAAGTCAGGGGCGGAGCCGCGTCCGCCGCAGCGGTCCCGTTGCCGTTGGGACCGCGCCATTGCCGCCATTCGGGAAGGGACGGCGTCGCGGGAGCGGACGGGTTGGGGAAAGCCGGCACCGCCGCGAGGAGGCTCGTGATGAGGAGAGTCGCTCGAATCATTTCCTTTTCCGCCGGGGCCAAGGGCCTCGCAAAGCGTTTGAAGAAAAAGGCCTCCGGTGGAAAACTTCAAGGACGAGTCCGCGCCCCCCCTCCCATGCCCGAAGAACCCGACGACCTCAGCGACGAGCGGTCGCTCTACCAGGAATTCCTCGCCGAGCGCGAGGAGATCTTGAAACACAAATGGATCCAGAGCGAAGAAGCCGGAAACGACATCGGCTTCGAGGCAGCCTTGGTCGATTGGACGGTGAACCACCGGGCCGAGTGGAAGAAGGAGCGGTGAGGACGGAATGAGTCACGGGCCATGGGTCACGGGTGGCCGCCCAGTCCCATGACTCGTGACCCATGACCCACAACTGACGCCTTTTCACCGCTTGCCGTTGCCGGCCTGCGCCACCGTGTTCTTCACGACCTCGGCCTGCTCCGCCATCGCGCCTTCGACGAGGTCGCGGACGCGGTCGTAGGCACCTCCGCCGTGAGGCAGCGTTTCGACCAGCTCTTGGGCGGAGAGGAGCTCGCCGCGCTCGACTTCCCCCTTCACGTCGGCCAGCACGGTCTCGGCGACCATGCCCCGGATCCAAGGCATCGCTAGGGAGAACTCCTCGCCCAACTCGGCGGCGGAGCGACGGTCGCCGGAGCGGTAGACGGCCATGGTCAAGCCCTCCGCGGCGGAGGTGTCGCTGGAATCGGTCTCCAGCGCGGCGAGGAAGCGGTCCATCGCCTTCTCCCATTCCTGTTTGTCGAAATGCGCCCATCCCTCGCGCGTCGCCGCCGCGCCTTTGCCTCGTTGACCGGGAACGGCGGTCGCGACCTCGATGCGGACGGCCTTCGCCATCAAGGGGCGGTATTCGCGGGATTTGGCTTTCGGAGCCGACATCGCCGGGGAGACGAGGACGGCGGAAAGAAGGATGGCGACGGAGATGACGGAGATCGGGGCGGCAGTTTTCATAAGCAACTCCAAAAATTTAACCCCCTTAAACTAATTTTCAATCAAATTTTAAAATCTTTTCGAAATTGTCTCTTATTTTTGAGAAAAACCGTTACGATGAGCAAGAGGAAGAATCTCGCCAACGCTCCTCCATCTGCGCCAATCCGCGTTTCATCCGTGGAAATCTGCGTTCCTCATTTCTTTTGACGCAGATGGCCGCAAATTTCCGCAGATGGAACATGCGGAAGAAACAGGAAGCCTCCCATTTTCCAGAGGCACGGCATTCGCGATGATTCGCGGCCATTCGTGGCCATTCGCGTTCCAAATGTTTCAACGCGAATGGCCGCAAATCTCCGCGAATGGCCACGAATCCCGACTGGCGCAACCTCCCCCTCCCCTCACCCTTCCGCCTCGATCCGGCGGGTGATCTCCAGCGCCACGTCGAGGGCCGCCGCGCCTTGGAGGCCGCTGACCTTGGGCTGCTCCCCTCTCGCGGCGCAGTCGATGAAGGCGGCGAGTTCGCATTTCAGCGGCTCGTCCTTCTCCACCTGCACCTCCTCGCGGGCGATGGCCATGCCATCCTTGCGGTAGATCCAGCCGCTCTGCTCCTGATAGTCGAGGGAGAGATAGGCGTCTCCTTGGAAGACGCGGATCTTGCGCATCCGCTCGGGGCTGATCCGGCTCGCGGTGATGTTGGCGACGCAGCCGTTTTCGAAACGGAGGCGGGCGTTGGCGATGTCCTCGCGCCGAGTCAGCACGGGGATGCCGACGGCGTCGATGGAGGCGAGGGGCGAATTGACGAGGTGCAGCACGATCTCAAGGTCGTGGATCATCAGGTCGAGGACCACGCCGATGTCGAGGCTGCGCTGCGGAAAGGGCGAGAGGCGGTGGCATTCGATGAACTTGGGCGAGTCGAGCACCGCCTCCAGCCGACTCATCACGGGGTTGAAACGCTCGATGTGCCCGACTTGGAGGACGCAGCCTTGCGCGGCGGCGAGGTCGATCATGGCCTTCGCGTCATCGACGGAGTCGGAGATGGGTTTCTCGACGAGGACGTGCTTCTTCGCCGTCAGCAACTTCGTCGCGACCTCGCGGTGCGTCACCGTGGGCGTGGCCACCGAGGCGGCATCGACGCGCTCGACCAACTCCTCGAGCGTCGCGACGGCCTCGGTCCCGAACTCCGCCGCGAGCGCGCGGGCGTGCTCGTGGTTCGCGTCGTAGATCGCGACCAGCTCGGCGCTGTCCAGCCCCGCGTAGATGCGGGCGTGGTTCCGCCCGATGGCCCCGACTCCGACGACTCCTGCTTTGACTTTCATATTCGGGGAAGGCTATGCCAGCGTACGAGCGAGGTGGCAACTGCGGATCGTAGTCGAAATCCGAAATCCGAAGCTCGAAATCCGAACTTGGCCTCCGGCGACCGCTGATCTTCGCTGATATCCGCTGATCTTTTTGGGCTGGATAAAATCAGCGCGGATCAGCGTCAATCAGCGGTCCCGCGCAGTGGTTCAGCCTTCGGATTTCGAGCTTCAGATTTCGGATTTTCACCCCCTCGCCACCAGACTCACCTTCCGCTCCTTGCACAGGCGGAAGACCTCCTCCTTCCCCAGCAGCAGGGTGCGGCCCGCCTCGACGACGATGGCATCGACGCCCGAGGCCGCAGCGGTCTCGATAGTGGCAGGGCCGACCACGGGCACGTCGAAACGGAAATCCTGGTTCGGCTTGGAGACCTTCACCATCATCGCCCCCCCCTTCCCCATCGCCCCGCCGCGTCGGACCGCCTCGTTCGTCCCCTCGAAGGCCTCGACGGCGAGGACAGTGCCCTTTTTCACGACGACGGTCTGACCGATGTCGAGGCGGCTCACCTCCTTCGCGATGCGGAAGCCGAAGGCGGCGTCCTCCTCCTGCCGCGCGCTCAGGGCGGGGCCGCAGACGTGACCGGGACCGGGGAGGAGGTCGTCGAGAAAGGTCGTCGCGGGGAGCAGGACAATGCCGTCCGCCTCCAGCTCGCCGGCGATGGCGGCGAAGAGGGTCTCGGCGTTGCGCTCCTTCACGCGGCTGAGCATTTTGAGAAGGCGCAGGTCGGGACGCAGGTCGAAAAGGTTCTTCGGCGCGATCTGCCCGACCATGACGGCGCGGGTCACGCCGTGGCTTTTGAAATGCTTGATCATCCTCCCGAGCTGGCCGACCCGCAGCCACTCGATGTGGTCGACGAGTTCGCCGAGGACGGGATCGGTCTCGTCGACGAAGGCCGCCGCGACGAACGAGGTCACGCCAGCCTTCCTCGCCGCCCGCGCGAAGATGCCGGGATAGAGGCCGTTGCCTGCGATCATGCCGATGGTGTCGGGAGTATCGGTGCCGCTCATGGAAACCTTGGAACGCTGCGTCTTTTCATCCCACCGCCCGCGCCCGGTCCACCACCGCGATGACGATGGCCACGGTCAGCAGCAGGGTGCCCGCGACCCGCCAGAGGAAGGCCCTCCCCGTGTCACGATGCTCACTGTTCCCGAGAAAGCGCCCGAAGACAACCACGAGGGCGATGGCCCAGAGTCCGCGCGAGGTGTAGACGACGTTGATCCCAGTGGCGTCGTCGAAGAGGGCGAGGGCGATCCCCAAAATCATGGCCTGCAGGGCGATGAACCCCGCGCCCGCCCAAGCCCACTTCGCTCCCAAGCCCCTCGGGAAGAAAGCAGGCCGTCCCTGGCAAAGCCACATCACGATGGTCCAGAGGGCGACGGTTCCCGAACCGACAGCGAGGAAAGGCATCGCCCCGAAGCCCTCCGCCCATCCGGCGACGAGCACGTCGCTGACACCGAAGACCGCGGCGCTGGCGAGGGCCACGGCGACGGTGAAGAGGAAATGGCTGCCGCCTTTCAAGTCGGCAAGGCCCATCGTGAAAATCCCGAGGGTGGTGAGGAAGGCGGCGATCCAGAGCGGGCGGCTCGGCATCCCGCCGGTGAGAACGACGACCCCGAGGGCGACGAAGACGACCTTCGTCCCCATCAGCGGGGTCACGAGGGAGACGTCGCCCCGCCGGATCGCGGCGAAGGTGAGCCAGTGAGCGACGAAGAAGGTAGTGCCCATGACGAGCGGCTTCCAGAGCAGGCCCCAATCGACTTTCCCGATCCCGACGAAGAGGAGCGGCAGGAACGCAAGGCCGAGGACGACGTTCGCCAGATGAAAGGACTGGTCCATTCCGACGCCGTCGCGGAGGGCGCGCTTGATCACGATGGAACCAAGCGCGTAGACGACAGCGGCAACGACGGGGAGGAGGAGGTAGAGCGGCACCGCGCCACTGTCGCGGGGGCGGAGCGTTCGTCAAAGGGTTTGCGGGGTGGAAGCGGCGGGACGCCGCTTCGTCACAGATCACGGGTTGCGAGCGGCGCACTGTGACCTGCAACTCATGACTCATGACCCGTGACTCATCACCAAAGCCGCCACCGCGTGGGCCTCGACACGGTAGCTCGATCCCTCGAACACCGGCGCCTCCTCCCACACGACGACATCTTCCGGCGAGGGCAGGGCCGTGTCGATCCAGCGCTTCCAAAGGCCGCCCGGGGCGCAGGGCAGCTCGAAGTCGAGCGCTTCGTGCCAGGCGTTCATCAGGTAGTGGAACCGCATCCGGTGACGCCTCAGCTCGACGGTGAAGGCGAGGCTGTGCGAGTCGTCGCTCCAGTCCGGGTGGCCGCAGCGCGTCCCATGCCAGACGATGTCCGCCTCGCGGATCAGCTCGCTGAGGCACTGCCGCTCGCGCCCGAGGTCGCGCCGCTGCCGCCGCGCCGCGAGCAGCTTCACGAAGCGGTGCAGGTCGGCGTGCTTCTCCAGCAGGCTCCAGTCGAGCCAGCCCGTCTCGTTGTCCTGGCAGTAGGCGTTGTTGTTGCCGCCCTGCGTGCGCCGCATCTCGTCGCCCATCAGGATCATGGGGATGCCCAGCGAGAGCAGGGTCACGGAGAGGAAATTCTTCGCCTGGCGGTTGCGCAGCGCCTCGACCGCCGGGTCGTCGCTCGGTCCCTCCACCCCGCAATTCCAACTGCGGTTGTCGTCGCCGCCGTCCTCGTTGCCCTCGCCATTGGCCTCATTTCGCTTCTCGCTGTAGGAGACGAGGTCGTTCAGGGTGAAGCCGTCGTGGCAGGTGGCGAAATTCACGCTCTGCTCCGCCTCGCGCTCCTTGTGCCCGTAGATCTCCGGGCTGCCGAGGAGACGGTCGGCGACGCGGCGCACCGACCCTTTTTCCCCCCGGAGGAAATCGCGCACGTCGTCGCGGAAGCGGCCGTTCCACTCCTTCCAACTGTCCCCCGTGAAGCTGCCCACCTGGTAGAGGCCCCCCGCGTCCCAAGCCTCGGCGATCAGCTTCACCCCGGCGAGAGCGGGATCGGTCTCGATGTCCCAGAGCACCGGCGGGTCCGGAAGGACGTGGCCCTCCTCGTCCCGCGCGAGGATGGAGGCAAGGTCGAAGCGGAATCCGTCGACGTGCATCTCGTCGACCCAGAAGCGCAGGCTGTCGAGGATGAGCCGACGCACCACCGGATGGTTCGCCCGCAAGGTGTTGCCCGTGCCGCTGTAGTTCGCGTATTGCGAGCGGTCGCGCTCCAGCAGGTAGTAGGCCGCGTTCTCGATACCCCGGAACCCGAGGGTCGGCCCGTCCGCCCCGCCCTCGGCGGTGTGGTTGTAGACCACGTCGAGGATCACCTCGATCCCGGCGCGGTGCATCGCCTTCACGAGGTCGCGAAATTCGTTCATCGGGCCGAGCGGGCTCTGGTCCGAGCTGTAGGCCGGATGCGGGGCGAAAAAGGAGACCGGGGCGTAGCCCCAGTAGTTCGTCAGCCCCGGCGGCGCGTCCTGCGCGTCGTAGGCGAAGACCGGGAGCAGCTCCACCGCCGTGATCCCGAGATCCTTCAAATAGGGGATCTTCTCGATCAATCCCGCGTAGGTGCCGCGCCGCGCCACGTCCACCCCCGAACTCGGATGCCGCGTCATGCCCCGGACGTGCGCCTCGTAGATCACCGTGCGCGAAGCCGGGCGGCGGGGCGGCTTGTCGTCCTCCCAATCGTAGGCCGAGGGGTCGACGACGACGCTTTTCATCGGCGGACCCGCCGCCTCGCCATAGACCGAGGACGCGACCCGGTCGTAGCCATGTGGAATCACGACGCCTTTCCCGTAGGGATCGAGGAGGGCCTTCGAGGGATCGAAGCGCATCCCCCGCGCCGGATCGTAGGGACCGCCCATCCGCCAGGCGTAGAGCTGCCCCGCCTCCACGCCGGGGACGAAGGCGTGCCAATAGTGGTAGGTGCGCTGCGTCGCCGGATCGAGCGCGACAACCCGGCTCGGACGGAGATCCCCGGCATCGTCGAAGAGGAGGAGTTCCACCTCCGTCGCCGATTTCGAGAAGATCGAGAAATTCGCGCCTCCGTGTTCGAGGTGAGGTCCCAGCGGATGGGGCAGGCCGGAGGGGTGATGAGTTCTCATGGGCGGGGACCCATTATACCAGAACGCTCGGTGATTTCGCTATGCGTAAATTCCTACTCATACTCTTTACTCCTTACTCTTACCTCTTACTCGAAATCGGAAGTCTCTCAACGCTCGGATGGAGTAAGAGTAAGGAGTAAAGAGTATGAGCAAGAAATCACACCCCAGTTTCGCCAAACTTGACGCCCCATCCCCCGTCCGGCATAAGGGTTGAGGTGAGCTGGATTTCTGGAC
>DDTJ01000037.1:0-19533 GCA_002344525.1 Akkermansiaceae bacterium UBA2367
AGTAAGGAGTAAGGAGTAAGGAGTAAGAAGTAAGGAGTAAGGAGTGAGGAGTAAGGAGTAAGGAGTAAGGAGTAAGGAGTAATGAGTAAGGAGTAAGGAGTAAGGAGTAAGGAGTAAGAATGCTAAACCGTCATCACATCCTTCTCCTTCGCGGCGAGATGCCCATCGATGGATTTGACGTGCTTGTCGGTGAGATTCTGGACCTCCTTTTCGTGGTCGTGGAACTGGTCCTCGGTGATGGTGCTGGCCTTGAGCGCGGCCTTGAGCTTGTCGATGGCGTCCTTCCTCGCGCTGCGCACGCGCACGCGACCTTGCTCGGCCATGTCCTTGATGATTTTCACGAGGTCGCGGCGGCGCTCCTCGGAAAGCTCGGGGATGGGCAGGCGGATGATGCGCCCGTCGTTGGCGGGGTTGATCCCGAGCTTCGATTCGCGCAAGGCGCGGTCGATGTCCTGGAGGATGGAGGGATCGTGCGGCTGCACCGTGAGGAGGCGCGGTTCGGGCGCGGAGACGAGCGCGATCTGCTTCAGCGACATCGTCGAGCCGTAGGACTGGACATGGACGTGGATGTTGTCGAGCAGGGCGGGGCTGGCCTTGCCGGTGCGGATGCCGGTCATCTCCGAGGAGACGAAGTCGGCGGCCTTCTCCATCGCGTCGTCGGTTTCGAGCAGAAAGGTTTCGAGGTCCATGGCGGTTTGAATGAAGGATTTTATAGAGGGATCGGCTTGGCGCAAGCCTCAGGCTCGCACCACGGTGCCGATGGATTCTCCGGTGAGGGCGCGGTGGATGTTGCCGTCCACGGTCATGTCGAAGACGACGATGGGGATGCCGTTGTCTTGGCAAAGGGTGAAGGCGGTGCCGTCCATGACCTTGAGGTTGCGCGAGAGCGCCTCGTTGTAGCTCAGGGTCTCGTAGCGGACGGCGTCGGAATGCTTGGCGGGGTCCTTGTCATAGACGCCGTCGACCTTGGTCGCCTTGAAGATCACGTCCGCCCCGATCTCGCTGGCGCGGAGGGCGGCGGTGGTGTCGGTGGTGAAGAAGGGGTTGCCCGTGCCCGCGCCGAAGATGACGACGCGCCCTTTCTCCAAGTGGCGGATGGCGACGCGGCGGATGAAGCTCTCGGCCACGTTCTTCATCTCGATGGCGCTCTGCACACGGCTCGGCACGCCCACGGCTTCGAGCAGGCTCTGGAGGGCGATGGAGTTCATCACCGTGGCGAGCATGCCCACGTAGTCGGCGGTGGCCCGATCCATCCCGCGTCCGGCGGCGGAGGCCCCGCGCCAGAAGTTGCCGCCTCCGACGACGATGGCGATTTCCAGCCCGGTCTGGTGGGCGGCTTTGATCTGCTTGGCGATTCCCTCGACGATCTCGGGGGAGATGTTGTCTTCGCTGCCGGGTTCGCGCAGGGCTTCGCCGCTGAGTTTCAGGACGACTCGTTTGTAGGGGTTGGGCATAGACGGGGGTTCCTTCCGTGGCCTCAACCTCCGCCAATCGAATCCATTTTCAAACCGCAATCTCCGGGGAGCCGAGAATCGTGCCGACGGGGACGGGGTGGCCGCGCAAAAAGTCGGAGACGGGTAGGCGGCGGCGGCCTTCGAGCTGGAGGTCGCCGCGCAGTTCGAGGGCGTCGTCGCCGCATCGCACGACGAGGCGGGAACCGCTTTCGAGGACGGTGCCGGGTGGGACGTCGGTCGCCGCCTCGACGGGGAGGGCGAAGGGATGGATCTTCAGTTTTCGCGGTCCGTCGCTGCTCGGCAGTCCGGTGGTTGTGCCCGGCCAAGGGTCGTAGGCGCGGACGAGGCGGGCGAGAAAGGCGGCGGGGGCGCTCCAGTCGATCTCGCCGTCCTCGCGTCCGAGCTTTCCGGTATGGGTGGAGAGGGTTTCGTCCTGGGGTTCGGCGGGTGGGGTTCCGGCGCGGAAAAGACGCAGGCCCTCCTCGATGACGGCGGGGCCGAGATCGGCGAGGCGGTCGTGGAGGTTGCCTCCGGTGTCCTCGGGCCGGATGGGCAGGGCTTTCTTCAAGATCATGTCCCCGGCGTCGAGCCTCGGCGTGACGTGCATGAGGGTGATCCCGGTCTCGGCGTCGCCCTCGCGGATCGCGGCTTGGATGGGCGCGGCCCCGCGATGGCGCGGGAGGAGGGAGGCGTGGAGGTTGACGCAGGCGAGCGCCGGGATCGCGAGGAGCG
The DNA here is from genome assembly GCA_002344525.1 of Akkermansiaceae bacterium UBA2367. Classification (GTDB taxonomy): domain Bacteria; phylum Verrucomicrobiota; class Verrucomicrobiia; order Verrucomicrobiales; family DEV007; genus Arctic95D-9. The sequence goes on from DDTJ01000037.1 coordinate 2,187, forward strand.
CCTTCGGCAGGATCTGTCCGTAGGCCATGACCACGGCGAGGTCGGGTTCGAAGGCCGCGAATTCCCGCAAGGCGGCCTCGTCGCCGCGCAAGCGCTCGGGCTGGCGCACGGGCACGCCGCGGGCTTCGGCGAGGACCTTCACCTCGGGCGGGGTGAGGGTCTGCTTCCGTCCGATCGGCTTGTCGGGCTGGGTGTAGACCGCGACGAGTTCGTCGCCGCCCCGGCAATGGTCGAGGAGCCATCGCAAGGTCGGCAGGGCGATCTCGCCGGTGCCCATGAAGAGAATTCGCATCGACCGCCAATCAAGGGCCGGAGGCGGGAAGGTCAACGGGATTGTGGCGGTCGGGTCACGGACGGCCTCCGATCAGCGACAGCACCACCTTCCGCGTGTGCGGCGCGTGGCGGTGCTCGAAGAGGAACACGCCCTGCCAAGTCCCCAGCACGGGCTGCCCGCCTTGCACGGGAATGACCTCGCTCGTCCTCGTCAGGGCCATTCGCAGGTGGCTGGGGCTGTCGTCGGGGCCTTCGTAGGTGTGGACGAGGAAGGGCAGGGTCTCCGGCACGAGGTGGTCGAAGAAGGCGTGCAGGTCCGTCCTCGCCTCGGGGTCGGCGTTTTCCATGATGACGAGGCTGGCGCTGGTGTGGCGCACGAAGACGGTGAGCTGCCCCTCGCGCACTCCGCTCGACGAGACGAAGGCTCGCAGCTCGCGGGTCAGCTCGTAGGTTCCCTTGCCGCGGGTGGGGACGGTCAGCTCTCGGGTGTGGACGGAAAGGGGCATGTTTGGATGGCCCACTATACTCCTCCTCGGAGTCTTTTGGGATTCGGAAACATCCGTCTCCCGTTCGAAGGGTGACCGTGGCGAGCGGGATGCGTCGGGTAGGGCGGTCTGGCCCGGGCCGCCGCGAAGGGTCTGCTCGCATCCTCTCGCGCCCAATCCCAATCCTCTTCGCATTCGCGGATATTTGCGGCCATTCGCGTCAAAAAAGAATGGGGAACGCGAATCTGCGCGAATGAAACGCGAATCACCGCGAATGGAAGAAAATTGGATGTGCTTTTGTCACGGCTCCGGCAGCAGCCAGGCGGCGGCTTCGCGGTCGTTGCGGACGAGGAGGACGCGGCCCGCGACCGCCGGGGCGTTCCAAGTCATCGAGGAGAGGGCGGGGAGGCGGGCGGCTTCGGCGAAGCCTGCGGGGCCCACCTCGCCGAGGACGACTTCGCCCGCCTCGGTCTGGACGAGGAGCCAGCTTCCGAAGAGGAGGTGCTGGCCGAATCCGAATTTCTCCTTCTTCCAGACCCGCTTTCCCGTGGCGAGGTCGATGCAGGCGAGCCGCCCTTCGTCGAGACCGTAGGCGTGCTCCCCGACGACGGCGGCGGAGCTGAATTTCGTTTTCATCTGGGTGGATTTCCAAAGCGGCGTCACGGCGAAGCCACCGTCCTCGCTCCTCGCGATCTTCAGGAGCAGGCTGCCCGCCCCGTAGCTCGCGGTGACGAGGAGTCGGTTTCCGGTCAGGGCGATGGGCTGGCCGACTTTCGGAAAGGTGCCGGGCCAGGGATGCCGCCAGAGGGTCGCGCCCGTTGCGGGGTCGAGCCCGCAGACATCGGCGAAATTGACGCTGACGATCTGCCGCGCCCCCGCGAGGGTGAGGAGGCGCGGGGAGCTGTAGCTCGCCCCGCCGCCCTCGTGGATCCAGCGAGTTTCCCCGCTGGCGAGATCGCAGGCGACGAGGGTGGGGCCGCTGCGGTCGGGTCCGGCGAAGACGACCAGGCTTTCCTCGGGCAGGACCAGGGGCGAGTTCGCCATGCCCCACTTCTGCGTTTCCGCCCCGAGATCGCGGAGGAGGTGGCGCGACCAGACGAGGGCTCCCGTCTCCAGATCGAGGCAGTTGACCACGCCGGTGCTGCCCATGGCGTAGACCCGGCCCCCGTGGATCGTCGGGGTGGCGCGGGGGCCGTCGCCGCCCATGGCCGCGCCACCGTTCTCGGCGCGTTCGAGGAGCAGCCTCGTTTGCGGGGCGGCGTGGTTCCAGAGGTTGCGTCCCGTGGCGAGGTCGAGGCAGGTGACGTGCTCGTCGTCGCCGATTTGTTGTTGTGTCAGGGCGAACGGGCCGGCGACGGTGAAGCTCGACCAGCCTTTCCCGATGGGGCGTCGCCAGAGAGGCTCCGGCGGTCGCGCGGTCCAGTCTGTGCCGAAGGGCGGGGGGCCGCCCATCCCGTCGCGGCCGGGTCCGAGGAAGTCGAGCAGGTCGGCGGCCCCTTCCGGGGGAGGGGAGGCGGAGGGAAGCGCCTCCACGACCGGGGAGGTCCCAGGCACCGTGGCCTTTTCCCAAGCCCAGGCGAATTTCGGAAAGGACGAGCCCGAGACCGACCCCTCGTAGCGGAGGAGCCGCGAGGCCGCGAAGCCGAGGATCGCGAAGGCGAGCAGGGCGAATCCGCAACGCCGCAAGCGCGCGCGGACCGGAGCCCGGTCGAAGACCGCATACCACAGCCCGAAGAGGAACAGGGCGACGACCGCCGCCCCCGGCACGACCCAGACCAGATGCGTCATTTCGCTGCGCCGCACCCATAGCGCCACGAGCGGCGCGAAGGCCGCGACGAGGATGAGGCTGGCGGTGCGGAGGAAGCGTTTCATCTATGGAGAAGAGTAGCACAAGGCGCGAGGAAACGCTGGCGTCGGCGTCCGGAATGTGGCAGGGTCCGGGCATGGGAACGAGACGGAAGATGATCGTCGGTCTGGCGGCGGCGGCCCTGCTGCCGGTCGCCTGCCGCGAACGGGGGGAGGCTCCGGGGTCTCCCGGAGCGCCTCTGGCGAAAGGCGGAAAGCCCGAGGGCGACGGGGCTTTCCTCGGCCTCACCGAAGCCGAAGGAGCCGCCCTCGCGAAGAGCAGGCAACTGCCCTACCGCGTGATCGCCATCGACGGCGAACCGCGCCCCGCGACCATGGACTATCGACCCGACCGGGTCAATTTCGAGCTCCGAGGGGGTCGGATCGTGAAGACGACGAGAGGGTAGGCGATCCTCGCCTGTCCTCACTCCGCGGCCCGCTGCTTCACCCATTCGCCGAAGACTTCCCCGGCCCCCCGTCCGTCGCCCTCGCCGCGATCCACCAGCGGCAGATCCTGCGCCGGGACGATTTGGCGGATCAGTTCGTCGCGCTCCTTCTCCGCCTCCCCGCCCGCGCCTTCGGACACGTCGGGATGCGCGACGACGACATCCCATGCCCGCTTCCCGTAGCTGAGGCTGTGGTTCGCGATCCACATCTGGGTGCGGATGAATTCCTCCCCGTCCCGCGCGGCGGCGGATCGCGGGACGGCGATCACGACGAGGTCGGGGGAGAGGGGGCGCACGCGGTGCGAGGCGTCTTTCATCAAAGCGGGGCGGTCGAGTCCGGCGACGGGCCAAGGCACCACCTCGACCGATGCTCCCGGCACGGCCTCGCGCAAGGCGTCCCCGGCCAGCGTGTCGAAGGGTGGCATCGCGAGGACGCGGACAGGCTCTCCCTTTCGCAGTTTGGTCAGGGTGAAGGCGAGCGGGGCGGAGACGGGAAGGTCGTCGGGGAGGAGGACCGGCTCCCCCTCGACTACCGTCAGGATCGACTCGGCGAGACGGCGGTGCCCGCGCAGGTTCGGATGGATTTCGTCGCTCATGGAGAGCCGCCAGGCTTCCGGCTCGCGGGCCTGCAAAGCGCCGAGATCGGCGTGGGGATCGCAGAGGGGCACGGCGAGTTCGCGGGCGACGGCTCGGGCGGCCCCGGCGAAAACGGCGACTTCCGCGACGGGGCGGGCGGGCGTCTCGGCGACGGCGTTCGGTGTGCAGAGGACGACCTCGGCTCCGGCGGCGCGGCATTTCTCGACGATTTCGGCGAGGTTTTTCCGGTAGAGATCGAGCGAGCCCTTGGCGACATCGTTCAGGCCGAACATCACCGTGACGAGATGGGGGCGGTGGACGAGGACATGCTGCTGCAGCCGCGCGAGTCCGTTCGTCGTGGTGTGGCCGCTGGCGCCCGCGTTGACCACGGTGATCTCCGCTTTCGGATGGTGTGACGCGAGGACTTCGCCGATCAGCTCGGGATAGGAGCGCCGTCCGCCCGTGTGGTAGTAGACGCCGGTGACGCTGTCGCCGAAGCAGACGATGCGGAGCGGCTGCCGCTCCGCTCGCAGGAGTTCGCGGAAGCGGAGCGGGGCCGGAGCCTCCTGCGCGGCGAGGAGGAGGGGGAAGGCGAGAGCCAGGACGGGAAAGAGGCGCTTCATGGGGCACCTTGTCGGAATCCGGAGAGGAACACAAGAGGCTTCCAAACGGCGCAAAAAGGTATCGGGTATGGCGCACCTTTGGGGTTGAATCCCGCTGCGCTTGACCGGAACGCTTCCGGCATGGGAACAGCTATTATTTTTTCACCGTCCATCCGCCGCCGGGCGATGGGCGCACTCTTGGCCTCGGCCTTGCTCGTCGGCCAAGCCGCCAAGGCCGACGCCCCGGCCCTCTTACCCGGCGACCGCATCGCCCTCGTCGGCAACGCGCTCGCCGAGCGGCTCCAGCATGACGGCTGGTTCGAGACTTATCTGCAAGCCGCCCATCCCGGGCACCAGATCGTCGTCCGCAACCTCGGCTACTCCGGCGACCAGGTCCACTACCGCCCCCGCGCCCACGAGGGCTTCGGCGACAGCGACAGCCACCTCGCCAATGTGCAGGCTTCAGTCATCTTCGCCTTCTTCGGCTACAACGAATCCTTCGCCGACCAGCCCGAGGACTACCGAAAGCAGCTCGCTGGCTGGATCGACCACGTCCGCACCCTGAGCTACCTGCCCGATGGCAAGAAGCCGCGGGTCGTGCTTTTCTCCCCCATCGCCCACGAGTATCTGGGCAATCCGCTCCTCCCCGACGGCAAGGAGAACAACGCCCGCCTCGCCGCCATCGCCCGCGTCACCGCCGAGGTCGCCAAGGACAAGCAGGTGCCCTTCGTCGATCTCTTCACCACCTCCCAAGCTTGGTATGAGGCCGCCGAAACACCCCTTACGATCAACGGCGTCCACTTGGAGGACGAGGGCAACCTCGCCCTCGCCCGATACTTCGTCGGCGAGGCGATGAAGAAACCTCTCCCCCTCGACGAGGCCGCGCTCCAGCGTCTTCGCGAGTCGGTTGTGGAAAAAGACCGCCATTGGTTCAACCGCTACCGCGCCGCCAGCGGCAACGACGTCTGGGGCAGCCGCTCCGTGCAGGACGGCAACCACGCCACCCTCAACCGCGAGCTGCTCATGCTCGACGCCATGACCGCCAATCGCGACGCGCAGGTGTGGGCGAGGGCCAAGGGGCAGGACCGCAGCATCGACGACAGCAACGTGCCCGAGCCAGTGAAAGTCGGCACCCACATCGTCCGCGACGTCGCCTACCTCGATCCCAAGAAGGCCATCGAGCGGATGACCTACCCCGACGACCTCCAGGTCAATCTCTTCGCCGCCGAGGACCGCTTCCCCGAGGTCGTCAACCCCGTCGCCCTCCAGGTGGACACCCGGGGCCGGATCTGGGTCGCCTCGTGGGAGGACTACCCCAAATGGCATCCCGGCAAACCCGTGAGCGACCGGCTCGTCATCCTCAGCGACGAGGACGGCGACGGCGAAGCCGACAAGGCCACCACCTTCGCCCACGTCTCCCAGCTCACCGGATTCGAGTTCTGGAACGGCGGCGTCATCGCCGTGTCCGCGCCCGACGTCTTCTTCCTCAAGGACACCGACGGCGACGACGTGGCCGATGTGAAAATCCACCTCTTCGGCGGCCTCGGAGCCGACGACACCCATCACGCCGCCAACAATCTCGTCCTCGGTCCCGACGGCTACATCTACTACCAGCGCGGCATCTTCATCCTCGAAAACATCGAGACCCCGTGGCGGGCCAGCGACGAATCCGGCACCACCGGCCTCTACCGCTTCAATCCGCGCACCTTCGACTTCTCCTTCGTCGTCGAGAACACTCCGAATCCCCACGGCATCAGCTTCGACCCTTGGGGAAATCTCCTCATCACCGACGGCACCTCGGGCAAGGCCTTCCACGTCTATCACGAGTGCCAGCCCGAGGAAGGACAGGACCCCGCCGCCGCGAAGGACGTCTGGAAAATCCGTCCGCTCGTGCCCACCACGGTGCGTCCCGTCGCCGCCAGTATGTTCTTCTCCAGCCCCCACTTCCCCGATGCCTACCAGAACAATTTCCTCATCATGAACACCATCGGGTATCAGGGGATCAAGCGCTACCAGCTCCGCTACCAGCCCGACGGCGTCATCGACGGCGAGGAGTTCGAGAACTTCCTCTTCACCGGCACCGATCCCACCTTCAAGCCCAACTCCGAGGCCACGCCCCGCGAGTTTCCTCCCGACTATCCTGGCGATCCCAACTTCCGCCCCTCCGACGCCGTGGTCGGATTCGACGGAGCTCTCTACTTCGCCGATTGGCACAACCCCGTCATCACTCACTCGCCCTACAACCTGCGCGACACCAGCCGCGACCGGCTCCACGGTCGCATCTACCGCGTCACCGCCAAGGGCCGCCCCTTGCTCGATCCCGTTCGTATTCACGGCGAGAGCATCGACCATCTCCTCGGTCTGCTGCGCCATCCCGCCGACAACCTCCGCCATCAGGTGCGGGTGGAACTGAGCGGACGCGACAGCGGCGAAGTCGTCCAGAAGACCAAAGCCTGGGCCGCCCAGCTTGATCCCGCCAAGGCCGAGGATGCCATTCCCCTGCTCGAAGCCCTCTGGATCCACCAGCAGCACGGAGCCGAGGATGCCGATTTGTTGAAGAAGGCCCAGGCCATCGCCGAACCCAAGGCCAAGCCTGCTCTTGAGACGGTCGCTTGGCATTGGAGCGACCGCAGCACTCATTTCCCCGGCGGCACCGACAAGGAGACCCGCGGCATGCAGTTCCGCACCGGATACGAAGCCTACTGGGCCAAGCTCGCGGGCTTGGTCGAGAAGCAGCCCGAGGTGACGAAGGCCAAATCCATCGACCTGCGCGACCAAGAGACCGCCAAGATCACCATCCCGGCAGCCCTGCTGAAATTCACCGTCGAGGCCTTCACTGTGAAGCCTGGCCAGCCTGTTGAACTGACCCTCGACAACGGCGACCTCCTCCCGCACAACCTTCTCATCGTCGCCCCCGGCACCATCGAGGACGTTTCCCAAGCCGCCATGGCCATGGGGGTGGAAGGCTGGGGCAAGCACTACATCCCCGACAGCAAGGCCGTCCTCCACGCCACTAAGCTCGTCGATGCCAGCAAGCAGGAGACGCTCGTCTTCAAAGCCCCCGACCAGCCCGGCGACTACCCCTACGTCTGCACCTTCCCCGGCCACGCCTACGTGATGCGCGGCGTGATGAAGGTGGCGGCGGGGGAGGGGAAGTAGGGAGGCAAGAGGGTCGCCTCGGCGACTCGACCTTGTCTATAAAAACAGCCAGCTCCCTTCGCGGCAGGAGAGGAGCGCGGGCACTCCTGCCCGCCTTCCGGAGGCGAGGCGGCTGGCGCTCCGTCGCGAAAAACTTTGCATAGCCTCCCGGTGAGAAACGTCTTTCTTCCGGCGCATCCTACCGCTACCCTGAGCGCCGCCATACCCCGACATGAAAACGGTCGCTTTTCCCATGCCGTCCTTGTTGTCTTTCGCTTTTTCGGTCGTCTGCGCGCTTTGTGCGTTGCCTTTGGCTGAGGCTCAGGAGGGCAAGCGGGTGGCCTTCGTCGCCGGGGTCAATGTCTACGACGAGCTCCCCGGCGAGGCGCAGTTGAGCGGGGCTGTCAGCGACGCCGAGCTCATGGCGCGGACGCTGAAGTCGTTGGACCCGCCCTTCGAGGTGACGCTGCTGAAGGACGTCGATTGGAAGGATGCGCAGGACGGCTTCGACTCCTTCCTCGACAAGGCGAAGGGGGCCGAGTGCGCACTGGTCTATTTCGCGGGGCACGGGGTGGAGTACTACGGGGAGAACTTCCTGCTGGTGAGGAGCACCAGCGTTCCCGGCATCAGCCCCGACGTGGAGAGGATGAAGCGGCTGCTGGGCGCCGCCGCAGTGTCCCTGCAGACATGGGTGGACCGGCTCGACGCGACGAGGGCGAAGGTGAAGGTCGTGATCCTCGATTGCTGCCGGAACAACCCGCTGAAGGCCGAGAGCCGCGGCGGGACGCGTTCGGTGGTGGGGGCGCGTCGCGGGCTGGCGCAGGTGGCGCCGCCGAGCGGGACGTTGATCAGCTACTCCGCCGACGCGGGGCAGGAGGCCAACGACGGGCTCTTCACCGAGGTGCTGACGAACAACCTGAAAAGCCCCGGCTTGAACATCGTGGGGGTCTTCGCCAAGACGCGGGAGGAGGTGCGCGAGACTTCGACGACTTGGGCGGAGGAGGACGCGGCGAAGGGCGTCGAACCGAGGTTCCGGCGTTCGCGGCACGAGCCGGCGGAGTACAGCAAGCTGGATCTGTCGGGGACGACCTTCTCCTTCACGCGCGGTGCGCCCGCGAACGTGAACGTGGAGTTGAAGGAGGCGCTCGGGGAGGTGAAGCCCGTCCCGGTCACCTTGACCCTCGACAAGAGTCTCTACCTCGCCTCCGAGATTCCCGTGATCCGGGTGAAGGCGGAGCGCGACTGCCATGTCGGCCTTTTCTACGAGGACGCGGTCGGCGAGATCATCCAGCTCTTTCCGAGCGGTGATAAGACGGACACGAGGATTCCAGGTGGGGAGGAGATCACTTTGATGCCTCGCACGGACCCCGCCGACCCAAATCAGCGCATCGTCGTGGAGATCTACGGGCCGCCTTTCGGCAAGGAGCATTTCATCGTCGTCGCCACGGAGGAGAGCAGCGGCATCACGGTTCCCGCGAAAGATGCGGCGAATCCCTTCCCCTCCGCGACTCCCCGCGCCGCGCGGGTCGTCCGCGAGACCGCCCCGAAGACGGCTGGTGCCGCCGCCGGGGAGGTGCCCGCTTCGGCAACCGCCACAGGCGTCGGAACGGCGAGAGTCACCGTGACGACGCGGCCCCGCGAAGCGCCTTGAGGAAACGCGCATTTTCCGAGCCGAATCGAAACACCGAAGTCTCCAAATCCAACCCGCATCAGCCCATGATCCCCCGAATCGACCCGCCGACCGCCGCTAGGCTTTTCGCCCTGCCGATCCTGCTCTGCCTCATCCAGCTAGCCCCCGTCTTTTCCGTCGTGGGCGAGGACGCCAAGCCGCTGGAGGCAAGCGCCCTCGACGCGCTCGACGCGAAGCCGGAGGTTCCGAAAATGCGCGCCCGCAGCAGCAAGCGCACGGAGGTGTCGCGCGAGTACGTCGATGCCGACGCCAAGGCCCGCTCCGGTTCGGAGACCGGTCTGCGGGCACGGGCCGCCCGCGTCACGACCTTCTCCGACGGCACGGTCGAGGAAAGGCCCCTCGTGGAGGTGCCCCTGCTCTTCGGGAAGAACTCCGCCAAGCTCGAGGGCGAGCAGTCCCAAGCCAATCTCAAGCTGCTGGCGGAGAAGCTCCGTTCGCTTTCGGAGTCCGATGGGCGCTTCACGATCGAGGGGCACGCCAGCGCCGAAGGTTCGTCGCAGCGGAACGAGGCCCTGTCGCAGGAACGCGCCGCCACCGTCGCGACGATGCTCCGCCAGCTCGGGGTGCCCGACGGAATCCTCGCTTCGGCCATCGGCTACGGGTCGAAATTCGCCGCTCATCCAGCCAGCGCCGCGGAGTCGGCGCTCGTACAGGACCGCCGGGTTCTCGTCGTGAGGGAGCGTTGAGCCGTCGTTCACCCCGCCCTGCGGCTTCAACTTCGCGCCCCCCTCATCCTGATCCGATGACCGCCATCCGCCTCCCGCTCGCCGCCCTCCTATGGCTGTGGCTCGTCCCGGCGGGTGCGCAAGCCCAGCAACTGGTCGAATACCCTGCCCCCGTCGAGGTGGATTTCCCCGCCGGATATGATATCCACGGCCCCGATGGCAAATTCGTGAAGTCGGTTCCGGGACCCGCCAAAGCCAAAGTGCAGGCCCACTTCGAAAAGGACGGGTTTCGACTCTACCTCTCCGACTGGAGCTATGATCGTTTCAAGCGCCAAGGCATCCGGCCCAACCTCATGGTGGCGAAGGATGGGGCCGCGAATCCGCCGGAGCCGGACGAACCCCAGCAGGTCGCGGATGCGCCCTCTCCGGAGACGGCGAGGGTTGCCGCTGAGATCGAGGCTGCGATTTCGAGCTGGAACCTCGAACGAGCCGCGGCACTCGTTGCCCGGATTGAATCCACTGCGGCAGGTGCCGGACCCGCCGAGAAAGCAGCCACCTTTTACTATTCCGGCGTCATCAGTTTCCTGGCCGGGGATCGCGATCGCGAGACGGAGGCTGCGTTCAAGAATGCGCTTGGCCTTTACGTCAGGGGAAATGATGTCGAAGGCGTCTGGGGGTCTCTTTATCTTCTGCAGAAGCTCTATTTTGATATCGACAGGAAAAACTCGGATTTATGGACACAGCTCAATGCGGTGGAAGCAAAGGTCATCCGCAGTCGACTTGGCTTGGCTCCGGGTTCCGGTCCCGTCGAGATTTTCGAGAAGCTGTCGGAAGAGGAACCGCTGAGTTCACTGAAAAGGAAACTCGATGACGTTTTCTCGAGGCTCAGCGAGGATCCCGTCCATGGAGAAAGAATCCGGGACGACCAGGAATCTTGGAAACACAATCGGGACGAGAGTCTCGGTCAACTTGGGTTCGAAAGAAACGCACAATTGCCCCGCTTCCAGTATTATCTTGAGGGGCGGGAGAAGCTTAACGGAGTAAAGAAACGGTTTTCACAGGAAGCGGAGGGGCTCCTGCGAAGACAGCTTGACAAGTTGAACCGGATCGAAAGTGCGATCACACTCAGTCCCAACCGACACCGTTCGGAATCCGTCGTGGAGGGATTTAATTGGTCCGGAGGGAGATGGGCGTATGAGTTCGTCAAACACTCAATTGAGCCGACCTTGAATTTGGCCACGGATTCCGCCGGGGTGGTTCTGTTCGCTGATTCTGAATTCGTCGTCCGATCCGTGGAGTTGGAAGGAAGCTGGGAGGAAGGGGGATCAAGGAGGAAGACGGAGCTTTCATTCTACGATACGAAAACATGTCGGCTTGCCGCTCTGGTTTCAATTCCCAACAGGGTTTTTGAAGTCGGAAGCGTTGGCGATTCACGGGGAAGGCAATTCTACGTGGGAACCATTACTCCGGGGAAGTATAGGTATGATGACTGTCCCTTGGCGATCACTCTGGTTGATCTTGAGACGGAGTCGATCGAACGGATTCCTCTTGTCGAGGACGACTATTGGTTTGCGCTGGGTCATGAATTGGGGGTCAAGACGGCTGCCGAATCGATCCAATTGACCGTCGACAAAGGGTTCAGTTCGCAATATGAGCGGATTCAGCCGGAAAAAGATGTGTTCAAGAAAATCCGGTTCTCCTTTGTTGAAAGGTCACGGGCATCAGATGGATGGGCCGCTCACGAAAGCGGCGAGAAGCGGCATCGGGCGTTGATCTCCCGCGAGCGTTCAGGGCTTGCCTACCTCGGGCCCCGGCCGGCCCGGGTGGCCGCCACCTCTTCGAGCCGGGGGCAATTCGCAATCGGTTCGCTTGGTGGGACGGGGCTGGGACTGATTCTGGTGAGGGCGACGGAAGAGGGGAGATTGACACGCTTCGACCTTGGAACACTTGGGAAGAGTTCCCAGATGGTGTCGCAACAAGGTGTCTTCGCGCCCTTTGTTCTGGAGGATGGGGTCATTGCCTGCGTGGCGGGTGGCGGGATTCAGCTGATTGGAGAGGGGTCGAAACGCATCGTTGAAATCCCCGGCGGGAACGGTGAGGCCCTCGAACTCTCGTTAAGGTCACCGGATTCCTATTTTGACCGCGAATCCGGTACGCTCCATTTTTTCCGAAATGCCTTTGCATATACGGTGGGCGAAAAATTCTGGCGGTTGGAGCTTCCCAAGGCGGAAAAGTTTGAAGCAATAGTCCCGGACAGGAGAAATCTGCAAGCCGGGGGGGCGGATGCTGAAATCATCGATTGGGTTGAAGGAACCGGCACATTCGTGGTCCGTTACCCCGGTCTCGGCGGATTTCAGCGTTTTCAGAAATCCACTGGTCAACCCTTCGGGAGCCGCTGGGATGGGGGATCGGCACACCAAGTCTACAATGGGGTTTTTTCCAGTGATCCTTCCAACGGTTGGCGGGCTCTGTCCTATAGCGATGACGCGTCCACTGGCGGCATCTCCGCGTGCGTGACGATCGAAAAGGCCGCGGATGGGAGCGATCACGTAAAGATCGCGAACGGCCTGCCCTCCAAGGCCGATCCGTTGGGCCTCATCGATGCGGGGGCGAAGGTCCGCGTCGTCTTCGGAGCCGGAGACACCGTGCAGTTCGTCGAGGTAGACCCGTCAACCGGCGCGACGAAAGCGATCTGGATCTGGAACTTTGCCAGCCGTTTTGGCAAGGCGTTGTTGGATCAATCATCCGGCATCATTCTGATCCCCAATGCAGCCGGGTTCGAAGCATGGATGCTCCCTGGAGAGGGGGAGCCGCGGAAGAAGTTTGACATGGTTTTGGCGGATGATGATTCGTTCGCCGTGCTGCTTCCCAACGGTCTCTACGCCGGCTCGCCGGGCTGCGAGAGCTTTCTCAAGCTCACCGATAAAAGCGGGACCCTTGTTCCTGCCGCTATCCTTGCCCCGTGGCGTAACCGTCCCGCTGCCGTGCTCGCGGCTATGGGTGGCGGTCGATCGGCCATCGACGCGACTGCGCATGCCACGGAAAGATGGCTGAAGCGACTCGGCGTCGAAGGGGACGAGCCAAACTCCGCCGCGACAGAGTTCGCGACCGCCGTCGCGGCGCCCCGCCCCTTGCTGATGCAAAGCACGAACGAATTGACCTTCCCCGTCGAGGTCGTGGCGGGTGCGGAGCCAGTGAAGAGCGTCAGCGTCCTCGTCAATGGCGTCGCGGTTGCCGAACTCTTGGGCGGAGGCGGGGCCATCCCTGCGGGTAGCAGGCGTGTCGCCGAAGCGAAGCTCCGCCTTTCGAAAGGCCAGAACTGGATCGAGATCGTCGCGACCGATGCAAAAGACCGCTCTGGCTCCGTAGACCGGTTCCGCGTCATCCGCGAAGGCGGCCCTCCCTCCGCCCGCCGCCATATCGTCACCCTGGGAGTTTCCCGGCACAAAGACCCGCAGCAGGACCTCGACTTCGCGCAAGCCGACGCGTCCACGATCTCCAGCCTGCTGAAACGGGCTTCGCCGATCCCTGCGGAGACGCTCCACTTGACCAACGAGCAGGTGACGCGCGAGGCCCTCCCCCTCATCGGAAGCTTTCTCGCCAAGGCGGGAGAGGACGACGAAATCGTCCTTTTCTGTGCCGGCCACGGAAGCCTCGACGGGAACCTCGACTTCGTATTCCGGACGCACGATCTCGACGACTCCGATGTCGCGGGAACCGGCATCAAGCTATCCGAACTGCTCGACCTGATGGGGGCTTCAAAAGCGCGGAAGCGCCTTCTCATGTTCGACTCCTGCCATTCGGGATTCGTCGGGGAAAGGGAGGAATGGCGGCTTGCTGGTCGCGACCCCGAGAACCCCGAAGCGGAAATCCGTTTTCTTGAGGAACTCTTCCGTCTCCCCGGACTTGTTCGTGGGGTCACCATCCTAGCGGCGGCGCGGGGCTCCGAGTTGGCATGGGAGCGCGAAGACCTCGGCAGCGGTTTCTTCACCGCCGTCGTCAAGGAGGGACTCGCGCAGAAGCGCGCCGATCTCGACGGAGACGGCGTCATCCGTGTCTCCGAGCTTCGCGACTTCATCCTCGAACGCGTGCCGGAGGTCTCTCGCGGCAAAGACCTCCCCAACGGCCAGACCCCGAGCGTGGTGGCGTTTGAAGCCGACCAGGATTTCATCCTCGCTCGATGAATACGCTTCGCCCCACCGTTGCTTCCGGCTCGCTGCTTCCGCTTTTCGGGATGGCGGCCGCCATGGTTGCAGCGCTCTTCCCCGTCCCCTCCGCAGTCGCCCAGCTCAGCGGCATATCGACTCACGACGGCGGCGTCTGGGAATACCGCTTTGTCGAGGCCGAGGATCGGACCTTTTCGGAGAGACTCATGCGAGACAGTGACAGGGAGCTGCTCTATGCTGGCGAAGGCAGGATCATCACGGGCCAGTATCTCACTGCTGGGGAATCGAGGTCGAGAACGGAAGTGTCGGTCTACGATGCAGGCGATCTTCGGCTCCTGTATCGGGTGACGGTGCCCAACTACGTGCAGAGGGCGGAGTGGTCGGCGACTCGGGACCAGGTATTTCTCACCACCATTGGGGACCTCAGCACGCGACCGTGGATCATTCGACCCGACGATGTCATCCCTGCTTTGGTGCTCGTCGATCCAACGACGCGCACCATCGAGCGCCACGAGATTTCCACCAGCGTCAACCTCGGGGTGACAACGTGGCGCGGCAACACGATCTATCTTGAGGTGGAGAGCGGAGCAGGCAATTCCGCAGCCGCCCCTCGCTTCAGATCCCCCCCGTTTTCGGACACCGTGGTCACAACTCGGGTGGTGAGTTCCGGGATTGTCAAAGGTGCCCGGGACGTCCGCGACAGCGCAGGCCTGAACTATCTCGGATTGAACGACTTTCCCATAGGTTGGTGGGAGGCTGCAACGACGGGGCCGAGTGCCAGCACCGCCGTCCTCGCGGAGGGCGAACACGCGGGAACCCATCTCGTTTTCTCAACTCCGAAAGGCGCCGTTGTCGATGTCAACCTCTCGACCTTGAAATCCCGAATCTTCCGCCTTGGCAACCAATTCGTGAGGAAGCCGGGGATCTTCGACGATGGGACGATCCGCGGTCTCTACGGAGATGAAATCATTCTTCGATCCGATGCCCGCGAGATCAGGAAGAGTTTGGCTCCCTTCGCGAAGGGGTCCATCGATGCCGCGTTCAGAGAGGGTCTTGAAGTGGATTTTGCGAAGTCCTTCGCGCTGGTCTTTCCGAAGAGTGGACCGACGGAAGTGCAATTGGTCGCAATCTCGCCCGCGGGAACCGAGGAGAGAAAGAACACGATTCGCTTTCCCCAAATGGTTTCCGTGCCGAAACTCCAGCCTTGGCATGAAACGATCGGACTGGTCACAGGCAACGTCGATGAAGCGCAGCACTGGAGGGAGATCGAGCCTTTCACTGGAAGACAGATCGGGCGACCGGTGCCGGTTTTTGAGGGCGGCGATTCTTTTGTGGAACAGAGCATCGGACTCGCGCCCGACGGATGGGGAATCGTGTCGGGAACAACCGACGCGGATGGAAAAATCGGCTACGGCCTGACCCTCGCCAACGAAAGGGAGTCGCGCTCAATCTATCTCGGGCACAAGTCGGGTTCCGTCCGCGGTCTCCATCCTCTCGTCATGGATTCGAAGGCGGGGCAGAATGAGCGGGCTTTTGTCCTCTCGAGCGGCTCTTCGCAGGCGGAGTTGCTTTCGGTCGATCTCCGGTCCGCGACTGCCGAGCAGATCTTCCTTTGGAACTGGAACCACAAAGATGGAAATCCGCTCTATTCGGAACGGGAACGCTGGTTTTTCCTGCCGATTCCGTCGGGTGTCTCCGTCTTCGAACTCTTCGGAACGGTCCCCGCCGTTAAAGTGTTCGACGTCTATTTCCAAGGCGAAGGCGACTATGCCATCGTGCTCCCTTCTGGAAAATACGCCGGGAGTCCGGGCTGCGAGTCCTTCCTTTCTCTGCGCGACCGCACCGGGGCGCTCGTCCCCGCCGCCATCCTCGCCCCATGGCGGAACCGGCCTGCGGACGTGCTTCGTGTTCTCGGTGGAAGCGAAAAAGACATCGCCGCCCTAGCAGCAACCACTGATCGTTGGTTGGAACGGCTCGGAATCGACCCCATTCGGCCGGAGCCTTCCGCAACGGAGCTTCCCTTCGTGTCGGTGGAGACGCGGCCCCGACTTTTCCAACCCTCCCGCGAAGTTCGCTTTCCGGTCGCGGTGAAGGCCGGTTCCGAAGCGGTCGCCAGTGTCCTCGTGCGGGTGAACGGGGTCGCTGTCGAAGAACTGCTCCCGTCCGGGGAGGATCTGGCCGCCGGGCGCGAGCACCGCCTCGAAGCACGATTTCGCCTCTCGAACGGGCAGAACTGGATCGAAGTGACCGCCACCGACGCCTCGGGAAGGGGCGGCGGGGCAGAGCGCTTCCGGGTCATCCACGAGGCGACTGGAGCCCGCCCCCGCCGCTTTGTTGCCGTTCTCGGAGTCTCGCACTACGAGTCCCTCGGCGACCTCCCCTACTCCGCAATCGACGCGAAAAGTGCAAGCGCATTGCTCGGCGGAGACGATCCAGAACTGATGAAACGACTAATCCTCCTCGACGACGAGGTGGATCGCTCCAGCCTCGCCCGGCTCCGGACATTCCTCGCGCAGGCGGGTGAGGATGACGAAATCTGCCTCTTCCTTGCGGGGCACGGAGATCTCGACGAGCAGCTTGAGTTCAACTTCATCCCCGGAAAAGACGATCATCGACCTTTGAGCGAGACCGGGATCACCTTGAGCGATCTGCTTGAGGCAATGAACGCCTCCAAATCGCGCAAGCGACTCCTCCTGCTCGACTCCTGCCACTCGGGTATTCTCGGGGAGCGGAAAGAACGGGAGCTTGCAGGGGAGCGGATACCTACAGGCGGCGGCACCGACTTCCGTCCGCTCGAGGAGCTCTTCCGTCTCCCCGGACTGATTCGTGGCGTCACTGTTCTGGCGGCCTCGCGCGGGTCCGAAGCGGCGTGGGAGCATCCCGATGTCGGGGGCGGATTCTTCACCGCGACGATGCGGGAGGCGCTCGGCGAGCAACGTGCCGATCTCGACAAGAACGGGCGGATTCTCGTCTCGGAGACGCGTGACTACATCAACAAACGCCTGCCCGAGCTATCGCATGAAATGAAAACGCCATCGCTGCAAGTTCCCAGCGTCGTGGCCTTCGAAGCCGATCAGGATTTCGCCCTTCGGGGATTCTCGAATGCCGCACCTCTCTCGGCCTCCCCTCCAGCACCGCCTGCAATGCCGCCGGTCGCCCCTCTCGTGGGAGCCAAGTGGGTCATCGCCTGCGAGGCGGAAAGCATCGAATCGCAGGCGAGGCGGGCGGCGGGCCGCTGGCGCTCCCGTGGCTTTCCTTCAGATGTGCTCTGGATTCCCGATTATTCCTCGCTGAGCGGTGCGAAACTCTGGCTCGTCTACGTGGGGCCGTTCAATGAACGTGAATCCGGTCGCCCCGTCCTCCGGAAGGTGAAGGCTGTTTTCAAGGGTGCCTATGGCATCAAGGTAGATCAATCGGGGAAACGGGAGACGTTTTAAGAGACTGTTGAAAAACCCCGCAAT
>DDTJ01000037.1:19622-34710 GCA_002344525.1 Akkermansiaceae bacterium UBA2367
CGGGGTTTTTCAACAGTCTCTTAACATGCAAACTCAAAAATAATTCTTGGATCAGATCGCCGTCCACACATCATCAACTGTCTTGCCACACAATGAGGACACGCTTCCATCTTCTGATTTTGATTATCGCAGTGTCCGCATCGCATGCCCAGGATCTGAAAGTCCTTCCCGCGCCCGTGAGGATGGATTTCCCGGACGGATACGATGTGGTCGGCCCGAACGGAAATCTCGTCAAAGCGCTCCCTCAAGAACGCGCCGCGAATGTCGAAGGGTATATCGACCACCAAGGGATGCGATACTACATCTCCGACTGGAGCCTCAAGCGTTTGAGGGAGAACCGGATCGCCCCGAACTTGATCCGGCCCCGGGGCCGGATCGTGAAGGAGGCCCCTGCGGATGGGTATGATCGTCTCCTCTCCGTCTTGGAGCCTGACGCGGCCAAAGCCCTGAAAGCGGCTCACCAGGAGGCGTTCTCAGATCCAAGCAACGTGCAGGAGCACTCCCGCTTTTCTGAAATCGTCCACGCGGTTTCGGAGGCCGTCCGCAGCGGCGACGAACAGTTGGCGCGGATGGGTTCTCAGGGGGTTCCCCAGTCGCGTCTGGCGGATTTGAGGGCGTATCTCCACTACGGCGCGGTCACGGATGCTGCCCCCGTCGATTGGGATGCCCATCTTCGTTTGTTCAACCAATTGTCCCTCTCCCGTTCGAAGACGACTATTCCGGAATTGTCGAACTCCTTCCCGTCGCCGATGATCGGACGCGATGAAAATTTCCCCGATCTGAGCGTCGACTGGCTGCATGGATGGCGGAGGCAATCGGACCCCTCCCTCGAAGCCGCCCGAAAATCCCCTCATGCGACGGTGCAGACACGTTTTTCGGACAAAGCGAAGATCGCTTCCGAGGTGGTCGGCAGACGCTTTGTGGCCCGCTCTTTCGCGGGCGATACGTCGGTGTATGTCTTTGATGCGGTTACCGGGGCCGAGCTCGGTCGCGTCAATCCGGAGGCGCTTGGCTACTCTTTGCGAGACAACGGGCTCACTCCGATCAATCTCAACTTCGACGGTTCCGAGTCCTTCCTTGTCTTCCGCCGGAATACCGATGGTTTTGATGGAGGTGTCACCTATCTTCTGAATCTCAACACTTGGGAACTTGGTTCGGCCCCCTTCGCCTACCCGGTTCTATCAAAAAGCGGAGGTCGCCTTGAACTGTTCAATTCCGAGGACCGGGGGCAACCCGGGTTTCCCAAGACCGTAGCCAACCGTGGTTCTGTCTGCAGTCTTGGTGACGGTTGCGACCCGGGTTCCCCCTTGAGGCTGGAGGCCGTGAACCGCCTGCTCGCCCGATTCGCGAAAGAGCGGAAACTTTACAGCGAGCCGACGGATCAAGCCGATGCCGAGAGGGGAGGGATTCCGCCGCACTTCATCGAACCAGCTGGAGACCACCGCTACGATCTGAAGTGGCCTGACGTCTTCGGGGATTCCGTGATGCGTTTGGATCTAAGGCAGTTTTCCCTCATTGCCTCGGAGACGCCGGTCAGTCCATCGACCGCTCTTTTGGGGGCGGCGAAAGTCCCGGCGGCGGCGAGCCGTGCGCCATGTTTCCTCGGCCACCTCTTTTCCCGGCAGCACGTCTGCGCCGACGCCAAGTGCCGAAAGGAAATCGAAGTCAACCAGGCATACCGATCCCGCGACGGCCGCTGGATACTGCCCGTTTTTGAGTATGATCGAGGCTTGATGCCAAGCGGATGGGAACTCATCTCGACCATCGGGGCTTGGGATTCGGAGAACAACCTCTGGTCGGCGCTCCCCGCGTTCCCCCGCTCGAGTCCTCCCGCGCCGTTCGCGACCTCCTCCCCTCGGCGTATCCCTGTGGCGCTCCCCGGTCGGATCGACAAAACCAACGCCCCCTACCGCCACCACTATTTCGAAGCCGGGCAAGCGAGGCTCTGGGTTTCCTCCTACGACAACGTCCTCCACTGCGTGGACCTGGATCGATCCGAAGTGCTGCGGTGCATCGAGGGAATACCCGCTTTCCAATTCTTCGCGGTTTCGGGCGAGTGGCTTCTCGGGGTGCCGGACGCGCGGGTGCCCTTGATGGAACTGTGGTCGCACGAATCGGCGAAGAAGATTCTGACGATCTTTCCCGACCGGCAGGGCAGCTTTATCGCCGTCTCGCCCGAAGGCTATTTCGCCACTCGCGGCGCTTCGCGGGGCCAAGTGGTCTTCCGCCTCGGCGACCGGGGCTTCCCGCTCGACCAGTTCGACGCCAAGCTCAATCGACCGGACTTGATCCTCGCCGAGATGGGCGCCGGCAATGAGGAACGCACCCGATTCCTCAGCGTTCTTGCCAAGCGCAGATTGGAACGGATCGCCGAAGCGGATTCGGTCGAGGTCCCGGTAGTCGAATTCGAGTCCGCGCCGAAGGCCGACGAAGGGAATCTCGAATGCGCGATTCGTGCTGGAAGCGGGGGCGTCGCCCCGGAGTTCATTCGTGCCGAGATCAACGGAGTCCCGGTTTGGAGCGGGCGCATGGAAGCCCCGGTGACGCGGTTTTCAGTGCCGCTCTCGGAAGGTGAGAACCGGCTGAGGGTTTTTGGGGAAACGGGCAACGGGATTTCGTCGATCCCGCTGGAAGGTCGATTTTCCCAAGCACGGTCGGCGACTGCGAAGCGTTTCATCGTCTCCATCGGAGTTTCCCGTTATCAGGGGCCGGACATGAATCTGGATTTCGCCCGCAAGGACGCAGGTGATATCGCCGCGGCCTTTTCCGATCCGTCTCGCGAAACGGAGGTGCTGCTGCTGGAGGATGAGCGCTTTTCCGTCGATTCGCTCGACGAGATCGCGGCATTTCTCTCGAAGGCGGCCATCCACGACGAGGTGATCCTGTTTCTGGCGGGCCATGGCATGTTGAATGAGAACTACGAGTATTTCTATGCGCCTTCCGACATGGATTTCGATTCCCCCGAAAGCCGGGGCGTTCCCTTTGCGCGGCTCGAACAAATCCTCTCGGAGGTCCATGCGAGGAAACGGCTGATGCTGATCGACACCTGCCATGCGGGATATATCGATCCCGAGGAGAACGAACGTCTTCTCGCTTTGGCGTCGAAGGGCGGTACGGACGGCGGGCATCGTTCCGCGATGAAGTTTCGATCGTTCCAGCCCGCCGCCGACGGGCCGGGAACGAGGGGAGGGGAGAAAGGCGGGGGACTGTCCGGCGGTGAACTCGCCAAACTTCGCGAGTTTTTTCCCGACTTTTCACACCGGGACGGGATCACCGTATTCGCCGCCTCGGGCGGAGCGGAGTTCGCCTGGGAGAAGGGCGAGACGAGGAACGGCTTGTTCACGTACGCGATTCTCACCTCGCTATCCGACCGGAAAGCGGACCGGGACGGGGATGGGATGATTTCCGTTCCGGAGCTTCTCGAAGCAGCGGCTCCGAAAGTGACGGAACTGAGCGAAGGCCTCCAACACCCCTCCTCCCGAGGGGTCAATTTGCTTGGGGGCTTTGTATTGGGCAAGGTTCGCGATTGAATGGCAGCGTCTGCGGGATTGCAATCCTGCCCGCGCTTGTTGGCACCAAAGAGGATCGGTCGGAGCGGGTCCGATTCACGGATTCCCCCATCCTGTGAAGGTGGCGGTGGGGGAGGGGAAGTAGGGCCTCTTTCAAGCATCCCCGCCGACCGCGATCTTCGGGCCGAGGTATTTCGGCCCGCTGTGGAGGAGGTGGAGGTCGAGCATCGTCTTGACCCGCGCGAGGCTTTCCCGGATGCGCGTCTTCAATCCGTAGCGTCTGGAGACATCGGCGGCGTTCCATCCGAGCGCGTCGATGCCGTGGTGCCGGGCGATGTAGAGGGCGCGCTCGTTGTGGAAGCGTTGCGAGACGACGACGAAAGAGCCGAGCCCGAACACTTCGCGCGCCCGCACCACCGAGTCGAGCGTGGCGAAGCCGGCGTGGTCGCGCACGATCCTCGCCTCCGGCACGCCGCGGGCGACGAGGGCGGCGGCCATCGCGGCGGTTTCGTCGTAGTCCTCCCGCCCGTTGTCCCCGCTCACGAGGAGATGGCGGCATTTCCCGGCGTGGTAGAGGCGGGCGGCGGCGTCCATCCGGGCGGTGAAATAGCGGTTCGTTCGACCGTTCGCCAGCGTCTCGGCACAGCCGAGGACCAAGGCCGCGTGGGTCGCGGGGACTTCGTCGATCCGGTCGGTGTGGTGTCCGGCGGCGGTGCGTCCGATGTGCCGGTCGCAGAGGAGGACGATGGCGGGCAAAGCCGGGAAGAGCAGGATCGCGAAAAGAAGGCGGCGGAAGCGTCGGAGAGTCATAGGAACGGATTACGGCGGGCGGACCCCGCCGTCTTTCATCCTTTCATGGGGAGGGGCGGCATCTTTGTCGGCTGGCTTGCGGAAAGAAAAGCTTGCCTTGGCGGGCGGTTTTTCGCATAACCATCCCATGGTGCGGTGCGGTAGATTCCTTCTGGTTCTTTTTTCGGTGGTCATCCTTCCCGGTGCGCCTCCTGCCGAGGGACAGGATCGTCCTTTGAACCGCTGGTTCTCTGGGGAGAAGGCGGGCCAGCCGGAGAAAGCCGCGAAGCGCGGTCCCTTCGGCCAAGCTTGGGGGGAGAGGCGCTGGGGCTTCGGCGGGCCGAAGCGCGTCGAGATCGACTTGACCACCCAGAGGCTGCGCGCCTATGAGGGCGACCGGCTCGTGATGCAGAGCCGCATCAGTTCCGGGCGGAACCGGGCCACGCCGACGGGCCGCTTCACCGCCGGTCCCTACAAGGCCGAGAACCACTATTCCAGCCTCTTCCAAAACGCCCACATGCCGTGGAGCGTCCAAGTCCACGGCCACATTTTCATCCACGGGTTCAGTTCGATCCCCGACTATCCTGCTTCCCACGGCTGCATCCGCCTCCCTCTGACCGGGAACAATCCCGCCAAGCGCTTCTACCATTGGGTCGAGGTGGGAACGCCCATTCGGATCTCGTATTGATCGGGAGCCAAGGAGGGCCGACATTCCTGTCGGCCAACGGGTCCTGCCGCAAGCCGGGCTTGATGGCCGACAGGAATGTCGGCCCTCCTTGGATTCCATTCCGCGTTTTCCGCGACTTCTGTAGGCCCTCCTTTTCCCTTCCAAGATCAACGACGCGAAGGACGCCGCCACTCTCAAACCCCGCGTTTCGCGCCGTAGAGGCGGAGGTGGAGCCGGTCGGAGTAATGGAAGCCGTGGGCGAGGGCGAGGGCGGAGACGGCACCTTGGGCGGCCTCCAGTTCCGCGACGTCGAGGGCCTTGGGCATCAGGAAGACATGGCTGGGGGCGATCCCGGCTTCGGCGACGAGGCGGAGGACTTCGTCGAGATCCTCGCGCGAGCCGATCACGAACTTGAAGTCCGCCTTCCCCGTCGCCGCGAGGTCGCGGAGGACGTCGGGCTTGCGTCGCGCCTCCTCGGGCACGCCGGAGTTCGCCAGCTTCGGCGACACGTTGAGCCGGTCGATGCGGGCGAGGAACTCCGATCCGGGCAGGAGGGTGCCGTTCGTCTCCACCTCGTAGTGCGCCCTCTCCGGCGAGGCGGCGTCGAGGGCGGCCATCAGGGCGGCCCAGGCTCTCTCCTGCACGAGCGGCTCCCCGCCGGTGAAGACGTAGTGGCGGCAGGGGAAGGCGGAGACGGCGGCGAGGATCGCGTCGAGGTCGAGGTCGAGGATCTGCTCCTCACGCCGGTGCTTCCGGTAGGAGGGGTCGGCGTCGCGGACATGGGCGTAGGGGGTGCCCTCCCAGTTCCAGGTGTAGTCGGTGTCGCACCAGTGGCAGTGGAGGTTGCAGAGCGAGGCGCGGATGAAGACGGAGGGGCGGCCGATGCCGCGCCCTTCGCCTTGCAGGGTGAAGAAGATCTCAGGACTCCCGTCCGGCATTCTCGCCAGTTTCATCCCCGCACGATAGCCGGGGCGGGCGCGTCCGACAATCGCGGAGGTGCTTTCTGGGATCGGGGTGGCGGCCGAAGCTCATGGGCTTCACTGGATGCGCGCCGTTCGCGTAGGCGGCGGCGAGATCGGGCTGGGCCTACCGATGAACCAATGACGAAAGGGCGGATATATCTCTCTGCGCCATGTTTTCGGATTCTGGATTTGCTCCGGGGAAGCGGATAGCGGGGAGGTATCTGTGGAGACAAGTCGCAGCCGTCGACTGCGGTCGGGCGTCGTGCGGACTTCCGATCCTTACTCAACGCATTTCCGCAGTTCTCGCGTCCGGGCAATTTCGAAAACCTGATGAGCAGAAGTAAATTTGGAATTTTTCGACCAATTCAAGAGCGAAGGCCCATTTTTCGGAGAAAATCCTTGACCCGACGCCAAAAATCGGGCAATCCTTGCCCGAGTCCCTGCCTCCCCCCGCACCGCTACCGACCCCGGTCCGATGAGGCGAGCGGGGAAGCAGGGCCGGAAAGGGAATTCCTAGCAAATCATTCGCATGAACCCGATTCGTCTTCGCTTTGCGCTTTGCTTGGTCTTTGCATCGTGCTCATTTCTTGCCTTCGCAAGTGACGAAGGCGTTGCCGCAATTGAGCGGTTCGCCGAGCAGATCAATGCCGCAGACCTTTCGGAACAAGAATTCATCCCTCCGTTCGATGGCAACGGGAAGGGCCGTCTGGTGCGCGGTAGCTTGGAAGGGCAGGTTCGAAAGGTCTTCCTCTACCGTCAAATGGATGGGCGCCGGGGATCGATGGTCGAAGCGTTTTTCGTAGGCGACGGCACGCTGGTGCTTGCAGCCGCCTACGACATCAGGCGATCCGATCCTGTGGATGGCGATGCTGCTGCCTGGGTGGTGTCCGAACACCGCTTCTACGTCGAAGGCGGGAAATTGCTCCGTGCGATCATTCACTATTATCAGACACCGGAAGATCCGCTCGATGCAGGCGCGGGTGCATTGGCTGCTGCGAGAAACAGCGCCGAGAGCGAGATCATCGAACTAAGCCGCAAGGTCGAGTCCGACCTGCTTCGCAACATCTCCATCCTCAGAACGGCGGCGATCGATTTTGTTCCCACAGTGAGCGACCGTATCGGCCTCCAGTTGTCTCTCGCCGCGCTTGAGCAGGAAGACGAGCTTTGAAGGAACTCTGGGCAGCGCCATTCGATTGGTGAGATTTGTCGAACCAAGGCAGATCAATTTTCGAAGCGGGGGTGTAAATCTTGTTTTGTAATACCATCGGTCAAATTTAAATTCACAATCAGCCATGTCCGTGCGATGATGAGACATGGCAAGACCAAGAGCAAAACTGGATGTGAGCGGGCAGGCCGCCCTGGTGGCGGAGCGCCTCGCGACCGAGCCCGCCGGCCCCTTGCGCGAACGGCTCCTCGCCGTCAAGGCGGGATTGGAGGGGGAGATGACCCACGGGGAGATCGCCGCCAGCCTCGGCCGCAGCCGCAGGACGGTGGAGACCTGGCTGGGCCTCTACCGCGGGGGCGGACTGGAGGCGCTCGTCCCCAAGACCGGGAAGAAGCGGGGGCCGAAGCACGGACTGGACGCCCGTGCGGACAAGGAGCTTCGCAGGAAGCTGGCGCGGGGCAGCTTCCGCACCGGTGGCCAGGCCAGGGAGTGGCTGGAGTCGCGCTTCGGCATCCGGCGCAGCGAGAGGACCGTAAGGCGCTGGATGGAAAAGTCGGGGGGGCGGAGCCGGAGGTGGTTCGGCCCCGCCATTTGGGGAGCAGTGAACGAGAGCGGGACCGGTTCAAGGGCAGCCTAGCGAGGATCATGCTGCGGGCGCTGCGGCGGAAGCTCCCTCGGAAGGGGCCGCGCCGCCCCGTGCCGGTGTGGACGACCGACGAGGGCCGCTTCGGCCTCCATCCCTGCCACCGCTGCGCTGGTGCCGGAGAACGTGGTGCTGGTGCTCCTGCCGCCCTGCAGCCCCGACCCCGTGGAATCGGAGCGCAGCGGAGACTGACTGCCGGAAGGCAGCCCGAAGGGCGAAGGCGCAGCCTGAGTCAAAGGCTCTGGGACATGCTCCGCGACGAGCTGTGCAACCGCACCTGGAAGGGGCTGGACGGGCTGATGGCTGCGGCGACGCGGTGGCTGGAGCGGTTCTGGAGCGACGGCAGGCGGGTCCTGTTGCTGGTGGGCGACGAATGGCTGCTGGTTCAAGCAAACGCCTGCTCCGGGTCTTGTTTGGGAAGTTGATTGCGACCATCAGTATTATCGGGGTCAAGAAGCGGATTCGACCCTCTTCGGTCGGATAGGGGAGGGACGGGGGCTCCCTTCTCCCGTCTATTCGAGCAGAAAGAGGGCGCTTGCGACAGAATTTCCGTCGCGTGAAAGGGGTTGAAAAGGAAATCCTTGGCAGTTAAACAGTAGGCTCGGACCTTTCCGTCCCATGGACCAACCCTCTTCGCCTCCCATGTCCTGCGACTGGCTCGTCCGAGGCGGTCGCGTTGTCGATCCCGCGAATGGTCTCGATGGCATCCGCGACGTCGCCATCCGTGACGGACGCATCTTCGCCGTGGCCGAATCGATCGATCCCGCCGGGGCGCGCGAGATCTTCGACGCGAGCGGACTCGTCGTCACCCCGGGTCTGATCGACCTGCACGTCCATGGCTACGAGTTCGTGACTCCACTCGGCATCGACATCGACCGCCATTGCCTCGGGCGCGGAACGACGACGGCGGTGGACGCGGGCAGCGCCGGCTGCGACACCTTCCCCGGCTTTCGCGCCTTCGCGGCGGAGCGCTTCCGTACGCGGCTCCTCGCCTTCCTCCACATCTCCCGTACCGGGCTTTCCTTCGCCGGACTCGGCGGGGACAACGACACCCCCGGTGAACTGGAGTCGCTGCGCTTCGCCAACAGCCGCGACTGCGCCGACTGCGTCGGGGCGAACCGCGACCTCGTCGTCGGAGTGAAGATCCGCCTTTCCGACTCCATCGCCGACGGTGGTCGCCACGAGGCCGAGTCCTACCGTCGTGCCCTCGAAGCGGCGCGTTCGACGGGGGTGCCCCTGATGGTCCACCACAATTTTTCGACCGTGCCCCACGAGGATTGCCCGGGCCGGCTCGCTCCCGGCGACCTCTGGACCCACTGCTACCACGGTTTTCCCCAGACCTTGGTCGATCCTGCGACGCGGCGTGTCATCCGCGTGGCGCGCGAGGCGGTCGAGCGGGGCGTGCTCTTCGACTTGGGCCACGGACAAGGCTCCTTCAACTGGACCGTGGCCGAGATCGCCGCCGCCGAAGGCTTCTGGCCGCACACGATCAGCAGCGACTTGCACCGGGGCTGCGCCGAAGGCCCTTGCTACGACCTGCCTATGGCCATGAGCAAGCTCCTCCACCTCGGCATGCCGCTGGAGGCGGTGGTTCGCGCCACCACTTCCGCCGCCGCCGCCGCGATCGGTTGGGGCGACCACATCGGCAGCCTCGCGCCGGGCCGCGAGGCCGACCTCGCCGTCTTCGCCTTGGAGGAATGGGACCGCCCCCTCGAAGACTGCCAGTCGCAACAGCGCCGAGTGAACCGGCTCCTGCGGCCCCGCGCCGTGTGGAGGGCCGGGACTCCCGCAGCGATCACCGAACCGGCCTGCTTCCCGAACACCGACTCCATCGCGCGCCAGCGGCCTTGGTGGGGCCGCCTCCTCGTGCGCGACGGGACGGCGCCGGACTCTCCCTGATCCCAAGCTATCAATGGGGCACCCAAGTAGGTTATACGTCGCTGCATCAGGTTTTCGGAATTGCTCGGACGCGGAGACCGAACGGGAGCGCGCCGGGCGGGGAGCGGAAGTCATCTCGACAATCGACCGAGGTCAGTGACTGCGGCCACAGGGTTTCGCCCCCGGAAAACGCGCCAGCGCCTGTAGCCGCGCTCAGTGAGCGCGGATCGGATGTCCAAACGACGTTCGACCGAGGTCGATACCATGCCTGCGGGGGGCTGGAAAAGTCCTCATCCTTTGTTCCGGCGTGTGCGATGGGCGCATAGTTTTCGCTTGCGCGGGCGGCTGGGCCTCGGCAACCTCCACCCGAGCATCCCCATCCGCCCCATGAACGCCTTCTATCTCAAAGCCATCGGACTGGACCAGGGAGTGCTCCGTTCCTTGGAATGGCTCGAGGGCGAACTCGCCGGCGACGAGGACCTCATCGAGAGATTCCACTTCGCCCGCGAAGCCATCGATACCGAAGCCCTCCTTTGGACCCATGCTCCTAAGGACATCGATTCGTTCGAGGGCCGGCTCGCCGAAGCAGCGCTCCGCTCCCTGTTCGACCCCCTTGTTGATTTCGAGAGCGGGTTCCTTAGCCCGATGAACGACCTCGAAGCCGAGGCCGTAAAGCACAACGCCAAATCCAGCGGGCGAAAGATCACCGCCGGGGAACTCGACCGCGAGCAGCGGGAGCGGCATAGGCAACGGCACTTCACGCCACCCTTCGGCTGGAGCGAGATCGAGGCGGTTCTGGCCGACCTCCGCGATGCGCCCGATGGCCATCCCAAGCCCGGCGAAATCCTGCGCTGCCTCCAGTGTTTCCAGCCGATGGAGTGGATCTGGTTCCGAAGCAGCGCCGCCACCTCGCAAATGCTATGCGGCAGAGAGGGCTGGACGCCCATCTGCCGAGCTTGCCGGACATGGCGGGCCTGCCGCATAGGCATCCTGTCCTGAACTCCCTCGCCGCTCCATGAAAACCACCTGCGACTACCAGTTCGAGTTCCTCTGCCCGATGGACTGGGAGCAGTTGCAGTCGTTCCCCGACGGACGCGGCAAATATTGCGACACCTGCCAGCGCGTCGTCCATGTTGTCGAGACGCAGGAGGAGTTCGCCGCCGCCGCCCGGCGCGGCGACTGCGTCGCCGTCTATCCCGACGAAGAGCGCAGATGGGCGGTGTTCGGAGCGGCGAAATTGCCAGAATTCAAAAAGATCTCGCTCCCGCCCGTCCCCGACGAGGACCTGTGAAGCCCCGCGCCTCTCAACTCAAATGCCCTCCGCCATCGACCGCTTCATCTCCCGCTGGGAAAGCTCCGGCGCCGCCGAGCGGGCGAACTACGCCCTCTTCCTCGCCGAGTTCTGCGACCTGATCGGCGTGCCGCGCCCCGAGCCCACCTCGCCCGATCCCGAGAAAAACCTCTACGTCTTCGAGCGGGCCGTCACCCGCAGACACCCCGACGGCAGCACCTCCGCCGGCTTCATCGACCTCTACAAGGCCCGGCACTTCGTGCTCGAGACCAAGCAGGGCGCGAACGATCCCGGCGTCGCCGACCCCGACGCCGCCGGTCCGAAATCCGCCGCCAAGTCCGGGCACGGACGCCGCGGCACCGCCGCCTTCGACCGGGCGCTGGAGCGGGCCTTCCACCAGGCGCGGGCCTACATCACCTCCCTGCCCGCCGCCGAGGGCCGCCCGCCCTTCCTCATCGTCTGCGACGTCGGCCACAGCCTCGACCTCTACGCCGAGTTCAGCGGCACCGGCGGCCACTACGAGCGCTACCCCGATCCCCGGCACCACCGCATCCACCTCGCCGACCTGCGGCGGCCCGAGATCGTCGAGCGCCTCCGCCTCGTCTGGATCGATCCCCATGCCCTCGATCCCTCGAAAAAGGCCGCCGAGGTCACCCGCGACATCGCCGGCCGCCTCGCCCGCCTCGCCAAGTCCCTCGAGGGCGACGGCCACGATCCCCAGGCCATCGCAGGCTTCCTCCAGCGCTGCCTCTTCACCATGTTCGCCGAGGACATCGGCCTGCTCCCCGAGGACGCCTTCTCCGACCTCCTCGCCAAGCTCGGCGACGATCCGCGCGGCTTCCCCGTCCTCGTCGGCCAGCTCTGGAGCGAGATGGCCACCGGCACCGCCTACTCCACCCTGCTCTTCCGCGAGATCGCCCACTTCAACGGCGGCCTCTTCCAGGACACCGCCGCGCTGCCCCTCACCCCCGCCCAGCTCGCCATGCTCGCCGACGCCGCCGGCACCGACTGGTCCGCCGTCGAGCCATCCATCTTCGGCACCCTCGTCACCCGCGCCCTCGACCCGCGCGAGCGCCACAAGCTCGGCGCCCACTACACCCCCCGCGCCTACGTCGAGCGGCTCGTGCGCCCCGTCGTCGTCGATCCCCTGCGCCAGGAGTGGGACGCCGTCCGCATCGCCGCCGCCAGCCTCCACCGCGAGGCCGACACCATCGAGGCCGACGCCGACGCCGGGGAGGAAAAAGCCAAAGCCCTGCTCGCCGGCGGCAAAGGCGAGGCCGCCAAGAGGACCGGGGCCGCCGCCGCCAAGCGCCGCAGCGAGGCGGTGAAAAAAGTCGCCGAGGCCCTCGCCCTCGTCACCGACTACCACCGCCGCCTCTGCGCCGTGCGCGTCCTCGATCCCGCCTGCGGCACCGCGAACTTCCTCTACGTCGCCCTCGAGCACATGAAGCGGCTCGAGGCCGAAGTCCTCGAAGTGCTCGCCGCCCTCGGCGGAGACGCCACCCTCGAGATGGAGGGGCACAAGGTGCGGCCCAGCCAGTTCCTCGGCATCGAGATCAGCGCCCGCGCCGCCCGCATCGCCGAGCTAGTCCTCTGGATCGGCTACTTCCAGTGGCACCGCCGCACCACCGGTCGCGCCGACACCAACGACCGCCCCCTGCTGCCCAGGGACAAGCCCATCGAGCACCGCGACGCCGTCCTCGCCTACGGCGAAAAGACCCCGCGCCGCGATCCCGAGACCGGAGCCGTCGTCGAGATCTGGGACGGCCACAGCACCAAAGCCCACCCCGTCACCGGCAAGGAAGTGCCCGACGAGAGCGCCCGCATCGTCGTCTACGACTACGGGAATCCGAAACGCGCCGAATGGCCCCAGGCCGACTACATCGTCGGAAATCCCCCCTTCATCGGCGCGTCGAGGATGCGCGAGGCCCTCGGCGACGGCTACACCGAGGCCCTGCGCCGGGCGTGGAAAGGCGACGTGCCCGAGTCCGCCGACTTCGTCATGCACTGGTGGGCGCGGGCCGCCGCCCTCGTCGCCGGGGGCAAGGCGAAGCGCTTCGGCTTCATCACCACCAACTCCATCCACCAGACCTTCAACCGCCGCGTCCTCGAGCCCTTCCTCGCCGACGCCAAGCGGCCCCTGCACCTCGCCTACGCCATCCCCGACCATCCCTGGGTCGATTCCGCCGACGGGGCCGCCGTGCGCATCGCCATGACCGTCGGAGCCGCCGGAAAAGGCGAGGGGCTGCTGGAGAAGGTCGTCGCCGAGACCACCCAAGAGGGTGGAGAGAACGATGTGACCCTGTCAGGTCGCGAAGGAGTGATCGCCGCGAACTTGCAGGTGGGGGCGGATTTGACGGCGTGCGGGGCGTTGAGGGCGAACGAAAACATTGCGAATCATGGAGTGATTCGTGGCGGTGGAGGTTTTCTCGTCGATTCGATAGAGCTGGAATCGCTCGGCTATCCAAATAGCCCGGGTATTCGGAAGCGCCTTCGTCCAATTCTCAACGGAAGCGATTTAACCGGAAAGAATCGATCACAGTGGGTCATTGATCTCTTCGGCCTTTCCGAGTCCGAAGTCCGAGAGCAGTTTCCTGAGCTTTACCAACGTGTACTCACTCAGGTAAAGCCGGAACGAATAAAAAATAAGCGAGCCACCCGTCGGGACAACTGGTGGCTCTTCAATGAGTCGGTTCCAAAATGGCGACGGATGTCCGATGGCCTGTTGAGGTTCATCTCGACTAGCGAAACCGCGAAACATCGGATTTTCGTTTTTGTTGATAGCTCAGTTCTACCGGAGCACAAGTTGGTCAACATTGCTCATTCTGATGCGGCAATCCTTGCGATCCTTTCCTCATCTCTCCACGTCATCTGGTCACTCAGAGCAGGCTCGTGGCTCGGCGTCGGAAATGACTCGGTTTACGTCAAGACCCGCTGCTTCGAGACCTTCCCATTCCCCGACCTCGGAGAAGGCCCCTTGAAGTCCCGCCTCCGCGATCTCGGCGAGCGGCTCGACGCGCACCGCAAGCGGCAGCAGGCGCTCCATCCCGGCCTCACCCTCACCGCCATCTACAACGTCCTCGACGCGCTGCGCGCCGGCGAAGCCCTCAGCGCGAAGGAGAAGCAGATCCACGACGACGGCCTCGTCACCCTGCTGCGGCAGATCCACGACGAGATCGACGCCGCCGTCCTCGAAGCCTACGGCTGGAGCGATCTCGCCGCCATTGCCGACCCCGAGGCCCTCGGCGAGGAGATCCTCGCCCGCCTCGTCGCCCTGAACCACGAGCGAGCCGCCGAGGAGCGGCAGGGGCGTGTCCGCTGGCTGCGTCCCGACTACCAACATCCCGCCGCCGCCGATGCCGCCCCCGGCAGTCCCGTCCCGGCGGAGGAGCAGGCTGAGATCGAATATGAAGTCGTGACCATCACAACCGCGCCGCCGTCCGGCCCCATGTTCATCTGGCCCGATAAGCTACCCGCCCAGGTCGAGCTGGTCCGCAGCCTCCTCGCCGAGTGCGGTCCGGACGCTGCCGCGATCTCCTCCTACTTCGGTCGCGCCTCGAAGAAACGGCAGGAGCAGATCGAAGCCATCCTCGAGACCCTGCGCGGGCTGGGATTGTGAGGAGGGGGAGGGTGGGAGCGCGGACACTCCTGTCCGCACCCGGAGCCTATCCGCCCCCTGCCACCGCCGATGCGGACAAGAGTGTCCGCGCTCCCTTTTCCCTTGGCTCCGGGGAGGAAAAATTGCCTCCGGCTATCCGTTCCGTATTCTCGCGAATTTTTCTACCATGCCTCGGCGAGCGCACCAGGAGGGGGACTTTCCAAGTCCCCGCCACCTGCAAGGCCTCGTCCGAGGCTCCGACGGGACTTGGAAAGCAGTCAAGGCAGGGGCAGGCAACAGAGCTGTAGCCGAATTCGCTCGGCAGCGTCCTGGGACCGCCGGTCTCCCCGGCCCTTTCCGTTGCGGATGGCCGTAGACCAAGGACGCAGCTTCGAATTTCGAGCTTCGGATTTCGGATTTGCCGACAGGCTCCTTCGCTCACTCCCCGTTCGTTTCGAGAAAGCGGGCGATCTCCTTCACGGAAAGATCCGTCAGATCCGAAATTTCGGCGGGTGTCTTCCCTTTCGCGATCATTCGCCGGATCAGATTCACCGTTCCCCGCTGGATGCCCTTCTCGATGCCTTCT
>DDTJ01000037.1:34746-64171 GCA_002344525.1 Akkermansiaceae bacterium UBA2367
CTTCACGGCCTCGTTGGATGCCCTCCTCGAACAATTCCTTTCCGGCTCGCGTCTTGTGCAGGGGTGTCAGTTCGGCGATCATTTGTCGGATTTCCTCTCGGGTCTTGGTTTTGAAGCGTTGCAGCAGCAGGTTGAGAAAAATCTCGCCGAGAGCCTCGCGGTCCTCGCCCGGCAGATCGGGGCAGCGCTTGATGCGAACATAATGCCCTGCCGCCTCCTTTTCAAGCTCCGGCAAGGGGGATCGCAGGGGAGCTAGCGCCGCGAGCAGGGGCGAGTCCGGATGCCGGGTCTCCAGAGCCTCAAGCAGCTCGTCGATGAACAGCACGCGCGTGGACGGGTGGCGCGTATGGCTGGAGGGCAGCTCCGAGCGAGAGCCGAAGATCACGACGGTTTCGATCTCGCGAGGACGGAAGTCGCGCCGTCGGCAGTCCGGCTTCGAGTTGAAGAGCTTCCAGAGGATCTGCCGACCCAACTCGATGCGGTTGAAGATCGAGTGGTCGTGGTAGAGCTGGAACTCGAAGAGGTAGCAAGGGTCGGCGGGATCGACTGGCTCAAGGAACAGGTCGCAGCGGATTTCAAGCTGCTTCAAAGTGCAGGACGATCCCTTGCATCCCGGCGGCAGGGGCAGGCCGGTGAATTCACGCAGCCACTCGGGATGGTCTCGGAACAACTCGTGGAAGATGTGGTCGGTGTCCACCCCGCCACATTAGCGGTTGGCTCGGTCGGAAGGCAACGGGCTTTTCGGGCGGATGCTGGAAAATGCGCGGCGAGACGCCATTACCACCTTCGGTTCCGACCGCACTGTCATCCCGTCAAATGTCGAACGACGGGTGGTCGCGAGAGGCGTTTCCCCGGGAAAAGGCATTTTTCCATTGCCTCTCATCAAACAAACGATAAATTTATGGAAATTATTAAATTTCAAAATCAACGGACATTCACCAATTCCATCCCGACCATGGCCGATACGCTGGAGAAACTGGAGGGCATCGTGCGCCCCCATCTGAAATTCCTCAAGCCGGAGGAGGCGCTGGGCCCTGATCGGGACTTGGGCGAACTGGGACTGGATTCGATGGCCTCCATCGACCTCCTGCTGGCTCTGGAGGAGGGCTTTGGCATCGCCATCGACGACGAGCAACTGACGGAAAACTCCTTCGCCACGCTGGAGGAGATCGTGAAGCTGGTGGAGGCTTCCCGTTGATGCGGCGGCGGCGCGTCCGCTTCCGGTTTCGGATTTCGGATTTTCAAACCGCCTTCCGCCTCAGCCCCGCCGTGATCGTGGCGAGGAGGTCCCCGGCGTTGTGGCTGCCCTTTTTCAGGACGGCGTCGACGCGCTCGCGGAGGAAGGCCTGCTCGGCCTCGGTGGGGTCCTTCCCGCTCATGACGATGACGGGGATGGTGCGGAGGTGCGGGTCGTCGCGGAGATGCTGGAGGAACTCGAAGCCGTCCATCTCGGGCATCATCAGGTCGAGGACGATGGCGGCGGGCCGGGTCTTGGCGAGGGTGTCGAGGGCTTCGGCCCCGTTCCCGGCGGTGAGGATGTGCCAGCCCTCCGCCGCGAGGAGGCGGCCCATGGTTTCGAGGGAGTCGGCGTCGTCGTCGACGAGGAGGAGGTTGCGCTGCGGCGAGCGGTGGGTGACGCGCTGGATGACGCGGGCGAGGTGCTCCACGTCGATGGGTTTCACGAGATAGTCCTCGACTTCGAGGGCGAGGGCGTGCTCCTGCTCGGCCATGATCGAGACCATGATGACGGGGATGGAATGGGTCGCGGGCGATTCCTTGAGCCGCCGCAGGACCTCCCAGCCGTCCATGCCGCCGGGCATGACAACGTCGAGGGTGATGGCGTCGGGCCGGTGCTCCTCGGCGAGGCGCAGGCCGGCGGGGCCGTCCTCGGCGGCGAGGACGCGGTGCCCCACCTCCCCGAGGAGGCGGACGAGGAGGTCGCGCACTTTCGCGTCGTCGTCGATGACGAGGATGGTGCTGGGGGCGGCCTCTTCTCCATCGCCAAGCTCTTCGCGCCAGGCTGCGGCGGCGGCTTCCGCGAGGGCGGAGTCGGGTTCTTTCCGGTCGTAGTGCTCCGAGGTGGGGACGCGGGGGAGGAAGACGCTGAAGTGGGTGCCTTTGCCGAGTTCGCTGACGAAGCCGATGCGCCCGCCCATCTGGGCGACGAGCTCGCGGCAGATGGAGAGGCCGAGGCCGCTCCCGCCGGCGTTGTCCTTCTTGTTCGAGACGAAGGGGACGAAAGCCTTGGACTGCTCGGCGGGGCTCATGCCGCGGCCGGTGTCGGTGACGGTGAACTCGACCCAGGCCGCGTCCGCGACCACCTGCGGCCGGGCCGCGACGACGACGGAGCCCTCTTTGGTGAATTTGCAGGCGTTGCCGAGAAGGTTCCCGAGAATCTGGCGGAGGCGGCGCTCGTCGGCGACGAGCTCGCCGATGTCCCCGGGGGATTCGGCGGCGAGGGTGACGGGCTTTTCGCCGAGGGAGGCGCGGTGCGTCGCCGCGAGATCCTCCAGCAGGGGGGCGATGGCGACGGTGTTCCGGTGGAGGGTCTCGGCCCCCATGATGATCTTCTGGTATTCGAGGATGTCGTTGACGAGGTTCAGCTCGCGGGCGGCGTGGTCGCGGATGCGCTGCACGTCCTTCTGCTGGGTCTCGTCGAGCTTCGACAGCTTGAGAGCCTCGACTTGGAGGAAGATGGCGTTGAGGGGCTGGCGCAGGTCGTGGCTGACTTTCGCGACGAAGGCGTCCTTCTCGTGGCTGAGCCCCTTGAGCTTCTCGTTGGCCTTCTCCAGTTCGATGTTGGCGCGGCGCAGCTCGCGGGTGCGGTCGGCGACGCGCTGCTCCAGCTCCTCCTGCGAGGCGATGACCTCCTCGAAGAGGCGTTTCGAGGCGCGGGCGATGTCGCCGACCTCGTCGCGGCGCTTCAGGTCGAGGCGCTGGGCGAGGCCGGCGATCTCGCGGGCGAGGCTGTCGCGAGGGCTTTCGGTGATCTTCTGCGCGGTCAGCGTCATCTCCTTGAGGGGGCGGATGAACCGCATCGCGAAGAGGAAGCCGACGAGGCCGAACCCGCCCGCGACGAGGAGGGAGACGAACTGCACCTCCAGCATCTCGGATTCGATGGAGGAGGCGAGCTCGTCGTCGAGCACGGCGTAGTGGAGCAGGTATTCCGAGCGGTTCTCCCCGTCGCCGACGAGCACCCGCACCGCCCAGGCGTGGATCTCGTCGCACTCGACGACGGGCCGCCAGTCGATCTTGTCGAAGGTCTCGCCGAAATGCGCTTTCAGCTCCTGGGTGACCTTCTCCCGGATGTTCGCGATCTCCTCGCGGCTGTGGGCGAGCAGCCGCACCTCGCGGACACCCGAGAGCATCCCGCCGATGCGGACCTTCCTCCCGAGACGCCCTTGGATGCCCTCGAGGAAGCTTTCGACGGCCTCGCGATCCATGGCCCCGAGGGCGGCGGAGAGGGACTTGCCGGGGGCGCCTTCCTGGAAATAGTAGGGGCTCGCGAGGGGCACGTATTCGCTGCGGACGAGCCGGTCCACTTTCGACTCCGTCTTGACCTTGGCGGCGTCCCCGCCCGCGTCGCGCCGCTGGGCGAGGGCCGTGAGCAGCCTCGGATCCTTGCCGAGGCCGAGAAAGACTTCGTCGTTGCCCCGCTCACTCGCCTCTGTCTCGTCGTGGCGCACCAGTTGCCTGCCTTCGGCGTCGGCGAGGGCGAAAAGATGCCGCGGCGACTCGGGCGAATGCAGGCTCATGAGAAGGCGGACGTAGATGGGCGGCCCGGTCTTCTCGCGGAATTGGGTGCCGAGGGGGGCGACGGCCCAGACCACGGGTTCCCAGCGCTCCAGCGGGTCGCCGGGGGTGTCGTGGCGGGTCAAATGGACGCGCTGGATGGGGGAGATGTGGATGCGCGCCCCGGCCATGGCGTCGGGTCCGGGGAACCAGTGGTCCGCTTCCGCGACCTTGGCTTTTTCGAGGATTGTCCTGGGGGAGGTGCCGGAGGGGCCGAGGGTGACGAAGTCGATGCGGAGGTGGTTCGCCCAATTGCGGCGGCAGAGGTTTCGTGCGAGGGCTTTCAGCTCCTCGTCCGAGCGTGTCGTCTCGTAGCGGCGCTGGAACTCGGGGTTGAAGGCGATGCTGATGAGGTCGTCGCGGAGCCCGTCGATCTCGTCGATGAGGGTCCAAGCCCGCAGCGAGGCCTCGTCGCCGAGGTCGACGATCTCGTGCTCGCGCAGCAGTTCGGCGGCGCGGGAGGTGAGGACCTTCGCGACGAGCAGGGTCGATGCGGCCGTCGCCGCGATCACCAGCAGCGCGACCTTTCCTTGGATTCCGAACAACATGGCGAGCCAAGGGTTCGACGAATGAAGGAGGCGGCCGATTCAAGAAAAAATCCGCGGACCCGGTCGTTCCCGCACCGCCATTCCGGAAGGATTCCCGGCGGACGGCGTCACTGGAAGCTCCGCGTCATCTGGCCGAGGCGCTCCTGCATGTCGCGGTTCTTCTCGGCGGGCGTCGGGTAGACGTAGGTGTCGTTTGCGTCGTTCGTGGCGCATCCGGCGAGTGCGGCGGCGGCGAAGGCGCAGAGGAGGACGAGCCGGAGCGTCGGCGATAGGGCTAGGAGGATCGTTTTCATGGATGGCATGATGGGGTGAGAGCGAGGATCTGCTCCCTACCGATACCCTGCCGGACCGATCCCGGTCAATCCCGAATTCCGCCCAAAATGGGGGGATCAGAGTTTCTTCGGGGCTTTCTCCATCCGCGAGATCCCGAAGAAGTCGCGGAAGACCCGGGCGAAAACAGCGCGTTTGAAGCGCGGCACCCACGCGAGGGTGAACTCGGACGGCTCGATCCAGAGGAAGCGGGAGAACTCCTGGATGTGGGCCCGCAAGTCGATGTCCTCGTCGCGGCCGCGGTAGTCGCAGAGAAAGTAGGTCTGGGTCTGGCCGCAGTATTTGCCCTTCTTCAGCTTGCCTTTGGGGAATTTGTAGCGGTAGTCGGTCCGGCAGGCGACGAGTTCGTAGAGATGGCGGCCCACGCCGGTCTCCTCCTCGACCTCCCGGTAGAGGGCGGAGATCAGATCCTCCCCACGATCGACGCCGCCTTGGGGGAACTGCCAGCTCCCCGGATGGTCGACGCGCTCGCCGATGAAAATCCTGCCGCTGGCCGGATCGCGCAGGATCGCGGCGACATTGGGACGATAGGTGGCCATGGGCGGGACGGGGACGGAAATGGCGTTTGCCTGTTTTAGTTTCTTTACAAAGGGGGCGGTCGGGAGGGAAGATAGCGGTCGTGAGAGTTTCGCAACGCAATTTTGCCCCCGCCCGCGTCCGCCTGGACTTGCTCGTGCTGCTGGCCCTCGTGCTCGTCGTCGTGGGGATCGTCCTCGTCGCTCTGCAACTGCGCCCCTCCGTGGTGCTCGCGAAGCGGCAGGCCGCGCTGATCGACGGGATCGAGCGGCGCAGCCCGGCGCGCATCCGGCGCCTCGTCTCCGAGGGCTACGCGGACCGCTGGGGCTTCGACCGCGAGGATCTCGTCGCGACGATGGTGGATGCGGGCGGGCAGTTCCTCGTCCTCGTCATCACGCCCGAGGACGGGCGGTGGGAGATCGGGAAAGGCCGCGCCGTCGCGACGATGCGCCTCGTCGTCGGGGGCAGGTCGCTCAGCCCCGTCGGGCAGGAGGTGATGCGGCAGGCCAACCGGATCGAGGAGCCCTTCGTCTTCACTTGGGAGAGGCAGAGCTTCCTCCCCTCCAGTTGGCGGCTGGTCAGCGTCGAGAACGCGGGCCTGCCCGACGACCTTTACGGCTACGAGCCGGGCGGCTTCGGTCGGGCGATCCGGGACCAGTGAGGGCGATTGCGTGCTTTACACCGGGGGGCTTCCCGTTCTTCAATGGAGGGCATGAAAGCCGCCGCCCTTTCCCTCGCCGCCATCCTCGGTTTCTCCCCGCTCGCTGCCGCGGAGAAGCCGAACGTGATCTTCATCCTCGCCGACGATCTCGGATACCGCGAACTCGGCTGTTACGGGCAGGAGAGGATCGAGACGCCCCGCCTTGATCGGCTCGCCGCCGGGGGGATGCGTTTCACCCGCGCCTACTCCGGCAACGCGGTCTGCGCCCCCTCGCGCTGCGTCCTCATGACCGGCAGGCATCCCGGCCACGCCACCGTCCGCGACAACGCTTCGACCGAGCCCGAGGGGCAGCATCCGCTCTTCGCCTCCGATGTCACCCTCGCCGAAAGCCTGAAGGCCGCCGGCTACGTCTGCGGGGCCTTCGGAAAATGGGGGCTGGGCAATGTCTGGTCGGAGGGCAGCCCGAACCGGCAGGGATTCGACCGCTTCTTCGGCTACAACTGCCAATCCCACGCCCATTCCCACTACCCGGCCACGCTCTGGAACGACGGCGAACTTTTCTCCTTGAGGAACGACCCGCCCGTGCCCGGTCACGAGGGCCTCGCCCCCGGCGCCGATCCGGGCGACCCGCGCAGCTACGATCGCTTCAAGGGGCGGGACTACGCGCCCGACCGCATCCACGAGCAGGCCCTGAAGTTTCTCCGCGACCATCGCGACCGCCCCTTCTTCCTCTACTATCCGAGCATCATCCCGCACGTCGCCCTGCACATCCCCGACGAGGAGCTCGCGCCCTATCTCGAGAAGAAATGGAACGACCCTCCCTTCACCCGCGAGGGCGGGAAAGGCTACACCCCGCACTTCACCCCCCGCGCCGCCTACGCCGCGATGGTCACGAAGCTCGACACCCAGGTGGGCGAACTCGTCGATCTGGTCGAGGAGCTCGGTCTCAGCCGCAGGACCCTCATCGTCTTCAGCTCCGACAACGGCACCACGCACCTGCGCGACGAGGTCGATGCGGAGTTCTTCAACAGCGTCGGCGAACTGCGCGGGCTGAAAGGCGAACTCCACGAGGGCGGCATCCGCGTGCCCCAGATTGCCCGCTGGCCGGGAACGATCCCGGAGGGCGGCACGAGCGACCGCGTCACTGGCTTCGAAGACTGGCTGCCCACGATCCTCGACCTCGCCGGGGTCTCGGCGACAGCGCCCGAGGGCCTCGACGGCGTCAGTTTCGCCCCGACCCTGCGAGGGGAAGGACAGGAGCCGCGCTCCTTCCTCTACCGCGAGTATCCAGGCTACGGCGGGCAGCAGTCCGTCTGGCTCGGGCAACGGTGGAAGGGCATCCGCACGAACCTGAAGAAGAAAGGCGTGAAACCCGATCTGACCGTGCGGCTCTACGATCTCGAAGCCGATCCCTCCGAGTCGGGGGATCTCGCCGCGGCCCATCCCGACGTGGTGAGGGAGATCGAGGCGTTGATGAAAAGCCAGCGCGTCCCCTCGGATGCCTTTCCTTTTCCGGTGTTGGACGGGGAATGACGAGGCATGTGACCGACGGAACTGGGGATTGCTCCGCCCCATGTTTTTGCCTTTCTCGCAGCCATCGAGTTGAGGGAGGTGAAATTTGAAATGGGTCTCCTGTTACCAACGCTCGACCGGGTTCGATGACCCCGGCTACAGTTTCCACGCCAGCCTGTAGCCGGCCTCAGTGAGGCCGGACCGAACGCCCCCACGACGCCCGACCGGGATCGATGACATTACGCCCGCGAAAGATGCGCTAACGCTCCCCCTCACACGATCATTCCCGCCGCGACGGTCTCGTTCGTCTGCGAGTCGACGAGGATGAAGCTGCCCGTCGCCCGGTTGCGGCGGTAGGAGTCGTAGAGGAGCGGTGCCGAGGTGCGGAGGCTGATGCGCCCGATCTCGTTGAGGCGGAAGGTCTTGTCGTCCTCGATCTTGTGCAGAGTGTTGACGTTCACCTTGTAGCGGACCTCCTTGACGATGGCTTTCACCTCCTTGCTGGTGTGGCGCAGGTAGTATTTCGAGTTCGGCGAGAGCTGGGTCGATTCGGAGAACCAGCAGATCATGGCCTCGATCTCCTGGCCTTTCTGCGGAGGGTTGTTCTGCTTGACGATCATGTCGCCCCGGCTGATGTCGATCTCGTCCTCCAAGGTGATGGTGCAGGAGAGCGGGGCGAAGGTCTCCGCCTGCGGCCCGTCGTAGGTCTCGATGGTCTTGATCCGGGTGCTGAAGCCCGAGGGCTGCACCACGACCTCGTCGCCGGGACGGAAGACCCCGCCGGCGACGCGTCCGGCGTAACCGCGGAAATCGTGGTGCTCGTCGGATTGCGGGCGGATGACCCACTGCACGGGGAGGCGGGCGTCGACGTGGTTGTGGTCCGACCCGATGTAGACCGTCTCCAGATGGTAGAGCATGGTGGGCCCTTCGTACCAATCCATGTGCTGCGACTTCTCGACCACGTTGTCGCCGTGGAGGGCGCTGATGGGGATCGCGACCATGTCGACGATGCTGTCGAGGCGCGAGGCGAAGCGTTTGAAGTCTTCGACGATCTCGGTGAAGCGCTGCTCGCTGTAGTCGACGAGATCCATCTTGTTCACCGCGAGGATGACGTGGCGGATGCGGAGGAGGTCGGCGATGAAGGCGTGGCGGCAGGTTTGCTCGATGACCCCGGTGCGAGCGTCGACGAGGATGATGGCGAGGTTCGCGGTCGAAGCGCCGGTGACCATGTTCCGAGTGTACTGGATGTGGCCGGGCGTGTCGGCGATGATGAACTTCCGCTTCGGCGTGGCGAAGTAGCGGTAGGCCACGTCGATGGTGATGCCCTGCTCGCGCTCGGCGCGGAGTCCGTCGGTGAGGAGGGCGAGGTTGACGCGTTCGTCGCCACGCTTCCTCGAAGTGGCCTCGACCGCCTCGATCTGGTCCTCGAAGGTGCTCTTGGAATCATAGAGAAGCCGCCCGATCAAGGTCGATTTCCCGTCGTCCACGCTGCCCGCCGTCGTAAAGCGGAGCAGGTCCATGTTCAGATAGCTGTCGTCAAGCGGTGTCATGGGCTTCGCCGTAAAAAGTTGAGCGGCCTTTGGCCGCGGTAAAAGGTGGGAAAGTAAAAGGTGAAAAGTCTGGCGGGGGAGGGCGTTATTTGTCGCGGAGCGACTTGGCGAGGGATTCGATGCCTTTGGAGAGTTGGAGAGCCGATTCGCGGCGGTGTTGGACCGTCTCCAAGGTGAGATAGTTGAGGTCTTCGGCGAGATAGAGCATAGAGCGGATTTCGCCGCAGGAACCCTTTGCGATGTTGAGGAGGTGGGCGAACTCGGCGGGGCTGCGGCGCTCGAAGCCTTCCGCGATATTGTTCATCACGGAGACACCCGCCCTCTGGATCTGATCACGGAAGCCGAAATCCCTCTCGGAAGGCTGACCAATCCCAAAATCCCGATAGACATTCGCTGCTTGAACTCGCGCCTCCCGCCAAATCCTCAAATCCTCAAACTGTCGTGCAAAATCACTCATCGCTTTCTTTGTCTCCTTACCTTTTACTTTCCCACCTTTTACGGGCTATTTCTGAAGCCGCGTCGCGTCTTCAGAAATAGCCCTCCTTCTTCCTGTCCTCCATCGCCGTTTCGGAGCGTTTGTCGTCGGCTCGGGTGCCGCGTTCGGTCTGGCGGGCGGTGGCGACTTCGTGGATGATGGTGTCGAGGTCGGCGGCTTCGGAGTAGACCGCGCCGGTGCAGGTCATGTCGCCGATGGTGCGGAAGCGGACCACGGCCCCCTCCTCGACGCGCTCGCCGGGCTGGGGCTCGACGACTTCGGAGATGGCGAGCAGAGCTCCGCTGCGATGCACCACGTCGCGACGGTGGGAGAAATAGAGGCTCGGCAGGGGGATGTCCTCGGATTTGATGTACTGCCACACGTCCATCTCGGTCCAGTTCGAGAGAGGGAAGACGCGGAAGTGCTCCCCGTGGTGCTTGCGTCCATTGAAGAGGTTCCAGAGTTCGGGACGCTGGTTCTTCGGGTCCCATTGGCCGAAGTCGTCGCGGTGGGAGAAGAAACGCTCCTTGGCCCGCGCCTTCTCCTCGTCGCGGCGGCCGCCGCCGAGGCAGGCGTCGTATTGGTTCGCCTCGATCGCGTCGAGCAGGGTCACGGTCTGGAGGGAGTTGCGGCTGGCGAAGGGGCCCTTCTCCTCCTGCACGCGGCCTTGGTCGATGGAGTCCTGCACGTAGGCGACGACCAGTTCGGCGCGAAGGTCGGCGACGTAGCGGTCGCGGTAGTCGAGAGTCTCCTGGAAGTTGTGCCCGGTGTCGACATGGAGCAGCGGGAAGGGCAGGCGGGCGGGATGGAAGGCCTTTCGGGCGAGGTGGGCCATCACGATGGAGTCCTTGCCGCCGGAGAAGAGCAGCGCGGGGCGTTCGAATTGGGCGGCGGTCTCGCGCAGGATGAAAATGGCCTCGGATTCCAGTTGGGCGAGGTGGTTGACCCGGTAGGAGTGTCGTTCTGCGTCCATGTCGGTGCGTATTCGGAAAGCGTATTGGGAAAGGGGAGGGGGGAGGGGAAGTCGTGGTTCGGGCGGTTCAGCGGGGCAGGCGGATTTTCCCTCGCGCCGCTTCGAGAAGGAGGTCGAAGGAGGCGTCCTCGTCGAGAGCCTCGGTCTCGATGACGAGATCGGGCCGCTCCGGCTCCTCGAAGGCCGAGTCGCGTCCGGTGAAGCTCGACACCGCGCCCGCCTCCGCCTTGGCGTAGAGGCCCTTGGGATCGCGGGCGGCGCAGGTGTCGTAGGAGGCCCTGACATAGACCTCCAGCAAGTCGTCGTCGCCGACGATCTCCCGGGCGAGGCGGCGCAGGTCGTTTCGCGGGGTGATGAAGGAGGCGACCACGACCACGCCGCCGTCGGCGAAGAGCTTCGCGACCTCGGCGACGCGGCGGATGTTCTCAAGGCGGTCCTCGTCGGAGAAGCCGAGGTTGCGGTTCAGCCCGGTCCGCACGTTGTCGCCGTCGAGCAGCTTGACGAAGCGGCCTTCGTCGTGCAGGGCGCGTTCGAGGCGCAGGGCGAGGGTGCTCTTGCCCGATCCGCTGAGTCCGTGCAGCCACAGCACCGCGCCCGACTGGCCCAGCAGTGCCTCCTTCGCCGCTCGCGGGAGCATGCGGTCGAAGGTGGGGTGGAGATGTTCGCTGGAGTCGCTCATGGACATCGGGACGAGGCGGGGCATTTCGCCGATCAGATGACGAAATCCAGATTCTCGTTGAGGCCACACTCCCGTTTCAAGCCGCCGAAGCGGGTCTCCTCCGCCGTCATGCCGTCGGTGAGCTTCCGCGAAGTGTGCCAGTCGCCGATGGACACGTAGCCCTCGTCCCAGAGGGGATGGTAGGGCAGTCCGTGCTTCTGTAGGTAGAGGCCGACGTCCCGGTCGGTCCAGTCGAGGATGGGATGGAGGCGCACCCGGCCTTTGCGCAGGCCGAGGACGGAGAAATTCTCGCGCGTGCTGCTCTGCTGCCGCCGCACCCCCGCGAGCACCGCCGACAGATCGAGTTCGCCGAGGGCGCGGTCCATCGGCTCGACTTTGTTGAATTGGTTGTAGCGCTCGATGCCCTCCAGCCCACCCTCCCAGAGCTTGCCCCAGCGGGCCTCCTGCCAAGCGGGGGAGAATTCGCTGCGATAGACCTTCAGGTTGAGGCGGAGCCGCTCAGTCAACTGATCGATGAAGCGGTAGGTCTCCGGAAAGAGATAGCCCGTGTCCACGAGCAGCACCGGGATGTCCGGCTGGACCTGCGTGGCGAGGTGGAGCAGCACCGCCGACTGCGCCCCGAAGCTGGAGGTCATGGCGAGCCCGTCCCCGAAATGGCTGGCGGCCCATTCGATTCGCTCCTCCGCCGAGGCCTCCTCAAGACGGCGGGAAAGCCCCGCGAAATCCGAGATGCCAAAGCGGACCTCGACCTCCCCGGCAAGGGAGTTCTCGGTGGGAGCGATGGCAATGCTTGGTTCGGACATGAAGGTAAAAACCCTATTCTTGATCGGATTTGTCGAAAATTAAGAAGGAAAGAAAGCGCCATTCCCGGCGGGGGTCAAGGACTTTCCGTTTTATCCTTGTGAAGGGCTTGATTGCTCCGCCGTCCTCAGTTCGACCATCAGATCGGGGGCGATGGCTTCGACCGCTTCGCGCAGGGAGGTCTCGCCGAGATCCTCGGGGCTGTGGAGTTTGGCGCGGGTCTTGAAGAGCCTTTCGCCCGACCAAGGGGCTTCGGCGCAGTCGGTGGCGAGTTCGAGGACGTTCACCCCGAGTCGGGCGAGGGTGCCGGAGATGGCGCTGACGATGCCCTGCCGATCTTGGCCGACCACTTCGAGTTCGTGGACCCGGCCCGGCCCGGATTCCGCGCCGACGGTTCCGGCGCGATGGAGTCGGGTCTGGAGCCCGTTCGTCTCCAGCTCCGCGAGAGCCGTTTCGAGAGCAGGCAGGGATGCCTCGGCCACGACGACTTGGACGATGCCCGTGAACTGTCCCGAGAGCCGCAGCATCCGGGCGCCCTCCCAGTTCCCGCCCGCGGCGGCGATGGCGGAGGAAAGACGGTCGATT
Source organism: Akkermansiaceae bacterium UBA2367 (assembly GCA_002344525.1). GTDB lineage: Bacteria > Verrucomicrobiota > Verrucomicrobiia > Verrucomicrobiales > DEV007 > Arctic95D-9. Next base: position 47,169 of record DDTJ01000037.1, read on the forward strand.
AAGCCCGGGCGGTCCGGTCCGATCACGCTGACGATGAGGGAGCTTTGCATGGCGCGAGCTTAGCCGAAAGGGGAGGGGAGGTCCAGCCGTGCGTCGTTTTTGGAAGGGGACGGATCGGAGGGGAAATCCGAAGCTCGAAATCCGAAATCCGAATTTGGCCTCTTCCATTCGCGAAGATTCGCGGCCATTTGCGAACATTCGCGTTTCCCATTTTTTTTGGACGCGAATGGTCGCAAATGAGCGCGAATGGCCACGAATCCGGTCCGGCGAAGCTGGGGAAGGACCACGGCAAACTACGCAATCCGCACGCTGCGCTTCTTGTCGAGCTTCAACACCTGCCCCGCCGTCCAAGCGGGCTCGGCCTTGGGATCGGTCAGCTTCTCCCCGTCGAGCTGCACGCTGCCCTGTTGGATGAGACGACGCACGTCGGAGCCGGATTTCGACTCGGAGAAGGCCCGTTCGTACGCCTCGGCGACGACGCCGGCAAGGTCGCGGCGGGTGCCGATGGAGAACTCGGGCAGCTCGACCGCGTCGAGGTCTTTGCGGCTGAACATCGCCTCCCAATTTTCCCGTGCGGCGGCGGCCTCCTGCGCCGAGTGGTAGCGGGTCACGAGGGCGGCGGCGAGCTGCTTCTTCGATTCCATGGGATGCACGGCGGAATCGATCTCCCGGCCGAGCAACAGCACCGAGTATCGGGCCATGAGCTCGTCGGAGACGCTCATGAGCTTGCCGAACATCTCGCCGGGCGCTTCGGTGATGCCGACGTAGTTGTGGAGGCTCTTGCTCATCTTCTGCACCCCGTCGAGGCCTTCGAGGATGGGGAGGCACATCACCACCTGCGGCTCCATCCCCTCGGTCTTCTGGAGGTCGCGACCGACGAGGATGTTGAAAAGCTGGTCGGTCCCGCCGAGTTCGACATCGGCCCGCACGACGACGGAATCCCAGCCTTGCACGATGGGATACTGGATCTCGTGCAGGCGCACCTCCTGGTCGTTCGCGATGCGGTTTTTGAAATCCTCGCGCTGGAGCATCTGCTGCATGGTGACGCGGGCGTTGAGCTGGATCACTTCGGAGAAAGTCATCTTGTTGAACCAGTCGCCGTTGAAGACCACCTCGGTCCTCTCCCGGTCGAGGATGCGGAAGGCCTGCTCGGTGTAGGTCTGCGCGTTCGCGAGGATCTCGTCGCGGGAGAGCGGCGGCCGGGTTTTCGAGCGCCCCGTGGGATCGCCGATCTGAGCGGTGAAGTCGCCGATGATGAGTACTGCTTGGTGCCCGAGTTCTTGGAACTGGCGCAGTTTCTCCAGCACCACGCTGTGGCCGAGGTGGAGGTCGGGCGAGGTGGGATCGACACCGAGCTTGGCGCGAAGCGGCGTGCCGCGTTCGAGTTTCTTCAGCAACTCGGATTCGCCGAGGACGCGGGCGGTGCCTCGGAGGAGAACGGAGAGCTGGTCGGCGGGAGATTTCATGGCTGGGACGGAAGGGCGGTCAAGAAACATGCCGGGGCGGTCTTGTTCAAGTCAAACCTAGTTACTTCAGCCTCTTTCGGGCTTCTTTGGCATCTTTCGGATTTCGTGGCAGAATACGTCCTTCCGCATGAACCCGTCGCGCCTCTGCCTGCTCCTCCTCGCGCTCGCCTCCGCCGTCCGTGCCGACCCGCCCGCGATCCTGATCGACCCCGGCCACGGTGGCGCGGCGGTCGCCGGCAGCCTTGACCAGCGCAGCAACAGCTCGCCGAACAACGCGACCTCGCCGGGCGGCCTCAAGGAGAAGGATCTGACGCTGGAGTTCAGCCTGATCTTGAAGGAGGAGATCCTCGCGGAAGCCGACCGCCAAGGTCGCGTCCTCGGCGTGCTGCTGACCCGCGAGAGCGACGTGAACCCCAACTTCATCGAACGCGCGAAAATCTGCGACCGCCCCGACACGGCCTGCGTCGTGAGCATCCATTTCAACGCCGGGGGAGGGGGCAAGGCATCCGGCAGCCTAGCCCTGATCGCCGCGAAGGAGCGCAACCCCGACTACGCGATCGACCGCGCGTTCGCCGCCGGACTCTCCGCCGCCTGCTCCAAGGCGGTGCGCGAATACCTTCCCGGATCGAAGGACCGCGGCGTCATCCACGACAGCCACCTCCACGGCGGGCGGGGATCGAACTTCTTCTTCCAGCTCCAGCGATGCGAGCATTTGAAGGGCAAGCCGAAGTGCTTCCTTGAAGTCGAGTTCATCGACAACCCGGCGGTGGAGAAGGCCCTCCTCGACGGCGATCGCGCCGCGAAATTCCGCACGGTCGCGGCTTCGATTGCGGCCTATCTCGTCGCGGCCACGGAGGAACCGGCGAAGAGGAGGCCGAAGGATTGAGCGACGGCGGAGCGCTCTTGCGCGTCAACGCATAGCGGAACGTTTGCCGTCCCGTCTGCCGCCTGCGAGTCACGAGTCACGAGTCACGCCGGGTTCTCCCGTTCCCCCGCCATCGTCCTCGGGAGGCGGCCCGGCTGGCTCCGGTTCGGGCGATTTGAAGAAGAACCACTTGCGGGAAAGGCGCTTCTCGCTCCAGATCGGCACGCCGAAGACGTCGTGGATGAAGTAGTGCGCCACGGGCACGCCCAGCAGCATGCCCCACACCCCGAAGGCATGATGCCCGATGAAGAGGATGATCAGCACCAGCACGGGATTGAGCTTGAGGTGCTTGCCGTAGATCAGCGGATTGAGCAGGTAGGCCTCCACGGCATGCACGACGACGACCATCACCACGCAGAGGATCGCCAAGTTCAAGCCGCCCGCGTTGAGCGCCACGAGCACGATGGGCGTGGTCGAGAGGAACACGCCCAGCACGGGGATGAAGCTGCACAGGAAGACGATCATCGAGAGCACCGCTAGCGAAGGAACCCCGAGGACCATCAAGCCGATCAGCGTGAGCACGGTGTTGACCACCGCGATCATCCCCTGGGCTTGGATGGCGCGCCCGACGACGTAGGCGAAGCGCACCACGGGCTGCGCCACCTCCTCGTGGAAATCGCGCAGGCGCGAGACGCGCAGATTGCGCACCTCCTGCCCGAGGCGCGAGAGGTCCAGCGAGATCAGGAAGCTGAAGAGCAGCGCCAGCAGCACCGTCGCCGAACCACTCCACATCATGCGGATGATGCCGGGCATCGCGTCGGTGATCTTCTGGATCTGGTGCTTGATGAAGAGATGGATGATGGCCTCGTCTTGGCGGGCGGTGCGCAGCAACTCTTGTTCGGCGGTGTCGGCGGCGGGCGCCTCCTCGCCGGGCGGCGGGAGCGGGCCGGGAGGACCGGTGGAAGGTTCCCCGGGTGAAGCGGGGTTTTGCGCCAGCGCAACCTCGTCTGCGGCCAATTCGGCCAAGGTCGCGTCGGGGATCGTGCTGCGCAGGTAGTTCATCAGGATCGGCTCGACGGCGGGATACTTGTCGACGATGTCCTTGCGCAGTTCGAAGAGTCGCTGCTCGGTCTCGGGCAGGTTGCCGACCAGGCTGAAGGCCTCTCGCGTGACCTGTGGCACGATGAAGACCGAGACCGCGGTGATCGTGGCCACGAAGATGCCGAAGGTCAGGAAAATCGCGACATGGCGGTTCAACCTCAGCCGTCGCATGAAAAAGTCGGCGATGGGCGCGGCGATGAAGGCGAAGACGAAGGTCAGGAAGATGAGCGTGAAGAAGGAGCGCAGCAGCCAGAGCAGGAAGCCGAGGATGACCCAGATGAGGACGCGGCGGTTGAGCTGGTAGAAGCGGTCGAAACTGAATCCGCCGCTGAACCATCGCCCTTCGCCTCGCTCGCGCCTGTCGCTCCCTCGGTCCATGGAAAAGGCCACCGTAAGCGCCATCGCCGGGCCGCGCCAGCGGAAGATGCGGGGGAGGGGAGCCGCCCTTCCGGCCTACCACATGAAGGCGATTCCCACGGTCACGAAGGCGAGGAGGTAGAGCGCCAAGGTGAGAAAAGCCCACCACCCTCTTGTGCGGAACAGGTAGACCAACACCGCGAGCCAGCCGATCAGAGTCAGGTAAAGTCCCCAAACCGGAATCAGCCGGTATCCTCGACGGATCGAATCCGAAACGATCCACCACGATCCGGCGATCCAATACCCGAGCCGGAGCGCCGAAAGAACCGACCAAGGCTGATCCCCCTCGGAGATCCTCTCGCACCAAAGCGCCATCGCCCAGAGAGCAAGAAGCGCCCAGAAAGCGGGACCCAAGTCGAGCCGGATGCGGCGGAGGATCGTCATGGCGCCGACCAGTGAACCCGGATACGGATTCCTTGGCAAGCTCTGAACTTTTTAAAATCAATTCGCCGAGACTATAAAAATCATTATTTTCGTGTATTTTGGAGCGCGAAAAAGCCAAAAACAGAGCGGCTTCCGTTCCATTTGTTCATCTTTTCGATCATTTTCAAATCCAAAACGTGAAACCAAAAATCATGACCCTCGCAGGATTGCAGACCGATATCGCCTGGGAGGACCGCCAAGCGAATTTCTCGCGCATCGAGGCAATGCTGGCGGAATCCCCTCCGCTCCCGGCAGGCTCGCTCCTCGTCCTCCCCGAGCTGTCCACCTCGGGCTTCACGATGAACACGGCTGCTTCGGTCGAACCACGCGACGGCGAATCGGCACGTTTCTTCTCCGAACTTGCCCGCCGTCATCGCTCTTACGTCCTCGCCGGGATCGCCGCTCCGGGCGACACACCCAACCTCGGAGCAAACGAAGCGGTCTGCTTCGATCCCGACGGCGTCGAGGTCGCCCGCTACCGCAAGCGCCACCCCTTCCCCCTCGCGAACGAGGCGGAGCACTACCCCGCCGGGAACCGTGCCGTGGTCTTCGAAATCGGCGGCTGGAAAGTCGCCCCGCTCATCTGCTACGACCTGCGTTTCCCCGAGTCCTTCCGCGAGGCGGCCGCCCTCGGGGCCGAGCTCTTCGTCGTCATCGCGAACTGGCCCGTCGCCCGCGTCGATCACTGGACCACCCTGCTGCGCGCTCGCGCCATCGAGAATCTCGCCTATGTCGTCGGGATGAACCGCAGCGGCAGCGATCCCTTCCTCCCCTATCCCGGCGCCAGCCTCGTCGTCGGCCCCAAGGGCGAAATCCTCGCCGAGGCCGGTGCCGATCCCGGCATCCTCCGTGCCGAACTCGACCTCGAAGCCCTCCGGCAATGGCGGCGCGACTTTCCCGCCCTCGATGTCCTGAATCCGAAATCGTGATCCCGTGACCCCGCCCTCACAGAAACACCTTCGCGTCATCGCGACCTTCACCGCGGAACCGCTCCGCGGCCCGCTCGCGCATTGGCTGCGAGAGCTTGGCATCGATCTCGATATCCGCTTCGCCGACTACGGCCAAGTCCTGCAAGAGGCCCTCGATCCCGCCAGCGGCAGCGCCCGCAATGCAGCCGGGGGGATGAACGTCTTCCTCCTCCGCCCCTCGGACCTCGGCTCGGCCTTGGAGGAAGCCCTCGAAGCCATCGCCTCCCTCGCCACCCGCTCGACCGCGACGCAGCTCGTCCTCCTCTGCCCCGAACACGAAGCTTCAGTCGATGAAGCGGCCATCGCGCAGCGCTTCGACCGCCTCGCCAACGCGGAACTCATCACCGCGTCCGACCTCGCCTCCCTCTATCCCGTCGCCCAACCCTTCGACCCCGAGTCCGACGCCTCGGGCCACCTCCCCTACACCGACACAATCTTTGTCGCGGCCGCGACAAGAATTGTCCGGAGCCTCAGCGCGCGGCTGCGTCCGCCGGTCAAGGTGCTCGCCCTCGACGCGGACCACACCCTCTGGAGCGGCGTCTGCGGGGAGGACGGCCCGCAGGGCCTGCGCCTCGATGGACCGTGGCGGGCGCTGCGCGAATTCGCCCTCGCCAAAAGCCGCGAAGGGTTGCTCCTCGCCCTCGTCTCGAAAAACCAGTCCGCCGACGTGGAGCGAGTCTTCGCCGAACGGGCGGACGAACTCCTCCTGACAAAAGCCGATTTCGCCGGCTGGAAGGCGAACTGGAATCCCAAATCGAAAAGCCTCCACGAACTCGCCGCCGAACTGAATCTGGGCCTCGACAGCTTCGTCTTCCTCGACGACAACCCCGCCGAAGTCGCCGAGGTCGCCGCCAACTGCCCCGGCGTCCTCGCCCTGACCTTGCCCGAAAACGCGGAGGAGATCCCCGCCTTCCTCCGCCATCTCTGGCCGCTCGACACCCTGCCCGCCACCGCCGAGGACGCGGCGCGGACGGCCTTCTACCGGCAGGAGTCGGAGCGCCGCGACCTGCGAGCCGCCGCCCCCAGCTTCGCCGACTTCCTGCGAGGACTCGAACTGAACATCGAGATCGCCGAGGCCGCGCCCGAGGACCTCCCCCGCATCGCCCAGCTCACCAAACGGACGAACCAATTCAACGCCAATCCCCTGCGCTTCTCCGAAGCCGAACTCCAAGCGAAACTCGACGCGGGCGCACGCTGCCTCGCGGTGCGGGCGGGCGACCGCTTCGGCGACTACGGCCTCGTCGGCGCGATGCTGCACGGTCCCGCCGACGGGGACATCCTGCCGGTCGAGCTGTTCCTCCTCAGTTGCCGCGCCCTCGGCAAGGGCGTTGAGCGGGCCATGCTCATCGCGCTCGGACAACGTGCCTTCGATCTTGGGGTGAAGACGCTGACCGTCGCCTTCACCGAAACCGACCGCAACGAACCCTGCCGCCGCTTCTTCGAGAGTATCGGAGGTTTCACCCTCGCCGCCTCGGAAGCCGCCGCCCTCTCCCCGATCCCCGACGAGGCGGAGATCGCCGACCTTCCTGACAAATCCACCAACATCGCTCCTGCCGCCCCAATCTTCGACGCCGCCCTCGCCCTTCGCATCGCCACCGAACTCCGCGATCCGCAGACGCTGCACGACCAACTCCACGCCGCCAAGCGCCCCCGCCCCGATCTGGCGCAGGCCTTCGTGAAACCCGGCACCCGCACGCAGGAGCGACTCGCCGCGATCTGGCGCGAAATCCTCGACCTCGAGGAAGTCGGGCTCGACGACCCCTTCTCCGCCCTCGGCGGCAGCTCCATCCAGCTCGTCCGCCTCCATGCCGCGATGCGCCGCGAGTTCGGGACCACGCTGGAGCTGGTCGAACTCTTCGAGCTTCCCACCATCGCCGCGCAAGCCGCGAAGCTCGACTCGACCCCGTCCTCGGTCACCACCCTCGAAACACCCCTCCCCGCCACCGACGAGGACGCCGTCGCCGTCGTCGGCATGGCCTTGCGCGTTCCGGGGGCGAGCGACCCCGACGCCTTCTGGCAGAATCTCATCGACGGCGTCGAGTCCATCACGCATTTCTCCGCCGACGAAGTCGAATACCCCGAGGAATACGGCAAGCCCGGCTACGTCCCCGCGAAGGGACTCATGGACGGCGTCGATCTGTTCGACGCGGCCTTCTTCGGCATCCTCCCGAAGGACGCGGCGATCATGGATCCCCAGCAGCGCGTCTTCCTCGAACTCGCGTGGGAGGCGATGGAGCGCGCCGGCTACACCCCCGACACCCACAGCCAGCGCATCGGCGTCTATGCCGGGGCCTACTTCGACACCTACCTGCTCGCGAACCTCTGCACCGACCGCGCCTTCCTCGCCAACCTCATCCCGCAGATCCAAGTCGGCTCGCTCCAGACCGAGCTCGGCAACGACAAGGACTACCTCGCCACCCGCGTCGCCTTCAAGCTGAACCTGCGCGGCCCGGCCATGACCCTCCAGACGGCCTGCTCCACCTCCATGGTCGCCATCGTCGAGGCCTGCCGCGCGATCCGCTCCGGCCTCTGCGACATGGCCCTCGCCGGAGGCGTCGCCATCACCCTGCCGCTGAAGCGCGGCTATTTCTACACCGAACAGGGCATGCTCTCGGGCGACGGCCATTGCCGTGCCTTCGACGAAAAGGCTTCCGGCACCGTCTTCGGCAACGGCGCCGGCGTCGTCATGTTGAAGCGCCTCGGCGACGCCCTCCGCGACCGCGACCACATCCACGCCGTCATCCGAGGCACGGGGCTGAACAACGACGGCGGCGTGAAGCACAGCTACACCGCGCCCAGCGTCGAGGGCCAAGTCGATGTCATCCGCATGGCCCACCGCGATGCCGGGATCGACCCCGCCACCATCGGCTACGTCGAGGCCCACGGCACCGGCACGCCCCTCGGCGATCCCATCGAGGTCGCCGCCCTGACCAAGGCCTTCCGTGCCGGAGGGGCGGAGGAAAGCCGGTTCTGCGCCCTCGGCTCGCTCAAGACCAACATCGGCCACCTCGACGTCGCCTCCGGCGTCTGCGGCCTCATCAAGACGGCGCTCTCGCTCGAAAAGGCGGCCCTCCCTCCCCTGCTGCACTATCAAAACCCCAATCCGAAGATCGACTTCGCGAACAGCCCCTTCTTCGTGAACGCCAAGCTCAGCCCTTGGACCGAAGGCCGCGCCGGACAGCCGCGCCGCGCCGGGATCAGCGCCTTCGGCGTGGGAGGGACGAACGCCCACGTCGTGCTGGAGGAGTCCCCGCCCGTCGCCTCCGCGCCCTCGCCGCGAGCGAACCAGCTTTTCCTCCTCTCCGCCCGCAGCGAGGAGGCCCTCGCCGCCGCCTCGGCCAATCTCGCGTCCTTCGCCGCCCAAGCCGTCGACGCCGATTCCGCCGACGCCGCTTGGACCCTCGCGACCGGACGCAAGCCCTTCCGCTGCCGCCGCGCCGTCGCCGCGCGGGATTTCGCCGAACTCGCCGAGGCCCTCCGCAGCGGCGCGGGAGCGAGCGGCAGCGCCGACCGCAGCGACCCGCCGGTGAACTTCCTTTTCCCCGGCCAAGGCTCGCAGCACGTCAACATGGGGCGCGTCTTCTACGAGAGCGAGCCGCGCTTCCGCCGCCTGCTCGACGAAGCCTCCGAGATCCTCCTCCCCCATCTCGGCCTGCGTCTCACCGACGCGCTTTTCCCCTCCACCGACGCCGACCTCGACGCCGCCTCGGAGCGATTGAAGCACACCCCGCTCGCCCAGCCCGCCATCTTCGTCATCGAATACGCCCTCGCCGACCTCTGGCGGCATTGGGGCGTCGAACCCGTCGCCATGATCGGTCACAGCGTCGGGGAATTCGTCGCGGCCTGCCACGCTGGCGTCTTCGATCTGGAGAGCGGGCTGAAATTGCTCGCCGCGCGGGGCCGGCTCATGGGCGAACTGCCCGGCGGCGGGATGCTTTCGGTGCGCCTGCCCGAGCCCGACCTGCTCGCCCGCCTGCCCGAAAGCCTCGACCTCGCCGCCGTCAACGGCCCCTCCCTCTGCGTCGTCGCCGGTCCGCACGAGGAGCTCGACGCCTTCCGCGCCACGCTCGAGGCCGACGGCGTCGTCTCCCAGACGCTCCACACCTCGCACGCCTTCCACTCGCGGATGATGGACCCGGTGATCGAGCGCTTCGCCGCCGAGTTCGCCGGGATCAACCTTTCCGGCCCTGACAAACCCATCCTTTCCACCGTCACCGGAGCATGGCTCACGGAGCAGGAGGCGACCGATCCGCTCTACTGGGCGAAACACCTGCGCGAGCCCGTCCGCTTCCACCGCTCCGTCGTCGCCCTCGGGGCGGAGAAACCCGAGCAGATCTTCCTCGAAGTCGGCCCCGGCTCGACCCTCGCCGGTCTCGTCCGCCAATCGCTCGACCGCAAGGCCGACCACCTCGCCCTCTCCACCTGCCGCCACGTCAAGGAGTCCGGCTGCGACCACGCCAACGCCCTCGAATCCCTCGGCAAACTCTGGTCCTGCGGCGTCGCGGTCGATTGGGAGGCCTTCTACTCCGCCGAGACCCGCAAGCGCGTCCCCCTGCCCACCTACCCCTTCGAACGCAAGCGCCATTGGGTCGATCCCAAGCCCCTGACAGACGCACCAAGCACCCTTCCCGCACCCGTTGCCGCCGATCCCGTCGTCGCCACGCCGGAACCCATTCCCGCCNNGCCATGAGCACGCCCGCCCCCGCCGAACGTCGTGGAACCATCGCCGCCGCGATCCGCGCCGTCCTCACCGACCTCTCCGGCATCCCCGACGAGGAACTGGCCGGGGACGCCTCCTTCCTCGAACAGGGTTTCGACTCGCTCCTCCTCACCCAAGCCGGCAAGGCCCTCGCGAACGAGTTCGGCACCGACCTCACCCTGCGCGACCTGATGGGCGATCTCTCCACCATCGACGCGATGGCCGCTCATTTGGACGCGACGCTACCCGGCGAGCGCTACGCGCCTGCGGCGCTGGTGAGCGGCGGCGCCGCTCCGGTAATCGGTGCGCCTGCGGCGCCAGTATACAGTGATGCAGTGCTTCCGTCGCCGTTCACCGTTCACCGTTCACCGACAACGGCACGCTGGAAACCGTCATCGCCCAGCAGCTCGAAATCATGCGGCAGCAGATCGCTCTGTTGCAAGGTGGAACCCTTCCTACTCCTCCTCATTCTCCTGCTCCTACTCAATCCCCCAAACTCCCCGAGGCTCCGTCGTCGGCTGAAGCCTCCACACCAACCCCTACCTCCGCCCCCACCACCTCCATCAACCGCAACCTCGACGACACCCTGACCGACCGCCAACGCCGCCACCTCGACGAGCTCATCGCCAAATACACCGCCAAGACCCGCACCTCCAAAGAGCTCACCGCCCGATACCGCCAGTGGCATGCCGACCCCCGCACCGTCTCCGGCTTCAACCGCCGCTGGAAGGAGATGATCTACCAGATCGCCGTGGTGAAATCGAAAGGCTCCCGCCTCGTCGATGTCGATGGCAACGAATACATCGACCTCCTCAACGGCTTCGGACCGAACTTCCTCGGCCACTCCCCCGACTTCGTCACCGAGGCCCTCAAGGCCCAGCTCGATCGCGGCGTCGAGGTCGGCCCCCAATGCGTCGCCGCGATGGAGGCCGCGCAGCTTTTCTGCGAAGTCACCGGCAACGAACGCGCCAGCTTCGTCAACACCGGCTCCGAGGCCGTGCAGGCCGCCATGCGCCTCGCCCGCACCGTCACCGGACGCGACAAAGTCGTCGTCTTCGCCAAGGACTACCACGGCAACTTCGACGAAGTCCTCGTCCGCGGCGTCGGATCCGGCGAGCAGATGCGCTCCATGCCCATCGCCCCCGGCATCCCGCGCCGCGCCGTCGAGGATGTCATCGTGCTGCCCTACGGCACCGACGAGGCCCTCGACCTCATCCGCCGCCGCGCCCACGAGCTCGCCGCCGTCATCGTCGAGCCCATCCAGAGCCGCCGGCCCGAGTTCCAGCCGCGCGAGTTCATCCACGCCGTCCGCGAGATCACGCGCCAGTCCGGGACCGTCTTCGTCTTCGACGAGGTCATCACCGGATTCCGCACCGGACCGCGCGGAGCGCAGGAGTTCTACGGCGTCGAGGCCGACATCGCCACCTACGGCAAAGTCGTCGGCGGCGGCATGCCCCTCGGCGTCGTCGCGGGCAAGGCCGAGTTCATGGACACCTTCGACGGCGGCATGTGGCAATACGGCGACGACTCCTTCCCCGGGAAAGACGTCACCTTCTTCGCCGGCACCTTCGTGCGGCATCCCCTCGCCATGGCCGCGGTGAAGGAGGTGCTGCTCCATCTCAAAGGCAAAGGCCCCGGGTTCTGGGAGGGCGTGAAGGATCGCGCCACCCGCCTCGCCACCACCGTCGATCGCCTCTTCGTCGAGAACGGGGCCCCCTTCCGCATGCCCAACTTCGGCTCGCAGATGTTCCTCCGCGCCGCCGAGGACCACCGCTACGCGAACCTCCTTTTCTTCCACCTGCGGCAAAAAGGCGTCTTCCTTCTCGAAGGCTTCCCCAGCTACATGACCGCGGCCCACAGCGACGCGGACATCGACTACTGCATCGCCGCCTTCCGCGAATCCATCGCCGAGCTGCAGGACGGCGGCTTCTTCGACGTTCCCTCGGGCATCGTCGTGCCGCATCTCAACGGCTCGCGTCTCACCGGCCCGCCGCGTCTCCTTTCGGAAACCCGAAACCCGAAACCCGAAACCCGAAATCCGGAGCCGTCCGCCCCCCGCGTCCATCCCATGACCGAGCCGCTCGCCGAGGTCTGGCTCGCCTCGCAAATCAGCGGGAACGCCTCCCTCTGCTTCAACGAGATCAACCTCGTCTCCCTGCGCGGCCGCCTCGACGCCGACGCGTTGAAAGACTCCCTGAACGGCCTCCTCGCCCGCCACGACGCCCTTCGCGCCGTCTTCCCCGCCGGAGGCGAAGGCTTCGTCGTGCAACCCTCTTTGGTCCTCGACCCGACCCTCTTGGATTTCTCGACGCTCTCCGCAGCCGACCGCGAAACCGCCATCGCGGAGACGCTCGAACGCGAGCGGAACACTCCTTTCGATCTGGAGAACGGGCCGCTCTTTCGCGCCTCGCTCCTGCGCCTCGGCGAGGAGGACCACCTCCTCCTGCTCGACGCCCACCACATCGTCTGCGACGGCTGGTCCTACAACGTGCTCCTCGCCGAACTCGCCGAAACCTACGCCGCGAGTCTCGGGGGCAGCAGCCCTCAGCTCGCCCCGGCCCCCAGCTTCGCCGGACACTGCGACCGCACCGCCGCGCGGGAGGCACTCGCCACCCCGACCGAGGCCGAGGCCGAGGCCGAGGCCCACTGGATGCGCGAATTCGCCGAGCCCGTCCCCCCGCTGGCTTTGCCCGCCGACTTCCCCGCCCCCTCCGATCCCGACTACCTCTGCGGCACCGTTGCCGAGCGCTTCACCCCCGAGCAGGCCCGCGCCCTCCGCAAAATCGCGGGCAAGTCCGGCGCGACCCTTTTCGGCCTCCTCCTCGCAGCCTACCAGATCCTCCTCCACCGCCTCGCGCGGCAGGACCGCTTCGTCGTCGGCTTCCCCGCCGCCGGACAGAACGGCTCGGGCGAGGAAGGCCTCGTCGGCCACTGCGTGAACTTCCTCCCCTTCGTCGCCGGGATCGACCCGGCGGCAACCTTCGGCGATTTCCTCAGGACGACCCAGCGCCGCCTCCTCGACGCGTTGGAGCACCAAGAGTTCACCTACGGCCGGCTCATCAAGAAATTCAAGGCCGCGGACCGCCCCCGCATCGAGGCCGTCTTCAATTTCGAGCGCGTGGACGACGCCCTCCCCATGCCGGGACTGGAGACGAAAGTCGATGAGATCGACCGCGGCTTCGCCACCAATCCGCTTTTCCTCAAAACCCGCGAATACGAAGCCGGGCTCGAATTCCGCTTCGACTTCCAGACCGCGCTCTACAGCGAGGCCACCGTCGCGCAATGGGCCGCGATCTACCGCGCCATCCTCGAGCAGCTCATCGCCCGTCCCGACGCCAATCTCGCCGACATCGCCGCCGCCCTCACCCCCGCGCAGGAGTCGCAACTGCGCGCATGGAACGACACCGCCCGCGACTATCCCCGCGACAAAAACGTGGCGCAGCTTTTCGCCGAAACCGCCGACCGCCGGGGCGAGGCCACGGCCCTGCGCCACGAACAAGGCACGACGAGCTACGCCGAGCTCGCCGAATTGACCGACCGCATCGCCCACGGACTCGCCGACGCGGGCATCGCCCCCGGCGACCGCGTCGCCGTCTTTCTGGAGCGCTCCCCCGAGGCCGTCGCCTCGCTCTACGCCGTCCTGCAAACCGGGGCCATCGTCGTGCCGCTCGATCCCGACTACCCGGCCGAGCGGCTCCACTTCCTCCTCGCCGACAGCGGCGCGACCTTCGCCATCGCCGAGCCGGGCTGGGCCGAGCGCCTCCCCCGCGAGCTGCCCGCGACCACGCCCGAACGCCTCGCCAAGGACGGACGGGGACGCGACCCCTTCCCCGCCGCCGCCGTCGCGAGCGTTGGCGCGGACGAGCCCGCCTGCATCCTCTACACCTCCGGCTCGACCGGCACGCCGAAGGGCGCCCTCATCCCCCACCGCGCCATCATCCGCCTCGTGCGCGGAGCGGACTACTGCGACTTCGGCGAGGACGAGGTCTTCCTCCACGCCTCCAGCCCCTGCTTCGACGCGGCTCTGTTCGAAATCCACGGTCCCCTGCTCAACGGCGGCATCCTCGCCCTGCCCCCCGCCGGACGCCTCGACCTCGCCGTGATCTCCGAGACCCTGACAAAGCACCAAGTCACCACCCTCTGGATCACCGTCGGCCTTTTCCAAGTGATGGTCGAGGAATGCCCCGAGACCTTCTCCGGCCTGCGGCAGATCCTCACCGGCGGCGACGTCATCTCGCCCGCGCACGCCGCCAAGGTGCTGGAGGCGCATCCCTCGCTCCGCTTCATCAACTGCTACGGCCCCACCGAGAGCACCACCTTCACCACCACCCACCGGATCGAGCCCGCCGATCTCCTCGCCGCCGCCATCCCCGTGGGCCGGCCCATCGCGAACACCACCGCTTGGATCCTCGACCCGGCGGGCCGTCCCTTGCCTCCGGGAGCGCCCGGCGAACTCTGCTGCGGAGGCGACGGCCTCGCCCTCGGCTACCTGAACCGGCCCGAACTGAACGCCGAGAAATTCATCCCCCATCCCTTGGAGCCCGGAGCCACGCTCTACCGCACCGGCGACCTCTGCCGCCAACGCGCCGACGGAGCCATTCTTTTCCTCGGCCGGATCGACCATCAGGTGAAAATCCGAGGATTCCGCGTCGAACCCGGCGAGATCGAGGCCTGCCTCGGACGCCATCCCCTCGTCGGCCAATGCAAGGTCGTGGTGCGCGGGGCCACCGCCACCGACAAATCCCTCGCCGCCTACGTCTCGCCCTTGAACGGGGTGAAACCCGCCCCCGAGGAGCTGCTCGCCTACCTGCGCTCGAAGCTCCCCGGCCATCTCGTGCCCGCCTCCCTCCTCGTCCTCGAGACCCTGCCCCTGAACGCGAACGGCAAGATCGACACCCGCGCCCTGCCCGAGACCGACGCCTTCGCCACCGAACCCGACCCGGACCGCCCGCCCACCGCCACCGAGACCGAGCTCTCCGCGATCTGGCGGGAGCTGCTGCGCCGCTCCGAGATCGGGCTCGACGACGACTTCTTCTGCCTCGGCGGCCATTCCCTCCTCGGCATGAAGATGCTCGTCCGCATCCAGAAGCGCTTCGGCCTCGCCCTGCCCCTCGCCGTACTCCTCCGCGCCCCCAGCGTGCGACGGCTCGCCGCCCTGATCGACCAGCGCAGCGGAACGGGCCAAGCTTCCGACGGGTCGGCGAACAACTTGTCGGAAGGCGGAAGATTCGCATCTTCCGCTACGGCCTCTCAAGGTAGCGGAACGTGCGAACGTTCCGACGAGGACGCAGCCAGCCACGGACCGGAACCCACCCCATCCACACCCGAGGAGACACCCCTGCCCATCCCCGAAGCAAGCGAAACCAGCGCCCCCTCCGACCGCGAGTCCAGCAAACCCGTCGAAACCCCGCTTCGCAAAGGCGGCATCCATCTCGTGCCCGCCCCGGCGGCCCTTCCCGGAGAACTCGCCGAGACCACCGTCGCGATCCAGCCCAAGGGCGACCTGCCCCCTCTCTTCGCCGTCCACGGCGGCGACGGCGGCATCCTCTTCTACGGCGAACTCGCCGAACGGCTCGGGGAGCAGCGCCCCTTCTACGCCTTCGAGGCCCCCGCCCTCACCGCGACCTCGCCCATCCCCGACGAGAGCGTCGAGGAGACCGCCGCGAACTACCTCGCCGAACTCCGCAAAGTCCAGCCCTCCGGCCCCTACCACCTCTGCGGCTACTCCTTCGGCGGAGTCGTCGCCTACGAGATGGCCCGCCAACTCGCCGCCGAAGGCGAGCGCATCGAGTTCCTCGGCCTCGTCGATACCGAGAACCCCGCGGTGCAGGCCCGCAAGCTCTCCCTCGGCGAGCGCCTCGCCGTGAACTGGAACAAGCGCAGCCTCGCCGACAAAGGCGTCATCGAAAAAGTCGGACGCATCGGCATGCGCATCGGCACCGGCCTCGCCTACCGCCTCTACTTCGAAGCCGAGAACGCCGTCGCCCGCACCCTGCCGCAGGCGAAAGGAGCCGGCTGGCTGCGCCAAGTCCAGCTCCGCAAAGCCCACGAGAAAGCGATGGAGTCCTACATCCCCGGACCCTTCGCCGGACGCCTCACCCTCTTCCGCGCCATGGTCGGCGGCGACAAGTTCGAGATCGGCGAGGACTACGGATGGGAGGAACTAGTCGACGAGCTCGACCTCATCGACATCCCCGGCAACCACATCAGCGTCTTCCACAAAGAGAACATCGACGCCATCGCCGAGGCATTTCGGCGGGCGTTAGGTGGGGTTCTGGTGGGGTGAGCGTGGGGGCGATTGGGAATACGGGTGTAGCGGAGCTTGTATGGGTCGGCTTTTGGGAAGGGACACGCTGAACGTCAAGGGTCAGCTACCGCCGTCAGGCGGTTAGCTGCACCCGTTTGTTCGACCCGGCCTGATCCGCGCCCGAACCCCGCACAATTGAACATCAAATACTAATCATCCGATGACAGATACAGAACTCTACAAGACAATCCAGAGGCTTCGGACGCAGAGACGATCTTTGCGAGAGAGGATGCAGCATCATCGCGTCGAAGCAGCCAGGTATTTTCGCCTATCCTTTCTATCCCTCTACCTTCATTGTCGATGCTCTGCGTCGAGGCTACGAAGTCTAGCCATGCTGTGCTTGCTTTGCATGTGTCGTCGGACGGCTTCCGGGTGCATACGAGTATGTAGTGCTTTTTCATATATGGGGGTTTCTCGGTCGAACGTTGTTTATCCACAAAAAATTGTACGCTAATCAGATTCGTACACAAAAACCTGTGGACGAATCGAACTTCGAGTGTTCACAAGGACAAATCAAGCTCAAATTTCACGAACTCAGCCAAATTCTCAAACCTTCCCAATAGAAAAGCAGATGCCGGTCGAAGGGCTTCCTGACTTGGATGCTGCGAATCCGGGCGAGTTCGGGAGCGGCGAAACGGCGGCGAATCCCGAGACCGGGCCGCTCGGAGAGCATTCAGATCGTCTCATCCACGGCGAGTAGGTAGCGCTCGGCAAGATCGAGGTCGGTATTCTCCAAGGGTCTTTCCTAGATTAGGGG
>DDTJ01000103.1 GCA_002344525.1 Akkermansiaceae bacterium UBA2367
CGGTATTTATGAGATGGCTTCTAGGCTACGCACGAGTTCGTCTGACTCGGAAGTGTTGGCAATTTTCATTAATGTCTCGTCTGGAATCGAGACGTTGTAAGCATCTTCGGCTGCCATGATAATTTCGACCAGATCGAGATCATCTGCACCGATCGATGCGAATGTGGAATTGCCGTGAATTGCATCTGCTGATATGCCCAACTGCTCTGCAACGATTCCGATTATGCTTTCAAGGTGCGAATTCATTTCTGAAGCTTGTTCAACTTTGGGTTGTCGCTCGCACCCTGTCAGCGCGATTATAATGAAAACTGCTGCGAATTGCTTCATCAACTTCGTGTCACATTCGTGATCAAATTTACACCAACCCACTCCGCCGCCGCAGCACCCATTCGGTCGTCAAAAACCCGAAGAACGCCAGCAGCAGCGGCCATTTATCCCATAACGTGACATTCCTCCGTTCCTTGAGCGTTTCCTTCGGCGCTCCGAAGCTGCCCACGAGGCTGGCGAGATCGTCCAACTCGACCAGTCGCCCCCCGGTCATCGTCGTGGCGCGGTTCAGAAAATCGCGGTCGGCGGTGAGTTCGGCCAGCTCCACCGGATTGCGCGTCGTCACGACGAGCAGCTCGGTCTCGATGCCTTGCGGCCCGTCCGGCACGGCGGCGATGGCCTTGTCCACTTCGCTGCCGACCAGCTTCAGCCGGTATTCGCCCTCCTCGTCGAGGCCGCCGAGGCTCGTCTCGTAGAGGCCCGAGGAGTCCGAGCGGTAGCTGAGGCGCTGCTTGCGGAGACGTTCGCCGTCCTTCCAGACCTCCACCTCGACGCCGGCGTCGGTGACGGGGCGGCGTTCGGGATCGAGCACCTTCGCGGTGACCTCGATGGGGTCGTTCGGCGTGTAGCTGAGCCGGTCCGTGCCGAGGCGGACGAAGTCGTTGCCCGAGCGCAGGTTCGGCCCCGCGCCCCAGCGCGTGATCTGGCCCCAGAAGCGGTGGTGGTGCGTGTCGCCGACGCCGTAGCGGAAGCGCCACGTCTGGTCGAAGTGCAGCAGCAGCACCTTGCCGAGGCCCGCGCGGATCGTGGAGACGACGGCGTTTCCGGCCTCGACCTGCTTCTGGTTGGCGAGCTGCTGGATCGCGGCCTCGACCGAGCCGGGGGAGCCGTCGGGAGCGAAGCCCGCCACCGTCGGCGCGGCCCCGGCGGGATGGGCGTAGGCGAGGATCTCGGCGGTCTCCTTCATCTCCGCGCCCGCGTAGCGCCAGCGCATCGGCGGGAAGCCCGACCAGATCTCCTCGTTGAGGGCGCGGCTGGTCGATTGCGAGGTCACGGGATGCTCGCGTCCCGCCGCGGTGAGCTGGATGCGGTAGGCGCTCTCGGGCGTCTCGTAGCGCGTCGCCGCGCCGGGCGTGTAGGAGACGGGGAGCAGGTTCTGCAAGGCGCGGCTGTCGTGGCCGTGGGGCATGTGGCGCGGTCCGGCGACGCAGACGAGGAGGGCGCCTCGCTTCGTCACGGCCTCCTCGATGGCGGCGAGGTCGCGGGGGGAAAGGGCCGACGGGGGGATGTCGCCGAGGATGATGACGTCGAACTGCTGCCACTCCGACGCGACCTGCGGCAGGTGCGTGGCCCCGGCCTCGCCGAAGGGGCGCGAGGCGCTGGCATGGACCGTGGGCGGCTGGGGGGCGCGGTGGATCGCGTCGGGATGGAGGAGGACGTATTGGAGATGCACCGACTTGTCGCGGCCGTAGAACAGGTTGCGCAGGTAGCGGAACTCCCAGCGGGGGAAGCCATCGACCAGCAGGACGTTCGTCCGGTCGTCGGTGACCGCGACCTTGAAGTCCCACGAATTGTTCTCCTGAAACATCTCGCGCGGGTCGGGCTGGAGCCGCACGCGGTAGTCGTGGATGCCCTTGGCCTCGGGCTTGTGGACGAAGGCGATCTCGGTGCGGAAGTTCACGTCGGTGACCTCGATCTCGACGCTTTCGACGACGGTCTCGCCGGAGAGCAGCTCGGCCCGCACCGTCTCGCCGAGGAAGCCGTCGAGCTTCGCCGTGGCGGTGACGACGACGCGGTCGTCGAGGTAGATGGACTCGGGCGCGTTCAGCGAGAGCAGGGAGATATCGACCGGGCCGAGGTCCGCGCCGAGGGGCACGGCGGAGAGGGGCGTGTTGCGCACGGCGAGCTGGCGCAGGCTGTCCTCGGGCAGGGCGGCGCCGTTGTGCCGTCCGTCCCCCAGCAGCAGCACCCCGGCGAGCGATTCGGGCGAGGTGTTCGCGAGGACGTGCTCGAGCGCGCCGGTGAGGTCGGTCTGGGCCTTGTCGGGGCGGCGGCCGATCTCGATGGCTTCCTCCCCGGCGAGCGGATCGGTGATCTGGACGACGTCGCGGGCGAAGCGGTAGTAGCGCAGGTTGTAGCGTTCCTTGAGCCGACCGAGGAGGGTCCTTGCCGACCGGGGCGGGTCGGCGGCTTGACCCTCTTGGGTTTCTTCCTCATCCATGGGGACGGGGGTGGAAAGGACGCGCCGGGCGAGTTCGGCCCGCGGGGTCGCGGCGGCTTCATCGACGAACTGCTTCGTCGGTCCGTCGAGGCGTTCGTAGTAGGCTTCGTCGGCCTTGGCCGTGGTCGTGGGGAGGGTCTCGACGAGGGGGCGCAGTTCGTCGCGGGCGACTTCGAGCTGTTTCGCGAGCTCCTCGCCGCTGCCGGACTCGGCGGCCTTCGCGGCGAGGGGGAGGATGCGGGCGAGCCCGTCGCGGACGCGCTTGAGGGAGTCGTCGAGCTTGCCCCGCACCTCGTCGGGGAGCGGGGCGGAGGCCGCCGTGGCGAGGGAGTCCGTCAGGGCGGCGCGGCGGCTTTCGAGGGAGGCGAAACGCGCGGGCAACTGCGCGGCACGGCCTTCGAGTCCGGCGGCGAGGGTGGGGGCGGAGCGGAGGGCGTTCAGCTCCTCGACGAATTCGGCGTCGAGGGCGGTGGCGGCGCGTCCGATCGCAGCGAGGGCGGGGCGTTGCTCCAGACCCGGCACGCCGAGGAGGGCGGCGCGGTCGAGCTTCTGCGAGGGCGTCAGCCGCTGGTCGGCGAGCCGCATGGAATCGGAGTCGTCGATGAGCACGGCGACCTCGCGCGAGATTTCGCGCTCCTCGACGAAGGAGCGCACCGGCTGCGCGAGGATGAGGAGGAGGATGGCGAGGGCGGCGAGCCGCAGGGCGAGGAGGAGGCGTCCGCGGCGCGGGGAGACGAGGGATTTCTCGAAGCGGTAGATCCAGACGACAGTCTCCGCCGCGGCCGCGCCGAGCAGGGCGATGGCGGGCAGCGCCCAAGAGGTGGCGAGGGCGAAGAAGGCCCCGAGAAACTGGAAGGCGAACCAGCAGGCCCCCGCCGCGAGGAGGAATCCGAGCAGGGAAAGGGCGAGAGTGGCCGAGGGGAAGCGTCCGCGCAGTTTCACCGTGGCGAGCCAGAGCAAGGCGCAGACGAGCAACCCGGCCCCGGAGAGAGCGGGGCCGAGCGAGTCGATCAGGTCGGTGCGGCTGAAGTCGGAGTTCATGGGGCGCCCGGAGGGCGCGTGAAAGGTTGGGGAGCGCCCTACCGGGCGCGTGAAAGGTGAAAAGTAAAAGGTGAAAGGTCGGGAAGGTAGCATGGGCTTCCAGCCCATGCCTTCGGTGGGAGCGGCGTGGGAGAGCGGACGGGGCTTCCGTCGCTCCCGGACGTCGTGCCGCGATGCATGGGCTGGAAGCCGATGCTACTTTTTTGAGGGGGCTCGGTGCTGCCGGCGTCCGCTGCAACCGGGAACATATTGTAATTCCGTTCATCAAAATACTTCAGGCGCGCCGGGATCTGGCTGCTGATGGTATTGGCCTGCTCCTCTGTGATGCGATGGCGGTGATACCGGAGAATGAGCCATGCCAAAAAGCTTTCGGACACATCTTCGCGTAGCGGAAAGTCTTGCGCATACTTGGAAATGAATGCGTTGTCGCTGTATTGCGCCGCCAGCCATTCGGGTGATTTTTCCATGGTTTGACCAAGGTTGTGCGCGGCCTCATGCACGATGATCTCATGGAGCTTTCCTTTTTGGGTTTCATGCTGCATCGTCTTTTCCGAATAAAGCAGGAGGCTCCTGTTGCCGCCGCCCATCGTCACATTGCCGCCATGCAGCACAATCCGGTCAAGAAGGGAGCGGAGGCAATGGGGCAGCAGTCCCACGATCTTCGCATGTCTTTCCGCCTGTGCCGTCACCGCTGCAAGATCGCCAATATCGGGATTTGCAACCATTTCCGACGAGAGGCCGTCGCTCCACGCGATGTTGAAAACATGCGCATGGATGGTGATCCTCCCTCCATTGCCATCCTTGGCCCTTCTGTCGAACACGGTTTTCTCCTGCTGCCCGACATAGGTGATGCTTCCAAACGCGGATGGGCCCGTTGAGCGGATGGTCCCTGCATAATGCTCTGCCACGCCCGGCTTGTATGGCCATGGTTTCTGCCCGAGGCAAGATCCGCATGGAATCATCAAAATCAAAAGAAGCAGAAAGGGTTTCATGACCGTGAGGGCAAACGGTGGCGGGAAGAAATTAGAAACCCATGGGCGCGTAAAAGGTCGGGAAACGTAGCATGGGCTTCCAGCCCATGCCTTCGGCGGGGGCGGCGTGGATGAGCGGGCGGAACTCCGTTGGCTTCCGGGCGTCGTGCCACGATGCATGGGCTTCCAGCCCATGCATCGTTTCGGGAATTGCTGCGTCTCTGTTTCATCTCAAACCTTCCCAAACTTCGCCAACTGCTCCCGGAACGCGCTGCTGGGCGCGTCCTTCGCCTCGAAGCGGATGGCGATCTCCTCGCCCATGCGGCGGCTGCGGGCGATCCATCTCGAAAGCACGATTTCGAGGAGAAGAAAGACGAAGGCCCCGAGGGCGAGGTATTTCCACAACTCCTGCCCGAACTGCCGGCCGTCGAGGAAGCCGATCAGCTCTTCCAGTGTTTGTGGTTGTGACAGGGTGACGAAGTTCGCGAGAAAGGCGTAATCGGAGTCGGTGAGGCGGACGAGACGGCTCTCGGCGGGGTCGCGCTTCACGGTGAAGGGGATTTCGCGGCTCCTTTCGCGGAGGAAGTCGGAGAAATACGGCGCCTGCTCCTCGGGCACGGTGAGCTGGTAGAGGCCAGAGGAGATCTGGCCCTGCAGCTTCAGCACGGAACCGCCGTCCATCGAGCTGAGCTGCGCGACGCGGGGCCGCCCGTCGGGGCCTTTCACGGGGAAGGTGGCGAGGCTGGTCTGGCGCCCGGTCTCGCCCTCCCCGCCGGTGAAGGTGCGGAAGCGCGAGGGCGGGATGATCTGCGAGGGCAGTTTGTCGGCCTCCCATTTCAGGACGGCCTTGGCCTCGCCGCCGTTCTCGCGGAAGACGGCGCGGAAGTCGTACCAGCGGTTCTCCTCGACCTTCTCGGAGTAGCGCCGCTCGCGGGTGCCTTGGTTGAACTCGACGACGGGCTTGCCGTCGATGAACAGTTCGAGGGCGTCGTCCACCTCGGCTTGGAAGGTGAGGCGCTTGGCCGCGGGCATCTGGATCTTGCCCGTCCACTCGACCTTGAAGCCGTCCGCCGGGATGCCGGGGGCGGGGCTGCCGTTCATCCATTGGAACTGGATGGCGGGGTCCTGCCGCGTGTAGGCGGGCTCGGTCGCGTCGTGGCTGGCGTAGTAGCGTCCGATGAGTCCCTCGCCGAGGGCGCGTCCGCGCTTGCCGGCGAGGCCGAGATGGACCTCCCAACCCGGATCGAGGTTTAGCTGGTAGGCGGCGGGGTCGGCGAGATGATAGACGAACTCGTGGAGGAAGGGGAGAAAGGCTTGTCGCGTCACGAGGTTGCCGGAGGAGAGGTCGAGCGAGACGCCTAGCAGAACCACATTCCCGCGTCCGGCCTTGCGCGAGCTGAGGAGGATCGCACCGTTGTTGAGCCGCGCCCCGACGGAGCTTTCCTTGGCGAGGGCGTCGGGGATGGTCTGGGGTCGGTAGTTTGTGATCGTGGTCCCGGCGAAGTCGCTTCTCCCCGGATCGGCGACCTTGGCGAGGGCGGGATGCGTGAGGGTCTGGGCCGAGGGGGAGAAGGCGGAGGCAGCCCCGGCGACGGTGTCGGCGACGACGGGATCGCCGAGGGTCGCGGGAAGGAAGGGCAGGTCGGATTCGGTTTTCCAGCCGTTGTAGAAGTCGGCTTGGGCCTTCGCCCCCGCCGCGACGAGGAGGCCGCCGCCTTCGTCCACGTATCGGGCGAGGGCCGCGGCGACGGGGGCGGAGAGGCGCGGCACGTCGGCGAGGAGGACGGTGTCGTAGTCCGAGAAGTCGGCGATCACGGCGAGGTCGGGCAGGGCGACGACGCGCGGCTCGACGAGGAAGCGGACGGGATCGAGGGTGGGGTCGTAGTTCGGATTGAAGTCGTCCGCGGCGGGGTCGGCGACGCCGGGAAGGTTCGCCTGCAAGGTCGGGTCGAGGGTGAGGGCGGAGGGCGCGAGGGCCACGGCGGCGAAGGCGGCGGCCCGGTCGAGGGCGCGGGCGGAGGGGCGGCCCTCCACGATGAGGACTTTCAGCTCGCTCGCGACGTTGAGGGCGGACCACGCGGTGTTGTCGCTGGCGATGTCGTCCTCGACCTCGAGGGTGACGGAGAGGGAATGCGCCCCGGCCTCGGAGAACTGGTGGGTGAAGGTGACGGAATGCTCCT
The DNA here is from genome assembly GCA_002344525.1 of Akkermansiaceae bacterium UBA2367. GTDB lineage: Bacteria > Verrucomicrobiota > Verrucomicrobiia > Verrucomicrobiales > DEV007 > Arctic95D-9. The sequence continues at coordinate 6,681 of DDTJ01000103.1, forward strand.
CGCCGGGGCGGAGTTGGCCGATGGAGGCGTCGCGGTAGTCGCGCCCGCCGTCGATCTTGAGAACGAGGGCGGAGGGGGTGACGGCTTCGTTGCCGGTGTTCGCCACGGTCGCGGTGATGGAGACGGGCCGGTCCACGCCCACAATCTCGCGGGAGAGGCGCACATCGGTGACGGAGGCGTTCCGCACGAACTCGGGCAGGGGCATCCTGCGGAGCATGATCTGCGGTTCGCTGGGGAGGTTTTTGAAGGCGTCGCGGAGGAAGTTCCAGCGCCCGCTCTGGCCGATCTCCCAGCCAACGTTTTGTTCGTCTGTCAGGAGGACGATCTGCTTGGCGGGGTTGTCGCCGCGGGCGAGGCTGAGGGAGGCGAGGGTGAGGGCTTGGTAGGTGGCCATGGCCCCGTCGAGGGGGGCGAGCTCGGCGAGGGCGGCGTCGAGGGCGGCGCGGTCGGTGGTGGGGTCGAGGACGGGCGCGGAGGGCGAGGGGCCGCCGACGATGAGGCTGAAGGCGTGGCCGCGCGGGGCGCGCTTGACGAGGGTGCGGGCCTCCTCGACGGCGCGCTCGAAGTTCGTCGCGCCGTCCACGGCGATGCCCATGGAGGTGGAGGCGTCGATGACGAGGGCGATGTCCTGCCGCGCCCCGGGGGCGAAACGGGAGAGGTTGAGGTATTTCTCGAAGGAGATCAGGGCGGCACAGGCGAGGAGGACGAGGAGGGAGGCGACGGCGACGCGGCGGCGCCAGACGGGTTCGTCGTGCAGGACCACGGCGACGCCGAGCCCGACGACGGCGAGCAGGAGGAGGGGGAGGACGAGGAGCCAAGGCACGGTCGAGCCGGGCGGGATGAAGGGCCGCGCGAGGGCGAGGGCGAGGAGTCCGACGAGGAGGCAGCGAGCCGCCATGAGGAGGGCTTCCTCGAGCTGGATGCGGCGGTTGCGGATGGCGAGGGATTCGAGGAGGAAGTTCATGGCTCCCCAATCCACGACCCGGCTGGAACGGCGGTTCAGCAAGTGGATCACGATGGGAATCGCGATGCCGAGAGCGCCGAGGAGGAGGATGGTGTTGAGGAAAAGCATGCGGAAGCCGCAGTAAAAGGTGAAAAGTGAAAGGTAAAAGGTCGGAGTGTGGCAGGGCTGGTGCCCTGCGAGGTAGGGAACTCAGGCGTCCCTCGGGGCGGCCTCCCGCCTGAGCGGGGGTGTTGTGGGTGGTGCTGGCTGTTGGTGGTTCTTACTCTTTACTCCCTACTCTTACCTCTTACTCCTCGGAGGTCGGAGGTGAAGCGGGGGAGTAAGAGTAAGAGTAAGAGTAAGGAGTAGGGAGTATGAGTAAGGTTGGTGTGGAGGCTTTAGCCGACTGCGGAGGGTCGGGCGATGTAGCATGGGCTTCCAGCCCATGCATCTTGGGGCGACGTGGAGGAGCGGGCGAAACTCGAATCTCTCTCGGTCGTCCGGGAGCGGGGCATGGGCTGGAAGCCCATGCTACTTTCGCTGACGCGCGAATGTCCGCTCTCGGCTGTCAGGATTCGATTCATCTCAAACTCTCCTCTGCGAAAAATAGGTAAAAAGCGCCTCGGGAACGGGAGTCCTCGTATTCACAGGCACATAATCCGCCTGCATCTGGCCGCAGGCGAGTTCGATGGATTTCAGATGCGATTTGACCCGCTCCAGATACGAAGCCCGGATCGTGGAAGGATCGAGGTTGAGACGGCGGCCTTCGACTTCAAGACACCGGAAGTCGTCGAACTTGTCGAAGGGGAAGGTCAGCTCCTCCTCGGCCATGAGGTGGAAGACGACGAGTTCGTGCCGCTTGAAGCGGAAATGGTGCAGGGCCTTCTTGATCGCCTCGGCGTCGTCGAAGAGGTCACTGACGATGACGACGAGTCCGCGCGAGGGGATGCGATCGGCGATCTCGTGGAAGGTCGCGGCGCAGCGGGTGTCGCGTCCGGGGAGGGTGCGGGCGAGTTCCTCCAAGACGGTGCGGACTTGGCTGGGCTTCGCGGTGGGGCGCAGGTAGGTGCGGATGCCCCCGTCGAAGGTGACGAGCCCGACGGCGTCCTGCTGGCGGATGAGGAGGTAGGCGAGGGCGGAGGCGAGGTAGCGGGCGTATTCGAATTTGGAGAGGCGCTCCCGCTCGCCGAGGCCGGCGGCGTGGTCTCCCGCGTAGGCCATCGAGCCGGAGGCATCGACGATCAGGGTGGCGCGGAGGTTCGTCTCCTCGATGTATTGCTTGATGTAGTAGCGGTCGCTCTTGCCATAGACCCGCCAGTCGAGATTGCGCAGGTCGTCGCCGGTGACGTATTGACGGTGCTCGGCGAACTCCACGGAGAAACCCTTGTGCGGGCTGGTATGGCGTCCGTTGACGGTGCCCTCCTTGGCGCTGCGGGCGAGGAATTCGAGCCGCCCGATCATGTGGATGATCTCGGGCGGGAGGAGCTCGCTGAACTGGGGCGGGGCTTCGGTCATGCGGCCAGGGGCGGGATTTGGAGGAATTTCGATAGGGACGACCGTGCGAGGCGAGGCGGGGAGAAATTCTCACGAATTTCTCTACCTTGGTGGAAGCTCGGTTCTGCGCTCACGTTTGGAAAGCGGGATGGCCGGCCCCTGATCACAACTCAAGCTCGGCGGAGGGCGCGAAATGCTCGACGAGACGGGTGACGATGTCGTCGCTGGTGATCCCGGCGGCTTCGGCGTTAAAGGTGGTGAGGACGCGGTGGCGCAGCACAGGCAGGGCCACGGCGCGAACGTCGCCGGTGGTCGCGTGGTAGCGGCCCTGAAGGATGGCGCGGGCCTTCGCGGCGAGGACGAGGTAGATCCCGGCGCGGGGTCCGGCTCCCCAAGCGACCATTTCGCGGACGAAGTCGGGGGCCTCGGCCTCCTTCGGGCGCGAGGCGCGGGCGATCTGCGCGGCGTAGGCGACGACGTGGTCGGCCACGGGGACGCGGCGGACGACCTGCTGCAAGCGGATCACGGCCTCGCCGGTGAGCTGCTTCTCGATCTTCGCCTTGTAGGTGCCAGTGACGCGCTTGATGATGGCCTCCTCCTCCGCAGCCGTGGGGTAATCGACCTTGATGTTGAACATGAAGCGGTCGAGCTGGGCCTCGGGCAGCGGGTAGGTGCCCTCCTGCTCGATGGGGTTCTGCGTCGCGAGGACGAAGAAGGGTTCGGGCAGCGGGTAGGTCTCCTCGCCGATGGTGACGTGGTGCTCCTGCATCGCCTCCAGCAGGGCGGCCTGCGTCTTCGGCGGGGTGCGGTTGATCTCGTCGGCGAGGATCATGTTGGCGAAGACGGGGCCCTTCACGAATTTGAAGACCCGTTTGCCCGTGCCGATGTCCTCCTCCAGCACCTCGGTGCCGGTGATGTCGGCGGGCATGAGATCGGGGGTGAACTGGATGCGCTTGAAGCCGAGGTCGAGCACCTGCGAAAGGGTCGAGACGAGGAGTGTCTTCGCCAGTCCCGGCACCCCGACGAGGAGGGCGTGGGAGCGGCAGAAGATCGCGATGAGAAGCTGATCGACGACCTCGTGCTGCCCGACGATGACGAGGTCGAGCTGATCGCGCATGGCGGCGTAGGCGTTGCGAAGCTCCTCGATGACCGCCTTGTCCGAGGTGCCAAGTTCCGTGGGTTCGAGGGTGGTCTGGGCCATGGTGTTGTTGGGTGTGTGCGGGACGGGAAGGGGGAGAAATCCGCGATTCCCCGCCGCCTCGCACGAGGATACGCTGGAACCGTTCCCGCTGTCGAACGTGAAATTCGCGCGATGGCGTTTCCTTGCGCCGCCCGATGGGGCCACCCGGAAGGGTCATGGGAGCGCATCGACCTGGATTCTGGGGTTTGTCCGAAAAACCCCTTGCCCACCCGCTTGGCCCATGCAGAGATTACAACCTTTGTCATGTCTGATTCATCCACCGACGCCGAAGACTGGAAAACCATGTGGAGCTACGCCGGAAGGCTGGCCCTCTACGGTGTTTGGATGGCGTTGACGGTGGGGTTGGTCGCCATCGAGGGCATTCTGCGGGGTCCAGAGAGCCGCTACGGCGAAATCTCGGTGATCGAACTCTCCGAAACGGCCTTCCTCCTGCTGACGGCGGGGTTCTTTTTGGCTGCCGCTCGGGTGTCGGATCGCTGGAGGGCGCTGTGCCTCTCGTTCACGGTGGCCGCGACCATGGCCGCCGTCCGGGAGCAGGATGCGTATCTGGATCGTTACGTCTTCAATGGCACATGGCAGTGCATCGTCGGCGCACTGGCGGTTTGGCTGACCGTGTATCTGCGACGCCACGGGCGTGGTTTGGCCAGCCAAGTGGTTTCCTTCGCCGAATCACGGGGCGCGGGGCTGCTGGCCGCCGGGTTTCTGATCGTATTCGTGTTTTCGCGCCTGTTGGGCGCCCGGGCCTTCTGGATGAGGGTCATGGGGGACGGCTACCAAGGTGTCGTGAAGAACATCGCGGAGGAGGGTACCGAACTGCTGGGCTATTCCCTGCTAACCGCCGCCGCGGTGGAAACTTGGATCCATCTGCGTAGACGGGTCCGGGCGGGCGGCGCTTGACTTGACGGCAGGCGGACGGAGGCGGACTTCGTATCCATGGCCTCCGACCCCACCCCCTTCCACCGAGCCGCCGTTTGGAGCCGACGTTTCGCGTGGCTCCTCCTGACGACGGTCGGACGAATCCTCGCGGCGGTCCTTTTCCTTGTTTTCGGCGGGGCCATCCTCCTCGCCATCGTAGGCTTCGTGCTCGCGAAACGGCGCGGGCAGCTTTCCGTCTGGCACACCACGGTGCTGGAGGAGGAATTCACCGCCGCTTGCGGTGACACCTCCTTCGCCGACTACCTCGACCGCGAGGAACGGCTCTTCGCGGAGCTGGACCGACGTATCTACAGAGCGGTCGAGCCGGAGGCCTTGCAAGCGATCCAGCGCTACCGCAAGGGCGGCCCCGCCGATCCGACCGGCTACGCCAAAAATTGGAACCGCACCTTTGAGCTGAAGCCGGAGGGAAGCCCCCGGCGTGGCGTGCTCCTCCTCCACGGCATGTCCGACTCGCCCTACAGCCTCCGCGCCATCGGCGAGCGGCTCCATCGCGAGGGGGCGCACGTCGTCGGGCTGCGTCTGCCGGGGCACGGCACAGCTCCCTCCGGCTTGCTCGGGGTCCACCGCCGGGACATGGCGACGGCGGTCGCGCTGGCGATGCGCCATCTATGCGAGGCGGTGGGTGGGCGGCCCGTCCATCTCGTCGGCTACTCCAACGGCGGAGCCCTCGCAGTCCACTACGCGCTCAGGCGGATGGAGGACGCCTCCCTGCCCGCGGTGGACGGCATCGTCCTGATCTCCCCGGCCATCGGCGTTTCGACGATGGTCGGATTGACCGTCTGGCAGGGCCGCCTCGGGCACTGGCTCGGAATCCACAAGCTGGAGTGGAATTCCATCGCCGCCGAATACGACCCCTACAAATACAACTCCTTCGCCGTCAATGCGGGCGACCAAGTGCGGCGGCTCACCGTCGAAATCGGGAGGCGTCTCGACCGGCTCGCGGGCGCGGGAGGGCTCGGGGAATTCCCGCCAGTGCTGGCTTTCCAGTCGGCGGTCGATGCCACCGTCTCGACCCCGGCGCTGATCGAGGGCCTGTTCTCCAAACTGCCCGCCGCAGGCCGCGAGCTGGTCCTCTTCGACCTGAACCGCGTCGGTCGGGTCGAGGAATTCCTCGCGAGGGACCCGAAGCGGGAGCTGACTGATCTCGTGCTTTCGTCGGACCATCCCTTCGCCGTGACCGTATTGGCCAATCGCGACGCGGCCAGCCTCGCCCTTGAGCAGCGGCACTACCCCAGCGACCGCAGCGGAAGGCAGGACAGCGACCCCGGCCTCGCCTGGCCCGAGGGGGTCTATTCCCTGTCCCATGTCTCCCTGCCTTTCTCCCCCGACGATCCGGTCTACGGGAGAAAGGCCGCGCCGGATCGCGAGGATCGCTGGTTCCAGATCGGGAACGTCGCCCTGCGCGGCGAGAAGGGGGTGCTCCGCATCCCGGCGGCGGACCAGCTCCGTTTGAGGTGGAATCCCTTCTACCCATGGCTGGAGGATCGCGTCGCCGCGTTTGTCTCCGGGAACGGGAGACTCCTGCACACCCACCGCGAGGACGGCGGCGGAGCAGAATCCAACAAGACCCGTTGACTTTTCCCAAGGGGAACGTATTTTCCCGGCCCTCCCCATGCCGGGAGCCTTTTCGGCAGCCACACGACTTATCGGAACAGATGAAACGGACTTACCAACCCTCGAAGCGCACCCGCAAGAACCAGCACGGGTTCCGCGCCCGCATGGCCACCAAGGCAGGCCGCGACATCATCCGCCGCCGCCGCCAGAAAGGCCGCAAACGCCTCATTCCCAAGGGGGCGGAGATCCACTACAAGCGCCACACGGTTCAGCACGGGCAGTGATCCGCTGCTCCGCGAGCGGGTCCGCCGCCGTAGGCTCGACGACGATCCGGCGCCGGGAAGATGAAGCTCCCCCGTTCCAGGAGGATCACCCAACGGGCCGATTTCCAACGCGTGCGGACCTCGGGGCAGACGATCCAAGGCCGTTTCCTCGTGCTCGGCTACCTCGCCGACGCGACCCTCGCCGAGCCTTTCCGCCTCGGCATCATCACCACCAAACGCCTCGGCAACGCCGTCGTACGCAACCGGGTGCGGCGGCGCATCCGCGGCGTGATGCAACGGACGGGGGAGCGCATCGCGCGGTCCCACTGGCTCGTGCTCATCGCCCGGGGCGCGGCGGCCGACGCAAGTTCGGCCCAGTTGGAAAAGGAGTGGACTTGGCTGATGTACCGGGTTCCGCTCGTGAACGCGGAGGCGCGAGGGAAATGAAGCGCATCCTCGTCTTCCTCGTCCGCGTCTACCAAGTCGCGATTTCGCCGCCGCTCCATTTCCTCTGCGGTCCGTTCGCCGGCTGCCGCTTCTTTCCGAGCTGCTCGCAGTATTACATCGACGCGGTCACGGTGAACGGCCCGCTGCGCGGTTCGTGGCAGGGGTTCAAACGCATCCTGCGCTGCAATCCTTGGGGCGGGCAGGGCTACGATCCCCCGCCCGGCTGGGAAGAATATGTGGCGAAACACCCCGAGGCGGCTTATAGAGGCCGCCGCCCTTGCGACCTCCCGCACCACCATTCTGAGCCCCCAGTAACACCAGAAAGCCCATCGCCGTGAAAAACTTGGACCGCACCTCTTGGATCGGGGCCCTCGTCTGCTTCTCCCTCCTCATCGTCTGGGGCTGGTGGAGCACGAAAGAGGCCGCCAAGCACTCCGCCCAGCTCGCAGCCCAGCGCGCCGCCGAGGCGGCCAAGGCCCCCGCGACCGATCCCGCGTCCCCCTCCCCGGCGGAGGCGGCGTCGGCTGCCGCGACGACGCCCGAGTCCGCCGCCCCCGGCACCCCGGCCGTGGAGACCGCGATCCTTGAGAACGACTTCGTCCGCCTCCACCTCACCAACGCCGGGGCCGGCATCCGCCGCGCGGAGATGAAGAAGCATCCCCGCCACCTCGGCGAACCCGAGCTGATCGCGATCAACGAGACCGCCGCCCATCCCGTCGCCGCCCTCTCCCCCGGACCGAAGCAATACGACACCTCGGTCTGGACCGTCGCCGCGACCAGCGCCACCGAGGTCGCCTACGAAACCACCACGCCCGACGGCCTGAAATGGCGCAAGACCATCCGCCTGCCGGGCGAGGGGGCCGACCCCTACGAGGCCATCGTGCTCCTCGAGGCGACGAACACGGGCCAAGCCCCCGTGGGTCTCGGCGGCCGCCACCTCTACGTCGGCAGCGCCACCCCCCTCCACCTCAACGAATGGTCCATGCAGATCGGGAGCTACTGGATGGACAAGGACGGCGACTTCGAATACAAGACCGTCGACCACTTCGGCGGGAAGAAGATCCTCGGCCTCTTCGGCGGCAGCGAGAAGCCGCACGACGTCTTCACCGTCGGGGACCTGCATTGGGCCGGGGTCAACGACCAGTTCTTCACCACCATCGTGCGCCCCACCCAGCCCTACGCGGGCGAGGTCTGGATCGGCCGCTTCCCCGTCGTCGTCGAGGGCAAGGAGGCCGAGTCCCGGAAGAAACGCATGTTCGCCTCCGAAGCCGCCCTCAGCCTGCCGCAGGAGACCGTCGCCCCCGGCGCGACGGCGCAGGTGGAATTCGGCGTCTACCTCGGGCCGAAGGAATACTCCCGTCTCAAAGGGCTGGGCGACCGCCGCCAGCGCGTCATGCACTACGACGAGATCCCGATCTTCGGCTGGCTTTTCGGCTGGGCGATCAAGCCCATCGCCTCGCTCCTCATCGTCGGCCTCGTCCACTTGAAAGGCTGGGCGGGCAACTACGGGCTCGCCATCATTCTCATCACCATTCTCATCCGCCTCCTCATCTGGCCCGTCTACGCGAAATCGGCGCGCACCATGAAGCGCATGTCGAAGCTGACTCCGCTGATGAAGGAGATCCGGGAGAAGCACGCGGACAATCCCGAGAGGATGAACCGCGAGACCATGGAGCTCTACAGGACCTACGGGGTCAACCCCCTCGGCGGCTGCCTCCCCATGTTCATCCAGCTCCCCGTCTTCCTCGCCTTCTACCGCATGCTCTGGAGCGCGGTCGAGCTGCGGCACGAGTCCTTCCTCTGGGTGAAGGACCTCTCCATGCCCGACACCCTCCTCACGATCCCGGGGATCAACATCGACCTGAACCCCCTGCCCATCCTGATGGGCGTGACGAGCTTCATCCAGATCGCGATCACCCCGAAGACGGGAGACAAGACGCAGCAGACGATCTTCATGCTGATGCCCTTCATCTTCCTCGTGATCTGCTACAACTTCGCCGCCGCGCTCGCCCTCTACTGGACCGTCTCCAACGTGTTCTCCATCTTCCAGACTTGGATCATGAACAAGCTGCCCGAGCCCGAACTGGTGAAGCGCAACGGCCCGGTGAAACGGGGTTTCATGCAGCGCATGGCCGAGCGGGCCGAGGCCGCTCAAAAAGCGAAGGCGGAGGGCGGTGCCCCCTCCGGTCCCGGCAGCCGCACGAAGATGCCCGGCGAGAAGGGCGACCGCCACACCAAGGGACGGAAGAAGCGCCGCTGACCGCCGCCGCCGGGTGCTTCGGCGCACGCGCGGATGCGAAGTCCGTTTTTTAGGTTCCGTTTTCGCGGCGCATCCGGTATGCTCCACGACCGAACCCTCTTCACCCGCACGATGGACCCTCTCGAAACCGCCCGGGAAACGCTCGACGCCATGCTCGGCTACCTCGGCTTCGCCGCCACGGTGTCGGCGGACCCGGAGAGTTCGGCCCTCCACGTCGCCTCGCACGACGGCAAACTCCTCATCGGTCCTCGCGGCGAACGCCTTGAGGAGATCACCCATCTCGTCAACCGCCTCCTCCTCGACAGGATCCCCGAGGCCCCCCGCGTCCACGTCGATATCGACAACTACCTCGCCTCCCGCGACTACCGCATGATCGAGGAGGTCGAGGAGGTCGCCGCCCGAGTCCTCGCCACGGGCAGGACCATCAAGCTCGCCCCGATGAACTCCTACCAGCGGCGTCTCATCCACAACCATTTCAAGGATCATCCCTCCATCCGCACTTGGAGCCCCGAGGACACGGCCCGCCTCAAGCGCGTTTCGCTCTCCCCCCGGACCGCGCCGCAGGGGTGAATTTGGGGACGGGGGCTCGCTTCCATAGGACTGGATCTGCGAAGATCTGCGGGCATCTGTGGCCATCTGCGTCAAAAAAGGAATGGGGAACGCAGATTTCCGCAGATGCCCGCGGATTGGCGCAGATGGAGGAAAGGGGTTGCCTTCACCGGACCGGATTTGCGAAGATTCGCGGCCATTTTCGGCCATTCGCGTCCGGAAAAGACGAGAAACGCGAATTTTCACGAATGGAACGCGAATTGTCGCGAATGGAAGAAGCTTTTCCGACGCTTCCAATTGCCTCTCCCAGTGAGAAATTTCTTGATTTTCGGCGATATTGGGGTAAGCCCACCCTCCGGCTTTTTGGAACCCCTTGGGGCCGGCTTTTCCTCCCCTGAACGCCCCCGAGCCGAAGCCATGTCCGAAGACGCCACGAATATCGTCGCCTTCCCCGCAGGTGGCTCTCTGCCGGTCCCGTCCTCGGGAAAACGCTCCATCCCTATGAGAAGTGACCTCGTCGTTGCGGCATCCAAAGTGATCCCCGAACCCCCTGTGCTCATCAATCTGGTCTCCGCCAGGGTCAAGCAGTTGAACAACGGGCGCTCCCCGCTCGTCCGGGTCGATCACCGCATGGGGGCCGCCGACATTGCCCTCACCGAGATCATCGAAGGCAAGATCGGTCTGGAGCCGAAAGAGAAGGAAGCTTGAGGCGCTTCGCGCCGTGAAAGGTGCGAAGGTAAAAGGTGAAAGGTCTGGATCGCGGTGGTCCGGCTCCTTTCTGGATTTCAGCCGAAATCAGCGGTCGCCCTCCCCGTTTCCGGGCTAGATTGGGGTCGATCCATGTCCGTCTTCAGCCTCCATTCCGAGTTCCAGCCCCAAGGGGACCAGGAACAGGCCATCGCCAAGCTGACCAAGTCCCTCCTTGCCGGGAACGAGCACCAGACCCTCCTCGGCGTGACCGGGTCGGGCAAGACCTTCACCGTGGCGAACGTCATCGCCGCGCTGGAGAGGCCGACCTTGGTGATGTCGCACAACAAGACCCTCGCGGCCCAGCTCTACAGCGAGTTGAAGACCTTCTTTCCCGACAACGCGGTGGAGTATTTCGTCTCCTACTTCGACTACTACCAGCCCGAGGCCTACATCCCCCGCACCGACACCTACATCGAGAAGGACTCCTCGATCAACGACGAGATCGAGCGCCTGCGGCTTTCCGCGATGAGCTCGCTGCTGATGCGGAAGGATGTCGTCGTCGTGGCCAGCGTCTCCTGCATCTACGGCCTCGGCTCGCCCGACGACTACCGCGACATGATGGTCCCGGTGCGCGTCGCCGACACGCTCGACCGCGACGAATTTCTCCACAAGCTCGTGGCCATCCTCTACGAACGGAACGACATCGAGTTCCAGCGGGGCCGCTTCCGCGTGCGCGGCGATGTCGTCGAGGTCTATCCCGCCTACCTCGACGAGGAGGCCGTGCGCGTCGAGTTCTTCGGCGACGAGATCGACCGGGTCACCCTCTTCGACCCGCTCACGGGACGGGCGCGCGATTCGTTGCGGGAGTTCACCTTCTACCCCGCGAAGCAGTTCGTCACCCCGAAGGAGAAGATGAACGCCGCCATCCGCGAGATCCGCAAGGAACTGGCCGAGCGCGTCGAGTATTTCGAAAAGAACCAGAAGTACCTCGAAGCCCAGCGCATCAAGCAGCGCACCGAATACGACATCGAGATGATGCAGGAGATGGGCTTCTGCCAGGGCATCGAGAACTACTCGCGCCACCTCACCGCGCGGCCCGCCGGGAGTCGTCCGGGGACGCTGATCGACTTCTTCCCCGAGGATTTCCTCACCGTGATCGACGAGTCGCACGTCACCGTCCCGCAGATCGGCGGGATGTACGAGGGCGACCGCTCGCGCAAGCAGGTCCTCGTCGATTTCGGCTTCCGCCTCCCCAGCGCCCTCGACAACCGGCCCCTGCGTTTCGACGAGTTCATGGAGATGACGAACCAGCGCCTCTACGTCAGCGCGACGCCGTCCCGCTTCGAGATCGAGAACTCCGTCTCGGGGAAACAAGGCTACACTCCCCACCGCCGCGCCCGCGACGCGCGGGAGGAGGCCGTGCCCGCCCGGCTTCCGCGCATCTCCGGCAGCCGCCAGTCCGTCGCCGACTTCCATCCCGAGAAGCCCGGCGTCGATCTTATCGTCGAGCAGATCATCCGCCCCACCGGATTGCTCGATCCCGTCGTCACCCTGCGCCCGCTGAAAGGCCAGATCGACGAGACCATCGAGCTCTGCCGCCAGCGCGTCGAGCGGGGCGAGCGCGTCCTCGTCACCACCCTGACGAAGCGCACCGCCGAGGACCTCACCGACTACCTCCGCAAAGTCGGCCTGCGGGTGCGCTACCTCCATGCCGACGTGGACGCCATCGAGCGCGTCGAGATCCTGCGCGGCCTCCGCGCCGCCGAGTTCGACATCCTCGTGGGGATCAACCTCCTGCGTGAGGGCCTCGACCTGCCCGAGGTCAGCCTCGTCTGCGTCCTCGACGCCGATAAAGAGGGATTCCTCCGCAGCGAGACCTCCCTGATCCAGACCGTGGGCCGCGCCGCCCGCCACGTCCGCGGCGAGGCCGTGCTCTTCGCCGACGCCGTGACCGACTCCATCCAGAGCCTGCTCGGCATCACCGAATACCGCCGCCGCGTCCAGAGCGAGCACAACGAGGCGCACGGCATCGTGCCCCGCACGGTGTCGCGCGGCGACCAGGGCAGCCTGCGCATCTACCAGCGAGGACGGGAGGTGGAGGACTCGCTCGTGGCCGAGCCGGGAGACTACCTCGACGTGCTCGCCGTGATCCGCGAACTGGAAGGGGAGATGCAGGAGGCCGCCACGCGGCTAGAATTTGAACGCGCCGCCCTCATTCGCGATCAGATCAACCAGCTCAAGGAGAAGGCCGGGGAGAAACCCCTCGCGGTGAAGCGGGCGAAGGTTCGGTATTGAACCCCCATCCTCCTACTCTTACTCCTCCTCATCCTCCTACTCCTCAAGCATCAGGGAAAAGGCGGGCACGCGTCACTTGAGCGTCGCCTTTCCCTCCCATACCGTTAAGCTCCCAGTCCCTCCGACGTCGAAATCCCCATGGCTCCCCTCCCCCTTCGTTTCGTTTTCCTCGCCCTCGTCGGCCTCTTCGTCGCGCCCGCCCACGCCCAATCGACCCCGGTGCGGGACAAGAACGTCGAGGCCCGCCTCGTCGCCGACGTCTCCACGATCCAGCCGGGCGAGCCGTTCACCCTCGGCTTGCAGTTCGCCATCGACCCGACTTGGCACACCTACTGGTCGAATCCGGGCGAGACAGGCAAACCCACCTCTCTGAAGCTCGACCTGCCCGAGGGCTTCGCCGCCGGGCCGCTGCGCTTCCCCGTGCCGAAGAAATTCATCACCGACTACGGCATGGGGGTGCGCGAGGCGGGCTACGGCTACGAAACCTCGGTGATCCACTTGGTCACCGTCACCCCGCCATCGACCCTGACAAAGGGACAAAGCATCACCCTCTCCGGAAGGGCTGACTGGCTGATGTGCGACCCGAATACCTGCGTGCCGGGGAAGGCGGCTCTCTCCATCACGCTCGCGGTGGGGGACGCGACCGCTCCCTCGCCCGAGGCCGCCGCGATCAGGGAGGCGCTCACGCAAGTGCCGGAGCCAGTCCCTGCGCCGCTCTCGGTCTCGCTGGAGGGAGGCCAAGTCGTCCTTGCCGCGACGATCCCCGCCGGGTCGATTCCCGAGGGGGCGAAGCTCGTCTTCCGCCCCTTGAAAAACCAAGTCTTCGACTCCTTCGCCGAAACCGTCGTCTCTGTCGCGGGGGAAGAAGTGACGATCACCGCGCCGAAGCACGAATCCCTCGCCGCCGCACCCGAGTCCTTCTCCGGCGTGCTCGTGGTCGAGTCGCCGCAAGGGAAAAGCGGCTTCACGCTGTCCACCGGAGGCGTTTCCGAAACCGATCCCGTCGAGACTGCGGAGTCCGACCCCGACGCCGGGACGGAAAGCGCGGAGCCTGAGCCCCTTCCCTTCGGCGGCGGGTTGTCTGGAATGCTCCTCGCCGCCTTCCTCGGCGGCATTGTCCTGAACATCATGCCCTGCGTCTTCCCCGTGATCTCGCTGAAGGTAATGTCCTTCGTCGGACAGGCCGGGGAGGACAGGAAAAAGGTCTTCGCCCATGCCCTCGCCTTCGCCCTCGGCGTGCTCGTCTTCTTCTGGGTGCTCACTGTGGCGATGCTCGTGCTGCGCGGGGTCGGCGGCGAGGTGGGATGGGGCGTGCAGCTCCGCCAGCCCGGCTTCGTCATCGCGCTGATTTTCGTGATGGTCGCCGTGGCGATGAGCCTCTTCGGCGTCTTCGAGATCGGCACGTCCCTGACCTCGGTCGGCGGCGGGCTCGCCTCGAAGTCGGGCTACGGGGGCAGTTTCTGGAGCGGCGCCCTCGCCGTGCTCCTCGCGACGCCCTGCACCGCGCCGCTCATGGCCCCGGCCATCGGCTTCGCCCTCTCGCAGTCGGCCCCGGTGATGTTCCTCGTTTTCACCGCCCTCGGCCTCGGCCTCGCCGCGCCGTATTTCATCTTCGCGATCTTCCCGAGGCTCCTCGACGTGATCCCCGCGCCCGGCGCGTGGATGGAGACCTTCAAGCAGTTCATGGGCTTCCCCATGCTCGCCGTCGTCGTCTGGCTCGCCGGGGTGCTCTCGAAGCAGCTCGACGTGGCCGGGTTGCAATGGGCGCTCGCCTCCGTCCTGCTGGTGGCGGTCGCGGCTTGGATCCTCGGGCGCTTCGCCGGATTCGAGCGGCCCCGTCCGACGCGGATCAAGGCGAGGGTCGCCGCCTTGGCCGTCTTCCTCATCGCCCTCTTCGTCGCGTGGGACGCCTCCGCCAAACGCGCCCCCGCCAACGTCGTCGACATCGCCGAGGTCATCGCGAAGCACCGCGCCGAGGGCAAAAACGTCTTCGTCGATTTCACCGCCGAATGGTGCGTCACCTGCAAGGTCAACAAGCGCGTCGCGATCAAGACTGCCGCAGTGCAGGAGGCTTTCGAGGAGAACGACATCGAGTTCGTCACGGCGGACTGGACCAACGAGGATCCCTCCATCGCGAAAATCCTCGCCGAGCACGGCCGCGCCGGAGTGCCTCTCTACCTCCTCTATCCCGCCGACCCCGGGCGGCCCGCGATCCGCTTGAAGGACGGCTTCATCACCCCCGGCGACATCTTGGAGGCGATCGAGGGGCTGTGAGCGCCGCCCCCGGACCGGACAGGGTCTGATCGTGGACCGGACCCTGTTATGCTTCTTTGCGTCATGTTTTCGGAAAGCCCAAGGAGGGCCGCGAATGACGCCGAGACCTGCGACCGGCATTTCCACTCACCGCATCCTCCCGCTCAGGGAACCTCGCCGGGGGCGAGCGGCACGGGCACCGCTTCGCAGACCTCGCGCCAGCCGGGAAAGTTCCAGCGGTTCGGGAAGCCGGCGCATTGGTCAGGCTTCACCGCCTGGATGCGGCAGTCGATGCCGTCGAGAAAGATGCACTCGTGGTTCGGCCTGGAGATCAGGGTGAGCCTGGTGCGCTGGACGTTGACCTCGGTGTATTGCGCGATGAACTCGCTTTCGGGCATCTCCAGATAGGTGGCGATGCGTTGGATCTCGGCCTTGGACACGGGCACCTCGCCGGGCCAGCGGCAGCAGTTGCCGCAGCGCTGGCAAACGTAGCGGACGCCTTCCTTCATGTCGTGCAAGCTCATCGGGATCGTCGAAAGAGGGGGAAGATCGCCCCGATCCGACCGGACGGCACCGCTTTTTTGCCGGACGGGACGGCGACTGGTTGGCAAAGATCAGAAATGTGTTAAATTTACGGTTTTTCTAAATGATTCCGAACGGAGCGGCTCCATGCGGGGATGATCCCCGCCGTGCTCCCGTCGCGTTCCCCACTGCTTTTTGACTCCATGATCGGCAAATTCATCGGCGCTTTTTCGAGCGACATCGGCATCGACCTTGGGACGGCGAACACGCTCGTCTACGTGCGGGACCAGGGAGTCGTGCTGAGGGAACCCTCGGTCGTGGCGGTGAAATCCGGCACGAATTTCGTCCTCGCCGTGGGCGACGACGCCAAGCGCATGCTGGGGCGCACGCCTGGGAACATCGTCGCGGTGCGCCCGCTGCGAGACGGGGTCGTCGCGGACTACGAGGTGACCGAGGCGATGCTGCGGCATTTCATCCGCAAGATCCACCGCCGCCGCTGGATCCGGCCCCGCATCGTCATCGCGGTGCCCTCGGGCATCACCGAGGTGGAGAAGCGGGCGGTGAACGAGTCCGCCGCCGCCGCGGGGGCGCGGGAGGTCCACTTGATCGAGGAGCCGATGGCCGCGGCCATCGGGGTGGGGCTGCCGGTCCACGAGGCCGCCGCGAACATGATCGTGGACATCGGCGGCGGCACCACCGAGGTGGCCATCATCTCGCTCTACGGGCTGGTCTACAGCCGCAGCCTGCGCGTCGCCGGGGACGAGCTCGACGAGGCCGTCGCCAACTACCTGCGCCGCGCCTGCAACCTCATGATCGGCGAGCGCACCGCCGAGGAGATCAAGATTCGCATGGGCTCGGCCTTCCCCCAGGAAAAGGAAACCTCGGTCGAGGTGAAAGGGCGCGACCTCGTCTCAGGGCTGCCGCGCACGGTCAAGGTGACCTCCACCGAGATCCGCGAGGCGATGATGGAGCCGCTCGGAGCGATCGTCGATTCGATCCGGGCGACGCTGGAACGCTGCCCGCCCGAGCTCTCCGCCGACCTTGTGGACCGGGGCATCGTCCTCGCGGGCGGTGGGGCCTTGCTGAAGGGCATCGACCGGCTCGTCTCCGAGGAGACCGGCCTGCCGGTGCATGTCGCCGAGGACCCGCTCAGCGCCGTGGCCGAGGGTGTCGGCAAACTGCTCGACGAACTCGATTTTCTCAAGAAAGTGACCCGGACGGCGCGTTATTGACGCCCGCTCCGGCCACCGGGCCGAGGCCCCGCCGGATCGACCCATCAATGAGCCGACTGAACCTCATATTCCTCATCGCCTTCATCGGGATGCTGATCTGGATCACGCTCTTCCAACCGGAGATGGTGGGGACGATCCAGCGCGGTGCCATGTCCGCGATGCGGCCTTTCCTGAAGGCTTCGGACCGACTGGAGACCTCCCTCGACCAACTGGGGGACGAAGCGCCCAGTCCCGCCCAGCTCCGCGAGAGGCTCGCCGGGGTCGAGCAGGAGCGCGACCGCTTGAAGCTCGAAGTGATCCAGCTCGACGAACTCCTCCAGGAGAACCGCCAGCTCCGCCGCGCCCTCCAGTACCGGGAGCGGTCCCCCCTCTCCCTCGCCGCCGCCCGCGTCATCAGCCGCAAGCCGTCGCAATGGTACAGCACCGTCGTGATCGACAAGGGGGAGAGCGACGGCATCGCCGCGGACAGCCCCGTGGTCGTCCCCTTGGGCGACGGGGCCGGGCTCGTCGGCAAAGTCAGCGAAGTGCTCGGTCCCCGCTCCGCTGTCGTCGTCCTCCTCACCGACGAGTTGTGCCAGGTCTCGGCGAAGCTGGAGAACTCGCACGAGCAGGGCATCCTCAGCGGGCAGCGCGGCGCCCTCCTCACCCTGCCCTCCCTGAAGCTCCGCTACCTTTCGAAGGAGGCGCGGGC
Source organism: Akkermansiaceae bacterium UBA2367 (assembly GCA_002344525.1). GTDB lineage: Bacteria > Verrucomicrobiota > Verrucomicrobiia > Verrucomicrobiales > DEV007 > Arctic95D-9. Next base: position 24,011 of record DDTJ01000103.1, read on the forward strand.
CGAACCGGGCACGAAAGTCCTCAGCTCGGGGACGGGCGAGCTTTTCCCCCCGAACCTCCTCCTCGGCGAGGTCGCGAGCCTCCGCCACGGGGCCCTCGACGCCGAGGCGGTCGTGAAGCCAGCGGTGAACTTCGACGACCTCGTCGATGTCTTCGTCATCCTGCCCGCAGCGGCGGACGGGGAGGAGGACACGGACGGGGAAGCCCCGGACAAGGCCGGGGACGGGACCGCCGCCACCCGCGCCAAGCCCTCCGCCGCCACCCGGCCATGAAGTTCCTCCTCCTGCTGGTCGTGCTGCTGCTGCTCTCCTTCATCCTTCAGGAGTTCCTCCCCGTCTTCGGGTGGGCCTACGGATCGCGCCTCCTCCTCGTCCACACGGTCTTCCTCGCCGCCGCCGCCGCTGTGCCCTTCCCCGCGATGCTCTCCATGGCCCTCGTGGCCGGCTTCCTCTGGGACGCGCGCTACCATGTCCCGGTCTATCCCGACGAGGCCACCCTCGGCCTCATCACCCAGTCGGAGATCCCTTTCGGCTTCACCATCCTCCTCTTCGGCCTCGCCGGTTCCCTCATCCAAGGGGTGCGCCCGCTCTTCCGCCGCGGCCGCTGGGAGCTGCCCGTCCTCTTGATCGGGGTCGCCACGGGGCTGATGCTGCTCTTCGAATACCTCGTCGTCAGCTTCCACCGAGGCGAGATGGAGACGTCGCCGGAACTTTGGTGGAAATTGCTCATGACCTCCTTGTTTTCTTCTCTCGTTTCGCCCTTTTTGCTGCTACTGTTGAGCCGCGCCGCCGAGCGCATGCGGTATCGCATCCGCATGGACGGGCTGAAGCGGCGCCACGTCCACGATGGTGACGCACTTTAGATTCCGGCTCTATTCCATCGCCGTGCTGGTCATGGCGGGCTTCGCGCTGCTCGGCTACCGGCTCCACCGCATCCAGGTGACGGAGCACGCGGGCTGGGCCGCGCGGGTTCCCGGGAGCAAGTTCGAGTCCGTCCGCCTCCCCGGCATCCGCGGCGAGATCAAGGACCGGAACGGCCTCACCCTCGTCGACAGCACCCCGACCTACGAACTGCGCCTCGACCTGCGCGAGGTCGTCGTGGCCTATCTCAAGACCCACCGCAAGCTGCCGACCTACACTTGGGAGCGCTTCGACAGCTACGGGCAGAGGGAGGTCAAGACCGAAACCGACATCGTCGCCGTGGTCGAGGAGACCGTCTTCCCCGGCTTGCAGGAGCAGGGCCTGCTCGCCGACTACAGCACCAGCGCGATGCGCGTCCACTACCGCTCGAACCGAGGACTCGTCCCCTTCACCTACCGCCGCGACCTCAGTTTCAAGGAGTTTGCCCGCTTCGCCGAGAACAACATCGGCATCCCCGGCGTCACCGTGGCCCGCACCGGCCGCCGCCGCTACCTCTACGACTCCCTCGCTTGCCACACCCTCGGCTACATGAACCTCGCCGACCCCGACCAAGTGCCCGACGAGCGGAAGCGGGATTTCAACTACTACGTCGGTGACGACTACGGCGTCATGGGTGTGGAGAAGACCATGGACCACTACCTCCAGGGCAAGGCCGGGAAGCTCGTCATCGAGAAGGACGAGAAGGGCAAGTTCGTCGGCGAGGTCAGCCGCACCGAGCCCGAGCCGGGCTCCGACGTCTACCTCACCATCGACGCCCGCATCCAGATGGTCGTCGAGCAGAGCCTGCGCAAGGTCGGGCGCGGCGCCGTCGCCGTCATCGACCCGCGCAACGGCGACGTCCTCGCCCTCGCTTCGGTACCCTCCTTCAACCCCAACGTCTTCATTCCCGAGGTCCACATCGAGGATTGGAACCGCTACGACAAGGATCCCACCAGCCCCATGTTCAGCCGGGCCATCAATCCCTACTCCCCCGGCTCCACCGGCAAGATCCCCGTGGCCCTCGCCGGCTGCCTCTCCGGCTCCTGCAACAAACGCTTCCCCTGCGGCGGCGGGGCGCAATACGGCAGCAAATTCATGAAATGCTGGTCCTCCGGCCACGGCACCCTCGACCTCAGCTCGGCGATCAAGGTGAGCTGCAACGGCTTCTTCTACCGCTACGCCAACGACGCCGGCATCCGCGACATCCAGACCATGACCAAGCTCCTCGGACTCGGACGACCCACCGGCATCGAGGTCACCGGCGAGAACCCCGGCAACATCCCCAGCCCCGAGTGGCTGCGGATGCAGGGACTGCTCTGGAGCGACGCCTTCACCGCGCTCGTCTCCATCGGCCAGGGAGCCACCGAGGTCTCGCCCTTGCAGATGGCCTCCGTCACCGCCACCGTGGCCAACGGCGGCAAAGTCTGGCAGCCCCGCCTCGTGCGCAAGATCGTGGACAAGGACGGCACCGCGGTCAAGGAGGACGAGCCCGTCCTCCGCGCCGACCTCACCCGCGAGGGCCTGAAGCCCGAGCACGTCGAGCTGGTCAAGCGCGGCATGTGGCGCGTCGTCAACGAGGGCGGGGGCACGGCGGGCCGGGCGAAGTCCGACCTCACCGTCGTCTCCGGCAAGACCGGTACCGCCCAGACCGCCAACCCCCGGCAGCCGACGAACGCTTGGTTCATCTCTTTCGCCCCCTACGACAATCCCGAACTCGCCATCTGCGTCTTCGTCGAGAACGGGAACTCCGGTGGCGGAGCCGCCTCACCCATCGCCAAGAACATCATCGACAACGTCATGGCCATGCAACGGGGGGCCGAGATCCAGCTCACCGCCCTCCCCGAGGCCATCGGCCGCACCGACCGCGTCATGAGCGTGGCCTTCGACGGCCACGACGTCGCCTCCTTCGCCCCCGCCGACGAAGACTCCGCCGTCGATGTCGCCGCCTTCGTGCCTGACTCCCTCCGCGAGCGCCCCTTCCGCCCCCTCGGCGGCCTCGCCCAGCCCACCATCAAGGACTCCAGCGACAGCCGCGGCCAAGTCGGGCGTCTCAACTCCAACCGCCCCGGTTTCCGCCCCTTCCAATGGCTGAGAAAGAAACAGCCACGATCCCGGCCATGACCACGCCCCCGGTCGCCTCCCCCCGGCCCGCCGACGGTCCCCCAC
>DDTJ01000066.1 GCA_002344525.1 Akkermansiaceae bacterium UBA2367
CGACGACCTTGGCGGGTGGTTCGGGACGATCCGGGGTCGGCTCCACAATCGCCCATATCTTTTTGGGATTTCGTATCAGCGGAAAAGTTCCAAGAATACCCAAGTCCAAGTCCCAATCGCCACTGCCAAACAAACCAGCAGGAGGCACGCGTATAGCCATCGTTCCGCTGGCGTGGGAGCAGGTGGCGCTTTGCCCGCGATGGCTTCCTTCATCTCCGAACCTGTGGGCTTGGACGCGCCTCCATTCGCCGACCTTGCGCCGACCAACACCAAAATGAGCAATGCAACGATATAAGGAGCGAAGGCGGGGAACGCCCAAGCCACAGCCCCCCAACCAAGCAGCCACACGAAGCCAGCGGCGGCGTTTTCCTTGGGGACATTTGAAGGCGGCGTGGCATCTCCGGAAGCACCCGCTGAAAAAATGTCCCGCCGCCGCATCACATTGACCCACTGGTCGCCGTTGGTCTCCCGAACGCTTGACGCCGCCGTGATTTCGCTGCGCGACCACATCGACTTGAGTTGGTCGCTCGCGAAAGGCCCCTCCACTTCGCCGGAACGACGCGAAAGCCAAAACAAGGCGGACGGCTCCCCCATCCCACTATTATGAATCAAAAAGACAACTCACGTCAAGCGAGGATATCGCCTCCTTGTCCGAAGCGATCCATGCACCACCCAACCCCCGACCATTGGTCGAGTTGGCGGCGACACCATTTACCGCTCCGAGAAGGCTTTTTCTAAGGCCCCGGCGCCGGGTTTCGTGGCACTGGTGTCAGTGCTAGAGGGAGCGGTCGGGTTTGGCAAGCGCCATATGTGGCGGGCGGCCCCCCTCACTTGATGTCGAGCAGCTCGACCTCGAAGACGAGGGTGCTGTAGGGCAGGATGTCCTCCCCGGCGCCGCGCTCTCCGTAGGCGAGGTCTTGGGGGATGAAGAAGCGGTATTTCGATCCCTTCGCCATCAATTGCAGACCCTCGGTCCAACCGCGGATGACGCGGTTCAGGGGGAAGGTCGCGGGCTCGCCGCGATCGACGCTGCTGTCGAAGACCTTCCCGTCGATGAGGGTGCCGTGGTAGTGGACGGTGACCTCGTCGGTGGCTTTCGGCTTGGGGCCGTCGCCTTCCTTGATGACTTCGTATTGCAGACCGCTGTCAGTGGTCTTGACGCCTTCCTTCTTTCCGTTGGCTTCGAGGAAGGCCTGCCCGGCCTCCTTGTTCTGGGACTGGGCCTGCTCCTCGTTTTCGGCGAAGACGGCGGACACCTCCTCCTCACTCAGGAGCGGCTCGGCCTTGTCGACGACAGATTGGAAGGCCGCGTTGAACTGCGCCAAGTCGATCTCGACGCCGCGATCCGTGAGCTGTCGCGCGATCAGGAGACCGTAGGCGTAGCTGAGCCGGTCTTTCAGGCTTTCGGGCTTTTTCGCCTCTTGGGCGCGGAGCGGGTCGGAGGAGGCGAAGACGGCCATGGTGAGAAGGAGCGGAGCGAGCCGGGAGGGCGTGATGATTTTCATGATTGGACGGAGGAGGTTCCGGAGGGCGCAAGCCTAAGCCCGTTCGGAAAGGGGTCAAGGGAGGGAAATGAGCCTAAGAAAGCCGCCGCTCCCCCGTTCCAAGTCGAAACCATGGGGGCCATCCCCGTCATCCATCCAAAAATTCCTTGCATCGGGAAGAAGTTTCGTGAGTCTATATCATTAAGAGCCGGAAAATTTTAAAAATTCTTTCATTTTATTTGAAAAATTTTTAGCCGGCGATATGCTTCAATCTTCCCGGAACCGTATGAACGCGACGCGATCCCCTTTCCTGCCAGTCTTTCTCGCTGTCTTGGCCCTGCTTGGCGCGGGTCCGGCGCTGGCTTTCTCCACCGTGGTGATCGATCCGGGGCATGGCGGGCACGACCTCGGCGCGGCGGACTCCTATGTCTACGAGAAGCACATCAATCTCGATGTCGCCCGTCGACTCGAACGCAGCCTGAAGGAGGCCGGGTTCAAGACGATCATGACCCGCTCGAAGGACGAGTTCCTCTCCCTCTCGGAGCGCTCCTCCATCGCGAACCGCACCCGCAACGCGATCTTCGTCAGCGTCCATTTCAACTCCAGCTACCGCACCGCCGCGCTCGGGATCGAGACCTTCTACCGATCCTCCGATTCCGAGAAGCTCGCCCAGCTCGTGCAGCGCGAGTTGATCAAGAACGTCAGGGCCACCGACCGGGGCGTGAAGACGGCGAATTTCGCGGTGCTGCGCAACACGAAGCATCCCGCCGTGCTCGTCGAAGGCGGTTTCGTCAGCAACAAGGAGGAGCGCAGCGCGATGTGCGACCCGCTCTACCGTCAGGTCGTGGCCGACAGCATCGCCCGCGCCGTGGTGGCGTTCAGCCGCTGAGGGCGCGAAACCCTCCCACCGCTTCCCCGGACATGCTCGTGACCTGCGCCGCGATGTCCGAGGCGGAGGCCCGCTTTTTCGCCGACCGTTCCCCGGAGCCTTGGATGGACGAGGCGGGCCGTCTCTGCGCAGCGGCGATCCTCGATTTCCTCCCCGGTCCGGCGCGGGCCGAGGTCTTCTGCGGCAAGGGCAACAACGGCGGCGACGCCCTCGTCGTGGCGCGCTGGCTGAAGCGGCAGGGCTGGGGCGTGACCCTGCATTTCGCCGGAAGCCTCTCGGAGCTGGGCCGTAAAAAGCTCGCCGAATACGAAGCCGAGGGGGAATCCGCGACGGCGGGGGAGTTGCGGGCGCGTCCCCTCGTGCTCGTCGACGGGCTCCTCGGCATCGGCGCGAAGGGCGACCTGCGCGGCCCGATGCGCGAGCTGGCCGCGAGGATGAACGCGCTGCGGCGGAGCGAGGGCGCGACGACCTTCGTGATCGACCTGCCCTCGGGCTTCGACGCCGACACGGGCGTGGCTGGTCCCGACGCGGTCGAGGCCGATGTAACGCTCTCGATCACGGCGACGAAGGTCGGCTTCGCCATGGACGGGGCGGAGAATCACGTCGGCCGCCTCGTCGAGATCCCGCTGGACATCCCCGTCGAGGCGGGCGACCGGACGCGGCGTTTCCTTTTCCCCTCGAATCTGCGCCCGCGCCTTCCCCGGCGCGCTTTCGACACGCACAAAGGCGCGGCGGGCCGGGTCGTGGTCGCGGCGGGTTCGCGGGGGATGGCCGGGGCGGCGGTGCTGGCGGCGTTGGGAGCTTCGCGCGGCGGGGCCGGGCTCGTGACCCTGTGCGTGCCGGAGGAGATCCACTCCGTCGTCGCGGCGAAGGCTCCGCCCGAGACGATGGTCCGAACCTATCGCGATTTCGGCGAGGTCGCGGAAATCCCGGCCGACGTGGTCGCGGTGGGTCCGGGGCTCGGGGGCGAACCGCTTCCGGGCCTGCCGGGGTTCCTGACCAAGCACCCAAAGCCGCTTGTGATCGACGCGGACGCCCTCAATTTCCTCGCGCGTTCCCCCGGTCTGCTCGCCACGCTGCCCGCAAACCGCCTCCTCACCCCGCATCCGGGGGAGATGGCGCGGCTCGCTCCGGAGATGGGCCGCCTCGACCGCTGCGCCTTGGCGTGGCGTTTCGCCGACGAACACGGATCGACCCTGCTCCTGAAGGGGGCTCGCACCGTGGTCGCTTCGCCGGGACGCCCGCTCGAACTCAATACGACGGGACATCCCGGTATGGCCTCGGGCGGCATGGGCGACGTGCTCACGGGTCTTTGCGCCGCGCTCGTCGGTCAAGGGCTGGACCCTCACGACGCCGCCTGCGCCGGGAGCTGGCTCCTCGGACGGGCGGCGGAGTTGGCGGTTCGCGACCGACGAATCGCGCCGGAGTCGCTCAACGCTCCTCTCGTGGCGGAGCATCTTGGGGCGGCGCTGCTGGCTCTGCGAACGCCGGGGTCGCCGTGAGCTTCGGCGGATCGGGCGCGAGCCAAGCGAAGGGCTGCCACGGCAGGTTCCTCACCACCCAGTAGGCCAACAGGATCGCGACGGCGGTGGTGGTGTGGCCCTGCCGCCATTGGAAGCGGAGCGGGCGCAAGCGCCCCGGATAGACCCAAGCCATCCAGCTCCGCCACGCGAGGAAGGCGAGGAAGGGCAGGGCGACGACGAAGAGCGCGTTCTGCCGCAGCGCCTCCACCACGTCGCCGTGGAGCAGGGCGTGGGCGGCGCGGGTGTTGCCGCAGCCGGGGCAGTGCCATCCGGTCACGGCATGGAAGGCGCATCGCGGCAACCAGAGCGGCGGCTCGGCGAGATCGGTCCGCCTCAGCAGGAGGGCGAGAGGGAGAAGCACCGAGAGCGCCGCGAGAGTGGCGGTCCAGCGGCTCCCGGCCCGGCTCATAGACCGCCGGACCTGGAAACCTCACTGATAATGGCGACCGCGTTGAGCCCGATAATCAGGACGTTGGCGATCAAGCCGAGGATCAAAGCGACGAGACACCACGTTTTGGCTTTCTTCGATGCGTCCAGAGCGGCGGCATAGTCACCGCTCTGGTAGGCGGGCTTCACTTTGGTGCTGAAGATGATCGCGGGAATCCCCAACGGAATGCAGCACAGGACCGTCACCACGATGGCCTGCCACAAATAGGTGGGGGGCTCGTTGCCGGGAGCGGACCCGCCGTAGGCCTGAGGGGGATGGTAAGGGGCGGCGGCGAGCGAAGGGGGCGTATCCTGGAAAGGCGACGGGAGCGAGGACGACAAGGCCGGCTCCGACACGGGCTGCGCGGCGGTGGCGAAGGCGGCGACCTTTCCGATCGGGGTCCACTCCGCCATGGTCTCGTTCCAGACGAGATCCGTGGGGTTCACTGTGCCGTTGCGAAAGAGTTCAGCGAGTTCCTCTTGGGAGACGGGGCCTGCTTGCTGGCTGTTTTGAGAGTAATACCAATCCATTGTGTTCGTCGGGTTAGCGGTTCGTCGTCTCCCAGCCCGGCTCCGACCGCCCCAGCACGCGGGCGAGGATGGCCTCCTGCCTGCGGTGCATCGCGGTCCGGTCCGGTTCCCGGAGATCGGTGTGCCCATTGAGATGGAGCAAACCGTGGACGATGTAAAGCAAAGTCTCCTCCTCGGGCGAATTTCCGTGGAGGGGGCCTTCGCGCCGGGCGGTGTCCACGCTGACGAGGATCTCGCCGTGCTGGAAGGTGATGACGTCCGTGGGGTCGGGGTCGTCCATGAATTCTCCGTGGACCTGCGCGATGGCCTCGTCGCTGACGAGGCTGACCTCGATCTCGTCGAGTCCGGGGAGCGGGGCGTCCTCCGGGCCGGGCGAGGCGAGGCAGTGGGGCAGCGCGGCGCGGGTCTGTCCCTCCAAGCGCTCCAGATCGATCCCGTCGCAGTCCGCGTGTGGATGGAGGGAGATCGCGGGATGGGCGGGGGCGCTCATATCCCGCCACCGGGAGGTTCGACCGGCTGCGTGCCGGAGGCGGGTTTGCGGGCCTTCGCCTTCGCCCCCTTCGTCCCGCCGTTGTCGTCGAGCTTGGGATACTCGATGCGGGTGTGCATCATGCTCCGAAGAGTGGTGGCGAAGCTCTTCTTGATGGTGGCGAGGTCGGCGAGGGTCAGGGCCGCGTCGTCGAGCTGACCGTCGTTGAGCCGCTCCTTGAAAATGTCGTCGATGAGCTCGTCGATCTTTTTCGGAGTCGGCTTCTGGAGGCTGCGCGAGGCGCTTTCGACGGAGTCGGCGAGGCTGATGATGGCGCTCTCGCGGGTGCGCGGCTTCGGCCCGGGATAGCGGAAGCTCTCCTCCTTCACGTCGGGGATGTCGTCCTCGTGCGCCTTGCCCTCCTCGACCTGGCGTTCGACCTCCTCGCGCTGTTTCAGGGCGCGGTGGTAGAAGAACCGGATCAGGGAGGTGCCGTGGTGCTCGCGGATGACGTTGATGATCTCCTCGTTCAGCTTGTGCTTGATCGCGAGATCGACGCCGTCCTTGACGTGGGCGGTCACGACGAGGGCGCTCATGCTCGGGGTGAGGTCGTCGTGGGGGTTGTGGCCGTCGCCGATGTTCTCGATGAAGTAGGCGGGCTTCTTCATCTTCCCGATGTCGTGGAAGTAGGAGCAGACCCGGCACATCGCGGCGCGCGCGTCCACGGCCTCGGCGGCGGTCTCGGCGAGGGTGGCCACGACGAGGCTGTGGTGGTAGGTGCCGGGCGCCTCGATCGTCATCTGGCGGAGGAGCGGATGGTTCAGGTCGGCCAGCTCGATCCAGGAGACGTGGGTGGTGATGCGGAAGGCGGCCTCGACGAGGGGGAGCAGGCCGCTCACGAGCACGGCGGTGAGGGTGGAGACAAGGAGGGCGGCGAGGGTCTGCTTCGCCACCAGCGTCCACTGCGCTGCCGGGGCGGAGAGGGCGGGCCACTGGATCTGCCCGAGGACGGTGGCGAGGAGGACGCAGGCGACGCCGGAGTAGAGCCCCGCCATGACAAGGCGGCTGCGGCGGCGCACTTTGTTGGTGAGGTAGATCGCGACGAAGCCGCAGATCATCGAGAAGATCACGAAGTAGAAAGCCTCGCCCTTTTCCACCGTCATCGCCCCGAAGAGGCTCGAATAGACCACCGCGAAGGTGCCGTGTCGCCGCCCCACGAGGAGGGAGACGAGGATGGGCACGAAGAGGTAGGGCTCGACGAGGAAGCGGAAGCCGCCCCCCGGCGAGAAGGCCAGGGCGACATGCTCGCTCAGCTTCACGAGCATGAGCTGCGCGAGAATGACGAAGAGGATGAGGCCGATGCGAGAATTCTGGTGGAAGGTATGGGGCAGGCTGACGTGCCAATGCACCGCGAGGGTCGCCGAGACGACGGTGACGACGACGAAGGCTTGGAGGCGGTTGTCCGCGAAGATCGCCCCGGGATTAGAGGAGAGCACGATCCAGAGCGAGACGAGCAGGGCGAAGCCGACGAAGAGCAGGCTGCTCACCTGCCAGCCGGAGCGCAGCATCTCCGACCAGGCGGTGTCGGTGAGCTTGCGCCGTCTCTGGCCGCTGGAGAACCCGCGGCTCTGGAGTCGCTTCTGGGAGAGGAAATGGAACATGGGCGGTCTGTCTGCCTAGGAGACTGTTGAAAAACCCCGTGATGAAAAACGGCGAGTCCTTTTCCCGACTGGCGAGGCGCGACGAAGGAGTGGAGTGGGCTCCATGACTGAGGAGCAACGAAGCCAGTCGGGAAAAGGGCCGACGCCCGAAGGGTCGGTCCACAACCGCCCCGGCCTGCCTGCGCATGCAGGCGGAGCCGCTGGCTTGCCAGCCGAAAGCACAATCAGATTTTTCATTGCGGGGTTTTTCAACAGTCTCCTAGCCTCCCTCGCGGTCGGGGAAGGGCGGTCGTTTCGTGGCGCTATTCTTCCCCGCTTTCGCGATGGAGACAAGCGGAATCGCGAGATCGAATTGTTCAAATGATCAACATGCAGTCGCCGTAGCTGAAGAAGCGGTATCGTTCCCGCACCGCCTCGCGGTAGGCTTCGAGGACGAGCTCCCGGCCAGCGAAGGCGCTCACGAGCATGAGCAGGGTCGATTTGGGCAGGTGGAAATTCGTGAGCAGGGCGTTGACAGCGCGGAACTCGTAGGGCGGATGGATGAAAATGTCGGTCTCGCCCGATCCCGGCCTCAGCTCGCCGCTCCCCTCGCGGGCGCAGGTTTCGAGGACGCGCACCACGGTGGTCCCTACGGCGAGGGTGCGTCGGCTCGCCGTGATCGCGGCGGCGGTTTCGGGGCTGAGTCCGTAGCGTTCGGAGTGCATGCGGTGCCCGTCGAGGGTCTCGCTGGAGACGGGGCGGAAGGTGCCGATGCCGACGTGCAGGGTAACGAAGGCGTGGGGCAGGGCGGCGAGCGTCTCCGCCGGAAAATGCAGCCCTGCCGTGGGCGCGGCGATGGCCCCCGGCTCCCGCGCGAACACCGTCTGGTAGCGCTCGCGGTCGTCCCCGGTGTCGGGGCGGCGGATGTAGGGCGGCAGGGCAAGGTGGCCGTGGGCCGTCTCGTCGGGGGCGCGGTCGAAGGCGATGATGCGCTCGCCCCCGTCCTCGCAAACCGACAGCACCGTCCCGGCGCAGCCGCCGATGGTGATGACATGGCCGGGTTTGAAGCGTTTCCCCGGGCGCACGAGGCATTTCCAAGTGCGTTCGTCGAGCGCGTCGAGGCGGAGGATCTCGCTCCGCCCGTCGTCGGAGAAGAAGCGGGCCGCGACGACGCGGGTGTCGTTGAGGACGAGGAGATCATCCTTTTCCACATATCCCGGGAAATCGGAGAAGCGCCGGTGCGAGACCGTGCCCGCGGCCCGGTCGAGGACCATCAGGCGCGATTCGCCCCGCCGCTCGGGCGGGTGCTGGGCGATGAGCTCCTCAGGAAGCTCGTAGTCGAAATCGGAAGTCCGCATCGTGGCGGGAAGGCTGCGCCAGAAACGGGGTTTCCTCAAGCCTTGACCTCAAGAGCCACCTGCGCATCTCCGGCTCCTTGACCGAGCGCAAGGCGGGCCATGGGGGACGTGCGGGATTTCGCTCGCCTCCGGGGCTTCCCGGGGATACCGTCCGCCCCATGATCGACCAAGTCCGCGAACACCTCCGCCTCCTCTCGGTCTTCCACTATGTGGTTGGCGGGATCGGGTATCTCTTTTCGCTTATCCCCGTCATCCACTTGGTCATGGGGATCTTCTTCCTTTTCATGCCGGAGGAGGCGTTCCACCCGGCCCCTTCCCCGGCCGCGGGTTCCGAGACGGCGGAGTCCTCGACCGTGCCGCGACCCGACGAACTGTTCCCCGTGAAGCTTTTCGGACTGATGTTCACCCTGATTCCCGCAGTCATCATCCTGTCGGGATTCATCTTCTCGACGCTGGTCGTGGTCGCCGGGAAGCGCCTCGCCGCCCATCGTTCGCATACCTACTGCCTGGTCATGGCGGGAGTCGAATGCGTCTTCATGCCCTTCGGCACCGTGCTCGGGGTTTTCACGATCCTGACCTTGCTCAAACCCGAGGCGAGGCAGTTGTTTGGACTCCCGCCGACTACGGCCATCGGCGAGCAAGGGGCGTGAGGGCTGAAAAGGAAATTCATGTCAGCACCCCATCCGTCAGGGCAACTCTGAAAGCGCTTTCCGCTCGACAACGAATTTGTCCGGGAGCGCTTTCACCTCCCATTTGCAGTCTTTGAGAAAAACGGTGCGCGTGATGGCCGAGGCAAAGACCAAGGGTTGCGGGTCGCCGATGAAACGGCAGTCTTCGAACGAGCAATGGTCGAGGAGGCTGAGCACGCTGACGGGAATGACGCACTTGCGAAAGTGCGTGTTTCTCACCATGGCCCAGTCCTGTCCGGCGACTTCGGAAGGCTCGTCCTCCTTTTCGTATTCGATCGAAGGGAATTTGACCCGTTCCACATGGCAATCCACCATTTGCAAACCGAAGTGCCTCGAATTCCAATGTTCCACGAAAGAACCCTCGATCCGGCATTCACGAAACTGCCAGCGGGACATGAACCGGCCTCCGAACCATCCGCCCCCCTTTCCTAGGTACATGTCTTTGAAAAGGCACTTCTCAAAATAGAAGCGGGTGCCGAGATCCCCTCGGAAGATGAATCCGTTAAATTGCGCCTCTCGGGCCGAAAGGGTCGAGTTCCCGACGATCCAGCGGGCTTTTTCGTCCGCGCCGCGGAAGATGGAGCCCGGCAGCACTTGGATTTCCCGGCCTTTCATTCCCTCCACGCTGCGGGTTCCTTCGATCCGGTAATTCGCGGGCGGAAGGGCGATTTTGGGTGGCCACGTGTCTTGCTTGAAAATGTTGCCTTCCACAGGGGCGTGCTGCATGGATGGAACGGGATCAAACTTTGCGAGAACCGTTGAGTCCGCGGCCGGGCTTGAGACAGCGGGCGGAGCGCCCTTGTCCATGCTTTGCCGGACCCGATCCGCCTCCTTCTTTGCCAGGATCGCGGTATCGATGTCTCCCGCGCGGGTGAGATCCTCCTGGAGGATTTCCAATTGCTTCAAATAAGCGTCGAGCAGCCGGGCGGTTTTCTCTTTTTCGCTCGTGTCGATGGGGGCGCGGGATTCCATGTAGATCGCCCTGAGGCGACTCAGATCGGAAATGTCATCCGAGCCAAGGGTCCCGGATTCGACGAACAGCTCACGCTCCTTTCGAACGGCGAGGAGATTTTCCAGATCGCCCTTGTCCCGCAGGTCCTCCTCCAGCTTCTGGAGCGCTCCCACGTATTTCTCGCCGAGAGCCGAGCGGTTTTTTTCCAATTCCACACGGATCTCTTCGGAAGCGGCGTCGAATTTCTTCCTCAACTCCTCCCATTTTTGAGCGGGATCGTTCCCCACGACCACCGATCCATCGCCCGAGAGAAGCGCGCAGAGCAGAAAAACCACGAAGGCGTTCCGGAGAGGATTGCCGCATAGACGTTCGAGCTTCATCACCAACGATCTTGGACTTGGGAGCGCGCTTCGGTCAACTCTTTTTGGCAATGGCCTTTCCAGACGGACATGCGGGCCATTGCGTTTTCGGACTCTTCTGGATAAGGTGGGATCTGGATGTTCGACGGCGTCCGTTCCGAACCCGCCTCCCTTGTCCCCGCCATGCTCCGGGTCCTCCCCTTCCTCTCCCTTCTGCTCCTTCTCCCCGCCCTGTGCGCCGGGTCGGAGCTGAAAATCCTCGTCGTCGTGGGTGGCGGCGGCACGGAGGAGTTCGGGAAGGTCTTCGAGGAGACCGCCGCCCTCTGGACCGACGCGGCCGGGCGCGGAGGGGCGGCGATCGAGGTGATCGGGCTCGACCCTGCGGACGAGGGCGGTCCGGTCGACAAGGAGCGGCTGGAGGCGGCGCTCGCCGGGGAGCGCTCGCCGGAGCTTTGGCTCGTCTTCGTCGGGCACGGCACCTTCGACCAGCGCGAGGTGAAGTTCAATCTGCGCGGCCCCGACGTCACCGACCGCGAGATCGCCTCGTGGCTTGAGGCTTATCCGGGCCGACTCGCGGTGGTCAACACCGCTTCGACGAGCGGCTCCTTCGTCCGCGCCTTGAGCCGACCGGGGCGCGTCGTCATCACAGCGACGAAGAACGAGGGCGAGCAGAGCTACGCGCGTTTCGGCAAGTTTTTCGCCGAGGCCGTCAGCGGGGCCGGGGAGGCCGATCTCGACAACGACCGGCAGGTCTCCCTGCTCGAAGCTTTCCTCCATGCCTCCGGTCGCGTCGCCGACTTCTACAAAGGCGAAGGGCGCATCGCCACCGAGCACGCCTTGATCGACGACAACGGCGACGGGCTCGGCTCGCGTTCGGAATGGTACGAGGGCACCACCCCGATCCAGACGCCCGCGCCCGAGGCCAAGCCCGATGGAGACCTCGCCGCGCAGCGGGTGCTGGTGAAGAACGCCTCCGAACGCCTCCTCACTCCCGAGCAACGCGAGCGGCGCGACAGGCTGGAGCGGCAAGTCCTGGAGCTGCGCCGGGCCAAGGCCTCTCTGGGCGAGGCGGATTATTACGCGAAGCTGGAGGCCCTCCTCCTCGAACTGGCGCGCCTCTACGACGCGGTCGGGCAACCGGGGGACAGTTGAGCGAGACGCCTCGGGGCCTTTCCAATATCCCGCCGCCATGCGGATGCCCGATTGATCCGCGGCCGTTTTCTGCGATAGTTCGTGGATTGCCGATATGACCGAAACGCTCCAGCCGCTTCCCGTCGCCCTTCTCCGCCCCCTCGCCGCCTTGGCTCTGGTCGGGGGCGTCCCGAGTTTTTTCGCGCAGGACGGCCCTCCCGGCGCGGCGGCGCCCGAGCGTATCGACTTGACGAATTTCCCCGGCGAACTCGTCGACAAGGTCGTCGTGCCGATCCCGGCGGAAATCTTCGCGGTGCTCGACAAGCTCGACGAGACCGACTGGAACAGCGGCATCGCCCTGCCCCCCGAGCATGAGCGGGGCGGGCCTCTCCCCATCCTCGCCCTGTCCTTCGGCGGCCTCGTCGCCGAGGGCTTCATCGCGGTGCAGGCGAAGAACGCGGAGGAGATCGAGACCATCGGTCGGCGCGTCCTTTCCCTCTCCGAGCCGCTGGGGCTGGCCACCGAGGTCCGCGCCCACAGCCTCGCGATCATCGAGGCGGCGCGCCAGCGCGACTGGGGGAAGGTGCGCGACGAGCTCGACCTGACCTTGCAGACGGTGCGCACGACGATGGAGCGGAAGCTGCGCGACGACCAGCTCGCCGGGCTCGTCAGCCTCGGGGGCTGGCTGCGCGGGACGAACGTGGTCACCTCCTTCATCGGCGAATCCTACAGCGAGGACAAGGCCGAGCTGCTGCACCAGCCCGCGCTGGTCGCCCATTTCCGCGAGCTGATCGCCTCGGTCAGCGGCCCCGCCGCCGATTCACCCGCGATCCGCGCCCTCTCCACCGGGCTGGCCCGTCTGGAGGCCATCGTGGCCGAGCCGGGCGGCCTCGCCGAGGAGGACGTGAACCAGCTTCGCGACATCAGCCACTCCCTGCTGGAGGAGTTCTACTTCGAGAAAACGCCCGCCGCCCCCGCGAACTGACCCTCTTTCGTCCCCCACCCGACCCTCTTGGATGAAGCCCGCCCTCCGTCTGCCCGCGACCGTCCTCGCCGTCCTCCTCCCCTTGGCGGGAGCGGTCTATGGCTTCGTCAACGAAGCGATCTCCATGGCGCTGGAGGCGGCGGCGCCCTACGTCGAGCAGGGCTTCGAGGTGCGCGAGGACAACTGGTCGGGCGAGGTCGAGCCGGGCAAGCCGCTGCTTATCCGCCACCAGCTTTTCCGAGGGAACGAATACTGGTTCTGGGCCGGCACGAGCTGGCCGGGGGCGACGATCCAGATCGACATCTTCGACAGCGAGGGGAAC
This sequence comes from Akkermansiaceae bacterium UBA2367, assembly GCA_002344525.1. GTDB lineage: Bacteria > Verrucomicrobiota > Verrucomicrobiia > Verrucomicrobiales > DEV007 > Arctic95D-9. The sequence goes on from DDTJ01000066.1 coordinate 12,759, forward strand.
TCCGTCGGCTTGGAGTCCTTCGCCAAGGACTCCATCGCCGGGGTGAGGGCGCAGCCGCAGCGGACCGCGACCTACTACATCCGCGTCATCGCCCACTACGAGAAGAAAGGGGAGGGCCTCAGCGCGGCGGAGCGGGGCGCGAACGACCCCGCTGAGGGAGTCGGCGAATTCTCCGGCGTGCTCGACTGGGGAGTGGCCTACGGCTATCGCTGAGGCCGGGGCGGCAGTCACGAACAGGCACGACGGGCATGGCCGAAAAAACCTTGGAGTTCGAGACGCCGCATTTCCTCCACGGCCTCTTCGCGGACGACCTCTCCCTCCTCAAGGAACTCGAATCGGCGCTCGGGGTGACGGTGACGACGCGCGATTCCTGGATTCGCTTCGAGGGCGAGCCGGCCCGGGTCGAGGCCGGTGCCGCCGCGCTCGCCGATCTGGAGGAGGCGCGACGCAAGGGCGGCGCGATCACCGCGCACGCCTTCCGCCATGCCGTCGGGGCGGCGGCCGGGGCGCTTGCGGGCCGGGACGGGGCGGAACCGGGCCTGAAAGTCTCCGACCTCTTCCGCCACCGCCTCCTCGGCAACGGCGCGAAACCGGCGGTGACGCCCCGCACCGCGAACCAGCTCGCCTACGTCGAGGCGCTTGATCGGCACGACGTCGTTTTCGGGGTGGGGCCGGCGGGCACGGGCAAGACCTACCTCGCCATGGCCTACGCCCTCGACCTGCTCAAAAGCCGGGAGATAGACCGCGTCATCCTGACCCGCCCCGCCGTCGAGGCGGGGGAGGCGCTCGGCTTTCTCCCCGGCGCCCTCGAGGAGAAGGTGCTGCCCTACCTGCGCCCCCTCTACGACGCGATGAACGACATGCTCGACGGGGCCGAGGCGCAGCGTTTCGCGGAGAAGGGCCTCATCGAGATCGCCCCGCTCGCCTACATGCGCGGGCGCACCCTCAACCGCGCCTGCGTGATCCTCGACGAGGCTCAGAACGCGAGCCGCGAGCAGATGTTCATGTTCCTCACCCGTCTCGGCGAGCACGCCAAGTGCATTGTCACGGGCGACCCCTCGCAGATCGACTTGCGCCCGAAGGGCCGCAGCGGCCTGCTGGAGGCGATGGCGCTGCTGGAAGGGGTCGAGGGCGTCGCCTTCGTCCGCTTCGAGGGGCGCGACGTGGTCCGCCACCCCGTGGTCGCCCGCATCATCGAGGCGTATGAGCGCGGACGGGAGGGCCGGGAGGAGGGCGAGTGATTTCGGCATCCGGGTAGGGCGAGACTTTATGGCT
>DDTJ01000021.1 GCA_002344525.1 Akkermansiaceae bacterium UBA2367
CTGCCGCCCCGCCCATGACCCCGCCCCCCCTTCCCACCCCCCTCTCCGTCGCGGCCCGAATGAAGGACTTCCCCGCGCGCTTCAGCCCCATGCTCGTGAAGGAGCTGCGCCAAGGGATGAGGACGAACCTCTTCGCCGTCGCCTTCATCCTCCTCCAGACGGTCATGATCCTGAGCCTGCTCGCCGGGATCGCCGACCCGGGCTCCCCGGCCTCGAGCGGCTTCTTCTGGTTCTTCATCGTGGTGACCCTGATCGTCGTGCAGCCCCTCCGAGGTTTCAACGCGCTGAGTTCGGAATACTCCCTCAACACGATGGACCTCATCCAGTTGACCCGTCTCGACGCTTGGCGCATCACCCTCGGCAAGTGGACCGCGCTGAACGCCCAGACCCTGCTCTTCCTCACCGGGGTACTGCCCTATCTCGTAATGCGCTACTTCCTCGGCAACGTGAACTTCGTCGTCGATCTCGCCGCCCTCCTCTTCCTCGGCCTCGGCTCGGCCCTCGCCAGCGCCATCACCATCGGCTGCTCCGCCTTCAAGCCCTTCGTCCTGCGCGGCATCCTCCTCGTCGGAGCCGGCATCGGGTTCATCTCGCTCTTCACACTGATGCAGACGATGCTCTTCGGTTCCCTCTTCGGCTCTTTCGCCCGCGTCGCGTTCATGGCCGCCGTGGCCCTCGCGATCCTCTACGGCTGCTTCTTCTTCCTCTCCTTCGGGGCGAGCCGCATCGCGCCGCTCTCGGAGAACCATGCGACGCGGAAGCGCCTCGTCGCCCTCTCCTTCGCCGGCCTTGCCTTCGCCGTCGCCCTCCTCTGGCCGAACGCGAAGGATGCCGCCATCGTCGTCTTCGGCCTCATCCTCGGCTTCTCCTGCATCGACGCTCTCACCGAACCGCTCCCGGTCTACTCGCGGGTGCTCGAACCCTTCCGCAAAGGCCCCCTCCGCCGCCTCGCCGCGTGGTTCCTCGCCCCCGGATGGCTCAGCGGGATCGGCTTCTTCCTCCTCTGCGCCGCCCTCTGGTCTCTCGCCTTTGTCTGGGCCTGGCCTTCGAGCTTCGACTTCAAGAACCCGGTCGAGGGGACAACCGGACTCCTCTCCATGGCCAACCTCCTCCTCTTCCCCCTCATCTTCATCCACCTCTTCTTCCCGAGGCACGCCTCGGGCAGCTTCACCTTCGGGATCTACACCTTCATTCAAGCCTGCCTCGGCATGCTCACCGGCATGACCGCCACCCTCGCCTCGGCGCTCTCGCGCTTCGACGAACTCGTCGTCTCCATCGTCCCCATCCCCTCGGTCCTCCTCATCGCGGTGGCGAACAAGGGCGTGAGCCCCAACCTCGAACTGGTCCGCCTCGGCATCGCCCTCCTCACCCTGATCCTCGCCGTCGCCATCCCCCTGCTGCGCCAGCGCGAGGCGTTGCGCGATTTCATGCGGAATCTCAAACCCTCCTGACACCGTGCCCCTGCCCGACACCGCCGAACTGAACGCCCTCGCGGCCCGCGCCCGCGCCCATGCCGAGCTCTTCGCCCTGCCCTTGCGCGAGCAGAACTGGCGCGGCAGCGCGGGCGAGTTCGCCGGATCGGGCGTGGGCAGCTCGCTGGATTTCCAAGACCACCGCTCCTACGTCCCCGGCGACGACCCCCGCCACATCAACTGGCAGGCCTACGCCCGCTCCGGACACTACACCCTGAAGCTCTACCGCGAGGAGGTCCGTCCCGTCGTCGAGATCCTCTGCGACGTCTCCGACTCGATGTTCGCCGACGAGGGGAAGGCCCGTCGTGCCGTCGAACTGCTCTATTTCGCCTTCGCCTCCGGCGAACGGGCGGGGGCCGCGACCTCGGTCATCCTCCTGAAAGGATCGCGCTGGAAGGCGGTCGAGCGCGGCGCGGTCCTGAACCACGGCTGGACCGACTTCGCCCGCGACCTGCCGTCCACCGAGGCCTCGGCCCCGCCGAACCTCGCCGAAGTCCCCCTGCGGGCCCGCTCCCTGCGCGTCCTCCTCAGCGACCTGCTCTTTCCCGCGAGCCCCGAGCCCCTTCTCCGCGCCCTCGGTCGCGGGCTGGGCCGCGCCATCGTCCTCGCCCCCTACGCCACGGACGAGGCCTCGCCCGACTGGAGCGGGAACTGCGAATTCGTCGACACCGAAAGCGGCGCCCTCCACCAGCGGCGCGTCGACGCCGGACTCCTCCGCCGCTACGCCGAGGCCTACCGCGACCACTTCGCCCGCTGGAAGGCCTCCTCCCTGCGCACCCGTATCCCCCTCGCCAAAGTCCCCGCCGCCCCGCCCTTCGAAGCCGCCCTGAAACAAGAGGCCATCCCCGGCGGTGCGCTGCTCTTCGCGTGAGCTGCTGAGGCATTTGGAATGGATTTTTTGGACCGCTGATTTGGCTCAAGGAGGGCCGAAAAGACGACGCAGCCAATGACAACAACGGGCCATGGCAGGGAAACCCTGAACCCGGCCTTGCCTGGTCGCTCCGTCCGCGCCAAGCTTCCTCAACGCGCCATGCACCCTCCATTCCCCGCCACGCTCGCCATCGCCCTGCTTTCGACTGCGATCCCTTGCGCCTTCGCCGCCCCGCCGGTGGAATGGAAGCTCGCCGGGGATTGGGAGATCGAATTCGAGGCCCCAGTCAAGGCCGTGGTGAAAGTCGAGCCGGCGGCTTGGCTCTCCGTGACAGCGCAGAAGTACGCCTTGCTGCCACCCTACCAAACCACCGGCGGCGGCTGGAAGCGCGGCGTCCAGTTGACACCGCTCAAGGCGCAGGAGACCACGACGCCCTTTCTCCTCGATCCCGACAGCTTCACGCTCCGCGCCGGACCCGGGGAATCCTCCGCAGTCTTCGTGCGAGGCCAAGACTACGAGATCGAGCCCACTTGGGGCACGCTCGGGCGTCTGCCCGATGGATCGATCCAGGAAAACCAGCCCGTCTACGCGAGCTACCGGCACGGCTGGCTGCGGCTCGACAGTATCGTCCTCACTGCTGAGGGCAAAATCGCATACCGGGTCGGCGAGGCGCGGGCCGCCGCTCCCCTTCCCCCGGACCTGCAAGCGGGCGAGACGCGGCTGGGCAACGTCTGGCTTCCCGGCGCGGTCGAAAAACTCACCGCCGACCACCTCTTCCCCATCCTTGAGGAAGCCTATCCCGAAGCGCCCAAGCCCGCCCCGACCGTCGCCGAACAGCTCGTGCCCAAGGCGCTCGCGAAACTGCGCTCGGGCGAGGCGATCCGCATCCTCGCTTGGGGCGACAGCGTGACCGTGGGCGACTACCTGCCCGACTATCCGAAGTCCCGCTGGCAGGAGCAGTTCGTCGCCCGCCTGCAGGAGCGTTTTCCGAAGGCGAAGATCGAGCTGATCACCGAGGCCTGGGGCGGACGCAACACCGGCAGCTACCTCGCCGAACCACCCGGCAGCGAACATCACTACGAGGAGAAAGTCCTCGCGACGAAGCCCGACCTGATTGTGTCCGAGTTCGTCAACGACGCCGGACTGAAGCCGGAGCAGGTCGAGGAGCGCTATGGAAAGCTGCTCGCCGACTTCCAGCGCATCGGCGCGGAGTGGATCATCCTGACCCCGCACTACACGCGCCCCGACTGGATGGGCCTCGACCGCGAGCGCGACATCGACGAGGACCCGCGCCCCTATGTGAAAGGGCTACGCGAATTCTCCGCCAAGCACGAGGTCGCCCTCGCCGACGCCTCCCTGCGCTACGGACGACTCTGGCGCCAAGGACTGCCCTACAGCACCCTGATGCTGAACTCGATCAACCATCCCGACGCCCGCGGCATGAAGCTCTTCGCGGACGCCTTGATGGAATTGTTTCCGTGAGGGAAAAAGCCCCTCACAAAATCTCGAAGATCGCCTCGACCTCCACCGCCGCTCCAGTGGGCAGGGCGGAGAAGCCGAGGGCGCTGCGGGCGTGGTAGCCGTCGCCGTCCTTGCCGTAGATCTCGTGGATCAGGTCGGAGGCCCCGTTGATGACGAGGTGCTGGTCGGTGAAGTCGCCCGCCGAGTAGACGCAGCCGAGGAGCTTGATGCAGCGCAGGCCGTCCAGCGTGCCGTGGGTGTGGTGGACGGAGCGGAGGATCTTCTCGAGACAGTTCTTCGCGGCGGCGTAGCCCTGCTCGACGGTGAGGTCCTTCCCGAGGACGCCCTTCAGGTCGCTGACGTGGCCGGAGGTGATGAGCTGGTTGCCGCTGCGGATGCAGAGGTTCAGGTATCCGGGGACGACGGGCGAGAGGTCGATGCCGAGGGACTGGGCTTTTTCTTGGGGTGTCATATGCGGGGAGGAAGTAGCAGCGCCGGGCGATTTTTCCAGTGCGAATTGCGGCGTGATCGGGGGGGAACGGGGCAAAAAGATTTCGGGTAAAAAGATGGGACGAAGGATTGGAATCTTTTTGCCCCCAAATCTTTTTGCCCCCCGTCCCTTGGCTCCGATCAAGGTTTGTCTGGCCAACTCCAGCTCACTCCGACGTCATCCCTCTTGCCTTTGGGAAAAACAGGAGGCCCAAGCTGAGCCCCGCGCATTCCCTCGGCTTCCTCGATGCCGACAAGTTCCCCTTCGATTTGATTCCCTTTCCAAACCGCATCCTCAGGAGCGCCTTCCGCACGGACGGCGGGCCTTCCTTTGCGGGCGAGGACCTGATTGCCCTCGAAACGCAGACCGCGCGGAGCGAGAGTCGCCTCCTTCACATCGTTGTGGCCGATCAGAATGGCTTCCTTGCAATCGAAAATGGAGTTGTCCCAGATTTCCACATCGACGACTTGGTGGTAGCCGTGGTCCGGGCTGTCAGGGATGCCGTTGACGAGGCAGATGGCGCCGCGGAAGCCGTCGCCCTCGAGACCGGAAAAGAAATTCCCCACGATCCGATGGCCTTGGCCGATCACCCGGACGCCGCCGGTCCCGCTCACCCTGCTGCCCACGAACGTATTCCCCTCGACAAGGCAATCGTTGCCATGCCTCAAGGTCAGGGTGCCCGCCGTCTCCGTAAAGAGATTGTTCCGGTAGACATTGCCGCAGGACTTGTTGGAAATGCACTCGGTCTCTCCGTCGCATCGATTGAAAACGTTGCCCTCGACAAGACAGTTCGCCCGGATCGTCGCGGTCTTGCTGTCTCCGATGCGGATGGTTTCGCCTCCATTCTTGCCGAGGCGGGGACGGTCGACGAACGCATTCGCCACGATCCGGTGACCGCCCGTGTCCTCCTCGCCCAGCCAGACCACGAGCGTGGCCCCCTCGTTCTTCTTCCCCCTGAATGTGCAGTGGTCGATCTGGTTGTTCGTTCCGAAGATCCCGACCCAACGGTTCTTCTCTTCCTGCGGTGTGGAATCTTCCTGCTCATAGAACATGCAGTCCGTCACCCGGCAATGGTTGGCCCGCCGCTTCGAGTCGATACGGAACTCCAGCCAGTCGGCCTTCGCACCGTTCAAATTCATCAGCGTCAACCCGCTCACGACGAGATGCGAGCCGCCGAGGCGGATGCGCGACGCTCCGGTGAACATCGTCTTCCCCGGCTCCTCGGCGCGGATGGTGATGGGATTGCCCTCCGCCCCTTCCCCGTCGAGGCGCAGGTCGGCGTCCTTCCATTCGCCCGACGCGAGCACGACGACATCGCCCGGCTTCGCGTCTCGCACCGCCTTGCGGGCCGATTCGGGGTCCACAACCTTCACCTCGGCGGCGAAGACTGGCGCGAGGCCGAGGAGGAAGACGACGGGGAGAACGCCAAATGCCAAGAGTCGATTCATGGGTTTCATCGGTTGATGGGTTTTGACCACGAATGGCACGGATGCACACGAATCCAATAGCTCCGGAATTCCAGCATTCGTGTTCATCCGTGCCATTCGTGGTCAAACCACCTCATTCCGCCTTCCTCACAAACACGCGAAGCCGCGCCGTCTCGTAGCTGCCGGCATTCCCGGCGAAGGTCCAGTCGCGGGAGCGGGAATCCTTGGAACTGTTCCCGATGCCCAGATCCGCTCCGGGGCCGGCGTTCCAGTGGTTGATGGCGAAGACGGTCTGCTTCGCGGCGGGATGGTGGACCTGCATGGAGCCGTAGCCCGCCACCGGAGGAACGTAGCTGTCTCCGAAATCCCACAATTGCTCAGAGGCACCGGGCACTTGGGCTCTGTTCTCCGCTCCGTAGTTGTGCGGCCAGAATTCGAGATTCCCCGCGAGCCCCTCGCCTGCGGTCAGGCCATCCACGTTGCTGAGCACGGAGAGGTTCGCCACCGCCGTCTGGAAGACCGCGCCGGATTTCTCCGTGGGGATGCCGAGCTTCTTCGCCTCGGTGGTGAAGGCGTCCATCGCCGCCCAGACCCACTGACGTGGACCACCTGACGGGGTTAGCTCCAGAAAATAGCCGACCCGGTCGAATCCGGCGATCTCGCCGCTGCGGTCCTCGCGGTAGGCGATCTCGGGGCCGAGCTTCGTCAGGTCGAGGTCGTAGACGAGCGCGTAGTCGTCCGCGCCGGGTACTTTCAGGGAGAAGAAATCGTAGTCCGGCACCTCTCCGGCGCGGAAGGCGGAGGCGGGCAGCCCGGCACCGTTGGCGAGATTCGGCTCGGCCAGCTTGTGCCAGCCGTAGCGCATCGCGGCGGGATCCTTCACTCCGGCAGCGGTCAGGACGACGGTGTCGGCACCCTCGATCTTCGCCTCCGCCGCGACGAATTCCCCGGTCTCCCCGATCAGCTCGAAATGGGTGAGCGGCTGGCCATCGCGAGATTTCAGGCCGCCCGCGACCTCGTCGAATTTCACGAGGAGCCGCCCCGGCTCGACCACCAGCTCGCGGAAGACCGGCCCCGAGGCGACGAGCTCGTCGCGTCCGTAGGTGTGCTTCAGGGCGAGGAGGGCGAGGCGGCGTCCGACCTCCTGCTTGTTCTTCGGGTGGATGTCCTTCACGTCGCCGATGTCGCTGGTCACGACCATGCCGGAGTTCGGGATCGCGAGGCAGGCCGTCTGCGCCTCCCAGAAGCGGGCCAGGATGGTCGGCTCGCTGGTGCCGTATTGCCAAGGGGCGATCTGCACGTAGCAGAAAGGGAAATCGCCGAGCCCCCACTGCCCGCGCCAGCCGGACACAAGGGCCTGCTGTTTGTCCGCGTAGGCCATGCCCTCGGTGTGGTTCGACTCGCCCTGATACCAGATCGCCCCGCGCATCCCGTAGCCGACGAGAGGCTGGATCATCGCGTTGTAGAGCGTCGTCGGCGCGGTGTGCGCGGTCAGCGGCTGCAAGGCGGCGGGAAACACGGGCGTCGCGGGGACGGATTGCTGCGTGGCGAGGGACTCCTTCGCCGCCGCGAGCCAGCCCGAGACCTCGTCCATGTGGCGCTGGAGTCCGACGCGATAGGGCTCGCTCGTGGGCAGCGTGTTCAGGACCTTGTCGTGGATCGCGGCGAGCGCGGGGACTTTGGCGAAGCCCTCCAGCGGCGTCCAAGGCTCGATGCGGGTGCCGCCCCACGAACTGTTCAGCAGCCCGATCGGCACGCCGAGCTCGCGGTGCAGCTCCCGCGCCATGTAGTAGCCCGCCGCTGTGAAGCTCCCCGCCGTCTCCGGGGAACAGACCTGCCAGACGGAACTCACGTCCTGCTGCGGGGTCGGCGCGGTGAGGTGGGCGATCTTCATCTGCCGGATCGCCGGAAAATTCGCCGCCGCGATCTCCTCGGCGGGGTTCAGGCTCGCCGCCACGGTCCATTCCATGTTCGACTGGCCCGAGCACAGCCAGACCTCGCCGACGAGAACATCCTTGAGAGTGAGTGTTTTATCGCCGGATTTCACAGTGAGCGAAAGCCCCTCCGCATTCGCCTCCATCGCGGGCAGGGCGACCTTCCAGCGTCCGTCTTCGCCAGCCTTCGCCGTGACCGCCTTGGCCTCATCCGTTCCGAGCAGGACCGACACCTCCGCGCCCGGATCCGCCCAACCCCAGACCGGGATGGGCGCGTCGCGCTGGAGGACCATGTGGTCGCCGAAGAAACCGGGGAGCCGGAGTTCGGCGCGGGCGGACGCGGACAGGCAGAGGATCGCGCAGAGGAAAATCGGGAGGCGTTTCATCAGACCCGATCTTGGCAGGAGGCGGAGGGTTTGGCAAGCCTGCCGGATGCTTTGCTTGTGATCCTCCGGCTTTTCGCCTAGACTGCCATCTGTGCTGACCCTCCTCCAAAAACTGCCTTCTCTGCAAGAGCGCGCACTGCCTCTGACCGTGGAGGCTTGGCATCAGATGATCGCCTCCGGCATCGCACCCGAGCGGGCCGAACTCATCCGCGGAGTCATCATCCAGAAAATGAGCAAGTCGATCCTGCACTTCAAGCTGACCCATCTCCTGGCCGAACTCTTCCGGACGGCCCTTGGCGAACGCTTCTGGGTCAGGCAGGAAGCGCCCCTGACTCTGGCGGACTCGGAGCCGGAGCCGGACATCTCGATCGTCTCCGGTCGTTTGGAGGACTACCGCGACCATCCCGCAACCGCCCTGCTCGTGGTCGAAGTCTCCGTTTCGACTTTGGCCGAGGACCGGGCCATGGCCGAAATCTACGCCGAGGCGGGAGTCGAGGAATTCTGGCTCGTCAACGCCGCGCAACGCCGCCTCGAAATCCACCGGACGCCCGTCCGGGGAGAATACCGGGAACGGCTCCTTGTCGAAGAGGGGCAAACAGCCCAATGCCTCGCGATCCCCGGTCTCCAAGTGGATGTCGCCGACCTGTTCTCGCGAGCCGCAGGACTGTCGTGAAATCCGAAACCAGAAATCCGAAACGCTTCGCGAGACCGCTGATCGGCGCTGATCCTCGCTGAGGTTTCACCATCCCAAAAAAATCAGCGGAAATCAGCGACGATCAACGGTCGCCGGAGGCCCAACCCGTTCGGATTTCGAGCTTCGGGTTTCGGATTTTCACTTCCGTAGCGCCTCCCGCACCACCTCGGGCACGAATCGCTCGATGTCCCCGCCGAGTGCGGCGACCTCCTTCACGATGCGGGAACTGAGGTAGATGTGCTTCTGGCTCGGCATCAGGAAGAGGGTCTCCAAGTCTTCGTCGAGGCTGCGGTTCACGAGGGCCATCTGGAACTCGTATTCGAAATCCGACACCGCCCGCAGGCCGCGGATCACGGCGTCGGCCCTCTCGGCGCGGAAGAAATCGACGAGCAGGCCCTCGAAGGCCTTCACCTCCACGCCGGGGATGTGGGCCGAGGCGGCGCGGATCAGGGCGACGCGCTCCTCCATCGAGAAGAGGCTCGTCTTCGCGTGGTTCACCGCCACGGCGACGACGACGCGGTCGCAGAGCTTCGCCGCCCGCCCGATCACGTCGAGGTGGCCGTTGTGGATGGGGTCGAAGCTGCCGGGGTAGATCGCCGTTTTCATGGGATGGGTTGCTGGTGCGCCGCTTCCCATTCTGAGCCTAAATCCCCAAATATTTCAAAGACATTTCCTCGCTTTCCGCTATCATCATGCACATGAATCCGTTGAACGTCTGGCTTGCCGCGGCCTTGGCCGCTTCGGTCCCCTTGCTCACCTCCTGCCCGGAATCGGGTCCCAGCGGCGGCGCCTCCAGCGGAGCCGCGACGGGTGGCTCCCAAAGCACGGCTGGCTTCCTCGCCACCAACTATACGCCGCTCGCCAAGTGGCTCGACGAGGCCTTCAACGTGGATTACAAGCACATGACGCCCCAGCTCATCTTCGACCAGGTGCCGCTGAACGACATCCACTACCAGACGAGCAACCTCCCCACGAACGCCGCTCCTTTCAATTTCTCGCACAGCAACATCACGCGGCGGGATCTCCTCAGGCGCATCGCCAACCACTGGAATCTCAAAATGTCCCTCGTCACCGACGCCTCGGGGAATCCGAGCGCGGTGAAAGTCGAAGGCTAGACGGAGGCGCTTCGCGCCGTAAAAGGTGGGAAGGTAAAAGATGAAAAGTCCTCTTCCAAGACCTACCGCCCGTAGACCTTCCCCACGACCTCGCCTAGAATCCGGAAGCCGTCGGCGACGATCTCCTCGGGTTGGGTGAAGCTGACCCGGATGCACTGCTCGGCGTGGTCCCAGCCGTCCGTGTCGAGACCGTAGAAGAAGGCTTTCCCCGGCACGACGAGAAGGCCCGATTCCTTCAACCGTCGGTAGAGCTCGCGGCAAGGCACGGGCAGGTTCTCGAACCAGAACCAGAGGAAGAAGGCCCCCTCGCTCTCGTGGACGCGCCATGGCACCTCGTCCGGCAAGTGCTCGTGGGCGAGGGCGAGGGCCTGTTCGGCGCGGTGGCGGTAGTAGGGTCGCACCACCTCGTCGGCGAGGCGGCGGATGCGGCCCGACTCGATCAGGGGACGGGCGAGGGCTTGGCCGAGGTTGTTGTTCGCCAGCCCGACGATAGCGGTCATCGAGCGGATTTCCGTGACAATCTCCTCGCGGGCCACGACGATGCCGGTACGCGTGCCGGGCAGGCCCAGCTTGCTGAGGCTGAGGGTGAGGATGAGGTTCTCGTCCCACACCGGGGCCGCCTCGGTGAAGATCGCGCCGGGAAAGGGCAGTCCGTAGGCGTTGTCGATGATCAGGGGGATGCCCTGCTCCGCCGCGAGGGCGCGGAGCCGTTCGATCTCCCCGTCGGTGAGGACGTTGCTGCTCGGGTTCGTCGGGCGCGACACCGCGATGGCCCCGTGGCTGTCGTCGAGGGCGAGCTGGTCGAAGTCGATGCGGTATTTGAAGCGCCTCTCCCCGCGCAACTCGATCCTGGGTTTGCGGCTGTCGAAGAGCGCCGCCGCCGAGACCCCTTGGTCGCCGTAGCCGATGTATTCCGGCACCAAGGGCAGGAGGATGCGTTTCTCGCTCCCGTCCGGCATGGTCCCGGCGAAGCGGTTGAGGAGGAAGAAGAAGGCGGTCTGCCCTCCGTTCGTGATCGCGATGTTGCGCAGGGTGAGGTTCCAGCCGTATTCCCGCTGGAGGAAGTCGGCCACGGCGGCGCGGAAGGCCGGGCTGCCCGCGGGCGGGTCGTAGTCGGCGAGCAAGCGGTCGAATTCGCCCGAAGGCTCCTCCAGCAGCTCGCGCATCCGCTCGCGCCAGACCGCCTGCATCGCGGGGATGTGCGCGGGATTGCCTCCGCCCATCATGCGGACGCTCCCGCGCCCGAGCGTGAGCGCCTCGCCGAGGTCGTCCATCAACTCAGTGATGCCCGCCTCCTCGGTCAGGTTGCGGGCAAAGACGGATTTCGGCCAAGGGGGTTGTTCGCTCACGACGCTATTTGCACCGAGGGGAGGCTTCTGGCAAGGTGGAAGGGCTGCGGCGGGGATGAAGGGTTTGGACCACGGATGGACACAGATGGACACGAATCCCCGTGCTTCTCGATGATTCATTCGTGTCCATTTGTGTCCATCCGTGGTTAAAATCAACTCTGTCACCTCCCCCTCCCCATGCCTCCTCCCGTCGTCCTCACCGTCGCCGGCTCCGACTCCTCCGCCGGGGCGGGCCTGCAAGCGGACCTGAAAACCTTCGCCGCCCACGGCGTTTACGGAGTTTGCGCCGTAACCGCCCTCGTCGCGGAGGTTCCCGGCGATGTGGCCCGCGTCGAACCTGTCGATCCGACCCTGTTAAGCATTCAACTCAAGAGGGTTGCGTCCGCTTTTCCCCCCTCGGCCATCAAAACCGGGATGCTCGCCGAAGCCGATCTGGTCGGCGAAGTGGCGGCCTTCGTGAAATCCCGCCCGGGTCTGCCCCTTGTCGTCGATCCCGTGATCCGCGCCGGGGCGGGGGCCGCCCTGCTCAGCGACGCAGGAGTGGAGCGACTCCAGCGCGACCTCCTTCCCCTCGCCCGCCTTGTCACGCCGAACCTCCCCGAGGCCGAGATCTTGCTGGGCGCGACCATCCGCACGCCCGCCGACTTCGCCGAGGCTCCTCGACGGCTTCACGAGCGCTACGGCTGCGAGGTGCTGCTGAAAGGCGGGCATTTCGCCGCAGGAGACGCCGCGACCGTCGAGGACCACGCTTGGATCGACGGATCGGCCGTCGTCTTTGCCCGTCCCCGCCTCCCCGTGCCCGACGTCCACGGCACCGGCTGCACCCTCTCCGCCGCCATCGCCGCCCGGCTCGCCTTGGGGCACGACCTCGCCCCGGCCATCGAAGGAGCGACCCGCTACCTCGCCGCCTGCCTCGCACAGCACCACCGCTGGACCGGGCCGGGAGGCGGCATCGAGGCGTTGAACCATTTTCCCGATGGCGTAGAGTGACCGCGACATGACCCGAGGCTTTCTCCTCCTTCCCCTCGCCTTCGCCGCCACCCTCCTCGCGGCGGAGGAAACGGCTCCCGCCCCGATCCCGGCGGCCAAGACCGAGCCGGTCAAGAACGGCGCGCCGCCGCCCCTCGGCGAACTCGTCGACACCCTCGACCAAGCCGCCTTGCAGGAAGCCTTCCGCCTCCTCACGAAGGACTACATCCAGGAGAGCGACCTCGGCCCTCTGGAGATCAACCGCGCCGCCCTCCAGGGGCTACTGGAGCGCCTCGACTTCGGGGCGATGCTCCTGACCGAAAAGACCCGCGCCGAGCGCGACTCGCCCTTCGCCTTCCACCACGCCCGCGTCCACGAGACCGTCGGCTACGTGCGCTTCGGTCGCTACACCGAGGAGGAGGTCGCGAAATTCGACGCGGCCCTGAAGGAGCTCCAAGCGGAGAAAGCGACGACCCACCTCCTCCTCGACCTGCGCTCGCCCCAAGCCCAAGCCGAGTTCGCCATCGCCGCGCGAATTCTCAGCCGCTTCCGCCCTCCGAACGAACTGCTTTTCAAAATCCGCCGTCCCGGCAACGACCGGCCCACCCTCTTCGTCTCCGCGCCCGAGGCCGACAGTTGCCGACTCCAGCCCGTCCTCCTCGTCGACGGAGAGACCGGGAACGTCGGCGAGATCATCGCCGCCGTCCTGAAGCGCGAGACCGGATGCCTCGTCATCGGCGAGCCCACCCCCGGCCTCGCCGTGGAGTATCGCGACGTGCCCCTCGGCGAGGACCGCATCCTGCGCTACGCCATCGCCGAGGTCGTGCTGGAGGACGACAGCTCCATCTTCCGCAGCGGCATCGCCCCCGACCTCCTCACCCCGACGGAGGCGAAGACGAAGCACGCCATCTACCGCGCCGTCGATGGCGGCAAGCCGCTCGCCGAGTTCCTCTTCCAGCAGCAGCGCCCCCGCATGAACGAGGCCGCCCTCGTCGCCGGGACCGATCCGGAGATCGACTACTACCTCCTCCTCAGCCAGAACAAGCCGACTCCCTGGGACCAGCCCCCCTTGCAGGACCGCGCCCTGCAACAGGCCGTCGATCTGCTCGACACGACGCGGTTCCTGGAGTCGAAGGCCCCCCGCTGATGCGCGACCCGGAGGAGGAACTGCGCGATCTCGCCGCCGCCGGGCTGCGGAGGACCCTGCGCCGCCTCGACTCTCCCCAAGGCCCGGCGATCCGGCTCGCGGAAGGCGGCGAATGCCTCAACTTCTCCTCGAACGACTACCTCGGCCTCGCCAACGACGCGGCGCTGAAATCGCTCTATCAACACCACATCGGCGAGTCCGGGGCCGGCTCGGGGGCCTCCCGCCTCGTCTGCGGCACCATGGCCGCGCACCTCGAACTGGAGGACAAGCTCGCCGCCCTGAAGCGATCCGAAGCCGCCCTCACCTTCACCTCCGGCTTCGCCGCCGCCACCGGGACGATCCCGGCCCTTTGCGGAAAGGACGACATCGTGATCCTCGACAAGCTCTGCCACGCCTCCCTCATCGACGGGGCGAGGCTCAGCGGAGCGACGATGCGCGTCTTCCCCCACAACGACCTCGACCGCCTCGCCGACCATCTGCGTTGGGCTGCGGAAAAGCGCGGGCCGAACAGCCGCGTCCTCGTCGTGACGGAGTCGGTCTTCAGCATGGACGGCGACCTCGCCCCGCTCGCGGCGATCTGCGAGTTGAAGGACGCCCACGACGCCCTTCTCCTCCTCGACGAGGCGCACGCCTTCGGCGTCCTCGGACCGCAGGGGCGCGGTCTCGCCTCCGCGCTCGGGCTGGAAGGCCGCGTCGATCTCCAGATGGGCACTTTCAGCAAGGCGGCGGGGCTTTCCGGCGGCTACGTCTGCGCCTCCCGCGCGACCGTCGATCTGCTCGTGAACCGCGCCCGCAGCTTCATCTACTCGACAGCCCCCTCCCCCGCCCTCGCCGCGACAATCCGCGACGGACTCGACCTCGTCTGCGGTCCCGTCGGCGACAGGCTCCGCGCGGCCTTGTCCCGCCATCGCGAGACCTTCGCTCCTGGCACGCCGAGCGCCATCGTGCCCGTCATCCTCGGGGAGAACGAGACTGCCCTCGCCGCCTCCGCCGCCCTGCTGGAGCGAGGCTTCCTCGTCCCCGCGATCCGCTATCCCACCGTGCCGCGCGGCTCCGCCCGCCTCCGCGTCACCCTCTCGGCGGCGCATCGCGAGGAGGACGTGACCGCCCTGAAAAAAGCCCTCGCCGAAGTCGCGCCGGGCCGTTGATCCCGGCCTAGGACATCGTCCCGAGGGCCGAAGGCCCGCGCCATACCAGCCCAGGGCATCGTCCCGAGGGCCGAAGGCCCGCCCGATCCCAGCCCGGGGCATCGCCCCGGGGAAACGGCCCCCAAAAACAACGTGAAGGGCCAAAGGTCCGCGCTATCTTTTTCGGGCCATGCCGCAGTCCCTCAGCCTCGTCATCGTCCACGTTGTCTTCAGCACCAAGGATCGTGTTTTCCGTGCCTCGGGGCGTCGGTTCGACCGGGGCTTCATGCCTACCTCGCCACCGTCGCCCGGAACGCGGGTTGCGAATGTTATCGGGTCGGGGGCGTCGCGGACCATGTGCATCTTGCGATCCGGCTTTCGCGCACGATCCCCGTCGCGCGATTGGTGGAGACATTGAAGACGTCGTCTTCGAAGTGGGTCAAGACGCAGGCGGCGCAACTCGGCGGTTTTTCGTGGCAGCGCGTCTACGGGTGTTTTTCGGTCGGGCCGGGCGATGTGGAAGCGTTGTGCCGCTATATCGACGGGCAGGAGGAGCATCACCGAACACGGACCTTCCAAGAGGAATTCCGGGCGTTTCTCGTGAAATACGGCGTTGATTTCGACGAGGCTTACGTCTGGGATTGATCGGTGATGGGTCGGTTGCCGGGGCGAGGCCCTTGGCTGGGATGGATCGGGCTTTCAGCCCTCCTCTTGGGAGGGCGTTTTATATCCCGGGGCGCTGCCCCGGGCTGGGATGGGGCCGGGCCTTTGGCCCTCGTTGCGGGGGGCGACGGGCGGCCACCGGGGCGCTGCCTCGGCTGGGGATAGGTCGGGCTTTCAGCCCTCCTCGTGGGAGAGGGCGTTTTATATCCCGGGGCGCTGCGCCGGTCTGATATGGAACGGGCCGTTGGCCCTCTGCCCGAGCAAGCAGCGCATCGTCCCAAGGGCCAACGACCCGCCGTGATTCCAGCCCGGGGCATCGCCCCGGGTATGATCGCCCCCCAAAAACCAGAAAGGGCCAACGGCCCGTTCCATACCAACCCGGGGCTTCGCCCCGGGTGTGATCAGTCCCCCAAACCAGAAAGGGCCAACGGCCCGACCCATCCTCGCCTCGCTCTTCCTCCGCGCGGCTCACCGGGACGGTCGCCCTACCCGGGTGGGGTCGCGTGCGCGGCCGTGTTCAAGGAATTTCGAGGACGACGCGGAAGCCGACCATCGTACTATTATTGGGGGGGATGGTCAGGCGCATGGCCATGGTGCGGTAGGTGCTGTAGTTGGCCCAAGAATGGCCGCGGATGACCCTTTGCCCCTCGCTCGCCGGATCGTGCCAGTCGTCGCACCACTCGGCGACGTTCCCCCACAGGTCGTGGATGCCTTCGGCGGTGGGCGCGAAGCTCCCCACCGGCGCGGTGAAAGGAAAGGCGTCCGTCTGGATGCCTTGGAAGTTGGCGAAGTCGGGGGGCGACTCGCCGGTACCCCAAGGATAAACTCTAGGTTCCACGTTCGCCTTGCTCACCGGAGTGGCCGAGGCGTCCTCCTTGTCACCGATGCCCGCCGCGCAGCTCCATTCGTGGTCGGAGGGCAGGCGATACCGATGTCCCTCTTTTTTGGAGAGCCATTTGCAGAAACGCTCCGCCTCCTCCCACGGCACATTCACCACCGGATGGTCGTCCGTCTGGGTCACTCCTTCCCGGCTGACCCCGCGCCAGGAATCGTCGCGGACCCGCCCACCCCTCGCATAGGCTACGAAATCCGCCACCCTCGTCTCCCACACGCTGAAGAGCAGGGTGCGGCCATCGGTGCGGCCGCCGGTGATGGAGATGGGCACGAACTTCATCTTGAGGCTGTTCTCGAAGGGCCGCTCCTTGGTGGCGAGGGCGGGGGCGGTGCTTTGGGTCGGCGGGGAAACGGGTGCCGGAGGCGGCGTTGGTTTGCTGGCTTGGGCGGGAGGGGCAGGTTCGGAGGCGGCGAGGACGAGGCGGAACCCGAGGAGGTTGCGCCGACTCTCGGGCGCATGGCGATTGCGGTGGGACGAGAGCAGAGTGCCGCGCTCATCGTTGTTCCAAGAGCCGCCGCGCAAGACACGGAATGACTGTCCATCCGAATGCAGATCCTCGACCCACTCCCAGACATTGCCGCCGAGGTCGTGGAGGCCGAGGGCGTTCGGCGCGAAGCTCATCACCGGCGCGCTCGTCGGAAATCCGTCGTCGTAGCTGCCCTCGACGTAGCCCACAGCGTTGCGCGAGACCTTCTCCTTGCGGCTCTGGTCGCTGTAGTTGCCGGCCCCGGCGGGTGGGGGCCATTCGCCGCCCCAAGGGAAGGCGTCCTGCGGCTGGAAGACGGTTGCGGGCGTGGTGTCGCCCTTCCACTCCTCCTGATCGCCGATGCCGACGGCGAGGCTCCATTCGCGATCGGTGGGCAGGCGGTAGGTGCGGCCCTCCTTCTCGCTGAGCCATTCGCAGAATTTCCAGGCGTCGTCCCAGTTCACCCATGCCACGGGGTGGTCCTCGCCGCCCCGCTTGATCTCGAAGCCGTCGTTGGTCTGGTCTTTCCATGAGCCATCGACGGCCCCCTTGGCGTTTTTGGCGTATTCGGCGTAGTCCCGGTAGCGCACCTCGTGAATGCAGAAGAGCACGTCGGTGCCGGGCACGGGGACGAATTTCATCTTGAGGCTGTTCTCGAAGGGCCGCTCCTTGCTGGCGGGCGGCAGACCGGAGGGAGCGCGGACACTCTTGTCCGCCTCCGGGCCGGGATCGGGCGGTGTGGCAGCGACGCCGGACTCGTTGCGGGCAGGAGTGCCCACGCTCCCTTCGCGGTAGGCGAGCACGGCCTGCGCCTCGTCGAAGCGGCGGGCTTGCGTCAGGTCGCCCTCCAGCGACTGGAGGGACTGGGTCAGCTTCCCGTCGAGATCCGTCCGGATCTTCTCCCGCTGGGCCTTCCAGACCGAGCGCAGCTCGACCAGCTCCTTGGGGGCGTCCTCCGCGAGATCGGGCAGGGCGGGGAATCGCGCCACCTCCGCCGCGAGGTCCCCGGGCGCTGCGGCCATCGCGGTGCGCAGAGCCTCGACGCGGGCCCTCTCGTCGCGGAAGGCGGTGGCCAAGGGCAGGTTCCTCGCGTTGGCGGCTTGGTCGAGGCGGGTTTCGAGACCGCGCAGATACTGCCCGGCGAGGGTGTCAAGCTGCCCGCGCCGGGCGGCAAGGTAGGCGTCGAGGCGCTTCGCGAGATCGGGCTGGAGCGGCGGCGGCGAGGGTGCAGAAGGTGGAGGAGGTGTCCCGCCGCTTGGCTCCGGGGCGGGGGCTGGCTCCGGTGGCGGGGCGGCGACGGCCACGGCGGGCGTCGGCTTTTCTGGTGGCGTCGACGTCTTGACGATGCTTTCGGCGGGGGGATCGGCGGGCGTCTCCGCGACGGGCGTTTGCCCTTTGTCGTCCGTCCGCTCCGGTGGCATCGGCGTCTTGGCGACGCTCTCGGCGGGAGGATCAGCGGGTTTCTCCGCGACGGGTGTTGGCTCTTTATCGTCCGTCTTCTCCGCCGAAGCCACAGGCAGGATGCCCGTGCCACTTTCACCCTCCGGCCCGGCGGGACGGTTCGCGAAATACACCACCGCCGACACCGCCAAGGCCGCCGCCACGCCGATCCCGGCATACAGCGGCCCTTTCGACGGCGGCGCGGGCTGCGGCTTCACCCGCGAGGGCGGCGGTGTGGACGCGGCGGACGCCGCCGCCTCCATCTCCAAGCGCGACCTCGGCTGGCTGAGCACCTCGTCCAGATCCGCCCGCACCGCCGAGGCGTCGGGATAGCGAAGGTCGGGGTCGGGGGAGAAGGCCTTCACAAAGATGTCGTCCAAGCGCGGGTCCAGATCCGGGAACATCTCGCTCGGCAAATCGAAGGCCCCCCTCGGCAACTTCCCCGTCAGCAACTGGTAGAGCATCACCCCCACCGCATACAGGTCGGCGCGGTGGTCCACGACCCTGTCTGTCTCCAAGGCCTCGGGGGCGAGGAAGTCGGGCGTGCCCAGCACCATGTTGGTCATCGTCAGCCCGCGGGCCGACTCGTCGGTGCCGTCGAAGCGCTTCGCCAAGCCGAAATCGGCGATCTTCACCCGGCCGTCGCGGTTGAGCAAAATGTTCGCGGGCTTGATGTCGCGATGGACGATCCCGTGGCTGTG
Organism: Akkermansiaceae bacterium UBA2367; assembly: GCA_002344525.1. Lineage (GTDB taxonomy): Bacteria > Verrucomicrobiota > Verrucomicrobiia > Verrucomicrobiales > DEV007 > Arctic95D-9. The sequence goes on from DDTJ01000021.1 coordinate 18,608, forward strand.
GGCGTAGGCCAAGGCGTCGAGGACGTGCGCGATGATGGCGATGGAGTCGTTCTGCGAGAGGCGGCCGCCCTGCTGCTGGAGGTATTGGCGGATGTCCATCCCGTCGATGAACTCCATGACGAAATAGAGCTGGCCCGCCGGAGTCTCGCCGAAGTCGTAGACGGAGATGATGGCGGGGTGGTCGAGCTGGGCCATGGCCTGCGCCTCCTGCTCGAAGCGCTTGGCGTAGTTCATCTCGTCGCC
>DDTJ01000007.1 GCA_002344525.1 Akkermansiaceae bacterium UBA2367
ATTTTGAAAGCGATTTGGAATAAGGAGCAACGAGTATGGAGTAACGAGTATGGAGTAAGAGATTCACCCCCACTCCAAAATCACTTTCCCCGACAAGCCGCTTTTCATCACCTCGAACCCTTTCTCGAACTCGGTATAATGAAACCGATGTGTGATCACCGGCCGGATATCCAGCCCGCCCTGTAGCATCACCGTCATCTTGTACCAGGTCTCATACATCCGCCGTCCATAGATCCCCGAGATCGTCAGCATGTTGAAGACGACCGTGTTCCAGTCGATCGCGATCTCCTCCGAGGGAATCCCCAGCATCGCGACCTTGCCGCCGTGGCAGAGATTCTCCAGCATCTCGCGGAAGGCCGACGTATTTCCCGACATCTCCAGCCCCACGTCGAAGCCTTCGGACATGCCCAGCTCCCGCTGCACCTCGGCGAGGCGTTCGTGCCGCACATCCACGACGCGGGTCGCGCCGAGGGTCTTCGCCAGCTCCAGCCGCCACGGATTCACATCCGTGACCACGACGTGCCGCGCCCCCGCATAGCGGCAGATCGCCGCCGCCATGCAGCCGATGGGGCCGGCCCCGGTGATGAGCACATCCTCGCCGAGAATGTCGAAGGTCAGGGCGGTGTGGACCGCGTTGCCGAAGGGGTCGAAGATCGCGGCGAGGTCGCGGTCGATGTCGTCGGCGTGATGCCAGACGTTCGCCATGGGCAGGGCGATGTATTCGGCGAAGGCCCCCGGGCGGTTCACCCCGATGCCCTTCGTGTCCTTGCAGAGATGGCGGCGACCCGCCATGCAGTTGCGGCAGCGCCCGCAGACGACATGCCCCTCGCCGCTGACGATCTCGCCGGGGCGGAAGTCGGAGACGTTCGATCCCACCGCGACGATCTCGCCGACGAACTCGTGCCCCACCACGAGCGGGACCGGCACCGTCTTTCGCGCCCAGGCGTCCCAGTTGTGGATGTGGACGTCCGTGCCGCAGATGCCGGTGCGGTCGACCTTGATGAGGACATCGTTGATGCCGATTTCCGGTTCCGGCACGTCCTCGAGCCAGAGTCCGGGGGCGTCGTGGGTTTTGACAAGGGCTTTCATCGCCCGGACTCTGCCACAGGACAGGAGCCGGGGTCGAGGGCGGAGTTTGTCATAAGCGCAAATCCGCTCAGGCGGGCACCGCTTGCGCCACAGGCTGAATCTCGCGCCGGATCGCTTCGCCCTTGTCCGTCTCGGCCCGGCTCAGATCGTATTCGGCATGAAGCCGGATCAGCAGACCGGCGGGAATGCCCAAATACCGTTGGAGGCGCAGCGCCGTGTCGGCGGAGACGCCCTTCCGGCCCGCAAAGATGTCGCTCAGCCGGCTGCGGGGAATGGCCATGTCGCGGGCGGCCCGGGCCGCCGGGATGCTGCGGGCCTCCAGTTCGTCATGGATCAATCCGGCGGCCGGGTTGGTACGGAGTTTCATGGGATCAATGGGTGTCTTCGATGCGGACCAAGGCCACGTCGTTCATTTCGTCGTTGAACCATTCGAAAGTGATTCGCTACTTCGAGTTCCGGGAATTGGCGTCGATGGAATATTTGCCGGAGCCATGGAGCTTGTGATAGTGGAGCGAATGAAGGGCCATGAGATCTTTCTCCGTCGCGTGCTCCAAGACCAGGAGACGCTCCTGCGCCTTCTCGACCCTGAGCCCCCCGAATCGCCGCGCCTCTTTCCTGTCGAGTTCCTCGCCATGGAAACTCTTGATCATCGCTTTCTCAGGCGGCTGTAACCAAAAAAGAGAACGGAGCAAATCGAATTCTTCCGTATCGCCTGTCGCGTGTTCGCGCTCGCTTTTCGCTTGAGTTCAGCCGCCACTCTCCGCTATCCTCACGGCATGAACCCGCGCTCTGCCTTCGCCGCCCTGCTCCTCGGCGGCGTCCTGCCCCTGCCCGCCGCCGACTACGCCGCCATCCCCACCGAACCGATGGAAGGAGACCGCATCCTCAACGAGTACTTCGCCCGCGAAACCCGTCGCATCGCCTCGCGGAGCGTCGGTTTCATCGAGAACACGACCGATTGGCCCCGTGCCCAAGCCGACCTGCGCCGCCAGCTCTTCGAGATGCTCGGTCTTCAGCCGCTCCCGGCCCGGTCCGACCTGAAGGCGGAGGTCACCGGCATGGTCGAGCGCGACGGGGTGATCGTGGAAAAGATCGTCTTCCAGTCCCGCCCCGGCCTCTACGTCACCGCGAACTTCCACCGGCCCGCGAAGCAGGATGGACCGCTGCCCACGATCCTCTACGTCTGCGGGCACGGCGGCTCGAAGATCGACGGGGTCAGCTACGGGACCAAGGCCACCTACCAGCACCACGGCACTTGGTTCGCGAAGAACGGCTACACCTGCCTCATCCTCGACACCCTCCAGCTCGGCGAGATCGAGGGCAAGCACCACGGCACCCACAACCTCGACCGCTGGTGGTGGAACTCGCGCGGCTACACCCCCGCCGGAGTCGAGGCTTGGAATGGCATCCGCGCCCTCGACTACCTTGAGACCCGGCCCGAGGTGGACAAGACGAAATTCGGCGTCACGGGCCGCTCCGGCGGCGGGGCCTACACGCTGTGGGTCGCCGCCCTCGACGAGCGCATCCAAGCCGCCGCCCCGGTCGCGGGGATCACCTCGATGCACAACCACGTCGTCGATGGCTGCGTCGAGGGGCATTGCGACTGCATGTTCATGGTCAACACCTATCGATGGGATTTCCCGCTCGCCACGGCATTGATCGCACCCCGTCCCCTGATGATCTTGAACACGGACAAGGACCCCATCTTTCCCCTCGACGGGGTCGTCGACGTCTACCAGAAGACTCGCAAGGTCTACGAGGCGATGGGTGCCCTCGACAAGATCGGCGTCGCCTTCTACGAGGGGGGCCACCTCGACACCCAGCCGCTCCGCGTGCCGGCCTTCCACTGGTTCGAGCGGCATTTGAAGGGCGGCGACATCCGCGACGAACTCGCCGACACCACTGCGCCGAAGATCTTCGAACCCGCCGAATTGAAGGTGCTCGCCGAAATTCCTGGCAACGAGCGCAACACCTTCATCGACGATTACTTCACCCGTCGTGCTCCCGAGAACCCCGCCCTGCCCGAGACCAAGGAGGACTGGGAGGCGGAGAAGTCGCTAATCCTCTCCCGGCTCCAATCGCGCGTCTTTCGGGCTTGGCCGACGACGAGCGAGGATATGAAGCTCGCCGGGGACTTCCGCGAGGAGAAGGATGGTATCGCCTTTTCGAAATGGAGCTTCGACAGCCAGAACGGCGTGCGCTTGCCCCTCTACTTCGCCCATCCCGCCGGCGTCGCCCCGGCCGACCTCGATCTGATCGTCCTCAACGCCCTCGATGAGGAGGGCTGGGAATCGCTCCTCTCGCTCTACGGCAAGGTCTTCCCTGCGGCCTTTCCCGGCGCGACCCTGCCCGAACCGGATGCGGAGGCCTACGAGGCCGAGAAACGGATGCATACCCAGCGGAAATGGGGCATGGCCTACCTGCCGCCTCGCGGGATCGGCCCCACCGCCTGGACCCCGGACGAGAAGGAGCGCACCCACATCCGCCGCCGTTTCGCCCTGCTCGGCCAGACCCTCGACTCGATGCGGATCTGGGACATCCGGCGCGGCGTCCAGGCGTTGCGCACGGTCGAGGACGCGGCGAAGCCGAAGCTCTGGTTCCAAGCCTCCGGCGTGATGGCGGGGAACGCGCTATACGCCTCGCTCTTCGAGCCGGACATCCACCGCCTTGACCTCCACGAGCCGCCCGCGAGCCACATGGAGGGGCCGGAGCTCTTGAACGTCCTCCGTTTCACCGACCTACCCCAGATCGCGGCAGTCGCGGGCGAGCGTAGCCAGTTGCGCCTCTACACCGCCGATGCGGAGAAATGGAACTACCTGACCGGCTTCGCCAAAAAATTCGAATGGCCCGAGACGCAGGTGCAGATCCGCGAGTCGGTTCCCGGGGCGGAGGAATGATAGGGGGAAATCCGAAGCTCGAAACCCGAAATCCGACTGCTGATTGGCGCAGATCCGCGCTGATCTTCCCAAACTTGGAAAGATCAGCGGTCGCCGGAGGCCGCCGGTTCAGGTTCGGATTTCGAGCTTCGGATTTCGGATTCCCCTCCTCACGAGGAAAGCGCTGCCGTGGCCGGTCGGGCGTCTCGGCGGCTGAAATCGGCGAGACGCCAGAGTGTGCGAGGGGCGGCTGCGGTGTCGTCTTCCTCCACCTCGTCGCGGGGCGGGACTAGGGGCAGGGTGAAGACGATGGCGTTGCGCCCGTCGGCGGTTCGCTCCGCGCGAATCGCGCCGCCATGGTGGAAGACGGTGAGGTAGCAGGCCATCAGGTTCGTGCCGAGTTCCTCGGGTTTGTCCGGTCGGACGTAGAAGGGGTCGAAGAGCCGCGCGAGATCCTCCTCGGGCAGGGGGAGACCGCTGTCGATGAAGACGGTTTCGATCGCTTTTCCGCCGTCGGCGGGGGAGAGGCTCACCTCGATCTCGCCGCCGCACTTCAGGGTGGAGCGCGATTCCTCGAACAGGAAGCGAACCATTTGGGCGAGCCTCGGCGCGTCGCCTGTCAGGGGCGGCAGGTCGGGCGGGGAGATGACGCGGAAGCGGATGTCGGGCCGCCCTTCGAGGACCAGTCTGCCGGCCTCACGCAGGGTCGCCGCGAGGTCGATGCCTTCGCTGAGGTGGAGGTCGCCCATCCTCGTGCCTTCGGAGAGATTGCTCAGGATGGAGGTCATCCGGTCGATCTGGCCACCGACCTCGGTATGGAATTCTCCCCAGAAGGCGGCATCTTTGAGTTCCCCCTCAATCTCCTCCGCGAGCTGGTAGGGAAGCAGGTCATGGAAGGTGCGCATCACCGTGAGGGCGTTGCGGAGGTGGTGGTTCAAGCCGGCGGAGAGGATGCCGATGCTTGCCGCCTTGTCGGCCATGAGGAGTTGCTCGAAAGCCCCGGATTTTTCGCGAAGGAGCTTTTCGCGCTCGCGTTCGAGGCGGAAATGCCCGAGGGCCTTTGAGAGCCGGTGCTCGAAGTCGCTGGGATCCCAGGGTTTCGTGAGGTAGGAGTAGAGGAGTCCGTCGTTGAGGGCGTCCACGGCAGTGTCGAGGTCGGAGAAGGCCGTGACGAGGAAGCGCAGGGGTTTCGGATCGACCTCGCGGAGGCGGGCGAGGAGGGAAAGGCCCGATTCGCCCGGCATATGTTTATCGCTCACCACGACGCCGATGCGTTCGTGGTGCTCGCGAAAGATGGCGTGGCCCTCCGTCGGGCTGCTGGCGATATAGATGGGGGCGAGGGTGCCGAAGATCGCCTCGAAGTATTTCAACGACTTGATCTCGTCGTCGATGTAGAGGATGCCGTAGTCGGCTGGGCTGGCTTTCATGGGACGGGGGAGGGGACGGCGGGATGGAGTGCAGGTCGCGGTCCGGCGGAGGAG
>DDTJ01000016.1 GCA_002344525.1 Akkermansiaceae bacterium UBA2367
GAAAAAGTTCAGAATAGGCTCTAAAGAACTTGCAAATGATCCTGCTAGCCGATTCGTAGTAGTTTTGTCAAAATACGCGGACAAATTTGCTGATGAAATGAAGGAGGCAGGGTTAATCCGTTCTGCCTCTGAGAAAAAAGAGGATGCGGAGTCCAAATTATTATTTTCCAAGGATAAAGCTGGCTATTGGGCAAACACAAATGGAACGCACCTTACCGTATTATCGAAGAATGTTCCAAACGAAAGACATGAAGATCGCAGCATTTCCGCCAAGGAAATTGTGGATTCAATCCATCAATTGATTTCCTCTTCTTATTCTGACTATCTTCATTGGGTCACACTTGAAATTGCTTCCAAGATTCGAGCCAGAATACCTGCTTGGTTGCAAGCAGTCCCAAGAGGGACCGATGTGGCTGTTTTGGGAGAACTGCTGAGCCAAACAACCGAAGCCAAGGAATTTATACCTGAGTTTCTGTTGGATGATCTGGTCTACGTCTCTAAGTCATATCATCTCAAGGTTCTTGATCCTCAAAACGCAAATATAAGCGATTGGGAAAACAGGCCATATGATTTAGATGCGAATCCTCAATCGCGGGAGGATAAATTTATACATCTCGCCAAGGAGATATCAAAAATTGAGCCCAAGGATATTGAAAAAATTCAAGGTCAGGTGGCTCAAGAAAACCGAAAGCTGTTCCTTCAATCTCACGCCTCATTCACTCAATTTTGTGAGAATTTCAGCGGTCAGTTTGAGGATGCTTCTCCGGTTTTCGGCGCAGTCTATAAGAAAACCCCCGGCGAAACCAAAGAGTCGCAAAATGAAGACAGCTCTATTTATATATGCATATCTCAATCGTGTGATTGTCTTCGCAAGAATAAGCTTATCCTGATTAAGGGCTCTGCTTCAAACGAAGCAAAGCAGGGAGAAACCATGCTGACATTCCAAGGAGGGCAATTTCGGTTTGATGCCGGAGCTGAGAATCTTTTAACTGCGGATGTTCAATCAGATTCGGGACCGCGGCGCCTGACAGAGTTCCAGCGTGTGGGACAACTCAGGTTTGCTACGGCAAGTAGAATTGTTTCCCGTTTTTGGGGTGCCACGACTCGTCCGGCCGTGAATCTGCCAAGCTTTGCCCGGAAGGAGCGTGTCAAGGAGTAATATATGAGAACAGCAATTGATCTTTTTTCCGGATGCGGAGGGCTCACCGAAGGTCTTAAGAATGCGGGCTTCAACGTGTTGCTCGGGTGTGAGATTCGACCTGAAGCACGGGAGGCCTATAAGCTCAATCATCCTGATGTAATAGTTTACGAGGATGTGCGAAAACTGAAAGGCGAGGAGATTCTCGCTAAGACCGGCCTTGGTGTGGACGAACTGGACCTTTTGGCAGCATGCCCTCCGTGCCAAGGTTTCTCCTCAATTCGAACTCGAAATGGAAACATTGCCGATGATCCACGTAATGAGTTGGTTTTTGAGGTGGCGAGACTTATTCGAGAAATTCGTCCCAAAGCCATTTTGTTAGAGAATGTTCCGCGCCTGCTACAGGATGAGCGAATCCGTTTATTTAAATCGGAATTGAGTAACGATTACTCCTTCACAGAAGGAGTACTTGATGCGCGTTATTTCGGCGTCCCTCAAAGAAGAAAGAGAATGATCGTCATGGGATCTCGCCACGGTCAGATTCCATTACCCAATCGTTCCGAAAAACTCATAACAGTGAGGGATGCGATTGGGGACCTTCCTGATCCCGACGCTACTCACAAGCGCCCTTTGCACCGAATCAGACAGCGGTTCACAGAGAAAGTCCAAGAGCGGATTGAGGCTATCGAGAAGAATCGTGATGATTTGCCAGATAGCCTGATTCTGGATTGTCATAAACGATACCCAGGTGGATTCCGTGATGTTTATGGAAGGATAGCGTGGGACAATGTTGCTCCGACGATCACGCGTTCCAGCCACAATCCTTCTAAAGGAAGGTTTATTCATCCTGCCGAGAATCGTGGGCTAACGATATACGAAATTATGCTCCTCCAGGGCTTTCCTCGAAGCTACAAACTTCCCAAAGAAAATGGAATTGGGAAGCTCTCCTCATTGCTTGGGGAAGCATTTCCTCCGCCCATGGCGAAGGTTCAAGCGAAACAGATTTACCAATATCTCGACGTTTGGGAAGCGGGACCTTCCCCGCAGACTGAAGCGTGACATGCAGCTGATTGCACCCGAAAGGGAACGGGAATGCGCGTGTTCCGTGGGAAACTCCCGGAATGGCCCGCATGGCTCCACACGAATATGAAGCCCTGAGCCGGGAGGAACGGCTCAGGCGGATCGGTGCGCTGTTCTACAAAGCCGTCGTGATTTCGCTTGCGCGAAAACAGGCTCTTGCCGGGGAGACTGGCGACATTTCCTCTCAGGCTGGTGAGGATTCCATGCATGAAACAAATACGCTGGAGGCTGCTTCGCTGTCAGATGAGGACTTGGCCATCCTCCGGCGATATGCGGGGCTGGGAGAGATCGCCCCCCGCGATGCGACGGAATTTTGGGGCGTGTGCCGAACGACGGCTTACCGCCGGTTGTTGAGCCTAGAACAGGGAGGTTGGATCGAGAGGCATGGGGCCACCACGGCAACCCGCTACACGTTCACCAAGCAAGCTCGCGCCCTTTTGGAACAAGATGAACAAGCCAAACAGGGCCGCGACGACTCGCGGGCCAGCATGTGATGCCAGCCCGCAAGCACATTCGAGCAACAAGATCGTGCCGGTTTCACCCGGCGCGTCTTTCCGCGCCGGCCTTCATCCCCTCGAAGGCTTCGAGCTGCCGGGCCGGAGGCAGCTTGGCAACGGACATCAGCCGCCGGATGGCGAAGGACCTAATCAAGGCGGGTGAAGTGAGGGAAGCCAGGTATTGCTGTGCCTCCTCCGGCAGCCTGAGCAAGCTGAACATTTGCGTGATGCGAGCCTTACTAAGCCCCTCGGCTTGACCGATTTGCACCTTCGTGAGCCCCTTGTCGCTGTTCAAGCATTCTTGCCATTCGAGCACCTTGCAAATCGGATGGCGTATGGAGGACGCACGGCTTTCTCCGTTGGTCTGGCAGTCGCCCTCTAAGCCAGTTGACCGCCATGTAAAATGGAACGGCTCCGCGACGAACGGGGCGAGCCGATGCTGAGGCAAAGGCATCCCCACAATGAGGGGAATCCCGAAACTGGTTCGCAAACCAGACTCACCCGCTCCGTATCGAGCCTCCCGAATGGGAGCATTTACTCAGCCTCTATGAGGGGCAAATGCGAACTTCTTGCGTTGAGTGATTGCAAGTTGACTGCATTCTACTCCGGAATTGTAATCATGTGGCTTGAACGATGCCAAGCCACGCGGGTGGTTTCGCATGTCGTTCATGACAGGGCGAGGGCCTTGTGAAGGTCATCGTGCTCGAAGGCACTCGACATGCGATGGATTTCTGCTGACGGAGCGCCGACCTCCTGTGCGACGGTCCGCCAGGTTCGGGTAGCATGGGCGACCTCCTTGAGAATCGTCCGGGCTCCGGCGAGTGGGAGTGCGTAGTATCCAGCAGCTTCCTCCAGCAATTCAACGGAGCAGGTGCTTTCCACAGGGTCGATGTTGGTTGTCAACACTCTCGCCTTCAAGTCGGTCGGCACCGGGTTCAGGTCGTAGGCGGGCGAGAGCGTCCATCCAGCCCGGCCAGACCATAGGAAACCGTGGTTGCGCAAATGGTCGTCCACGTTGCTTACGAGGACGTTGAACGCCACCCGGCGATACAACTCGTGGGAGTCCTGCTTCGCCCGTGCGCCATGACTGGCGAGCGCGTCCACCATTTCCGGATAGCTGCCGCCCTCGCCGTCGCGGGCGCCCAACATGGCCATCGCGGAGAGGAAGGGAATGCGGCGGTCTCCCTCGCGGTCGAAGCGCCGCGACAGCAGCACCGCTTTCCCCGCCACCAGGACCAGTTCGTGGCAGGGGGGCGCGATGCCCGCCCGCTCCGCCAGACGCAGGGCGACTTCCTCCCAAGTCTCGATGCTGTATTCGTCGCTCTCCTTGGGAAATTTGGCAATCGACAGGCGGCCATGCTGGTCGATCACCGAGGCCTTTGGGCGTGCGCCGCCCAGCGAGGAGCCGGGCGCGATAATCATCTGAAGATCCTCGTCGGTTTCTTCGTCCCGAAGGATGCGTTCCGAGCTTTGCAGCAAGCGGCCGAGTTCCACCAGTGCGGGCACTCCTGTGCGAGGACGTGCCAAGAAGTCGTCTTCCCTGGCACGGCGGAAGCGTAGCGCGCCGAGGCGCGTCTCGTCCGCCACACCGAGCAGATAGTCGCTTTCCATCAGCGTGCGGACGGCCCTGCCTTCGCGCTCCGCGTTCCAGCGTTCCGCACGCTGCATGAGGCGTCTGCCCCAAGTGTCCGGAGCGGAATCCCCCAGCGAGCCATGAATCGCCTGCCCCAGAGGTGGCGGAAAAGCACCTCGGGTCAGCGGCAGATCCGGGGCGAGCGGGAAACGATCCCGGCTATCCAGCCATTCGCTTGCGTATTCGAAGAGAACGGTCTCCCGGCCCCGAACCACATTGCTGCGCGCAAGGCCTATCCTCCGGGTCCGGCCCGACAGCGACAAATGCACCTCGAAATCCGCCATGATGATTTCTTAGTCTTTTGGAGATTTCAGACGGACTCGCTGCGGCAGCGAGTCGTCGGCCAGCGCCCGCCCGACCTCATCGACCGACAGGTCCGCCAGTTGGCCAAGCCCCTCGAGCAATCCCAGCGCATGAAGCACGGCCGCATAAATGCCCATGCCCACCGAGGGATCCCCTTCTTCGATCCGCTGCAACGTGGAGCGTGAGGTGAAGGCGCGGTCCGCCACCACCGCCATGGGCAGGCGGCGGCGGCGGCGGGCGTCGCGAATGTCCGCTCCGAGCTTGGCCAGACTCTTGCGCACGGCGACGGTGGGATGATGTGGTGTTGGCATGAGATTTGTAATCTTTGTGCTACTCAATAAGGAATAGTGTAGCATGAAGCTGACATTTTTTAAAGGCGATTCATGCTGTTCAGCCGAGGTCGCCACCCAACTGGAAGGCGCACGAAGTGGCAGCAGGCGAATCGTTGGGGCCTGATCCCGCCGGCCCTGCGTCAGGACAATGCCGCCAAAATGGCGTCCAGCACTTGTTCTTCGTGCAGGGCGATGCCTTTTTCCTGCATGACGGAGCGGAGCGAGGGATCCCAGGCGGCTTCGACGGGTGGGCCGTCGAGGGAGAGGTGGCCGGAGACGGCGGCGAGGTAGTCGGAGGTGGTCATTCTCCAGATTTCCGTGCCGTGGCGGGTGATCATCGCGTTGGCGATGCGGAGGCCGGGCCAGTCGAAATCGCCGTGATAGCGGAGGCGGATGCCAGCGGCGGTCAGGCGCTGGAGCAACAGATGCAGGGCGGTTTTGGGCTGGCCGTCGGTGGCGACGAGCGGGGGGCTGGCGGGGCCGAGGCGGTTGGCGGCGGCGGCGAGGATGTTCTTGTTTTCGAAGATGTGGACGATAGCTCCGGTGTGCGCGGGATCGAAGGCGGGCGGGGTGCGGACGAGTTGGCGGATGGTGAGGAAATACGGTTCGGCGGTGTCGGCGTGGAGGTTCAGGGCGCGGCTGGTCGAGTCGCCGCCGCTGGCGCGCAGGTTGAGGACGGCGACGGGGGCGCTGAGTTCATCCAGCAGCACGCCGACGGAAGCCCAAGCGTCGCGGCGGCTTTCGCTGTCGTCCCAGCGCTCGACGCCGCCGAGCCGGGAGACGGCGCGCAGGAGGAGCGGCGACAAAGGTCTGCCGGGATCGAGGGCGTGGGCGTCGCCCAACACGGAGGCGGCGAGTTCGGCGAGGGGAAGGCCCGGCGCGGGCAAGGCGGACAGGATTTTCAAGGCCTGGTCGAGGAGTCCGGCGGCGCGGTCTTGGCTGTGGCGACGGAGCAATCCGAGCGCTTCGACCTGATCCAGCCAAGCGAGCAGGGGAGGGCGCGAGGCAAGAGTGTCGCGGGCTTCGTTGAAGAGGGTCTCCCATGCCCGAGCTTGTTCGCGCCGGGCGGCGGATCGGTCGGTCACAGGGCCGGTCAAGTACTCGACGGCTTGGGCGAGCGAGGCGCAGAGGCCGGCTTGGCGCAAGTGATGCTCGAGGGTTTCGAGAGGGATGGCGAGGGAGCCGCCGCCGGAGGGAGGACGTCTCAAGAGGCGGTGGAGGGCGTCGCGTTCTTCAGGTCCACAGCGGGTGAGGGTGAGGGTGCCGGTGAGGGCTTGCCCCTCTTCGAGGCGGCGGCGCAGACGCTGGAGGAAGCGGCTCAACTCGGGCCGTCCGAGCGTTTCGCGAAGGCGGTGCGGGGAGGCGCTCATGGTTCGGGAGCAGGAGGAATGGCGGGCGGCGGCGGGGTGTCGTCGCGGGTGCGGGCGCGGCCGTTCCAGACCCAGCGAGAGGCATGGACGGCGTCGATGCCGGGGCGGGCGGAGAGTTGGTAGATGGCGATGGAGGGCACGGTGGGATAGCAGGCCCATTCGTTTTCGCTGGTGATGGCCACGTCCAGGTCGAAGGCGGCGATCATGCCGAAGCATTTTTCCCGCATGTCGGCATCGACGCCGACGAAGGCTTCGTCGAGCAGGATGAGGCGAGGGGCGAGCGCATGGGCGCTGCGGTAGTGGGCGGCGGCGGCGGCGAGCTGGGGCACGGTGAGGGCGACGGCCTTTTCGCCGCCGGAGCCAGTGCCGTGGGTGCGTTTGGTGAGGCGTTTCCAGACGCCGTCCTGGCGTCGCTCGACGCCGAACTGGTGCCACTTGCGGTAGTCGAAGGCGAGGGTGAGGTGATCCTGCCAGGTGCCGGTGTCGTTGGCGGCGCGGACGGTCTGGATCTGCTGCTGGAGGAATTCGCCTACGGCTTTCCTTTCGGCGGGGGACCAGGTGCTGCGGGCGCCGAGCAGGAGCTTGCGGGCTTCGACGAGCGCGGGCGGGCTGTCGGGAGCGGGCTCCCAGTAGAAGCGCAGGGTCATGCCGGTGTCCATGGGACGGGATTCGAGTTCCCGGTTGGCTTCCTCCTTCCAGCGCAGGGCGTTGTGGAGGAGGTCGTGGAGGGATTCGGCGACTTCGTCGATGAGGTAGTTTTCCAGCACTTCGCGCTCGCGGGCGTTGAGCAGCTCCTGGCGGTCGCGGATGATCTCGATGAGGGCGTCGTGCAGCTCGTCGATGGTGCAGCTTTTGTTTTGGAAGGGAATGGAGACGACGTAGATGTCGTTCTGGAGCGTGCCCTCGGGCAGGTAGCCGTGGGAGCGGAGGCTGGTCTGGAGGGTTTCGAAATGCTGGTGGATCTCGGATTGGTTGCGTTTCCACGCGGCATCGTCATGCTCGACTTCGGAAAGCAGCGCTTCGATCTGGCGGGCGATCTCCACGCCTCGGGTGGCGGACCAGGCGCCGGCGGCGACAGTGGCGAGTTCGGGATGGGCGACGCGGAGCTGGCCGGTGTCGGCGAAGCCGGTCAACATCGAGACGGCCGTGTTGCGGCTTTGGGACCGTTCGTCGAGGGTCGAGTTGGTGTCGTCGATTTTCGAATTGAGGACGGCGATGGCGGTTTGGGTTTCGATGCGTTGTTGGCTGCGTTCGTCGAGGGTCAGACCAATCTCTTTGGCGGCGAGTTTGGCGGCTTCGAGTTGAATGAGGATGTCTTCGACGGAAGCGCCGACGGTGGCTTCGAGGGTTTGCGCGTGGGTGCGCGCGGCGACGGCTTCCTCCGCCGCTTCGCGATGCCGGAGGTCGTTCGCGGCGTGCCGTCGGAGGGCGTGGTCGAGGGTTTCCGCCGCGCGCTCGAGTTGCCGGAGCGTGGCGTCGCGGGCTTCGGCGGCGGACTTCAGGGCGGTCAAGGATTCGCGGTAGGCGGCGAGCCGGTCGCGCAATTCGGAAAGGCGCTCGACCCAGGTCGCGATGGCAAGGTCGGCGGCCTCCTCGTCGCGGAGGGCCACGGCGTCGTGATGGAGCTTCCGGGCCGCCTGCAAATGGGCTTCGGTTTCCGTGAGGCGGGTTCGTTTGGCATCCACGGTCCGGTGCGCGGCGGCGATGTCGGCGAGGCGTCCGCGCACGTTGCCGTCGGTGGGGGCGGCGGCGGCTTCCCCGCGGGCGGCCCGTTGGCGGGCTTCGGCAGTGGAGAGGTCGTCGAGCAACGCGGCGAGGTGGGTTTGGATTTCCCCGATCTCGGCTTCGATCTGCCGAAGCCGACGCTGGCGCTCGGCTTCGCGGGAGGCGTGCCCGATGTATTGGGCGGCGGGCTTGCTCCACGAGCCGTGCAAGGGGCCGAGTTGCCAGCGGCCCGCGCGGTCTACCCAAGCGATGCCTTCCCCTTCGGCGCAACCGATGTGACGCAGGACGGTGGAGATGACAGCGTCGCTCACCGGGGCCGCGCGGCGCGGGTCGGGCTGGAGCAGGGTTTCCAGCGAGCGTCCGTCGGAAGCGGGCGGGCTGGTGCGGGGCAGCAGGAGAGTGTCGTGGTGGAGCGGGTGCTGAATCTCCCCGTCGGGCGTGATCCAGGCATCGAGCAGGCCGGCGGCTTCCAAGGCGGCTTCGAGCGCGGTTTTTTCAGGGTCGGACACGTCCGGGCGGAAGTCGCACACCGTCCACAGCGGCGCACCGGGGCGGTCGGCGCGGGCATCGGCGTCGCGGGTGTGGGGCACGGGAGGCGCTTGCTCGCCGCCATCGCGGAGGCGCAGGGCTTCTTTCTCGCGGTCGGAGAGAATGGCTCTCGTGTCGTCGAGGTGGCGTGCGATGTCGCCGTGAAGTTTGGCCAAGTGCAGATTGGCGGTTTGTTCTGCGCGTTTGACGGCTGCGGCCAGGGGGCTATCGCCATCGGCGGTTTCGCACCAGAGGAGGAAGTCTTCCTCGATGTCGTCGAGCGCGGGCGCGGCCAGTTCGACGAGGTCGGCGGACCATTCGCGATAGGACTGGAACAAGGCGGCCACCGCTTCCTCCCGCGCGGCGATGGCTTTCTTTTCCTGATCCAGGGATTCTTCGAAGTCGGTATGGGCGTGGTCGTGGGCGGATCGGGCGAGGACGACATTCTGCCGCTCTTCCTCGATCTTGCGATTGCGTTCCTCGATGTGACGGACGGCGTCGAGGCGGGTGGCGATCAGGTGTTTCATGGCCGCTTCCCCAGCGCCGATGGAGGCGTCGTCGCGGCGGAAATGGTCGCGGTGATGGTCAAGGAGGTCGCAGGCGCCGGCGTGGGTTTCGCTGGTGGCGCGATGCCCGGCGATGGCGGCGAGGGCGTGGCGGTCATCGGCTTCTACGGCGGCGTGATGCTCCCTTTCCCGCGCCACCGCCGTTTCGCTGTCGTGAAGCGCGTGTGCCGCGTCCTCCGCACGCTTCTCCGCCTTGCCGGCCGACTCACGCGCGGTCGCCAGCTCACGGGCGCTTTTCATGGCCGGGCTGTCCTGGAGCGTCTGGACGTGGGTGTCCGCGGCGGTTCGTTCGCGGTGGAGCGATTCGAGGTGGCGCTCGAGCTCGGCGAGGGCTTCGATTTCGTCCTGCCGCTTCGCCTCATGATCGCGCAGTTGGCGCATGGTGTTTTCGTAGGCGGAGTTCGCCTTGCGGACGTCTTCCGCGCGACGGCGGGCGGCGATGCGGATGTAGCGCTGGTATTCGACCAGGAAGACCTCCGCGCCATCGCGGGCGGCGATGAGATCTTCGAGTTCGTGCCGGTCGTTTTCGAGGGTGCGGAAGGCGTCCGCGACGTCGCCGAGGACCGCTTCGGGAAGCGGTGGCAGCGATTGGTTGAGCGCGTCGGACAGCGTCCCCTCGTCGAGCTTGCGGGTGAGCTGCGGCTGGCGCAACTGGATGAGCAGGCTGAGCAGCGACTCATAGCGCGGCCCGAGCCGGAAGAAGAGGGCATCCACGGCCTTGCGGTATTCGCGCCGGTCTTCCTCGACCCGGCCACTGCCGAAAACCTGTCCGTGCGCACCGACGAGCTCTTCGAGCCGGGACTTGCCGAGGGGCTGCGAATGTTCGTTGAGGAGGAAGAGATCGTGGCCGATGCGCTGGCGGGTGATGAAGAGCCATTGCTGCGCGATCCCCCTGCCCTGCACGGCCCGCAGACCGCATCCGAGGGTTTGGAAATGCTCCTCGCCGCTTTCGTCCGTGCGTCCGAACTCGATCCAGGTGTAGCCGGTGCGGTCGTCGTATTTCCCGCCCATGAGGAGATTCCAGTCCATGCGCTTCGCGGGATCGCCGTCCGGTTCGACGCGCTGGGGGAGGATCTCGCCGTCGAGCAGGAAGGGCAGCTGCAGGGCGAGCACGCGGGATTTTCCGGTGCCGTTGTTGCCCCGCAGCACCAGACGTCCCTCCTCGTAGCGGAACTCCTGCGAGTCGTAGCGATACAGATTGATGAGGCCGCCGCGCACCGGCCGCCAGCGGAACGGGTTGGACGCGGAAGAGTCCGTGGTCGGCGAGGAGTCGTTCATGACGGGGGAAAGAGATCGGACTGTGGCTCGTCCTCGTAAAGCGACCGCGACAAGGCGAATCGAGCGATGGCGGGCAGGGGTTTCACGGTCTCTCCGGTGCGCTTTGCCAGACGCAGCGCGGCGAGGCGCTCCACGGTGGATTCCATCAGCAGCCGGTCCGCCCCCGGCTCGGTCACGCTTTTGCGCCAGTGCCGGCGATGAACCTCGATCAAACGGGAAATCTGCTCGCGCAACGCGGCGGTGCCGACTTCGGCGGACGGATCCTTCCTCAAGGCGTCGGCGAGGAATTCGGCGATGAGGAGCGCCAGGTGGCCGTCGGTGCCTTCCTCCGGCAGGCCGAGATCGGTCATGTCGCCGCGCGGATCGAGGAGGGCGATTCCCTCCTTGCGGATCTCGGCGGGCAGACCGGTGGCCTCATGGATGCGGCTGAGCAAGAACGGACGCTGGCTGTCCAGGTAGGCGCGTTCGGCTTCGTCCAACTCGTCGTAGTAGAGCACCGGATCGTCCAGCAAGCGCCGCATCAGCCGCACCCGGAGGCGGCGCTTGCGGCCATCGTCCGTCTCCGGCAGCGGCTCCTCCACGATGGCTTCGAGCCGCTCCTGGAAATCGAAGGCCTGGATCATGGACGGCCCGCGGCGGACGGCGAGCATCGAGGACAGCGCCGGGCGGTGGATGTTGTAGAGCGCGTCGCTGCGTTCGTTTTTGATGAACAACTCCTCGTCGCCCTGCACCCGCCGCATGACGCCATGATCGAGCAGGAAACGGATCACCTGCACCAGATTGCGCCGTTGCTCCGCGAACTGGAGATCGAAGACGAAGCCCGCTTTTTCCAGCTCGGGATCGCCTTTGAAAAAGCCGCGGATTTCTCCGGCGAGCTTGCCGAGGGTGGTCTGGCGCTCGCTTCGTTCGAGCGCGGCGAGCGCGAGGCAGAGCACGACATATCGGGCCTGCGTGAAAGGCGCGCCGGTGTGCGCATCGAGGGCCGGGCGGGTGGCGTCCGCGGCATCCGGCGGCGTTTTCCGCAGACGCGCCAGATCGCTGGTCACATGCAGTTCCCAATTCACATGATGCGCGAACCATTGCCGCAGCGCCTCCGCGTGCTTGCGGACGAGGACGAAGTCCGACGCGTGCGCGCCCGTGGCGGAAAGAAGGGGTCGTTGCAGCAGCGCGCGGGTGGCCCGCTGGCGTTCGGCGAGCGCGAGTTCGCCGAGTTTTTCATCGAGCGGAGCGGCGAGCGGTGGAGGAGGCTCGGGCATCAGGGGAAATCGCGTCGGATGGTGATGTAGTGATCCTCGCCGGAAAAACGGCCGCCTGGAGTGACCAGCGTCACGTGGCCGCCGTCGCCCGCCGGTTCGAGGTCGATGCGCAATGCTCCGTCGCTCGACCGTGCGGTGACGGAATCCTCGGCGCAGGTCTTGGCCGCCAAGGCTTTGCCGAGGAGATCGAGCAGCAGCCGGAAGGCTTCGGGTCGAGGAATGGCTCCCAATTCGGACAAGCGCATCCGGCGGTGCTGCGCGAGGAAGGCTTGTGCGGCGGCGATTTGTTCCGCCTCTTCCTTTTCGAGCCGGGCAAGGAGCGCCTTTTCGGCGCTGCGGTCGATCACGCGGCGGGCGGGGCCTTTGCTCTCGTGCCGGCCATACTTGCGGATGCGCGGCGTGATCTCGATCGGCCGCGCTTCGAGCCAGCTCGTCTGCGGGGAGACGGGTTCCTGCTCCCGCCGGTCCAGGGTCTCCGCGTCCACTTTCAGATGCCGCGCCGGAGAGAGGGAGAACGCCGAGCGCCAGAGGCGGTGCGCGTCGCGCTCCGTGGGTGCTTGCGCGAACCATCGGGCGAGCGTCTGCAAGTCCGCCACGCGGTCGCTGCGGGTGAGGCGTCGGTCGTTGATGCGGGAGACGGCGCCCAACAGAGCGGGAATGGCGGCGCGGGCGCGGGCGCGCAGCATTTCGGCCTGCGACGGTCTTCCGGTGGTGCCGACGAACCAGGCGCGGAAGCCATTCCAGCGGGCCTGCCAGAGCTTCCGGCTTTCCTCCAAGCGCCGCTCTTTTTCGTGGTCCAGCGCGTCCGCCACCTCCCGCCGGGCGGCGATCTCGACCAGCGGTCCCGAGCCGGCCTTTTCGATCTTCTCCAGATTGGCCGAGATCTCGTGCGTGGCGATGACCAGCTCGCTGATGAAGCGCTCCAGATGGTCGATGAGATGCTGTTTGTAGTCGAGGAAGGTCTCGATGGTCGTTCCCTGAAGGTCGATGGTGTGCTGGAGCGCCCGCAGGAAGACCTGGGCGCGGTGGGTGAGCTGCTCGAAACGGTCGGTGAGATTGCGCAAGGTCAGGACGATGCGGCCTTCGTCGGCTTGCTCCGCCTGGGCGAGGCGCGTGAGTTCGGCCAGTTGCTCGCGAATCTCCTTCAGCGTGGTGGTCTGGAGTTCGCCCGGCTGGATCAGCATTTCCTGGAACACGCGGAGCGCTTCCTCGACCGCCTCCCCTGCGGAGGTCAGTTGATAGAGAAAGCGCGGGCGGTAAAAGTCCTCCGCCGTGGCGACGTCCGCGTGGTCCCGCGCCGCTTCCAGATTTCCCCAGTCGCACAACTGCGCCAGCTCCGCCTCCAGATCGCCGGGATCCCCGGTCCCCGCGCCCATGACAGCGGCTCTGACCTCAACCGGACGGAGGTGCAAAGTGAAAGAGGATTTCGCTTCGACAAAGGCAAGGAGAATGCGCCGGTACAAAGGCGATTTTTCAGCCGTGAGGTGGCTGAAACCCTGGAAAGCCCGGGATGCATGGTCCGACGCAGACATGCCTGAGGCTCATTCAAAAGTGAGGGAAGGTCAAACCCACTTTCGAATCCGGGTCGCGTCCTCGATGTTCCAGAGGCCCTCGTATTGGGTGTTGGTGAGGTAGTCCTTGGCACACATCTGGCGGCGCTCCTCGATGCGCATCTCCACCCGCGCGACGCGGTGGAATTCTGGGGAGTGTCCCACACCACCGTCTACCGGCGGCGGCAGCGCCTCGAACAAGGCGGATGGATCGTCCGCCACGGTCAGGGAAAGGCTTCCCGATACCATCTCAGCGGCAAGACCCATTCGGCCCTGAAGCGCATGAAACGCTACATGCGGGGCGGGAAAGTCGGCCGATGACCTCCCGCCCCGATGCCTGCCATGAAACAAATCGACTCAGCCATCCATACCGTGCCGCTCGCAATCCGCATGCATTCTCTGGAACGCCTCCGCCCTCACGGCAGCCGGAGCCTTGGCGATCACGATCAACTGCCGCAGGGTGAAAGCCTTGATGAGCGCAGGGGACTTGAGCGAGGCAAGGTAGTCCTGCGCGTCCTGCGGCAGATGCAGCAGGCTGAACATCTGCGTCACGCGACCCTTGCTAAGAACTTATCCGTAAATAAATA